>CAZHCA010000001.1:0-415462 GCA_964530825.1 uncultured Saprospiraceae bacterium
GTTTTGACCCAAGTTAATAATTTCCCCTCAGTATTGAGGGGGGTAAATAGTTACCCTTTTTTAGCCTATCAACTTCTAGTCGCTACCAATTTAATTGCATTATGTAAATAAAAACTTCCATGCTTTTATGAAGAATAAAAAACCAGGAATACATGAGGCCATTAATAAGATCTCTTCTTATTCATCCTTGGGACTATTCAATGATTTCAAGGATTATATCGAAAATCTAGCACCTACAATAAGGAAACACCCAAAAGCAGCCTTGGCCATTACTCGATGCTTTCTTCGTCAGGGAGATATTATGGCGTCAGAACAGGCCCTGGCGGCTACTGATGTCAACCAGTGCTCTCCGGGAGACCTTCTCCTGCAGGAATTGGAATCGGCCAGCCTCGGAATCTTTAAAGACCTCAAAATAAACGAGGCTTTAAGGCGGGCTGAGACTGCCCTAACAAATGCCACCAAAGCAGAGGTAGCACCAGAATATCTGGTGGAAGCTCGTCGCATACAAACCAGGATCTTTTTTATTGGGACTACTTACTTTGAAATCCCTCAATACATTTCTCATCAGACCTACCTTGATCTTCCAGAAATAGCCATGGAATTGGAGCAACTTGGGAAGTTTGATGAAGCCCTATCTACCTGGTTGACCTATGCCAGCCGGTCTGAATTAGCAACCCTTACAAAGATCCAGGTTTCATTTTCAGATAAAGCCCAGGCCTGGTACAGGCTTGACGCCTTAGCGGAGTTCCTTTTGATCAAGGCTGCAAAAATGATCGATGCTCATATTGACAGGAGGGAGATCGCTCAAGTTTTGGATAAGGCGAATGCAATATACCTGGACATTTCTCACGGGTATGGTACCCTAGAGGCCGAAAGAATCAGAACCCGGCTGAACCTTGATTACGAAGGAACCCCTCCAGAAGAATGGAAATCCTGTTTGGATGGTTTTCAAAATGCTGGATACTATCGAGGGGTGATCAATACCCTGATGGACCTTTCTCAATATGCCCTTCAAACCGGGGCCTTATCTTCCTCGAAAAAGTACAGGGATCGTTTATTAAGCCTTTCTGAAGAAGTAGGAATGGGAATGGTTCAGGACAACTTCCGGTTCGGCCGGGTGGATCTGTTGATGAGGCAATTTCGGCACGGGGATGCCATTGAACTCTGTGAAGCGGCTTTGTCAGAGGAGTTACCCAGGTTTACCCATGCGATGTATGAACAAATGTTGGCATCGGCCCACTCCTTTTTAAACAATGCTGCGAATGCTTTGGAGTATGGTGGACGGGCTATCCGGGGTTTTGAACAAGTAGGGGCTGAGGATTCCGCGTCCGATGCAGTATTAAAACATGCTGCCGATCTCAATGCTTTTCGAGATGATACTTTTTGGGACAGGGCCTTGAAGATGCTGAAAGAATGGGTGAATAAAGACCAAGCCAGGGAGGATATCTCTGCAAAAGTAGGTAAGAAAGAATTAATAGCGCAAATACATATTCAGCGCTATTTATATTCTGCTACCTTGAAAGGCAGGGATACTCTCTTGGACGAAGCCGAAAAGGAGATTATTTCCGCCGAGGAAGAAGCGTCCAAACTAAAAGGCTTCGAAAGGGCCAAATCATTGGCTAATCTCCAACAATTAAGAGGCCAGCTAACCCAACTTCGAGATGACTGGGAAGGAGTATACCATGCCTGGAAAACAGCCATGGACTTGTATCAGGAAGCTGGACTTGGAATGGAAATCGCCAATTGTCAATATATGCTAGGCGTGCTTCATTTAAACCGGGCCAATCAGCAACTTCAACCCAACTTCGGAATTTCTGAAAGACATCTCCAAGATGCCATTGGTTATTACCAGAACTCCGGTATGCGCTCCCAGGCTATGGATGCCAGGTACATGAAGGCTCTTTTGTATACAAATACTTCCTTTCAAATGCAGGATCAAGACATCAAGGATCAGCTACTGGATGCCGCCATGGAACTACTTATCCATGCAGAGTCTGATGCTGATGCTATCCGGAGGGACTTTGATGCAGGTATGGGTGTTCTGGCGGTAAGGAAAGGAAAAATGGCGAGTGTTGGCAACAGCCACCGTATTTATGAACTTGGATCGGATATCCTTTTTCGATTAAAACCAGACCCAATCCATGCCTGGCACTGGATACAGCGAGCCAAATCCCGAAACCTATCCGATATTCTCGGTATGAGTACTCTTCCTCCGGCCCGCATATTAAAGGAATTGGAAGGCTTTCCAAAGTCCTTGGCACTCGTGGAGGAGGAGCAAGCATTGAACGCCAGGATTAGGATCGCTGAGCCAACTGCCAAAGTTAAACTGAAAGAGAAACGGGATCAGTTGCAACAAAAAATGGCATCTGATCCTCATCTGGAGCCCTACCTGGATGTGAGGTTGGGGAAAGCTGTGGAAGGACAAGATGCCCTTGACATGATGGCCCCCTTAACGGAAAACGGTCGTACCTGGGCCTGCATTGATTGGTCGATCGTCAAGGATAGATTATATTTGACAGTACTGCGTTCCAACGGGGATGTTCATCTTTCTCCCCTTCAAATAGGCCTTAAGGAACTACAGGACCGTTTATTCTTTGATTTTGATCCCAGCCACGTACGATCCAGCCTAATGGATACTCCGGGGATATTAAGGCAATACGATGAATTAATTCGCCCTTTGGTCGAGTTGACTGTTCCGGAGGAATTGCTGGTTTTTTCCCCAATGGGCCCGATTCATGCCTTGCCATTACATGCGCTGGATCTGAATGGTACGACATTGATAGAACGGAACCCAATCATTTATGCCTCAGGCCTTTCAATCTTGAGGCATTGTATTTCAAGAGGTGGAGAAGAAATAAACAAGGACAGTGTTTCGATTTTGGGCGATCCCTCGGCAGATCGGGAATCGGCGGACGAACTGGTAATTCAGCTAGGGAAGCTTTTCAATTCAAAACCCCTTCGCCAAAAGGAGGTCAATCGGAAGAATTTTCTGGAAGCTGTAAAAGAAGTTGATATTTTTCATTTCCAAGGACATGCTCTACACAATAGAATGCAACCCTTGGATTCTTATTTGAAACTTTCGGATTGCAAAATGACGGCTTCCCAGGTTTTTGACCTGATCGGACTAAAGGCTGAGTTGGTTACGCTAGCTGCCTGTGAAAGTGGTGCCAATGCTATTGAACCGGGCGACGAACCCATGGGACTAATTCCTGCCTTCCTTTACGCTGGAGCTCAGTCGGTCTTAGCTACTTTGTGGAAAGTGAATCAAAGATCGGCTGCCAGGGTCATGTCCAGGTTCTACCAATCCTTAAAGGGAGGGAAATGTCCTTTGGCAAAAGCAATGGCTCTCAGGGAGGCCATTCTAGAAACAAAAAAGGAGGCTAAGTTTCAAAGCCCTTATCACTGGGCTCCCTTTGTGCTGCATGGCAAATGGTAACTGATATTATACTTCAAACATTATGAAAAATACTAACCTTATTTTGATCGATTCCCCTCTTGCACCGGACCCACTAGCAGATGAAGAAATGTCAGGTGAAGTAGAGGCAATAGCCGACGAAGACCTGAAAGGAAGTCGACTTTTGTTGGTATTGCGCACCGTTGATGCTTTGGATCAGGACGGAATGCCTGGAGGTGTGGTAAAATTTGCCTGCAGCTTTCAGCCTGCTCCAGGAACCCGTTTTGTCTCCGCACAACTGCGCCTACTGTTAAGTTCCCCGACTGACTTAAAGATTACAGACCTGGCTCCCAGGGTGATTAATGACCAAAATCCGGTTGAATTTACCCTGAATCGGAAAGGTGCTTTGGGGATAAAGGATCTTCCTGTCGCACTTGACCCAAGCGTAGAGTTAGAATGGGGGAAGAAGTACTCGAGATATTATTGCCAAGTCCATGGTACGGGAGATGGTACCAATCTGGCCCGGTGGGTGTTTCAAGAAAACCCGCAGATCAAGGATGGTCTTGGACGTGAACAGGATCTTGCTCTTACTTTTCCGGTTACGGGCAAAGTATCTGGAAAGGCAATGGTCAGCGCCAAGCTTGTGCGAAAAGGAATAGCTGGAAAGTTGGATTCTATTCGGGAGCTCATTCTACGGGAAAAGCCGGAAGAAAGGAGCTATCCTTTCGGGTTTGAAATTCCTAAAGCCCCTTCTAAAGATGGCTTGAGAGGCTTTTTCAGGTTTGATTAATTGGCGATCATTGTTTCTGTTAGATTTCAGATAATCAGTATCTTACGAAGTGATAATTCTTCGAAAATGGAAACTTTTCTTAGGCGATATTTCCTCTTCGGTCAGCACACCAAAGACTTTGCGAAACGGTTCCGATTGGCCGCCATGGATGTGTAAGCTTACACAACATGGAACATCTTCGTTTCCTTCAATTGCACCAGATAGGAATTGAAACTCGCTTACCGGCTGCTCCGATGCGGCATTCCGGCGGAGTGGTGACTTGGAGAAGCTAGGTACGACAAAAAAAGGATCGTAATCGGCAGCGCATAGCGTTCAGCCCTGATTTTTCCCCGCAAGCCCTATCACCGCTTGGTGAAAGATTACCGGCTCCAGGGAAATGAGCTGAACAATCCCCTGGCCGATGCCAAACTGACCCGGGACTTCATCGCCCGGCTGCAGGCTTATCTGGACGAGGGCTACCGGCTGGAGCAGATCCTCGCTCGATATATCGTGGTATGGAAAGACAAGGAAACCGGAGAGGCATTCCGGGTAGTGTTGCCGGAGTTGCAGCTGAGAGCGGCGATTAAGGAAAGAAGCCAGGCAGCGACGTAGCTTTACCCCCCAAACCGTATTATTTTTGTTTCCGGTATTCAGTCGGACTAATACCGGTTTTTTTCTTGAAAAGGTTACTAAAGTAATGGGGATATTCAAATCCTAAAGAATGGGCAATCTCCTTTATGGACTCATCCGTTCCCAGTAAACGATCCTTAGCCATTCCCAACAGATGATAGTGAATGTGGTCTTGGGTACTTTTACCCGTTTCCTTTCGAAGCAGGTCGCTCAGATAGTTGGGAGACAAGCTTACGTATTCGGCACATTGCAATACGGTTGGGAGGCCTTCTTCCTGTAATCTACTTGAACTGAAATAATCAGAAAGGTACTCATGGATCGCATCCACGACCGCCTTATTGTATTTTTCCCGGGTCACAAATTGACGGTCGTAGTAACGGATGCAGTGATTCAGCAGCAATTCGATGCCTGAGGTCAGCACATTTTTAGTATGCCTGTCAATCGGGCGATCAACTTCTTTTTTGATGGAATCAACGATCATGCTGAGGCTGTGTTTTTCGTCTTCCGATAAGTGTAGTGCCTCATTGGAATCGTATTTCCAAAAGGAATATGCACTTATTTTTGAGGACAGAGGGGTTCCGTGGATTAGATCAGGATGAAAAAAGAGCCCCCAATTGTACGTACATCTGTCGAAATGTGCGTTTTCAAAGGCCCCAATTTGATCAGGTGCCGAGAAAAATAAACTGCCTTCCTGAAAGTCCAGGCGATTTCTGCCGTATAGTATGCTCCCTTTTTCCAGCTGCTTAAGGGTGACGCCATAAAAGGCCGAAGAGACTTTGACTTGGTCAACAGAAGATACGACGCTTTGATCGAGGTTCGAAAAATCTACTACGCTGACCAGGGGATGCTTAGGAGGGGGCTCCTTCATTACATCATGGAGTATACTTATACTTTCAATTCGGAAGACATTATTCATGCTTGCGTAGGTTTGTTGGAAGCCATCCCAAAACCATTTTGGGTAGGAGGAGGAGACCTGCCTGCCGACAAAGGCAGTGTTGGCTTCTACTATCGTTTTCCATATAGATAGCGTCTTACTGTTTTACTATTTTTTGAACGTCAAACGAGTTGCCGCTAGTTGTCATTGCTCTCACAAAGTACAAACCAGCAGGCAAATTGGATATATCTACGGTAAGAAGGGTTTTATTTGGATAGATGGTTCGTTGTAGTTGGCCGGTTGCGCTGAAAATATCAATCTGTGTACCCATTGCCTCCCTTATGGTGAACTGATCGGTTACGGGGTTCGGATAAATTTGCAGGGAATGCTCTTGTGCCCCTGGCTCATTTAACCCGACGATGGTGGTAGAGCAATCGGCAGGTATTTCTTCCGTGAGATAATTACTTGTACAAGCATTACAAAAAAGACTTTTAAAAAAACAAGCGGTTCTTCTCATTCTATAGTCTCGCGGATAGGGACAATGCCCGCCTTCAGGATCTACGTTAAGTTCGGAACATACGCCATTGTCTACTAATTTTTCGTGAATAAACCTCGAGCCGGCCAGTCCTTCGTCTGAAGAATCAATGGGTGCTAAATGATCGAACTCGCCATGAAACATGATCATCGGTACCATATCGGATGGCTCTATGGCTATTTCACCAGTAGCACCACAATCACTCTGCACGGCTTTAATATCAAAGTTATGTTCTAATTCATTGCCAGAAGAGTTTAAGGGCCCCCACTTATCTGTAATTCCAGGGACGGTAGATTCCCACGCTGATTCATCGGCAAAAACACAATTTAAAGCTGTTGCGGCGCCTGCACTTCTTCCTTCAATAAATATCCAATTGGTATCAATTCCGTACTTGTCGGCATGTTCTACAATAAATCTCAAGGCTGCAAAAGCATCTTGTTGAGCGCGATAAGCAGCTGCATATAGTCCATCCGCTGGATTATTTTCATCCCATCCCAAGCGATAATTTATGGCGGCCGTTACGAAGCCTCTTTGTGTCATCAATCTACTTGCTATCCTTTTTCCCTCTTTGCTGTTATCGGTGAAACCACCGCCATGGATCATTAATATAAAGGGGCGTTTGCTGAAGGTCTCGTTAGCTCCGGAGGGATATCGAATATCCATTAGTAAATCCTGTGGATTACCCTGATAATCGTTGGCACTGCCGTAAACGAGATCGGTGACTGTGATGATTTCGCGGTTACTAAAATATTGTTCTTCGGTAAAGCGGTTATCCGCCGTACAGTATTGTGCCTCAGCACCGACGGAAAACGACAGGAGGAGCACAATTGATATGCACGCGATGTTTTTCATAAATTCCAAATGCTTTTTCGCAAGTATCGTAGCGCTTACCTATGACTTTAATGTTATTTTCCTTTCAGCTGCGGATGCTACCCTAAACAAGGTGGAATTTTCGCTTCAGCGCATCCACCATCAGGTTATTGATGGTTTGGGAAATTTTGGCCGTCGGCACAAAGCTTTCCCCACCGTGTGGTACGCCGGGTGCCACGTATAATTCTGTGGGCACCCCATCTTGCATGAGTTTTTGTGCGTAGGCAATGGCTTCGTCGCGGAAGAGCTCCACGGCACTCACGTACACAAATGTTGGCGGCAAACCACTTAAATCGGTAGCTCTTGCTGGGCTTTGTAGTGGTGTAGCTTCCTTCCCGTAGTCTTTACCAAGATAGGCTTTCCAGCCAAAAAAAGAGTCCTCTCGGTCCCAACCCAAGTATCCTGACATATGCCCCGATGGCGTATCATGTGTATTATCCAACATCGGGCATTGCAAAATCTGATAGGCGATATCCACCCCTTTTCGCTCGCGATTCAGCAATACGGTCCGGGCGGTCATTCCCCCACCGGCACTGCCGCCGCCGATGGCTATTTTGCTTTTGTCGATACCCAGTTCTTCGGCGTGTTGAGCGGTCCATACCAATCCGGCGTAGCAATCCTCCATGCCTTCCGGATGCTGGTGTTCCGGCGCGAGCTTGTATTCCACGGAAACCAGTGTACACTGTAAATGATTGATGAAATGCGTTGCGACCAGGTCTTCCCTGGCGGTGCCTGTTATATTCCCACCGCCGTGTATCCAGTAAATACCGATACCGGAGTGCTGACTCCTATCTTTGGGCCGGTAAATGAACAGGCGAAGGTCTCTTCCCTCAGAATGCACTACTTTCTCCTCCATCGCGATGGTATCACTTTCGAAGGGAATAGCTTCGATCTGTTTGACCATTTCCCGTAAGGAGAGGTAGTTTTGTTTTGCTGGTTCATTCAGCATTTGGGGCGGGAGTAGCTTCATCCCCTCTGTCATCTCGGGATCTATTAATTTTAAGATTTTTTCTTTCATTTAAAATTTGTTTTGTGTGAAAATTACTTGCGCAACTTGTATTTGCGCTGGAAAATGAAACCCCTGTCCGATCCTATTTTATCGATTGCCCAGGTAATACTCTATCTATCAGCGCATAGCCGAACCACTTTTTTAGAAACTTCCCTAGCTTGGCATCGCCATTAGGTGCATATCTTCTTTTTGGAGAACTGCTTTGTGCTGCATGTAACACGGCTTTGGCAATCGTATCAGGGGAAGCGCCATTGTCAACCCCCTTACCCCATTTTTCCCTGAACGTTTTTATCTGATCTCCGTAGGCTTCGGCATTGGGGTGTTTTTCACATTTATCCAGGTAAGGAAAACTGGCATTGTCGATATCCGTATTGATGTAGCCGGGCTCAATGAGTGATACGTGGATGCCAAAATCCTTCACCTCCATCCGCAAGCCGTCTGCGACACCTTGCTGTGCGTGCTTGGTAGATGGGTACCACGCCATGCCGGCAGAGCCTATATGTCCTGCAATGGAAGAGGTAATAATGATCCTACCCGATCTTTGTTTCCGCATGTGCGGCAGCACAGCGGTAAAAGCTCTGGCATTGCCCAGTACATTGACATCGAATTGATATCGGACATCTTCAATATCCTGCAACTCTACCGGGCCTAACAGACAAAAGCCAGCGTTGGCAAAGAGCACATCAATGCGACCATTCTCCCTGATGATCGTATCTACCACGTTTTGAACATCCTCCTCCCTGGTGACATCACAAGGCATAGCTACTGCTCCTGATTTCTCCAAATCTTTCATCAAGTGGGTTCTTCTGGCAGTGGCATAGACTTTAAAGCCATTTGCTAATAACATTTTTGCGGAAGCATGACCAATACCGGTAGAGGCCCCCGTAATGAACACTGTTTTTTGATTAGCCATATTTCTACCTTACCTTTTTTATATATATTTTTTATAAAAGCGGTCCAATCCGGCAACGGCCTGATCCACATACTCGTCTTTCCAGTAAAGTTGAAAATGGTCTGAACCCTTGATCTTATTCATGGTCTTTTCTGCGGGTCCTTTCAGCTTCTTGAAAAAGCGTTCTGCGCCATCTAGACTTTGCGCCTGATCGCCGGTTTCAATATGTACGGGGGTGTTGTCCAGTTTGGGAGGAAGCTTCAAGCCATCTAAAGCAGCTACTCCAATCCCAGAGAAGAAGGAAATTTGATTTTTATACCTGGGGTGGTCTCCAATCTTACCAGGCGCATAGTAGGTAGCCATGCCCTGTGTCATGGCATTGGCTTTAGCCAGACCTTCCTCCGTTTTGGGAAAGGCTTCGATCTTCGGATTGATACCAAAAAAAAGAAGGATTCTTGCGATTCCGCCGGCAAAATAAAGGGCTCCCATCACCAGGGGATTGGTTGCACCGGCTACCTCGGCACCATTGGTCATAGGCACGGCGAGCCCAAGCGCCTTAATGCGTGAATCATGGATGGTTTCGTAGGTTGAACTGACACTGTGCGCGCAGAGCCCTAAATTGCCCAACTTGTCGGAATCCACTTGCGGAAGCGACTGCAAAAAGCTGACCCCACTGGAAACATCATTGGCAATGGTGTACGGACTACAGTCGCTTTCCAAACCTTTGGTCTCGCCGATTCCTCTCGGATCGAAAGCCAAACAGATGTAGCCTTTTTGCCGCATTTTTTCTGCATAGTAGTGGGCTGCCTGCTCTTTAACCGAGCTAGCTGGCGGAGACACTACCAAGCCAGGTCTTTTTTCGCCTTCCCGATAGTCATCGGGAATGTAGATGTTGCCGACGATTTTTGTGCCTTTTTTATTGACACTATCAAACTCTACTCTGGTCATTCCCGGAGGAAAGGTCTGGTCGGATGGTGTTACTTTCTGGGCAATTACAAGTTTTTCTTTAGATGTCCGCCCAAGCAGCACCAACACAACGACTCCGGTCGTAATGGCAATAGCAGTAACCATTTTTTTGTGTTTGGTGAACTATGGGTGCAAAAGTACAGTGGGAGCAGGTCGGCGCACCTACACAAATCTCGGATTATGCTACTGTTTTTGTGGGGTAATATTATTATTTGAATACTCGCGTGGATGGGCTGAGCCGCACCTAGGGGCTAACCACGCTATACCTTAGAACTATGTTTTTGCACATAGTGGGCCAGTGCTCACTTCCCTACTACCATCTTCCGGCTCGCCACCAATTGCTGGTCCACAAAGAGTTGGTACAGGTAGATACCCGCAGGGAGTGTACTCAGGGCCACTTCTGCCTGGTACTGCCCACCCAACAGGCGCTTATGGGCCAGCCTACGTATCACTTTCCCGTTGCTATTTAACAGGATCAAGCTTACGAAAGACTCACGGGGCACGGCAAAGCGGATCACAGTTTGTGCACGAGCCGGATTGGGGAAATTTTGCTGCAGCACGGCCCCCTGGGCTAACGCTTTGCCCCCCACCGATTCAATGCTGGTTATTAGTGGGGTGGGTTGGTACCAAAAACCAATACGTTGCTGATTGTTACTGCTCGTAGTAATTCCGATCAGTGGTTGCGCTACGGTACTTTTGATGATCCACTGTGCATTAGACGTGGTGGTGCCGCCATTGCTCAGCACAGCACCCGGTATGCTGAGTTGAGCGACAGCCCACGCAGGCATAAGTAAAGCCAGTGCTAGAACACCTCTCTTTATGTTGAGTATTGCTGTATTCATGATCCAATGTTTACTGATCTATGGATTGGTTACCCACAGCGCATTGAGGTTGTAGAGAAAAATAAAGAGATCCTTTGCCGCGGAATCAAATTTTCGAGCCACTAGGTAATAGGTCGTAGGGCCGCCGCTCGGACGACTACTATCTACCCCATTCAGCGTAAAGGTCTGCGCCTGACGTGTTTCCGCGCTGCCGGGGCGCCACCAGGCTTGGGCTACTGTTGGGCCGCTGGGCGTCTCGCGTTGGATTCTAAAGTCGTAGCGACCGGTACCATTGCCGTTGATCTCTGCCACCAGTGCTCCGCTTAGATAGGCATCAAAGCCACTCCTTTCATCGATGGTAAAGCTGGCAATTTCTGCGAAAGAAGTCGTCGTGACGATTACCGAAGAATCGGTCCTGACGCCCCCCATATTGACCGTTGGTAGCGCTGCCAACGCAGATGCAGGAATCTGCCCCCTACTGTCCAGAGGAAGTAGGGTATTTGGAGAAGGAGTAGGGCTGACCGTAAAGCCCCCTACTTTTTCGGAATTGAGGCTGTAAGCAGTAGCGGTAAGTTTAATACGGGGCTCCAGTTCAGGATCCGCTCCTACCTGTATGCCCAGCCAGTAGGCCTCATCAAAGGTTGGCGAGAGTGGAGTCACATCGCCCAGGATGACATTAAATACGCCATTTTCTACTGCCACTACCTTGGCTTCCTGCCAAAGGGAATTGCCTTCGGTTTCAGCATCGTACAAAGTAAAGGTCATGCTGTAGTTGCCATCACCGGCGGGGCCGCCGTCAGCATCTGTCAATACCCCCTGATAGCTAATTTCTTGTGGAATCTGCCCGTGCGAAAGCGTGGCGGCCAGGCACAGAAGAAAGATAATCGGAAAAAATGTTTTCATTTTTTAGGTTTTGGTGTCTTTTAAGTTAATTATTTATAGCAAGTTGTTACTTTTTTGTAAGCTTCCCCTGTCTATAACCTTTCCTAAACAAGGGAAGCTTACAGTTTTGCACAGTCTGACGGTTTGTATGCACGGCGTGGCGGCGTTTAGCCGCTATGAACATTTTAGCCTGTGTTAGCGGCTTTTTTCTTTCACGATTTCAATGATGGTTTGATTGAATCTTTCAGCTTCTTCATTCGGCACTTCATGTCCTGATTTTTCAAACCAAATGAATTTTTTTTCAGGAGCTGTCATTTTGTTTATATGGTTTTCTGCCACTACACTGGGTAAGTTCCAGTCATGACGACCACCAATGAAATAAACAGGTAACTTTAATTCTGTGATAGTTGAAATGTCCGTTGTGAAAGCAACGCCATCCATTCGAGCCGAGGTGTAGTTAAATGCTTCAAACCAGTCATAGTCTTTGTAGTCCTCATACATAGTTTCCGCTTTCTCAATTTCTTTCAAAATATTTTCATCGTAAACGGTTCCTCCGTATTTTACAACAAGTTCGTACTTGCTCATAAAGCAATCCAAAATGGTAGCGCATACAGTGCTGTCCTTTTTTTCAATTAAATCCAACTGCACTAATGCTGTTGTATCATTCTTTTGTTGGGCTTGCTCTTTCAACCATTGCATAGAAGCGTCCCAGCTTTCTGGTATACTTATCACCTGAGCGACACCAATATAGGCGTAATAATCATCAGGGTGTTTTTCAGCTAATTTCATTCCAATCACACTACCATAGGAAAAACCCACAAGAAATATTTTTTCCTTATTGAATTTCTTTTTTAGATACTGTGTCAACTCATGTGCATCATTGACCAAACTTTCAGGACTTAGGTTTTTCGGATTGGGATTATGCATATAAGATTGACCACATCCTGCCTGATCCCAGGAAACTAATATCATTTCGTCAGTCAAATCTGCATTAAAATATCTCAGGTGTGGAGTCTGAGGCCAGCCTGGTCCGCCATGCAGAAATAGCATAACCGGTAAATCGTCAGACGCACCCGTCATTTCCACATATTGTTTTTCGCCACCTAATTCAATGAATAGTTTTTCTTGGACACTTTCTTTCACCTGGTTTTGGCCACCAATTAATAGGATACCTAAAATTATGATTATTGCTTTATTCATATGTTAATCTTCTTTTTTAAAATTACCGCTAACAGTTTCGGTTATGCGTAGTGCTGGAATTCAAGACACTTTGCTTTCCGTTTAGCAATTAGTTTATTTGTCGTAATTAATTTCATGTCAGCACTTTCACGCGCATTACGCATAGCCAATGTTGGCGATAGTTATTTATCCTTTCGGAAGATATAATTTCATTTCTCTGATTTCTAATTCGTCTAAATGTCCCATTTTGCTTTCATCTTTTGTTATTAAGTGCATATGCAAAAAGGAGTCGTGATGTGTAAAAACACCTTTGTGTTCAGTCGAGAAAAATCCAATTATTTCAGCATCTTCATTTTTGATATTGTAATTGGTTTGTCCTTGATGAGCTTCGTCCGGTGAAGACACTTTTGTTCCTTCAGGCAGATTCTGAATATGAATAATCGCACTTGTAACCTGTCCGATTAATTTAAAAGTGAAAGGCCTTTTGAATTCAGTCGTTTTGTTGTCAATAAATTTTTCTAAGTCCTGAATTGTCTTGACGTTGGCTGGCAATTCCATTTCATTCCATTCAGTTACGTTTCCATAAACAAAGAATGGTGCTGATGTATTTAAGGTTCTTTCAACTGACATTGTTGAATCTGAAGTCACTTTTGATAAGTAGCCTTTTCCGTTATTAATCAGCAATTCGCCCGTCAAGTAGCTTGCAGGTCCGAGTCCATAAAGTCCATTTGTGTCCGAAATCGTGTCAAGGTCAATGCTGCTTCCTAATTCACCTTTCCACATCACGTTTTTCATTGCACCAACAATTTTAATGTCGGAATAAGATTTGTTTTCTTTCGTGTTATAGTCTTTCGGTGTCGAATTGCAACTTATCAGTCCTATTGTAAGAAGCCCGAATGATAATTGTTTAGTATTCATGTTTATTTTTAGTTTTTCTCAAATTACCACCAACGGGCCACGTGCAAACGACGGCCCGACGTATAGGAGGGCTGGCCGTTTTGCACCATGTTAGCGGCTGGCATCAATTTATCTTTTTAAACCGTTCTGGGCCTCTTCCTTCAATTTCGGTAGATGTTTCTTTAATATTGACCAAACTATAGTATCATCAATATTGTCGTAGGAGTGGATTATCCGGTTTCTGAAAGAAACTATCTGTCTTGTATCAGTTAATTCGAATTTCTCATCCAGGTTTCTAAAATTATTCACGGCTTCACCAACTATAGACAATTGTCTCTCTACAGCGCTTTTCGTTTTTAGATCAGCTTGGTACTGATCAAATCTATTTACGTCTTCAGTAAATTGTTCGATCAATTCAATAGCAATCAATATGTCAGACAAGTACTTCTTCCCTTTCTCCGTCATAAATTAGAAGTTTTGTTTTCTCCACATTCTTTTTCAAGAAAGGGTTCTTTATTGGTTGATCTGTTAATAAATCAACTTTTCTTTGAAACAGATCTTCCAATTCGTCCCACAAGTCCAAAAGATGCTCTCCTTTTTCTTCTGGAGACATGGGCAAGAGTTTTACCATCAAATCAATGTCACTGCTCTCTAAGTTAAATTTCTTAGTGATTGCAGAACCAAACACAAATAGCTTTGAAACATGATGCTTTCTACAAATTTCAACCAATTGTTGAATGTTATCCTTTAAAATCGGTATCTGTTCTATTTCACGCATTTGAATTAACTTTGTTACTTCAAGATAACACTTATTCTTGGTACTTCGTTTCTTGATTTTTGCTTGCCACCAACGCCTCGTATAGCTGCCGTGCGACGTCAGGAGCATGGGTAGCTATGCATTGTTGGCATCAGTTTTTTATTGGATAATAAAGTATTGTATGCCTAATGCAGGTATTATTGTATTTCCGGTAGTTGTTTCTTCTGGGAAATTAATATTTCTCAATCTTGCATATTGTAATAAGAACTCAACAGATAAATTGTTCTTAAATCGATAGTGGATGCCGGGACCGACGTTGATAGAACTCATTGTACCGTTGAACTGAGGGGTACTTTCATAGTTTAATCTACCAAACCCACCACCACCCTCAATAAATAATGCAATACCTTTATTCAATAAATAATACCTAAGATAACCATTTATCCCTATAGAGTTTATGTCACCAACTTTTCCTGCGAATGGCACCACACCTATAGATAAATTGTTGAAAATGAAATATCCATAGTTAATCCGTAAGGAATAGCCTATGTCTTCGCTGCTATTTGGGTAAATGATAGGTAAGCCCCCAATTCCAACCTGAGATGTTCCTTTTTCAATTTGAGCAGTTGCGCTTAGATGGGCTATGATAAAAACAAAAATTAGAGCGACTTTTTTCATGATATTTTTATTCATTGATACTAACTACTCCTTGCAAACAGTGTTTTGTACTCAATCCATTTTAATTCACGCAACTTATTCGATTAAAATTCACCATACTTGTACACTAAAAGTCCCAATGTTCCATAAAGCATTAATAGATTTATTATGACAAAAAGAAAGCGTTTAGTTTTAGTTAATTCGAAAGCTTTCGAATTCCAAACAACAACCAATGTATGGTATAAAATGTAAAAATATTGTTCAATTCTGTTATTATTCACTGCTAAACTCAAAATTAATGATATTGGAAAGAAGACAATTATCCATAAGCTTACATTGTAAATATTTAAAATTAGATGTTCAAGGAAATTTTTCTTGAATTGTATGTATAGTAAAAAACTTGAAAACGTCAGTAAGAGAATATTCGTAAATAAAATTACAAATTGTGAAGAAATGTTGCTTATTACTACAACACCCAGAAAATCATTTGCAATTGAATAGTGTAGTACAAGAAATAATGATGCTATGGTTAAGAATTTTCCAGGACTGTAATAAAATTTTCGAAATCCTTTCCAATAGTTTAAAACTAATGTTTCGGGTTGGGTTAATCCGATTCGAATATTTTGAAAAAAAGATTTTTCTAATGAAAAAATACCATCGAATAAATCCCCTAAAAATGCTGTGAAATTAATTCTTCTATCTTTGTAATATTGTCCGCAGGTTGAGCAATATTTACCTCTAATTTCATTCGAGCAAACGGAACATTTCATATTTCGATTTTCATTTCAGCTTTCGCTTCTTACATTGTTTACAACTACTCCATATCCGCCACAACATGGCGTATAAACCTGTATCTTCTCATTTGACGTCCCTTTAATATCTAAAAAATCCAAAAGTTTAACAAGCTTTTTGTGTGGTTTTGTAGTAAATGGGGTGGTGATCTGCATGGTCCAGGTGCTTCTATGCCCTAGGCGCTCCTGAATATAGCGCAAATCCGTTCTCGAGTGTGAGCGCTTCCTGGTCGCATTTCCAGGAGATGAGTAACAAGGCTGTTTCGCATAGTACGTACCGGGTTGTCGGGGTGAATCTGGCAGTTCGTCCTGCCCGGTGTAATACCTTGCCCCTCCAACCGGATAGTATTCCGGATTACAGCCTTTCAAAAATTGATTTTGAATCGCAAGTGCAATGTGGTATTTATTTTGTTCCAGGCTTTTGACCAAGGCTGTTTTGTCGTCAAAATCAATACCAGGGGCTGGTCTGCTGTTACCGTTGACGTTGATTGAACAGGTCAATTCCTACTTGCCACAACCCCTGCAAATGCTGACAGCCCAGGCATAATTCACCAGAGGGGTAATCATCAGTAATAAATGCGCATCAACGGCAATAGGAAGGTTAAGCCGCACGGCACGAAGTTAGAGCACCGGTCTTAACGCTGGCTTGTCGGGCTTACTTTCCGATACAGAAATTCGCAAAGATATTGCCCAGCAGGTCGTCGGTACTAATGTCGCCGGTGATTTCGCCCAGGTGATAGATGGCCTGTCGGATGTCCATGGCGACAAAGTCGGAGGTGATGCCGGCTTCCATACTACTTAGTACGGCATCCAGGCTGGCATGGGCGCGTTGTAGGGCATGAAAGTGGCGGGCATTGGTGACGATGGTCCCCTGAGCACTGACTTTCTGTGAAAGCACGGCCTCGTAACAACGATTCTTCAAGTGCTCGATATTCATGCGGTTTATGGCGCTGACAGGCACCCAGTTCCATTCGGTTATCGCGCCGGGGTCGTCGCTTTCGCCGCAAGCAGCGGGAAAATAGTGCTCGAATTTGGTGTAGGGGTTAAGGTCCATCTTGTTGGCCACCAGCAGGATGGGTACTCCAGGGGTGCGTAACTTTTCCAGGTCGGCCTGCACCTCGTTGGGCTGGGTGCGGATCACATCGAAAACGTAGATCAGCAAGGCCGAAGTTTTGACCTTTTCCATCGTTCGCTCCACACCGATGGCTTCGATGGTGTCTTCTGCATCGCGGATGCCGGCGGTATCGATAATCCGGAAGGGAATCCCCTTGATGTTGAGCGCCTCCTCGATGGTGTCGCGGGTAGTGCCCGCTACTTCACTGACGATGGCGCGCTCCTCGTTGAGTAGGGCGTTGAGCAGGGTGGATTTTCCGGCGTTGGGCCGCCCGGCAATGACGGTGCTCACCCCTTGCTTGATGGCGTTACCCAGCTGGAAGGACTGCATCAGCTCGGCAATCAATTGCTGGATTTTTGTGACCAGCCCCCGCAGGCGTTCGCGATCGGCAAACTCGACATCCTCCTCGGCGAAATCGAGTTCTAGTTCGATCAGGCTGGCAAAGTCAATTAACTCCTGCCGCAGGCGCTGGATCTCATTGCTGAAACCACCGCGCATTTGCTGCATGGCGACCCGGTGTGCCGCTTCGCTACCGCTGGCGATCAGATCGGCAACGGCTTCGGCTTGGCTCAGGTCCATGCGGCCATTGAGGAAAGCCCGCATGGTGAATTCCCCTGGCTCGGCCAGGCGGGCGCCCTTGCTCAGGAACAGCTGGATGATCTGCTGCAGGATGTACTCGGAGCCGTGACACGACACCTCCACCACGTTCTCTTTGGTGTACGAGTGCGGGGCGATAAAAAGGCTGACGAGTACTTCGTCTAATACTTCGTCCTGCGCATTGCGAATGGTGCCGAAATGAATGGTATGACTGGCCTGATCGGCCAGTGGTTTACCGTAGAAAACACTGTCGACGATGCGAATAGCGTCGGGGCCCGAAAGGCGAATCACGCCGATGGCGCCTACGCCCTGGGGGGTAGCCAAGGCGACGATGGTATCGGATAGCTGTTGTCTGGCGTAGCTCATTGTTGTATAAAACGAGCGGACAGGCAAAGGGTTGACCTGGATGGTAGCGCTTGTTGCTACCGGATGATGGTTACCGAGCCGGTTGCGACCAGTTCTTCGCCACGGCACCTATAGATGGCCTTGTATAGCATAACCCCCGGATTGACCTCTTGACCGCGGAACGTACCGTCCCAGCGGTCGAAGGGATTGGTGGTGGAAAAGACCCTGGCGCCCCAGCGGTCGAAAATTTCGAAAGAGATAAGGGTTTCGACTGCATCGGGACTGTCGATGCCGAAGGTGTCGTTAAGGCCGTCGCCGTCGGGGGTGAAGGCCGAAGGTAGAAAAAGGGTCGTACAATCGAGGTCGCCCGGATTGATCACATTGATGCGGATCTGGTCGCGCGCCACACAAGAAGAACGCGTGTCGCCGATACGTACTTCGTAGGTGTTGGTGCCAGGTACCACGGGCGTGATAGAAACATCCTGTGCAGTCGGATTGTCGATATCGCCTTCGGGGCTCCACTGAAAGGTTTGTCCACAGGCCGAGCGAACGTCGACCGGCACGCTATTGCCCAGAAAGATGGTGGTATCGGGGGTTACGATACGGTCGGGAGTGCCGTACAGGCCGCGCACCTCCTGGTCGTCGAGGGAGCGGTTGTAGAAGCGCAGATCGTCGACCAGGCCTTCGAAGAAGGTTTCGTTGGCGCCCAGGCAGCGCGTTCCGCCCAGGGTGAGGGAGCTGTTGTTCGACAGATCGATCCGGCCCAGGGTGCCCAGCTCCTGGACCAACTCACCCGCGATGTAGAGCCGGATGCGGTTACCGTCGCGCACGATAGTTACGTGGTGCCAGCAGTCGTCAGCGGAGAGTTGCTGAACGAAGTTGACGCTGTTGTCGACCGTCTCCGACATAAATACGTTGAGGGTGCGGTTAGCCGGCCGGTAACGTACGATGAAAGCGTTTTCAGAAGAACAATCGAGCCGAACCTTGTTGAGCAGGTTTTGGATGCCATTCGCGCCGGTGGCCTTAAAGTAGAAGCTCACGGTGAAGTCTTCGGTGTTAAACTCTTCATTGACGGGGCCCAGGAAAAGCACGGTGTCGGAAATGCCGTTGAAAGCCACGGCCTCCTCTTCTACCCCGCAGTCAAAGCCCAGGTTGCCGGGCGTGAATCCGTCATTGGCGGTATTGCCGGTAACGTCTTCTAGCAGTCCGTTATCGAAGGGGTAGTAAGCGATCAGGCCGGTATTGGTTTGGGCGCCGGCAAGCAGGCAGAAGCATAAGAGGCTCAGGATACCGAAGAGCTTGAAGTACATGTGCACATTTTTATCAACCAAAAAAATACGATCCGGAACAAGGTTGTCCGACCATTGAACGCCCGGGGGAGCGGTGTAGTGTACGGCCGGCGGCTAAAACAAGCCGCCCAGGCCACCCATGCCCGGCGGGAGCAGGTCTTTAAGTAGAATTTTGGTTTCGGCGGCCTCCCGTTCAGCAGCCAGTTCCAGCGCCCGGTTGACGGCCGTGAGGATGAGGTCTTCCAGTTCTTCCGGGTCGCCATTCGCTGCTATCAGCTCCGGATCGATGCGGATATTGGTGATTTCCCGTGCGGCATTGGCGGTCACCTGTACGCGGGTGTCGCCCAGGTCGCTCTCGATGGAGATTTCGCGCAACTTGCTCTTCAGGGCTTTTTGCTGTTCTTCTAAGTTTCCGAATAGATCTCCGAACATATGAGTAGGATTTTATTACACATAGACGGTCACGCTCCTGCCTTGCGAGGCCGTGTGGATATTTGAAACGGCTGCAAACTAATTATTGGAGGGAATATTGCGTGATCGTGCCCATGAAGAAAATATAAAAAAGCAGGAGCAGTCCCCCTTCGTAGCGGGAAATAATTTTGTTGCTGGCAATGATTCCGAACAAGATGGTCAAGACCAGCATGATGGGAACAAAAATCTCGAGGGTGGAGGCCGGAATTTCCAGGTTGCCGATCAAGGCGGGGATACCCATGACCACGTAGGTATTGAATACATTCGAGCCCAGTACATTGCCCACCGCAATAGCAGCTTTGCCTTTGCGGGCGGCGCTGATGCTGACCACCAGTTCGGGCAGCGAGGTGCCCAGCGCCACGGCCCCCATCGCAATGATATCGGGCGAAATGCCCGCCTGGCGGGAAAGCTTGATAATGGCGTCGATGGTGAGGTCGGCGCCGATATAGACCAGTACGCCGCTGAGTAGCAACAGCCCGTAGGTGCGGTAATTCGCTTTTTTGACCAAATCGTCATCCGATCCGGTATTTTGGTCGGACCGCAGGGTGTAAAGCAGAAAAATGCCGATCCCCATCAGGAAGAGAAAGGCCTCGAAGATAGAGAACTTTAAATCCTGCAGGGCCAGATAAAAAAACAGAGCCGATCCCCATAAGTAGGGCATGTCGATGTGCCAGACATTGTAGTCGGTCTTAATTTCTCGGGCCACGACTGCCGTAACTCCCAGGACCAAGCTGATATTCACGATATTAGAACCCACTACATTGCCGACCACCACCGACGATTCGTCGCGTAAAACCGAAGCGATGGAGGTGGCCAATTCCGGTAGGGAAGTACCCAGCGCCACGATGGTAATGCCGATGATAAAGGGCGAGATACCCCAGGTGAGTCCGATCAATTCGGCCGATTCGATAAACCAATCCGAAGCTTTAATCAAGACGCCTAGAAAAAAGGCTAACTGCAATATATGGAGCAGGGTATCCATGTGCGTTGGTTTTCAGTAGCTGTGGGACGGCACGCAAGACGCCGGGAGCGGTCCGGGCCGTCTAAAGATAAGGTAAATGCGCCTACCTGCCCGGTGCTGCTTACAAAGATATTTATCCGTAACCGGCTGCTATCATGCCGAAAGGCACTGGTTTAACTGGTTTTATCCGTACTTTAGCGTCGGCGTTTAAACGGCCTTGATGAAGTAGGGTCCAAACCAGGGCGGTCTTTAAATGTTTAGAAGACTATCCTATGTTCCCATTAATGACCAAAAAATAAGTAGCACGCCATGCCATTGGACCAGGTGGATGTAGATCAGCTCGAGTTGGATGACCCTAAAGAGATGTCCTTTTTAGAGCACCTTGAGGAGTTGCGCTGGCATATCATTCGATCGCTGGTAGCTATCGTGGTGGTGGGTATCGTGCTTTTTCTGAACCAGAAGTGGTTGTTCGACACGGTCATTTTCGGGCCTACTCATGATGATTTTATTTCTTACCGGGCTATTTGTGACCTGTCTCATTCCATCGGCCTGGGCGATCGCATGTGCTTTACACCTCCTGAATTTCGCAAACAAGCCATTGGGTTTGGCGAATCTTTTATCACCAGTATCAAGGTGTGTTTTGTCGGGGGGTTCATTGTGGCTTTTCCCTATATATTTCGCGAATTCTGGCGCTTTATCAAGCCCGGTCTCTATCCCAAAGAGCGCCGGGCCACTCGCGGGGTCGTTTTTATTTGCTCTTTTTTGTTCTTGTTGGGGGTAGCCTTCGGGTACTTGGTCATTGCCCCCTTTGCAGTGAATTTCCTGGCCGGCTATACGATTCCGGGGGTAGAAAACTCCCCAACGCTGAATTCGTTTATCAATTACATGATCATGTTTACGGCGCCGGCCGGGTTGATCTTCGAGCTACCCATCGTGGTGTTCTTTCTGGCCAAAGTGGGGCTGTTGAGCGCAACCGACATGCGTAAATACCGGCGCCATGCACTGATCGCTATTTTATTGTTAGCGGCCCTCATCACGCCGCCTGACGTCGTCACCCAATTTTTGATCGGGATCCCGCTCTTTATTTTATATGAGCTAAGCATCTACGTGGCCAAGCGGGTTGAGCGGGCCGAAGCGCGTAAATGGGGTGAATAATTAAAGTCTATGCACCGGGTGTCCAGTAACAGTACCTTGTTTTTTAAATTTTTTGTTCCTGTCTTCTACATCGTGTTATTCGGTGCCGTTACCACCACATTGTTCTTTACCAACAGCCCTTATTTTTTCGGTATACCGGCAGTGGTATTTAAGTCAATCGTGGCCCTGGTGTACCTGGGCGGGTTGCTACTACTTGCCAACTCTTTCTTGCGACTGAAGCGGGTCGAGTTAGGCGAGGATTTTGCTTACGTGACGAATTACTTCAAGCACGTGCGTTACCCCTACCAAAACGTGCGGCGCATTGAGCTCAAGCGACGCCTGGGTTTGCCCATCGGATACCTGACCCTCTACGAACCCGGTTCCTTCGGGCAGCGTATCTTTTTCGTAGGCAGCCGTTACCGGCTGGATGCTTTCTTTGAAGAGCGACCGGAGCTCCGACCAATATATGCGCCTAAGAAAAGGTAATGACAGGGGCCACCTGCCTCAACGGATCACCGGGTCCTCAGATAGATCACCGGGCAGATCATCTCCTCCAGAGAGATGCCCCCGTGCTGAAAGGTGTTCTTGTAGTAGTTGTGGTAATAGTTGTAATTATTGGGATACAGGAAAAAGATGTCCTCTTTAGCGAATATGAAAGTCGAGCTTACGTTGGGGCGCGGCAGGTGTGCCTTGTCGGGGTCGCGTACCTCCAGCACGTCGCGGCGCTCATATTGCAGGTTGCGTCCTACTTTGTAGCGCAGGTTAGTGGTCGTCTCTCGGTCTCCCACCACTTTAGACGGGGTGTTGACCCGAATGGTGCCGTGGTCGGTAGTGATGATGAGCCGGATGTCGCGTTCGGCTGCCCGTTGTAGAGCTGTCCAAAGCGGAGAATTTTCGAACCAAGAACGCGTCAGGGAGCGGTACGCTTTCTCGTCACCGGCGAGTTCTTTGAGTACTTCCATCTCGGTACGGGCGTGAGAAAGCATATCGATAAAGTTGTAGACGATAACGGTAAGGTCGTTATTCAAGTAGTTGAGGATGTTATCATTAAGCTGTTTAGCCTGCCCTACGTTCGTAATTTTCAGGTAATCGTGGCGGATGGGCTTGCGAAAGGTGCGGTCGATGAGGTCGTCTAGGAAGGTTGCTTCGTGCAGGTTTTTACCGCCCTCCTCGTTATCGTTTTTCCATTGCTTGGGAAAACGCTTGGCGATATCGGCCGGCATGAGCCCCGAGAAGATGGCGTTGCGGCTGTACTGCGTGGCTGTCGGCAAGATGCTGTAAAAGTAGTCTTCCTCCTCAATTCGGAAAAGCTCGGCTAGGATGGGTTCGATCATGCGAAACTGGTCGTAGCGCAGGTTGTCGAGCAGGATCATAAAGGTAGGCGTCTTCGGGTCGAGTTGGGGAAAAACTTTGGCGCGCATCAAGTTAGCCGACATGACGGGGCCCTCACTGTCGGAGCCCACCCAATCGAGGTAGTTGCGCACCACGAACTTGGAAAACTCCGTGTTGGCTTCGCGCTTCTGCATAGCCAGGATGTCGGCCATCTCCGAAGAGTTCGACGAGTCGATTTTGATCTCCCAGTTGATGATCCGGCGGTAGATGTCGACCCACTCCTCGTAATTCAGGCCGCTATTGATTTCCATGAAGATCTGCCGAAACTCCTGCTGGTAATCCGAGGAGGTCTTTTCCCGCACCAGGCGCTTATTGTCGATGATCTTTTTGAGCGTCAGCAGAATCTGGTTGGGGTTGACGGGCTTGATTAAATAATCAGAAATTTGGGAGCCCAGCGCCTCTTCCATCACATCTTCGGCTTCGTTCTTGGTAATCATTACCACCGGCAAATTCGGATGGGTATCTTTGATTTTGGCGAGGGTTTCCAGGCCAGTAATGCCAGGCATGCTTTCGTCGAGGAAAACGACATCGATATCATTGTGTTCGGCACATTCCTCAATAGCGTCGTGCCCGTTGGTGACG
This sequence comes from uncultured Saprospiraceae bacterium, assembly GCA_964530825.1. Classification (GTDB taxonomy): domain Bacteria; phylum Bacteroidota; class Bacteroidia; order Chitinophagales; family Saprospiraceae; genus CAZHCA01. The sequence continues at coordinate 23,809 of CAZHCA010000001.1, forward strand.
GTAATCAGGTCGTAACCGCGCTTTTCGAGGAACATCAATTGCGGTTTGAGGAGATCAATTTCGTCGTCGGCCCACAGGATTTTTATATTACTCATGACTATTTTTTTTGAATATTAGGACGGGATCGGAAATTTAGCAGAATACATCCATAACTACCGTATCCCTTACAATTATTGCCCGGAAGGCTCGACAATTTTATAGAAGGCCTGCTTTTACCAATACGGGCAATACGGAAAATCGCGGAATCATGCCAAGTACTAAAATATTCAATGACCCCGTATACGGTTTTGTAAGCATCCCTTACGGAATAATCTTTCAACTGGTCGAGCATCCTTATTTTCAGCGACTGCGCCGTATCAAGCAGGTGAGCATGAGTCATTACGTGTACCCGGGCGCCCTGCATACCCGTTTCCACCATGCCCTGGGCGCTTTCCACCTGATGACCCAAGCCATCGAGACCCTGCGCAGTAAAGACGTGGAGATTACCGAGGATGAAGCCACGGCCGCGTCGATCGCTATATTGTTGCACGACATCGGGCACGGCCCCTTTTCGCACACACTCGAACACACGTTGATCGATGTGCACCACGAGACCCTCTCACTCCGGTTTATGGAGACGCTCAACCGGGAATTCAACGGTGCCCTCGAGATGGCGATTCAAATATTTAAAGACGCCTACCCCAAACACTTTTTACACCAATTGGTATCCAGCCAATTGGACATGGATCGCATGGACTACCTCAACCGCGACAGTTTTTTCACCGGCGTGTACGAAGGGGTGATCGGCTACGATCGGATCATCAAAATGCTCTCGGTCTATGAGGGCGAACTGGTCATTGAAGAAAAAGGCATCTATTCGGTAGAAAAGTTCCTGATCGCTCGCCGGTTGATGTACTGGCAAGTGTATTTGCACAAGACGGTGCTGGCAGCCGAACGCATGTTAATCCAGGCCTTTCTGCGGGCCCGGGAACTCTACCAGGAAGGGCATGCCCTGCCGGGGATGTCACCCGGCTTGCAGTATTTGATGGAGTTCGGCCAACAGGAGGGGATGTTAGACCGCGCACCCGAGGCCCTCTTGGAGCAGTTCGCTACGCTTGACGATTTCGACGTCGTTTTTGCCATCAAATCGTGGGCGAATTTTGATGATCCGGTGTTAGCCTACCTCGCTCAGGGCCTGGTCGAGCGGCATTTGTTCAAGTTAGAGATGAGCAACACGCCCTTCGATCGCCAGTATGTAGCCTATGTCCGTCAGCGAATTCTGGATTGGGGGCACTTCGAGGAGCAGCACCTTCCGCATTTGCTGATCGAAGGCTATGAGACCAATAGCGCTTACAGTACTTCAAAAGAAGAAATTAATATATTATTTAAAAACGGTACGATATTACCCATGTCGATGAGTTCGGACCACGATCTGCAATCGAAAATTGTGACCAAATATTACCTGTGCTATCCTAAAGCAGCCCTCAAATCAATTCCAATGAAAGTAGGGTGAAAAGTTGGTGATCTTTTTAGAAGCATTTAACTTGCCGTTGCCTAGGGGGCGCGTACGTGAAGATGCCCCAGTTGTATAAGCGAAACGCGTTGGTCGCTCTTGGTTTTGCTAAAATCGAAGTATTAAGTTTCCTGAACAGTTGCCCATAACCACTATCCCGGTAGACCTCATGTCTAAAAAGGCATTCTCAATAACCTCTTTTTATTTAACTAAACAATCTACTACAATGAGAGCACTCCACTTTTTGTTATCACTCGTTTTTCTTGTGCTCGCGAGTGGCATTATGGCCCAGGATATGCCGGAAGGCTTGCCCGCAGATGCGGAGCCTGGTAAATGCTATGCCCGATGCCTGATTGCGGATGAATACGAAACCGTAACAGAACGCGTGCTGGTCAATCCAGCGACGACTCGTACCGAGATCATCCCGGCGACTTACAAGACCGTAACGGAGCAGATCCTGAAAAAAGAAGCCAGTACTGCTTACGCTGCCGGTGTTACGGAGACGGGCTACGAGACCGTGACCGAACGCGTGATGATCAAGCCTGAAACCAAGCGTTACACCTATGTTCCGGCTGAGTACGAAACCGTAACGGAACGCGTGCTGGTTAAAGAAGCGTCTAAGCGTTTGATTCCGGTGCCCGCCGAATACGAGACGGTGACCGAGCGGGTATTGGTAAGAGCGGAAGGCCAGCGTTACAAGCCAATGGCCGCCGAGTACGAAACCGTAACGGAGCGGGTGGTGGTGCAAGAAGCGTCAACGCGCATCGAACGCGCCAATCCCATTTACGAAACACAGACAGAGCGTATCGAAATCGAGCCCGCCTCTACCCGCTGGGTACAGCGCGAAGCCGATGAGAATTGCCTGTCGGCCGATCCTGATGACTGTCTGGTTTGGTGTCTGGAAGAAGTGCCTGCTCGTTACGAGACAGTAACCCGGCGCGTAGCTACCGGCTGCTCCACTGGCTACACCTTGGAAGATGGCGACTGCATCCGTCGCGTAGAGGTGCCTGCCAAGTACGAGACGCGCCAAAAGCGCGTACTCGCAAAGCAAGCCGAATACGAAGCGGAAACCGTACCGGCGGAGTACAAAACCGTTACCAAGCAGATGGTTAAGACGCCGGCTACGTACCGCGAGGAGGTGATTCCCGCCGAGTACACCACGATTACCAAAAAAGTCATCAAGACGCCGGCCACCGTTCGCGAGGAAGTAATTCCCGCCGAATACATGACAATCGAAAAGCGCGTTCTGGCTAATGATAGCGATGTCGACTTCGAATCTTCGGCTACCGAAATTCCGGCCGAGTACGAAACCATTACCAAGAAAGTCATCGACAAACCGGCTTCGGTACGCAAGATCGAAGTGCCTGCTGAGTACAAAACGGTTACCAAGCGCGTGCTGAAAAAGCGCGGTGGTTTTACCGAATGGCGTGAAATCCTTTGTGCAAACCAGGTTGATAGTTATACCATCCGTCAGATTCAGCGGGCCCTCATGGATAAAGGCTACAACCCCGGCCCAATCGATAATATCATGGGGCCTCGCACCAAGGCGGCACTTGTAAAATTCCAACAGGATAATGGGCTACCCGTAGGTCAACTCGACCTGGAAACACTTGATGCCCTTGATATCGACTACTAGTCGATACACGATTAGTATTTACTTCGTATTCATCCATTTTAAATCTCCCATTCAATGCGCGTCGTGAATGGGAGATTTTTTTGCTACTCCCCGACAAAGCTTTACTAATCAAAGGCGGGAAACGTCGTCTTCGTATTTTCCACTTACATTTATTTTTCCAATCAGCTAAGACATTCGGCGGCTCGCAAGGCCGAGAAATTTTGATGCTATGGTGGGAAGATTCCAATTTATGATCGATTGTCGCTTATCGTCCGGTGCATCTGCTGATTTTTGGCACTGGTTACCGGCGCAGCTCGATAAAGTGACGCATTTTTTAGAAGTGGGAAAACTCGTCAATTATGCCCTGTCGGAAGACCGCCAGCGCCTATGGGCGATTGTCAATGCCGATAATGAGATGGAGGTTTGGGAGCTACTCCATCATTTTCCGCCCTTGCGAAGACTGGATATACAGATCAGCCTCTTGAGCGCCTTTGATCAGCAAAACGCGCCCATTCCGCACTTTTCGTTGAACTAGGAGGTATCCGGATAACATCCCTTGGGCTGGAAATTGGTCTTGCGGCACCGGGTTTCGTTCCAAAAGACGTCCATACTCGGCGGGTCGAAAGAAAGGCCGGCCTGCAGGCATCTAGCTTAGGCCATGCTTCGTTTTTGCTCCTCATCTGGCGCGGAAATATCTCATTTTCGCTCACCAAAAATCTTTCGGACAAACCTTAGGCAGAGGGCAAAAAAGAAAACCCGGATCCTTATGTATAAGGAACCGGGTGGGGTAGAAAAAAAAAGAGAGCGATAATCTTCTTTCCCCTTCTTCGGGGAGCATTTTCTTGGGGTCATACAGGATGCTCGATTTCTTGCTTGGCGTTATATTTTAATAGAGTTTCCAGTCAGCCGGATTCCATAAATGCCAGTACAGTTTTTTTATTTTTTTCTTCAAAAAGTTGAATAGCTGGAGGTTGGGAAAAAATATTTTGCCAAGCCCGGATTTTGGAGCGTTTTTTCTTTATTTGACACCGCTTTGGAGTGTCTTTTTCTCCAGAGCTAGGATAAGCGGATAGAACGGCGCCTGCGATCTATTACCCGCTTGCTTTTTTGTACCTTTGCAAAAGATTATTCCAGCCACCAAAGCAGTAGACCGTGCTCCAAATCTTTCGCTCCAACCAATTGTTGGTCAGCTTTTTTCTGCTTTTCTACCTGCTCTTGCTATTTAGTCCTGTACTGATTCATCCTGCGCCCTATGATTATTTGGCTGTGCCAGGACCCCTGGCGGTATGGGCGCTATCCTGGACGTCGTCTTATCCGGGAGTGGCTTTTGTCCTTAACCTTTTCGTGCTCCTGATCCAGGTTATACTACTTAATTACATCAGCAATTTCCACCGGGTTGCCGGCGAGCAAACGCAGTTTCCGGGTGTTTTTTTTGTGCTTATCATTGCCTTCGTTCCCGAGAGTTCTCTCCTGCATCCGATCCACCTAGCCAACTTGTTCGTTCTGCTCGGGTTGCAGTATATTCTGGCGACTTTCAAGAAAGGAAGCGCCGCTATTCTGATTTTTAACAGCGGTCTTTTTCTAGGACTAGCTGTTTTGTCTTTCCTGCCAACGATCGTCTTTTTGGCGCTCTATTTTATAGGGCTGAGCCTGGTCCGCTCCTTTGATCTACGGGAATGGTTGATGGTCCTGAGCGGCTTAATTACGCCTTTTGTGCTACTGGGGACATACTTTTTCTGGAACGATCAATTCAGCGGTTGGCTGCAGACCCTGTACGAGGCCTTTTTCATGGGTATACCTTCCCTTCCTGCTCCGGGTGGTTGGATCGATCAAATTCCTTCCTATCTATTCGGATTAATGCTGCTTTTGATGCTGGTCCAACGCCGGGCTTTCCTTTTCAAGCAGATGATGGAGGCCCAGCGGCGGGTAAGTTTAATTTATTGGTACATGTTTTTGGCCGGTGTAGCCGTTTTTTTCCATCCCTTTTTGACGCAAGAACTCCTGCTCTTGGTGTCGCCGCCACTGGCTGTTTTGCTGGGTATCCGGGTTGGTCAGCTATCTTCCCGCTGGGGAGAGTTCTGGCATCTGGCCCTGCTGCTGGGCGCCTTGGCTTACCTCTTCCGGGCCGATATCGGGCTGGTTTGATACCTGCTACTTAAGGGAAAAGGGAACACAACTGCCGCAATAAAAGTGTATTTTTGCGCAATCAATCGTTAGGTCAACGAAAAAATAAGCATCCAAGAACTATGAAGTTTGGAGTCGTCGTTTTTCCCGGGTCGAATTGTGATGATGACATGGTACATGTCCTCAGTGAAGTGTTGGGGCAAGAGGTCTTTAAAATCTGGCACAAAGAAAAGCAATTGCCCGGTATGGAAAAGCGGGATGTCATTGTGCTGCCCGGTGGGTTTTCCTATGGTGACTACCTGCGGGCCGGGGCCATCGCGCGTTTTTCTCCCGTCATGAAAGAGGTAATTGAATTTGCGCACAACGGCGGCTACGTGCTGGGGATCTGCAACGGCTTTCAGGTGCTGTGCGAGGCTGGCTTGCTGCCCGGGGTGTTGCTGCGTAACGAACAGCAGCAATTCGTCTGTAAAAATATTTACCTCAAAACGGTATCCAACAACGCTGCGCTGACCGCCAACCTGGCGCCCGGACAGGTGCTAAAAGTTCCCATCGCTCATGCCGAAGGGCGCTATTTCGCCGATCCCGAAACGCTCGATCAACTCGAGCATAACGATCAGGTTCTCTTCCAGTACTGTACTGCCGAAGGAACGCTCGATCCCGGGGCAAACCCCAATGGCTCGGTGCGGGCTATTGCCGGTATCTGTAACGCCGGCCGCAATGTTTTCGGCATGATGCCCCACCCCGAAAGAGCCTCCGAAGCCCTGTTGGGCAATACCGATGGGCGCGGTATTTTCGAGTCGCTGATCAATACGGTAAGGGTGTTGGTAGCTTCCTGAAGCTGCGGAGTTGTTAATCTTTTATTATTAGTTTTTCTCGGCGCGGCCAACCTTTGCAAAAGGGTTATTTTTAGGATTAACTTCGATCGATTTGACTGCTCCTTAACAGTTACTTCACCACTAAAATTTGTCGCAATGCTCCGCATGGTTTCACTTGCTTGCATGTTTTGTGTAACATTCGCTTCCCTATCGGCCCAGCAACATCCCGTACAATGGACCTTTGATAGCCAATCGGTAGGGGATGGCCAGTACGATTTGCACCTCCGGGCCGACGTGGAAGATGGGTGGTACATTTACTCCCAGTTTTTACCCAGTGACGATGGGCCGATACCTACCCGGATCGAATTGGCTGTAGAGAATGGTTTTCACCCGGTCGGCCTGCCCAGCGAGGAAGGAATTAAAATCGAAGGCTTCGATGAAGTATTCGGTATGGAAGTCCGCAAGTTCGCTGGCCCCACTACCTTTTCACAAAGAATTGCCGTGAACGGTTCGCTGAATGCCGTGTCGGGATCCGTGGAGTACATGACGTGTAACGAAACGATGTGCCTGCCGCCCAAAGTGGTTGATTTCAACATTCCGTTGCGGTAAAAAGCAACCCCCCGGCTCATTGGTGCGTTGACTTTTACAAACTTGCTGTTTCCCGAACGTGTATTGTACTGCAAATGCCTGTGTATCTATGAAAAAATTAATTATCGGTCTCTTTGCGTTGTTGCTGAGCCTGGGCCTTACCGCCCAAATTCTAGATCCCGTAGACTGGTCTTTCGAAGTAAAACCCTTGGCGGGCGACACTTTTGAGCTTAACTGGACGGCCACGATCGATAACGGATGGTGGATCTATTCTCAAGAAGTGACCGATGGCCCCATTCCCACCGCTGTCTACCTCGACAAAGGAGAACACTACCTGCCGCTGGCCGACCCCCAGGAAGGCGGCAACCGCAAGGAGGGCTTCGACGAAACCTTTGGCGTCAATGTGATTAAGTATACCGACGAGATGATCCTCCGCCAGAAGGTGCGTTGGCTGGATACCGCTGAGCCCATCGAAGGTTTTCTGGAATATATGTCTTGCGACGATACCCAATGCTTGCCGCCCGAAGAGGAAATCTTTAGCCTCCTGCCCGCTGAGGCCGGAAAAAAAAATGGGCTACTGGAGCCCGTAACCTGGACCGGCTCGGTCCAGCCACTTGCCGGAGACCAGTACCAGGTGACCTTCCGGGCCGATTTGGAAGAAGGCTGGACCATCTACAGCCAGCATAACGGACCGGAAAGCTCCGTAGTACCCACCGGTTTCTACTTCGATGATGCCAGCCATTTTGAAGCTCCCTCCGGTTTGGAAGAGATGGGAGACTTCAAAGAAGGCATGGATCCGATCTTCCAGGAGGAAGTTAAAAAATTTGTATCCGGACCGGTGATCTTCCAGGCCGCATTGGCGGTGAGCGATCCGCAGCAACCGATCACAGGGTATTTGGAATTTATGACTTGCGACGATACGCAATGTTTACCGCCCGAGGTGGTGTCTTTCCGTATCCTCCCGGCACAAGGGCAGTTACTGCTTGGCGAGGAAGCCGATGGTACCGACCAGGCAGCTGTCGATACCGGAGCCGGCACCAAGTTATTCGGGTACCTCGATAAACCCAATCTGGAACGGCCGGCCGGCAGTTGTGCTAATGGGGGCACCGCAGTGCCAACGACCAAAACAGGCATCGGGAAAATTTTCATTTTGGGTTTTCTCGGCGGCTTGCTGGCCCTGCTCACGCCTTGCGTTTTTCCGATGGTGCCGCTCACCGTCAGTTATTTTACCAAGGGAGCCCATGACCGCAAAAAGGGACTGACGCAAGCTGGGCTGTACGCTTTTTTTATCCTGCTGGTGTACCTGCTACTCAGTTTGCCTTTCCACATCATGGATAGCATCAATCCCGACATCCTTAACGATATTTCCACCAACGTATGGCTCAACCTGGCTTTCTTTGCCATCTTTGTGTTTTTTGCTTTCTCCTTTTTCGGTTACTACGAGTTGACGCTGCCCAGTAGTTGGACCAACCGCACGAGTTCGGCCGAAGGGTTGGGCGGACTGGTCGGCGTATTTTTTATGGCGCTGACGCTGGCTTTGGTCTCTTTTTCCTGTACCGGTCCCATCCTAGGGTCGCTTCTGGCCGGGGCTTTGAGCACCAATGGCGGCGCTACCCAGCTGACGGCCGGCATGGGGGGCTTTGGCCTGGCCCTAGCATTGCCATTCGGTTTGTTTGCCGCATTCCCCAGCGTTATGAATGCCCTACCGAAATCGGGCGGGTGGTTGAATACCGTCAAAGTGGTGCTCGGTTTTCTGGAGCTCGCTTTAGCCTTTAAATTTCTCTCGAACGCCGATTTGGTGAAAGACTGGGGATTGCTGAAAATCGAACCTTTTCTGGGGATCTGGATCCTGGTTTTCCTAGGCCTAACCCTCTATCTGTTTGGAGTGATAAAGTTCCCACACGACAGTCCAGTCAAGAAGCTATCGACCGGTCGGTTGGGACTGGGCGTAGCGAGTTTAGCTTTTACCATTTATCTGGCGACCGGGTTTATCTACAATGAGCAAGCCGGAACCTACCGGTCATTGAAGCTGCTCAGCGGTCTGGCGCCGCCCTCCTGTTACAGCATATGGCGGCCTTGCGACTGCCCCCAGGGATTGAATTGCTTCAAAGACTTGGAGGCCGGGCTAACCTATGCCCGGCAAGTTAATAAGCCGGTGCTCATTGACTTCACGGGCCATGCCTGTGTGAACTGCCGCAAGATGGAAGAGCACGTCTGGCCGGAACCACCGGTCTATGACAGAATCCGGGAGGACTATGTATTGATCTCTCTCTACACCGACGAAAAGAAAGCCCTGCCTGAATCTGAGCAGCTCGTCGTGCAGAAAGCCGGCGGCGGCACACGCAAGCTAAAAACAGTTGGCAACAAGTGGTCTTATTTCCAGTCCGAATACTTCGGTGTTAATTCTCAGCCTTACTACGTTTTAATAACTCCCGATGGACAACTGTTGAACAAGCCGGTGGGCTATACCCCCGACACCGAAAAATACGCTGATTTTCTGGAGTGCGGTCAGGAAGCTTTCCATCGGTTGGCCCAAGAATAATTATTATTCCAGTTTGATGAGAATTTGATTCTTGTCTACAGCCTGGCCCTTGATTACTTCTACCGATTTGATGACCCCGTCGCCGGGAGCCTTTAATACATTTTCCATTTTCATAGCCTCCAGAATGATGAGCGAGTCGCCCGCGGCAACCGTTTGTCCGCTTTCGACCTGGACGGCCAAAACGAGTCCCGGCATAGGCGCTTTAATGTCGGCTACTGCTTGACCGGCTGCCGCGTGCAAACCCAGCGAATCGACCAACTGGTCGAATTTATCCTTGAGTTGAATGGTGTAGCGGGTACCGTTGACTTTTAGTACAAACGTCTTTTTAACGTACTGCGCTTCAATCACTTCAGCGTGATAAGACCGGTTGTTGACCAGAATGTGAAACGAATCGGGCCCCGTAGATACAAAATCCAGGCTGGAAGGGTCGATGTGTTCGAAAGTAAAGTCGTTTTCGTTAACGACCGCCTTAAAATTGTTCGTTGGCATAAGCTGGCTTTAGGTCAAAAATAATTATGGGGAAACGCTTTTCCCGAAAGGTACGTGATGGGACGAAACATCAAAAAACCATCGGCCTAAATTTACGTGCTTGTTCTGCCAAGTTTCATGAGAAAACTCACCTCAAAAATGGTAAAGAGTAGATAAACCACAAAAAAAGGCAAAACGAAGAAGTTAGAGGCGGGCTGGACCGTGAACAGGTAGACGGCAATTATGGCGATGGATAAAAGAAGCTTGCTGATAATGAAGCCCAGTACGGCGTTGGTAAAGTCGTTTTTATTGGAGCTGTCTGCTGCCCGTTGGCCCAGGTAGTACATCCCCACGGAGATGAGGGCGAAGAACAGAATGGAAATCCACCCCAGATCTTGGTAATCTCCCAGGGGTGTGAGGGTAGTCAAGCCCCAGACTAAGAAAGTCGACACTGCACTAACCAGCAGTAGTTGCAAGTAGAATTCGCGTTGGCTCATGTTTTGCTCTGTCCTGATGGTAAGAGCCAAACCAAAAAACCTTCCGTAAAGTTGTTAATCTTCCCCATTATCGTTGGGAGAGACAAAAAAATCTTTAAGTGCGATGTAAAGCGCGACAAAAATGGACAACAACGCCAGGGTGATCGTCATGTAGGGCGTTTCCAGTCCCCATCTCTTATCTAGCCACTGACCGCCCAGTGTACCCAGCAAAATGATCAGCCCCATCTGAATCGCCATTGCCGAGTATTTTGCGTAGGTGTTAATACGCTTACCCGTGTCGCCGCTTGCCGAAGATTGGTCGCGCTTCTTATCGCCATTTTGATTAGGCTCAGGAGGCTTTGTTGGGCTGGCCAATTTGATCGGTTTCTTTGCTAACCTTGTTGTAGGAAGAAGTGCTGCCGGATGGTTTGGCAGCTGCAGCCGTTTTGCCCAGGTTAAAGGTACCGCTGATCCGGGCCCCAGACTGGACAATAAGTTGCTGGTAACTTACTTCTCCGTCAATGGTAGCGCTCTCACGGATATTCAAGAGTTCGGCAACAATAAGCGTGCCTTGGAATTTACCTTCAATGACGGCTTGCTCGCACTTTACTTCCCCGTCGATGGCCCCGGTAGGGCCGATGATGACCTTTGCGCCACAGTGCAGTTTGCCTTTGATCGTGCCGTCGATGCGAATGTCACTTTCGGAGGTAACCGTTCCTTCTACAATGGTGCCCTGTACCAGGCTGTTGTGGGATGATGAACTTCCGCCGTTGCTGGAGCCCATTCTACCCTTGGGTGCCTCCTTCTTGTTGTTAAACATTTGCCAGACTTTTGGTTAATAATAGGACCTACGCGGAGCCCTTTGGTTCCGCAGGTAGTTTTTACTCATGTTGTCTTCATCAGGTTGTATCGTAGGTGCAAAAATGCAAAACTTACCTAAAAAAAAATATCCTGCCCCAGATAATCTTTTGACGCAGGATAGATTTAACACTTTGTTTTTCAGGGGATTTAGAAGTTGGGGCAGTAAACATTGCGACGCTCGCCTCCGCAGATGTTATATTGGAGGGCGAATTCGAACGCGCCCTGGCCATCGGTAGCGGGGCTCAGGGAAGAAATGTTAATGTCGTAGCTAAAGCCCAAGGTGAATTGGTTGTAGTCGAAGCGCGTGGAGAGAATTGCCGCATCGGCGAGCAGGCCATCCTCCAATTCGTTGGCCATACGGGCCCATACCCCGATTTGGAAAGCCTGATACTGGCGGGGGCTACCCAGTAAAAACTTCACGCTCGTACCCGCATTCACCTGGAAAGAAGGCCCTTGAGTCATCATGATGACGCCGGGTACCAAACCCACTCGGCTGTTGTTGATCATAAATTCACCGCCGGCGTGCAGGGTCGTACGGCTGTACAACAGATCCTCCTCATCGGAATCAAATGATTGATTAGCGCGGTTGAGGTGGTGAAAAGCACCGCCAACGTAGAGGTTGGTATTTTCATCAAATGTCATGAACCAGAGTAGCCCAGCAGCCAGGTCGGCAAAGATAAAGTTGTCTCGGTCGAAGCCGGTCTCGCCCGAGGGGAGCCCGGGGTCGAAACCGCCGTTGCCGTCGTGCTGGGTACCCCAACGCAGGTTTAGGAAATCAATACTACGCTGCGCAAGCCCTGCTTCCGCACCGACTACCAAGTATTGAGCGCGGTCGCGGTAACCGCCCATGCGCTTACTGTAAGAAGCCGATAGTTTGCCTGTCAGGGTCGCAAAATCCGCCTCACCCGCACGATCACCCCAGAACGTACCGCCAATACCCAAATAGTCGTAGCGGCCCACGGGGATGCGTTGGTCGTACGATACTGAATAGGTGCGAAAAGAATTGTCGCGCAAAACGGAGGCCCACTGGTTTCGGTAGTTGGCCGTTAGGCGGATATTACAGTTCATAACCCCGGTCATTGCAGGGTTTAGATTGAGCGGAGACATGTAGAACTGCGAAAAGTGGATGTCCTGAGCGCGCAATCCGCATGCGCTTGTAAAGATCAGGGCGCCGGCAACAACAAAGAGTCTAATATGATTCATGAGGTGCGGTTTTCAGGATATGATTTTACTTAATATAAAATATTCATATTTCTAATACTGCAAGTATAATGAGTTTGGACTGTTCCTATTGGAAAAAATAATAAAAAGAAGGGGAAATCTTCGAGACCTTCAACGAGATAGTAGCAACTTCAAAACGCATAACCCCTTCTCATAGTATGCTTGACCGGTACTAAGTATCGCTCAAGGTTGATTTTTCCAGAGGGCTCCGTAGTGATCTACCAGAATATTATCGTAGTAGTCGGCCTTGTCAAAAAGGTACTTCAATAATTGCAGGCCGGTATCTACATTTAGGTACCGGTCGAAAATTATCAGGGAAAGGATGATATCCTGCTCCTTAATGCTGAAGGTGAGCCCTTTCAGTTGGTGGTTTTGCCGCAGCAGGTATTCGTACAGCGGCTGAATGTTGGTCTTCGGTAATAAACAAAGATAAGCATCGCCGGTGATCAGGCCGTTTTTTTCGTAGTAAGAAATTTGTAGTTGAGCTGACCCATGCTGAATTTCCCAAGAGTTTGGTCCGCGTCGGGACAGCCGCACATCGTGCTCGGTTGCTTCGATCATCGATTCCAGGGTTTGCGCTACACCCTCGGGTTCGTACTCGTCTACGGAGTTGGGCAGGCTCAGGTAGGCACCGCAGTAGGGGCAATAAGGGCTATCTGCCTCCATTGCTTTTTCGAATACGATATTCGAACAGGCAGTACAACGGGCGGCAACCTCTCCGTAATGGGACGTGTAGTCCTCCAGCGCTTCCTGAAGAAATTTAATCGGCAGGGAAAAACCGATGTTGTCGCTATCCTGAAGGAAAAAGTTATTGAGCCCTACGATAAGCCCTTGGTCGTCGATGAGCGGCCCCCCGCTATTGCCGGGATTCAATGCAGCATCGTGCTGAATGAAAGGAATATTGTTGCGCATCTGCATGGGGTTGGATACAATACCGTACGTAAAGGCAAACTTCAGCCCCATCGGATGGCCCAGGGCCAACACGGAATCACCTGCCTTTAGCCGGTCCGAATTGCCCAATTCCATGGGCGCTATATCCACTTCCCAGTCGGGTTTCAAAAAAGCCAGGTCGTAGCGCGAATCGGCGTAGACCACCTGCACGAGTTTCCTGCCAAAGTTGGGGTTTTCAACTACTGCCGACGGATTGTCCCTGATGATGTGCTCGTTGGTGATGAACAGGTTGGCAGAACGCAAATAAAAACCCGTACCGGCATGGTATGGCGTCCCAATCTGAATGATGACTTCCCGGTATCTTTCGATAATGTCTTCCATGCTTTGCGGTGTCCCTCACTGTTCCTGTTGAAACAGAACAATGATAATCAAAATTTCTGCAATGGAGGAAGGGGCCGGAAGGGGAAAATAGCCTGAAAATGTTGAAGCACCGCAGGTGTTCCGCTCACGAAACGCAGCCGGCTGTCTTACCATTCCAGGCCTGGGTAAGCCCGTTGCAGGAATTGCATATCCGCTAGTATGTAGCCCAAGTGTTCGGTATGGCGGCCTTGCTTGCCACCAGACTGCATCCAGTTGTTGTTGGGTGGGGTGAGGGTAGCCTCGCGCAGCACATCATTGATGTGGTTTTCAACCTGGGGCTGGAGGCGTTGGAGGTCAGGACCGATGCCGGCCGCTACCATTTGCCGGTCTACGTCGTCTGGTACCAGCGCTTCTCCGGAAAACATCCAGAGGTCGTCCAGCGCTGCCTGCATTTTTTGGTGGCTTACTGCAGTGCCATCGCCCAGGCGGATCACCCACTCCGAACTGTAGCGCAGGTGGTAGGTTACTTCTTTAAGTGATTTAGCGGCGATAGCCGCCAGCTGTTCGTCCGAACTATTGATGAGTTCTTCGAGCAGATAGTAGTGAAAAGCGTCGAAGAGAAACTGACGCGTGATGGTATTGGCAAAATTTTCATTCGGTTGCTCGGTGAGCAGCAAGTTGTAAAATTCGTGAGCTTGGCGCAAAAAAGCCAAATCGTCTTCGCTGCGCCTCTTGTTTTCCAATTGAGCCGCATACTGCAGATAACTGCGGGCTTGGCCGATTAAATCCAACGCAATGTTGGTCATTGCAATGTCCTGCTCCAGCACCGGGCCGTGCCCACACCATTCCCCCAGGCGCTGGCCTAGAATGAGCACATTGTCGCCCAGCCGTAAGACGTATTTCAGTTTGGCTTCTGCTTGCGTCATGGCACTGGATTAGATGTGTTTTACGTCGTCGGGCAAATCGTAAAAGGTAGGGTGGCGGTAGACCTTATCATTGGCCGGGTCGAACAAAGAATCACTTTGGTCAGGGCTAGAGGCGGCAATGTATTTTGACTCCACCACCCAAATACTAACACCTTCGTTGCGACGCGTGTATACGTCGCGCGCGTTTTCGATGGCCATAGCAGCATCCGCAGCTCGCAGACTACCTACGTGCTTGTGATGTAATCCACTTTTACTACGGATAAAGACTTCCCACAATGGCCATTTTTTCTTTTCCATATTCGGTCTGGATAAGCGTGGTTAAGCAATAGTACCTAAGCTACCTGGGTGGCGGCTTTGCGACGGGCAGCCCGCTTTTCGGCGTGTGCCATGGCAGCTTCTCGCACCCAGTCGCCCGCTGCGTAGGCTTCGCGACGCGCTTTGATCCGCTGCCGGTTGCAGGGACCATTACCGCTTACTACATTCCAGAACTCGTCCCAATCGATGGGGCCAAAGTCATAGTGCCCGCGGTCCTCGTTCCACTTCAATTCCGGGTCGGGAATAGTGATACCCAAATAATCCGCTTGCGGGACGGTAATATCGACAAAACGCTGGCGGAGCTCGTCGTTGGTGAAACGCTTGATTCGCCAAGCCATGGATTGCTTGGTGTGCTTAGAATCCTTATCGGAGGGACCGAACATCATCAATGAAGGCCACCACCAACGATTCAGAGCGTCTTGCGCCATCGCTTTTTGTTCTTCTGAACCTTGGCAAAGTGTCAGCATAATTTCGTAGCCCTGGCGCTGGTGGAAACTTTCTTCCTTGCATACGCGCACCATCGCACGGGCGTAGGGCCCATAGGAACAGCGGCACAGAGGAACCTGATTCATAATCGCGGCTCCGTCGACCAGCCATCCGATAGCGCCGATGTCGGCCCAGGTCAGGGTCGGATAGTTAAAAATACTACTGTACTTGGCTTTGCCCGTGTGCAGCTCGTCGAGCATTTCATCCCGGTCTTTGCCCAGGGTCTCTGCCGCACTGTACAGATACAACCCGTGGCCGGCTTCATCCTGAACCTTGGCCAGCAGGGCTACTTTGCGACGTAGCGATGGCGCACGTGTAATCCAGTTGGCTTCCGGCAGCATCCCCACAATCTCGGAGTGGGCGTGCTGGGAAATCTGACGGATCAACGTCTTGCGATAGGCATCGGGCATCCAATCTTTGGGCTCAATTTTTTCATCGGCATCAATACGTGCCTGGAAAACCTGCTCTAATTGCTGCTGCTCGGGTACCATGATGAATATTTTTGCGCTTTATCAATTACTCTAAAATAAGAAGTTTTTCTAAAAAAACGAACAATTGTTCGTGTTGTTCAAATGCGCCGTTAAAAAAGGGGCAGGAAGCACGCATGGTCTACCTATTTGGCGTGCAATCCTTCGAGCAAGAGCTGCCGGACCATATGCTCCAGTGCTTCGTTCGATAGTTCTTTGGTCGTATGGGGGCGGTCGTAAATCCAGCGCACCGCTGCCAATAAGGTGTAGAAGTAAACCTTGGCATCGCCGGGCCGGAAGACGCCTTGCTGAATCCCCCCCTTCAGAATGCGGCAAAAGCGTTGCTCGTAGTCGCGCCGCAAATGCTTAAACGCCGAAAGGTCGGGCTCGCTCAGGTGGCGCCATTCGTCATTGAAGGCGGTTATGGAGGTGACATCTTCGGTGGCCATTCGGATGTGCAAACTCAACAGCGTACGCACCTGCCCCGCCGGACCGCCCCCACCCTGTTCGACTTGTTCCATTTCCTGCAAGAAGCGCTCGGCGTTGCGAAAACAGATTGCGCGCAGAATTTCCTCTTTAGAACGGATATGGTTGTACAAGCTGGAGGCTTTTAGATCCACCGCTTTTGCCAGGTCCCTTACCGAAGTAGCGGCATAGCCTTTTTCGCGAAAGAGTTGGGCAGCGGCAGCGTAGATCAGCTCGCGCTTACTGGTATCAGCTTTGAGCGGTGCGGTGGGTGGCTGGCTAGGCATCGAAATCAATTTTTACTTGTGCTGTTTTGGGATAAGAGCGGCAAGTGAGTACAAATCCCGCTTCTACCTCGTCGGGTTCCAGCGCATAATTAATATCCATCTCCACTTCTCCCTCAACGACTTTGGCCCGGCAGGTCGAACAGACGCCCCCCTTGCAGGAAAAGGGCAGGTCAGCCCCGGCAGCAGCTGCCCCATCGAGTATGGTCGTTTCGCTGTCGCGGAT
The DNA here is from genome assembly GCA_964530825.1 of uncultured Saprospiraceae bacterium. Lineage (GTDB taxonomy): Bacteria > Bacteroidota > Bacteroidia > Chitinophagales > Saprospiraceae > CAZHCA01. Next base: position 40,431 of record CAZHCA010000001.1, read on the forward strand.
CGGAAAGAGTATCCGGTTGCCGTCAAGTAATACTTCTACTTCGGTTTGTATTTCCTTGGGTTGATCAGTGCTTTTCTTGCGGGTCGTTTTGGGCTTGCGGCCTTCGCCTGCGGTGGTAAAGAGTTCCAGATGGATCCGCTCTTCAGGTACTTGCCGCTCGAGCAGGGTAGATTTGATCGTTTCGATCATGGGCAGGGGCCCACAGAGGAAGTACTCGTCCACTTCCTCTGGGTCGATCAGTTTTTGGCAAAATCCCTGGGCTTTCTCCGCGTCGATGCGACCAAAAAAAAGATCGCTGCCAGTATCCTCGCGGCTGAGAATGTGATAGATACGCAGGCGACCTAAAAATCGGTTTTTCAGGTCTTCGAGGGTATCGCGAAAGATAATGGTATCGGTGCGGCGGTTGCCGTAAAAAAGGGTGAAAATGCTTTTCGGTTCGGCATGTAACACGGCTTTCATGATGGATAAAATAGGAGTAATACCACTTCCGGCGGCAAAGGCTACATATTCCTTATCGTGATTGGCGTTGAGTTCGGTGTAAAACTTACCCATGGGCGTCATGACCTGCAGTCGGTCACCCACCTGGAGCTCCTCATTGGCGAAAGTCGAGAAACGCCCACCTGGCACCTTTTTGATGGCGACGCGCAGCTCCTGATCGAAGGGACTTGCACATATAGAATAGGAGCGGCGTACATCCTCGCCGTTGATTGTGGTACGCAAAGTCAGGTATTGCCCCTGTTTGAACGCGTAATTATCACGCAGGAAGTCCGGAAGATCGAAAGCTACCGATACGCAGTCGGCGGTCTCGCGGGTGATGGACTTAACGGCCAGTTCGTGAAATCTTGGCATGTCGACACTCGATATTTGCTGTAAGAATAACGCAAAAATACGAATGAACGTTCGTTTGTGGCAGGCAGAAAAGGAAAAAATAAAACCCATCGTACGAGCGCGCTGAGCTGCCAGTACAACAGGTTAAAGGATGGAAAGTGGGGTCAAAGGAGGAGCGGACGCTAAGAAAGGCCGTTGACGTATTTGGTCAAGCTAGCCTTCAGATTGGAGGCTTTGTTTTTATGGTAATTGCCGCGTTTCGCCAGGCGATCAACCATGCTGATCACTTTAGGCAAAAACTTTTCTGCCTCCGCTTTATCGGTCATCGAACGCAACTTTTTCACGGCAGTGCGGGTAGACTTCTTGTAGTAGCGGTTTTGCAGACGACGCTTGACGTCCTGACGAATCCTCTTCTTGGCCGATTGATGGTTTGCCATATCTTTTAAGACAGATTTTTGTTCAATTGGAGCGCAAAGATAAGGGATTTGCAGTTACCACGAAAGCCCCATGGCGGTTCGTTTGGATCTTTTCCGGCGTAACGGTCGAGAAGATATCCCGCTATGCCTTATTTATGGCCCGTAGCTTTATCGGGTTAAATAAGCAAATTTTTTCTTGCTTTTGAATGGGAGGGTTTATTAATTGCAATAAGGTTGTTGGGTGGCATTCGGCGGAAAATTTTTGCTTCCCAACCTGGACCTACCCCGAGCGGGAGGCGCCTACAACCTCATAATCAACCATATAACTATTTAAACGGCAAAAAGCATCATGACCGATTATTCTTTCCTCGCCAACGCACACCCCAATGTAATCGAAGATATGTATCAGCGGTTTCAGCAGGACCCCGATTCGGTGGAGTCGAGCTGGAGTGCTTTCTTTAAAGGGTTTGACTATGCAGGACTTGCCACTGGCGGCAATGGAGCCGACACCCACATTGAACCCAAGGAATTCCAGGTTTACGCGCTTATTAAGGCCTTTCGCAATCGGGGCCACCTGCTGTCTACGACCAACCCCATTCGCCAACGACGCGACCGCAAACCCAATCTTCACCTGGAAGATTTTGGTCTGGAAGAATCCGATCTCAATAAAGTATTTCGGGTCGGGCGCGAAACCGGACTGGAAAAGCCGGCGACCCTCAACGAAATTATCACCCATCTTCGGGAAGTATATTGCGGTAATATCGGCTTCGAATACCATCATATCCAGGATCGTACCAAGCGGCGCTGGCTGCGCACCCGCATCGAGTCGCATAAACCGGGCACGGACTACGAAACACCCTTGGCCAAGAAGCGGCGCATCCTGGAAAAACTAAACGGTGCCGTTATTTTCGAGCGTTTCCTGCACACCAAATACATTGGCCAGAAGCGCTTTTCGCTCGAAGGGGGTGAAAATACTATTGTGGCGCTCGACGGGCTGATCAACAGCGGTGCCGAACAAGGGGTAAGAGAGGTTGTGATCGGAATGGCCCACCGCGGTCGCCTGAACGTACTGGCCAATATCATGGGCAAAACCTACGAGCAGATTTTTAACGAATTTGAAGGCTCTGCCGTACCCGATCAGAGTTTTGGCGACGGGGATGTGAAATACCATCTCGGTTTTTCTTCCCAGGTACAAACGCCCCAGGAAAAAGAGGTCCATCTCAAATTGGTTCCCAACCCATCACACCTGGAATCGGTCGATCCGGTGGTTGAAGGGTTTGCCCGGGCCAAGGCGGACTTGTTATACGAATCGGATTACGATAAAATTCTGCCAATCCTCATACACGGAGATGCCGCTTTGGCGGGCCAGGGGGTAGTTTACGAGACCGTACAAATGAGTCAGCTTCAAGGCTACTACACGGGCGGAACCATACATTTTGTGATCAATAACCAGATCGGCTTTACCACCGACTTCGACGATGCGCGATCCTCTACTTATTGTACCGGGGTAGCCAATGTGGTGCAAGCGCCCGTCTTGCACGTAAATGGCGACGATGCCGAAGCCGTTTTGTTTGCCGCCGAGTTTGCCATCGCCTACCGCCAGGAATTCAATAGCGATGTGTTTATCGATATGGTTTGCTACCGTCGTCACGGTCACAACGAGGGCGACGACCCCAAGTTTACGCAACCGGAGATGTACGAGATCATTAACAGTCACCCCAATCCGAGGGATATCTATTCCCAGGAATTAATTGGTCGGAGTGATCTGGATAAAGAACTGGCCGATGAACTGGAGCAATCCTTCTGGCAGGACCTGCAGGACCGTCTCAACGAGGTCAAAGAGAACCCCTTACCCTATACGCGCCAGTCGCCTGAAGAGGCCTGGCAAAAACTGAAGCGGCAGACGACTGCCGAAGATTTTGTGGAGTCTCCAGAGACGGGCATTGATGCGGACCGCGTGCAACACTTGGTCCAACATCTTTCCAATACGCCCGATGGGTTTAAGCCGCTATCAAAGGTGAAACGCCTGTTTAAGAGTATGCACAAACAGCTCGATAAGAACCACTTGGATTGGGCTATGGGCGAACTCATGGCCTACGGCAGCATTCTGATGGAGGGTAAAGACGTGCGCATGAGCGGACAGGACTCCAAACGTGGTACTTTTTCCCACCGCCATGCCATCCTGCACGACGAAGAAACTTTTGAAGAAATTAACCGCCTCGACGGTCTGGCAGCAGAGCAGGGCAAATTTCGCATTTTTAACTCCCTGCTTTCCGAGTTTGGCGTGCTGGGTTTTGAGTATGGATACTCCTTGGTGTCGCCGGATAACTTAGTGTTGTGGGAAGCTCAGTTCGGAGATTTTTACAACGGCGCCCAGACTATTATCGATCAGTACCTTACGGCAGCCGAAAGTAAATGGGGCCGGCAAAGCGGTCTGGTCCTGCTATTGCCGCACGGATACGAAGGGCAAGGGCCCGAGCACTCTAGTGCGCGCCTCGAACGCTTTTTGCAATCCTGTGCCGATTTTAATATGATCGTGGCCAATATTACCAAACCGGCTAACTTTTTCCACTTGTTGCGCCGGCAACTTACCTGGGAATTTCGCAAACCACTGGTCGTCATGTCGCCGAAGTCTCTTTTGCGCCACCCGGAATGCGTTTCTACTCCTGATGAATTTGAGGCGGGTACACGCTTCCAAGAAATCTACGATGATCCGCAAGTGGGGCCGCGCTCGGGTAAAAAGGTTCAGCGAGTGCTGTTCTGCAGCGGTAAAGTTTACTACGATCTGCTGGCTTACAAGCGCGAAAATAGCCGCTCCGATGTGGCTGTCGTGCGTCTGGAGCAGCTGTATCCATTTCCACATGCAACCTTCGAAAAACTCCAGAAAAAATACAGCGAAGCGGAATGGATCTGGGTGCAGGAAGAGCCGGCCAACATGGGCGCCTGGACTTACCTCATGTACATATTCGATTGTCAGATGCCCCTGAAGCGCGTATCGCGCCGCCCAGGCGCATCGCCTGCAACCGGATTCAAAAAAGTACATGATAAGCAGCAGGAGGACCTGGTGGTGAGGGCTTTTGAAGGTTAAATTGCTCACGCTTCGGTGTTGGCGTACCCCCAGGTTTTAAGCGGCTTTTGCCAGTGCGCCAACTCCGGAACGAACCGCAATTTCACACGTCCTTCATGTTGAGCACTTCAAAGTTGCGCATGGCGAAATAGTCGTCCAGCCCGTATTCCGTATTGATGATGATACCTCCCAAGAGGGTGACTTTTTCCACTTTAAACTCGCCTCTAGAGGCCCTCAAATAATCGTGGATACGTAGATCGATATTTTTAAAGGTCGCTTCGGTGATGGCTTTCTCGGGGTATTCATCGGCCAGGATGTCTTCGCGGTAGGGCAGCAGGCTTTCTTCTAATTTCATCTGCTGATAGTCGGAGTCGATCGTGAGCGGCTGGTAGTTGGGATCTTTGCGAAAGCGCTTTAAAGCGATCATTAAAGCGCCGCAAGAGGCACCCGGAGTGTCCTGCCGCGGGCGGTAAATCTTACCCAGTTCGCCATCCAGGGTAACTCCTATGTGCGGGCCGTAAAAAATGAAAGCCGAGCCATTATCCGGAATGTGGTGGGCGAAGGCAGCCATTCCGGTAGTCCCAGCGAAAGGCAATCCGCCCAGCCCCCCCAAGATGAATGGGCCGAACAGCACGCTAAAGAAAGTCGTCGAAGGAATATTGATATCGTCCGAACACAGCGAAGTCGCCATCAATACTTTGGAAATGTCAATGCCATAATCGTTTTGCATCAGGCCCATGTACCGGACAGAAGTATCCTTAGCGTCGAGGGCATCGGGAAAATATTCCAGAACGACTTTTTCAAATTTTCGCTGCAGCATAAAGGGTTGGTTAACTATTTGGACCAATAGCAGTCCGTACGTGGCGAAAGATATGAAAAATAGGGATCTAATGTCAGCCTAACCATTTCGGATCGGGTTTGTTAACCGGGTATGAAAAATAAAAAACGAATCCAGCCGAAGCCGGGTCAGGAGAGTGTCTGGGACTATCCGCGTCCGCCGCGCGTTGAACCGGTCAGTACCCATCTGCGCATTGTATTCAACAATAATGTCATTGCCGATACGAACGAAGGCTATCGCGTATTGGAAACCAGCCATCCGCCGGTTTATTACTTGCCGCCAAAATCTATTCTTGCCGGCGTCTTGAGGCCCATCCAAAGGCCGTCCACCTTCTGCGAGTTTAAAGGCGGTGCAACCTATTGGGATGTGGTTGTCGGTGATGCAGTAGCGCAAGGCGCCGCCTGGAGTTATCCTAAGATTCGCAAAGGGTACGAAGCCATCCAGGATTACCTGGCTTTTTATCCAAGCAAGATGGGCGCTTGCTATGTAGGCGACGAACGCGTGCAAGCCCAGGAGGGCGATTTCTACGGCGGCTGGATCACTTCTAAAATCGTCGGGCCGTTTAAAGGCGGTGCCGGTACCTGGGGATGGTAAAATCCTTCAACATGCAATTTTTTGAGTAAAAATGCCACAGCTGTTAGGGCTTAAGCGCTAACAGCACTTTTTTTTACATCCATTTTTCCACCTGCTTAATCCCTTCGTAAAACCAAGCGCCGCTCCTGCAACTCCTCGGAGTTGGCCCCGACCATAATAATGAACGCTCCTGGCTCGGCGCCGAAAGAAAGATCCCGCCGGTAGAAAGAAAGTAGCTCCTCGTTAATTTCAAAAGTGACCGTTTGGGATTCTCCGGGGGCTAGCTCTACTTGACGGAAGCCTTTCAGCTCTTTGACGGGGCGGGTTACACTACCTACCAGATCGCGGATGTACAGTTGAACGGTCTCCTTCCCGGCTCGTGCACCTGTATTACGGACTTCGACACTGGCAGTGATACCGAGAGCGCCCATTTTCATTTCATTGTCGGATAACTGAAGCGGCCCGTATTCAAAATTGGTGTAGCTCAGGCCGAAACCAAAGGGGTAAAGAGGCTCAGTAGATTCATCTGTGTAATGCGACCAGAACACCGATCCGAAATCATGCTCGTTGGGTTCCGGCCGACCGGTGTTTTTATGGTTGTAGTAGATGGGTAGTTGCCCGGTAGACCGTGGCATACTGGCCGGTAATTTACCGCTCGGGTTATAATCGCCGAATAAAACCTCGGCAATGGCATTGCCCGCTTCCGACCCCAAATGCCAGGCCTCCAGGATCGCTGGAGCATTTTCGGCAATGTAGGGTATTGCTAGGGGCCGGCCGTTCATCAATACGACGACAACGTTTTTATTAACGGCCAAAAGCTCGCGCAGCAGGTCAACCTGGCTGCCTTTCAAGCCGATGTCGGCCTGGCTGCGACCCTCGCCGCTCTGCCAGCAGTCTTCCCCTAAAGCAATGATCACCAGGTCGGACTGGCGTGCTAAATTAATGGCCTCCTCAAAGCCTGAGGTGTCCCCTTCGACAATGGTCAACTCGTTCACAAAATTGCGCTTGCCTTTCGTGAGTTGGTAGCCTTGTGCAAATCGTACCTCCCGGTCTGCTCCAGCTCGGGTTTGCACGCCTTCCAGCAAGGAAACGGCCGAATTTTCAATGGCTTGGGCGCGCCAGCTTCCCAATGGTACATCTTTGCTTCCGGCCAACTGCCCAATGATGGCAATGCTTTTGACCTCCTCGCCGATGGGGAGTAGGCCTTGCTCGTTTTTCAACAATACCATCGACCGCCGGGCAATATCCCGCGCGGCTGCCAACGTTCCGGGCTTTCCGAGTTCGGTTTCTTCCCGCGCTGGGTCACAGTACCGGTAAGGATCTTCAAAGAGGCCAAGCTGAAATTTGATCCGGAGGACACGACGTACAGCATCGTCGAGGAGTTTTACCGGTACTTGCCCTTGCCGCACCAGGTCGACCAGAGCCGTTTCGTAAACGTAAGCCTCCATGTCCATATCGCTGCCGGCCTGGATGGCTAGTTCGGCTGCATGGGCAGTATCGGCGGCAAAACCATGGGTGATGAGCTCCCCAATGGTTCCCCAATCGGAAACGACAAAGCCGTCAAAGTCCCACTGTGCTTTCAGCAGTACCCTTTGCAACATCGGACTAGCCGTGGCGGGTACGCCATTGACCTCATTAAAGGCATTCATGAAGGTGGCGATACCGGCTTCGCTGGCTGCTTTGAAGGGGGGCAAAACGACGTTGTACAGGGTAGAAAGGCTCATGTCTACAGTATTGTAGTCTCTGCCAGCCTCGGCAAAGCCGTAGCCGGCTAAGTGCTTGGCGCAAGCGGCCATGGTGGTGGAATCGCTGAGGTCATCACCCTGAAAGCCCTCAACCCAGGCTTTAGCCATTACCGATGCGAGAAAGGGATCTTCGCCGGGGCTTTCCATAAATCGCCCCCAACGGGCATCGCGGGTGATGTCGATCATGGGGGCAAAGGTCCAGTTCAGCCCTGCTGCGGTAGCTTCCCGCGCAGCGTACCGAGCCGAGAGGCGAGCTACCTCCGGGTCCCAGGAAGCAGATTGCGCAAGCGGAATCGGCATCATCGTCTGGTAGCCGTGAATAACATCGTAGCCGAAAATCATGGGAATGCCCAGCCGGCTATTCTCGACAGCAGTTTTTTGGGCTTCAAAAATGCCCTCGGCGGTAAGCACATTGAGCATACCGCCGACGTAACCAGCCCGGATGCGAGCCAGTTTCTGGCGGTTTTGCTCATCGCTGGGCGTCGGACCGGTAAACTCCCATGAGCCGCTGTACAGTACCAGCTGACCTACTTTTTCCTCTAAGCTCATCAGATTGATCAGGCTGTCAACCTTCTGCTCTATGACAGGGTCTTTCATGGTAGCCTCCATTTGGGCAAGCAATAATAAGGGCATCAGTACCAGAAACGTGGAGATTGCGCACTTCATGTCGAGTAGTTTTGCAGTTGCTTGTTAACAGTTTAGGTCTCTAAAGGCTCGTCTTCTTCTACCTGTAGGCCATTTTCTACCTATCCTACGAAAGGCGGTTCATTGGGGTGCTTTTATGCTGAAAAAAATCTTGGAGTTAATCTTCTTCTAAAGGTATCGCTAAGTCCAGAATGGTAATTTTTTGTCAGATTTTTCCGGATAAGCCATCCGCCAGGCTCTCCAAATCATTTACGGCTTCCAATACTATCCGGTCATTGAGGTGTTGTACGTACAAAGCAGCTAATTCGCTAATCAGCGAAAGCAGTTCGGTACAGTAGTCCAGGTAGCGCTTTAACTGAAAGGCTGTCATCGTGCGTTCGGGCGAAGAGGCCGTCGGTTGGGCATCGGCCAGGACGTAGCTGGGGTCCTTGGTGAGTTGGTGCATATCTACAACGTGCGCCAGGGAGCGTAGCCGGTGTAATTGCGCCAGGGCGATGCGCCGTTTAAAGCGCACTTCCAGTGAAAAGAAAAAGTACAAAGCAATGGATAAAAAAATGAGTTCGTTGATGGCCGACTCGATGGCCTGAATCCATTCGGCATAACCATCGGCGCCAGCTTCGAGTCCCAAATTCAGGGTAAAGGAAATCACCGTAATCACGACGCCTAGAATAAATCCAACGGCGGTGAAAGCCAGTATGCGCAACGGCCAATAGGGGCGACCAAGCTGTAAAACGGTATGGCGAATACTTTCCCCTTCCAGCGTCAATTCTTTGCTAACGCTCAGAAGCCCGGAATTGAGAAAACGCTCTCCAATACGTTTTTCCAACCGGTAGAGGGTCTTTAAAATCAAATCGACGTCAAGAGCATCGTATCGCCCCGACGGGGCTGGGGTGGCCCAGTATTTTTGAAATAAGGTCGGCATTCAAGGGCTTGCATTTGCCAGGTTTAGGATTACAAGACCCGCCAAAAATAGATAATCAGGCCAGAATTTTAGTTTGCGCAGTAAAAAATTGTTGGTACAAAAAAATCATATCTATGCTCCGGATACTGGATTTAGGCCGTTAACCTGTTTGGAAGCTAAATCATTGAAGCATCAAAGGCGGGGCAAGCTAGTTCCCTGTATAGCTGCGAGTTGATGCGAAGAAGCGGGGGTGGAAAATAAGCGCCCGAACTACGTCTCCCCCTGAACGACCATTTCGCTCAAGGTAGGGGAAGGCTTACCTCCCGGGTCCTCTAGTGTGATAGCAAAAGCTTGGGCTTCGGGAATGTAGGGTACTTCTAGAAAAGTTGAGTCCCCATCTATTTGGAGGTCAAATACGCCCATATCAACGGCTTGGCCATCAACGATAGCCCATAATTGGTATTGCTTACCCGTAGGCGGTGCTGCGAGTTGGCGTACATCCAGGAAGGAGCGCTGCTGCTCGGTATTATAAAAAACCACTACCTCGGAATTGGGCGCTTTTGCGGTGCCCTCCAAAATAATGGATCTGTTCTCGGGGTTGCGTAGCACCTTCAGTTGTTGCTCCATGCGGGAGAGTTTATCGGAAGTGTCGGCACAAGCCGACTCCAGTTCTTGGTACGCTGATTCCAAAAACGCCTTTTCCTTGCGCAATTGGTTTCGCTCCCGCAGCAGATAGAAGGCAATGCCCGTAGCAGTGAGCAATGCAAACATCAACAGCAGGCTGGCCCAGGGGCTGCTTTTAGCGGAACCAGGGGCCGTTTTTGACAACATTTTATCCTGGCTCTCCAGATTGCTCAATATGCGTTCCGTGAGGCCCTCGGGCATGGCCATGGCATTGGCCTGGGCATAGGTTTCAAGCGCCTCTTCCAGCGCATTCAATTCAGCCCGGATTGCCGGATATTCTTCGGCCACACGCTCCACCTCCCGCTCTTCCTCAGGGGTGAGCAGTCCAAGCAGGTAATTTTCCAGCTTCCCGGATGCTATGTAAGCTTGAATATCCACTTTACGAAATCCACCAAATTAAAAAAATGATCAATGCCGTCCTGTCTTTGAGTGCCTTAAGTAAATCGCCCAATGCTTTTTTGACACGTGTTTTTACCGTGCCCAATGGAATGCCGAGGGCTTCCGTGGCTTCTTTTTGCGTATAGCCTTTTAGATAAAGTAAATCGATGACCTCGCGGTATTTAGGGTCGAGCCGTTCGATGAGCCGGCGCAAACCCACATCCTGGATATCGAGGTGTTCGCTAAAGCGAATATTATCATGTACGGTGCTATCGAGGCTTTCAGCCTGCCGGCGGGCTTGAAATTTTTGCGTGCGTACCTTGTCGATAGCTGTGTTGCGAGCAATGTTAACCAGCCAGGTGAACAGCCGCCCCTTCTTGGCATCGTAGGCCTGATGATTTTTCCAGATTTTCACCGCTACTTCCTGCATGATATCCTCAGCCACCTCCCGGGTGCCGACGATGCGAAACACAACCCCGTATAGCGCATCGCCATATTTTTTCAGCACTGCCCCCATTGCAGCCTTGTCCTTGTTACGCAACAAGGCAACCAATTGCTCATCGGAAAGGGTGGCGTCTTTCATGCGGGTGATAAGATTCGGACTTTTGGCGATTTGCAGAAATTTAAAGTACACAAATATTTGTAATGACCATGCAAAAGGGCTTGCTGATGTTGACTGTTTTTCTTCCGAACGTTGCCAAGACTATATGAAAACCGGGGCAGAGACCCACCACGGTTTTGTAAAATACTACTGGGAAACGCTCGCGGCTAAAAGCTGATTGACGGCTTCAATTTCGTCTGGTAAAATGGTGTGGGGAGCGTTGGGATAAAGGCGTTTATCTACCTTGGCGCCCATGTCTTCAAAAATCCTGGCCGTTTCATCTACTCTGGTCAGGGGAATGTGCGGATCCACATCGCTGCATCCCATGAAAATGGGTGTACCGGCAAGATCTCCGCGGTAGTTGATGTGGTCAATCCGGTCACCAATGACACCGCCGCTGTACAGGTACACACCACCGTAACGATTGCCGTTACGGGCCACGAATTCACTGGTCAGGCAAGCACCTTGCGAAAAACCTAGCCAGTGAATTTGGTGCTTCTGGTAACCGGCTGCTTCCATGTCGGTCAGGATTTCTCCCAGAACCTCCAAGCCTGAAGACAAGCCGGGTTCGTTCTGGCTAACCGGGGCCATGAAACTAAATGGGTACCAGGTATGCTCTTGGGCTTGCGGGGCGATCAGGTGGAAGTCCTTTACCGCCAGATGATCGGCCAGGGTGAGTATATTGGTCGCGCTGGCTCCCCGGCCATGTACCAGGATCATGACTTGCCGGGCCTCTCCGAGTGGCAGGCCACGACTCACGGTTTGTTTGTGGTGTCTAGGCATAACGTTCCGGATTCAATACAATTGGCTCTAATAATTTTTCAATGTAAGCCCTGCGACTTTCCTCCCAAGGGGGCAGCTTGAGGCTTTCGCCCAGTTGCTCGACCGGCTCGTCATATAGAAATCCAGGCGGGGTTGTTGCAATCTCAAACAATACGCCGCCGGGTTCACGGAAATAAACCGAGTGAAAATATTGACGATCCAGCACAGGGGTGGGCATTAGCTGCGCCTGGATAACCTTTTCCCGCACGGCCAGTTGCGCATCATCATTGGGCGTGTCGAAGGCAATGTGGTGGACCGTGCCGCTGCCCCCCAAACCGTAGTCGTGCTGATCATCGAAGACAATGTCTATGAGGTGGCCCTCATGGCCATCGCGAGTGCGATAGCGGCGTCTTGGTCCTTCCTCGCCGACAAATTCGTGGTCCATCGTATCGACCAGCAGGGACTCGGTGCGTTCGTAGGTCCGCTCCCATAACTCCACACTGTAAAACCCGCGGATACTATCGTCCAGCGGGATGTGGCCGTAGGTGAAAGGTTGACGCTGGTCATGGTCGTTGAAGATTAACTCCAGCTTCAGGCCATCCCAATCGGTGAAGGGTAACACGGTTTCTCCGAAGCGCTCAAAAGACGCCTCCTGCGGCACCTCGAACCGTTGTAAGCGCTCCAACCAGTAGTCTTTCGAAGCGATAGGCGCCGAAAAACTGGTCACCCCTGCTTGTCCTCTTCCTTGCCTGCCGGGCATGATGTTGTGAAAAGGGAAAAACGTGAGAATCGAACCGGGAGAACCGGTTTCATCTCCGTAGTAGAGATGATAGACATCCGGAGCGTCAAAATTGATCGTTTTTTTAACCAGTCGCAGGCCTAGTACTCCTGCGTAAAAGTCAACATTTTTCTGTGGGCTGGAAGCCATCGCTGTAACGTGGTGCAGCCCTTTTATGAGTGTCTGTGTCATGGTTTTCCTTACTTAAATTGGTTTGATTTCGGGTAAAATTCTTTCTAGTTGCTCCCGATTGGGCTCTTCCCACTCGGGTAGCTTGAGCTCCTGGCCCAACTTTTCCAAAGGCTCGTCTATACTAAATCCGGGCGGGATCGTGGCGATTTCGAATAACACGCCGCCCGGGATCCGGAAATAAATTGAATGAAAATATTTGCGGTCTTTAAAGTCGGTAACCTTTAGCCCGAGTTCGCCGGCAAGATGGTGCCGCATGGCTTTGAGGGCTTCATCATTTTCGACGCGCCAGGCTACGTGGTGTACAGTGCCGATACCATTTTTACCCTGGTGCAGGTGATAGTCGTGGCGAACGTCGACCAATTTACCGGGGCCGCCACCTGAGGCGGCAAATCGAGTGATAGATCCCTCCCTGCCCATGTTTTCAAAGCCGAAAATGTCGGTTAGAAAATCGAAGGTAGGCGGCGCCTCCGCAATGGATAAGGTGACACCGAAGAGGCCGCGAATGGCCACTTTTTCGTTTATTTCATCCGTGATCCAAGGGGGGCGATCGTCCTGGTCATTAGCTACGATCTCCAGCACCAGTCCGGCAGGGTCCTTAAACTGCAAAAAACGGTCACCGAATTTTTCACCTTCCTGTACGTCTGTACCGGCCTCCGTGAGGCGGTCCTGCCAAAAGCCCAGCGCAGATTCGGGGGAAGAAAAACTAGTTATCGCTACCTGGCCGGACCCATGTACTCCCTGACGTACATTCTGGCCCTTGTAGGGGAAGGTCGTCATGATGGTCCCTGGTGTGCCGGCTTCGTTGCCGTAGTAAAAGTGGTAAACGTGGTGATTGTCAAAGTTCACGGTCTTTTTGACCAGGCGGAGCCCAAGCGTATGGGTATAGAATTGGTAGTCCTCCTGGGCATCACCTACAGTGGCCGTAACGTGATGTAAACCTTTTACAAGGGTTTGGGTATTCATAAAACATTTTTTATTCGGCTAAAGTCACAAAAATGGAACGTCGCAACTCTGGTTTCAAATGCCGGGTTCGGTGACCGCTACCGCTGGTGTCTTCTACGAGCAGAATGTCGCCGCCACAGAAAATTCTTTTCTCCCCCAATTGCGTTTCAATTTCTATTTCCCCATCCAGTAGAATGATGAATTGCCGGGTGGGCGCATGGTGAAAATCGTAATCGTAGCCCGGATCGTTTTCCCGGAACAGGAACCGGTCGACGGCTATGCCAGCCGAAATCCGCCCGATCGCTCCCTGGTCGAAGAGGTCGACGGTCACGTCTTCAAAATGACTGTGACCGTCGGCACCCGTAAATAATCGCGTATACTGCATGCTGAAAGTTACGATTTGATCAGCTGTACGTTCAGACTCAGCTTGACTTCTTCGGAAACTACCACATTTCCGGCCTCGGTCACCGCATTCCATTTCAAGCCGAAGGCTTTGCGGTTAATGGTGCCGTTGATTTCAAAACCAGCTTTGGTGTTCCCATAAGGATCGACAGCTGTGCCAAAGTACTGTACGTCTAGTACAACAGGTTGGGTGACGTCGCGGATCGTTAAATCGCCTGCTAACCGGTAGTGACCATTTTCTTTTTTCGCAAAGTTCGTGGATACAAATCGCATCTGCGGGTACTGTTCGGCATTAAAAAAATCATCCGACTTCAGGTGTGCATCGCGTTGGGGGTTGCGCGTGTTGATACTGGCAATTTGAGCAGTGAATTCGATGGAAGCGTTTTCGAAATCTTCGTTTTCACTCTCTACGCGCACCTCGTATTCGTCAAAACCGCCGGTGACAGTAGATACCATCATGTGGCGTACTTTGAAATTGATTTCAGAATGCATTGGATCAATGCCCCATACAGTGGCGGCAGTTGTTGTAGACATGGCAGGAATTTTTAGTGATAAAATATTTTACCTTACTCCTGTCAAACCATGTGCCAGAATTCAAGGGGGTGATTATCAGTATTTTATGGTCTAGGCTGTACAATGCGGTTTCTATTATTTTGGATTTTTCTGATATTTGAGAAAAAAATGGATGCAGGATTGAAATCGCTGGTCGCCGAATGGATGATCCAGGGGTTACCGTTCGAAGTATTTTGGCTCGACCGGTCGGGGCGTATTGTTTTCGCCAATGAAGCCGTAGGCACTACCTTGGGCTATACCAGGGCGGAGCTCGAACAGCTGACGATCTACGATATCAATCCCCGCACCAGTTCGGAAAAATGGGCTAATCATTGGGAGCGCGTACGCCGTCAGTCCATCGATCACTTTAAGACCTACCACCGCCGTCGCGACGGTATCACCTACCCGGTTGAGGTCTATGCCCAATTTTTCTCAAATAATGGAAAAAATTACATCTGTAGTCTGGTGCGGGACATCTCTGACTCCAATCTCTACCGGGCATTCCTGGAGCAGACCGAACAAGCGGCCGGAATAGGGGGCTGGGAATGGCAGCTCGACGACCTGGATGTATTGGTAACCAGCCAAACGCTGCGAATATTCGGTGTTACCGAACCAGATGCTTTGCAGCCCGATCGGCTGCTGAGGAGGATAGACGAAGCGCACCGGACCCCATTCAGTCGTGCGTTACACCAGGCGGTACGTAACCGGGAATCTTACCGGCTAGATATCCTGATGGCCGGTAAGGACCAGTGGGTGCGCACCGTCGGACAGCCCATCGTCCGCGACGAACAAGTAGTCAGGGTGCGGGCCACCTTCCAGGATATCACCCTGGAGAAGGAGCAAGAGCGCTCCCTTCAATTGGCGCGCACTACACTGGATAACGCCCTGGATATGGTATACTGGATCGGCCCCGACGGCAGGATCAGCGACGTCAACCACGCGGCCAGCCAGGCACTCGGGTATACCCCTGAAGAGTTGCGCAACCGGGCCATTTTCGATATCGATCCGGCCTTTCCGCCCACCACATGGTCACAACATTGGTTGCAGATTCGCGACCGGCAAAGCTTTTCTTTTGAGACGACTCACCAACGGCGCGACGGGACCTTAATGCCGGTGGAGGTAAAGGTCAACTATCTTAATTTTCAGGGCAAAGAGTACAACTGTGCCATTGTGCGTGATATTTCCGAGCGCAAGGAGCGGGAATTGCAACTACTGGAAGCCTTCGAAGAGATCAGCCGACTCAAGGACCAGTATGAGGTCGAGAACGAATATTTGCAGGAGGAAATCAACCTGAAGCACGATTTCCAGGGGATTATCTATAGCAGTGCGGTCTATCGTGCAGTTTTGGAAAAAGTGGAACAAGTAGGTCCTTCCGATACGACGGTACTTATCACGGGCGAAACGGGGACTGGCAAAGAACTCCTGGCGCGGGCAGTCCACCAGTTAAGTACCCGGCGGGATCGCCCCCTGATTAAGGTAAATTGTGCCGCTCTGCCTAAGGACCTGATCGAGAGTGAGCTTTTTGGACACCGCAAAGGCGCCTTCACGGGGGCGCTGAAAGATAAATTAGGCAAATTTGAATTGGCTCACCGAGGCACCCTTTTTCTAGATGAAATCGGCGAATTGCCCCTGGCCTTGCAACCCAAACTATTGAGAGTACTACAGGACGGTGAGTTCGATCGAATCGGTGATACGGCGACCACCCAGGTCGATGTGCGCATCATATCGGCAACTAACCGGGATTTGCAGCAAATGGTGCGCGAAGGAAAATTTAGAGAAGACCTGTATTATCGCCTACACGTTTTTCCCATTCACAACCTGCCGCTGCGTGAGCGCACCGAGGACATTCCGCTCTTGGCCCAGCATTTTCTCGAAAAATTTGCTGCCCGTACTGGCAAGCCTTTCCGGCGGATTAGCGGTAGAGCCCTGAAAGCCCTCCAGGACTATCCTTTTCCGGGAAATATTCGAGAATTAGAAAACCTTATCGAGCGGGCGGTCATACTGGAATCCGGACCTACGCTGAAGCCAGGAAGCTGGCTTCCCAAAACGGACTTCGTCAATGAGCCGGGCCAAAAGGAATGGGTCTCGCTCGAAGAAACAATGCGCCGGTACATCATCCGGGCTTTGCGCCAGACCGAGGGGCGCGTCAGCGGTCCTAGAGGGGCAGCCCAACTGCTGGGCATCAACCCCAAAACGCTTTTTGCCCGTATGAAAAAATTGGATATTCAAAAAGCGGAATATCTGTGAAGGATCACTCCTCTCTCGGTTTTGTCTTCTTACGGCCAATATTCGGAGTTACTTTTCTCAAAAGTATTTGGGCGTGGACAACCCGCCTGATTAAAATTGAATATTCGTACTAGTCTATTCAATATTCCCCCAGAACTTGTTGTTAACACAGGTTTCTTGTCCACTATTTCACTAAATAAATTCCTGTTCATTTATTACTCATAATCCTTACTGCACCATTATTTGCTAGCTTTTCCTAAGCCCAACATGGTGCCGAAGGAGGGCGCTTGTGGGCTAAAGACAACAAACGCGCAGTATTACTACTTGCCTCGGCGACGGAAATTCTGATCCTTTTAATGTAAAACTTATCAGCGACAAAGGAGGCTTTTTTAGCCTGGGTGATCACCAACGATCAGCTGAATTTCCTGGCGTTGCCTGGTGTGGCGCCTCAGCTTTGAAGTTGAACTGGAGGGCGCCGGGGTAGGTGGCGATGCGGGGAATTTGTCCGGATGTTTAGACCTTTCGGATCCGATCACGTTAGGCCTTCAGGATTTTGATTCCGGTGATTATGACAACCCGTTAGATAAAACCACGGAGGAGGTTGCTGGGGTTAAAGGTTTTTTAAGGTCTTCCCAAATCCAGCCGTGGATTATGTGCGGCTAAATTATGCCGGTCTCGTCAGCTATGCTGCAGTATTGCAAATTCTGGATGTCACCGGTGCAGCACCCTATCAAGAGCAATTGGCTACTGGCATTGATGATACGCGCATTGACCTGAACAATTTATCTGTGGGCTACTACATCTGCGTGTTGACAATGAAAATACTTAAATGCCAAGAAATTAAGTGTTGGGTACCAGTAAATCATGAAGTCTTGTAAAAAATAAGGGGGAGAAGCCTGACCAGTTACTCCCCCATTTTATTTTGCTGCCCTGGTAGATTTACCGAATTACGGCGATGTCTCCCCGGTACAATAAAGTGACATCATCCTGGAAACTCACCTCGATGGCGTAGACGTAGACCCCAATGTCAACCACTTCTCCCTGGAAGGTGCCGTCCCAGATTACTGTTCCCCCTTCGCATACCGGCGGCATGCCGTTGGATTGGTAAACCATATTACCCCAGCGATCAAAAATTTGAACCGATTCGATCATTTCTACACCGGTACAAGCAAAAACCCGGAATTCACTATTCTCCGGATCCCCGTTTGGAGAGAAAACATTAGGTATGAATACATTGCGATTGCGATCGACCTCAACAAAAATACTGCCTACGGCATCGCACCCATTCACATCGATAACGCTGAGGGTCAGTTCTTGGTCGTCGAGGGGTACAATGATAGGATTGAGGACGGAAGAATCAGACAGTTGATTCGATGGCGTCCAGATCGTCTCTTGCAGTGGTAAAGAATTGATAATAACGGGCTCGAGCAAAAGACTGTCACCCAATTCTACCGTTACGGCATCCGGGTTGAAGATGACGCTGAGCTCATCGGGTTGGGTGACCGTCAGGGTATCACTTATAGTACATCCGAGTGGGTCTTCGACAGTCACGATGTGGGTGCCGGCGAAAATGGTGGCCGGTTGGTCGGGCGGGAAGCTCAACCCATTATTATTGACGGAATAGGTATAATCCAGAAAATTCGAGCCATTGCCCCCAAATATGGTATCGATGGTGATGAATGTTGCATCCCCAAAGCAGGCTGGCGGCATTGGCTGGTTAATGACAGCCACGAGTTCTGCCGGTTCGGTAATAGTGAAATCTACGATTGAATCCTGGCACCCGCGCACATCCGTAACTGTAACCGAATAGGTTCCCGAGGCTAGATTGTCGGCAAAGTCGGAATCGGGCGGGGCTGCACCATTCGACCAGGTAAAGGGGGCATTACCCAGATCATTAATGGTATCATTTTCATTGACTAAAACCCCGATCTGCCCATTATTGTCTCCGAAGCACTGCACGTCTCTGGTACGCGCCGGGTCCAGGGACAGCACCAGCCGTGCCGGCTCGGTGATCACGACTTCCTGCTCGCGTTCGCAGTTATTACTATCGCGAATAATGGCTGTAAAGGTGCCGGCCGGCAGATCATTTTGGGTTGGGGTTTCTTGGTTACCAAATTGCGGCCAGATGTAGGTGAAAGGAGCGGTACCACCGTTGGCGGTCAAGGTGACGGAACCGTCATCCGCACCATTACAGCTCACCGGATCGATCGCTGTGGATACGATGATTTCCGGGGGGCTGGGTACGTTAAAGGTATCCGTCGTAACACAGGAGTTGACATCGCGAACGACTAGGGTGTTAATGCCAGGGGGGAGGCTGGTCGCAAATGCCGTATCGACGCCCTGAGCGGTCTCTCCCGATGACCATTCGAAGTTGAAGATGCCGGAAGTACTATCGCTGAAAATTGCTGTAGCACGAGCACTGCCGTCCTGTGTACCGGTAAAGCAAGAAGTAGACGTTATTTCGTCTACCGTCACGTCTATAGACGGTGGGTCGTCCAGGGTCACGATGGTCGAAACAGAGGGGCAGTCATTAGCATCTGTGATGGTTATGTTATAAAAGCCGGCATTTAGCCCGGGTATAACGTTGTTCGCCGTCTCGTTGGGGCCACTACCTTCGTCCCAGGTATAGGTAAAGGGCTGATTATCACCGCTGGCAAAAAGAATGATACGACCATTTACATCGCCCGGGCAGGTAGGTGAAACCGTCTGGACGCTATCGATCGTAGCGGGTATCGGGGCAATGACCTGAGCGGAATCAATACTCACGCAGCCGTCTTCATCGGTTACGGTTACCGTATAGGTACCTGCCGTAAGCCCGGTAATGGTCGGTCCCATGGCCCCGTTACTCCACTGATAAGAAGCAATCGGACTGTTAATCGGGTTCGCATTAACGGTTAGCGTTCCATCTGAATCGCCGGGACAATCAATCTGGTCGTCTGAAATGGGAAGGATGGTAGGGCCAGCCGGGGCGCCGATGGTAATCTCTACAGAATCGGTGCAGCCCAGAAAATCAGTGACGGTCAGGCGATAATCCCCTTGGGTGAGTCCGGTAGCAATGGAATCCGCGACGATACCGTTGCTCCAGCTGTAGGTATAAGGGGCCGTACCGCCTTCTACCGCTACAATAATCTGTCCGTCGTTGCCGGTTTCGCAGGTTTCATTGATGACGCTATCGACTGTCACGCTTAGTGGCAAGGGTTCGCCTACTACAAACGTATCGACGACCTGGCAGCCTGCTGGGTCGGAGTCGGAAAGCGTCAGGAAATAGATACCGGCGGCAAGTTGCTCGATACGGCTTCCGCGTCCCATGTCGAAGTCTTGGGGCGGAGCGGCGGGGTTGAAGTTACTCCAGGTGAAGGTCAGTGGTTCGATTAGGGTGCCGAGCGTTGCAGTGCCCGTTGCTGCGATTGAACCATTGGATTCGCCATTGCAGCGCACCGAGTCGATCACGCCATTGATGGCAAGGACCTTAGAGGCCGGCACGATAAAACACCGTTCCCGGGTGCATCCGTTGGCATCGGTAATGGTGAAACAATATTCGCCTGGGAGTAAGTTGCTCTGGTCGAATACATCAAGGGTGTCGGTACCAAACTCATCAGAGTTGAAGAGATAGCGACCGCCGGAAAAAGGTATGCCCCCATTGACCTCGATCTGCAGACTGCCGTCGGCGACCCCGCTGCAGGTGGCGGAAACCGGGGCGGCGTTAATGATAATTTCACTGGGCTGAGAAAGTCCTATACTAGCATCGGAAGTACAGCCATCCGCATCTGTTACGGTAACAGCATAAGGGCCGGCGGGGACATCGCTTAGGGAGCGACCTGTTTCGCCCGGTATGTTCCATTGAAAAGTGAAATCAGTTGGCGGATCAACGATGACGCCGTCGGTGGTGACCTCGGCGGTAACTGTACCGGTACTATCCCCGTTACAAATGGGGGAGGTTGCATCCAAGCTCACTCCAATCGAAGGCGGAGCTTCGATCGTGACGATAAAGGCAGTATCGTTGGTTGGAACATTGCTGTCGGTGATCGTGATCTCATAATCACCGCCGCCCAAGTTAGGAATCGTGAGACTCTGGCCGGCACCGTTTATACTACCGGCATCCTGGGGCGGATTGGGATCGCCAACTGGGCGAAAGGAGATGTCATAAGGAGGAGTACCCTGATCTACCCGCAGGGTAATTGAACCATCGGTCGTGTCAAAACAAGAGGGCGGTATAGTGTCTACATTTACGGAAAGTACCTGACTAGTAATGGTGATGCGGCCATTATTGACAACGGCTCCAATCTCCGTTGTGGCTTCTACGTCAATAAATTCGATTTGGGTCGGGTCTTCGAGCACGGTCACTGGCGAGCTCGATCCAAAGCCCCCAATGACTTCGAAGCATATATCGAACAGAACAGCTCCATCGGGAAGGTCAGAATTCATCAGACTCAGGTCAAACCAGGAGACAAAGAGCGTATCCGGAATGCCCACCGGTGGCTTTTCGGAAGGATTAATGGCATCCGTATTAAAACCGGCCAACGAACTGTTCAAGTTTTCCACCCGCAGAAAGTCGATGATGCTTTCATCCCAGGTTATTCTGAATTCCATGCTACCGATGTTCCGGAAATTGCTGACCGTTACGGGTACACATACGGTATCACCCGGCAGGGCATTGCGCAGGCCAACGTTGAGATTGACATTGGTGCACCCTGCCATGTCGATCTCAAAGCGCAACTGGCAGCTTTTGCCGTCGGACACCGTGATTTCGTAGATCCCGGGCTGCGGGACAAAAAACTCAGTACTCTCATTGGGGCGGATGTTCCCTATGACTTCTCCGACGACGGAGGGATCACTGGTTAGTTCCACACTAACATCGTAGCGTTCGTTAGCCAAAAATTGGGGAAGTCCGCCATTTACAGTGAAAGAACCACGGCAACCGCTGGCATCGATACCAGTTGTGGTATCGATGAGTTCGATCGGATTGAGATAGACAATATAAAAAGCATCGTTGATGTTAACGTTGACGTTTGGCCCGGATACGGTGTCCATGGGATTGGTTTCGTATACCAACCCAGCAAAGTCGTCGATCGTAATCGGTGCGGTAAAAAAGCCGAAGGGGGCACCGCCTGCAAAGGCCTCCTGTGTTTGCCCCTGATTGTTGAATGTGACATCGCCGTTCTGAGCGCCTATAAGTAGCCAAAAGTCGCCAGTTAACGGCACGGGATTTCCGTTGAGGATAATTGGATCGGTCTGGTTGAGGCAGGGATCGCTTGCAATATCGTTTAATGATGGCCCTGTGATACTGGGCAGACAATCATAAATCACGTAGGCAATTCCAGGTTCTGTACTGGGATCGGGATCACCGTCAAGGACGGCGTTATCTACGGAAACATCGAGTTGGTCTCCAGCGCAAAGAAAAATAGTATCCGGATCGCTGTCGTTACTCTGTCCGATAAAGTCACCAAAGACGACGTCGCCGGCAAAATTTATGGAAGAACGAAGGCTACCCGTTGGCTCTTCGATATTGGTACCGCCCGATCGTATGTTTCGGATTTCCTGGCCCTGGACAGCAAATGAGAGTCCGAGGCCCAAAAATACAAGTAAAATAAAGTGTTTCACCATGTTCCAAGCTTTGGATTAATCGGTCTTACAAAAGGAAAGGCTTGAGCCTAAGGAACGTACCTATTCCGGATTAAAGTGCCCCCTCGCGGCAGAATAACATGTCAAAATAAGGTTGGCTTGTTATTCTGCTAAGTCTTTGACATATCCCGGGATGTTTTTTTGGATTAGCCCCTGTAGACAGGCCTCGGCTTTCTTTCTGGAAGAGAATTTACCTACGAGGATACGGTAAAACAACTGGTCGCCCTGATTTTTGGACAAGATCCGCACTTCTTCCTCGATCACCTGCTCCAGGTTTTTAACGCGCTTGACGACATCCTCGTACCGATTAAAAATGCCGATTTGTACGCCAAACCACTGGCCGGGCACCAGTGGTTCTAACTTTTGTCCCGTATCGTCGGGGTTTTGTGCCGATACGCTTTGCCGGGGACCCGACATAGTAGTGGTCGGGGGCGGATAAAGGATGTTTTTGCCATTGGCGGCCGGTCTATAGTTTGCTGGATCGACAGGTTTAAGGGCCTGTGGGGCTGAGGTCCCGAAAACGCCATCTACCCGGGGTTTAGGCGCCTGGTAGCCCAGGGCGCCGTTCGTCCCCTGCATAGTAGATTGCTGGTGCTTTTCCAGGATCTCATAGGTGCGGGTCGCTGAGAGCGACTCTTCGTAGCGGGCCAGCATTTCACCCCGGGCATTGAAAATGAGAATCGAGGGCAGCATGATAACCTTGTAGCGCTCTTTGTCGGCATAACCGTCAAAGTCATCGACGTCTACCTTAACCGGTAAGTAGTGCCGATGCAGGAAGGTCGCCAGATCCTCGTTTTGGTAGGTATGGCTTTCCATCCACTGGCAAGGCATGCACCAAGTGGCGGTAAAATGAGCGAAAACCAATTTGTTTTCGCGCTGGGCCTGTGCAATGGCCTCCTGAAGTGGGGCGTCGAGAAACCGCACTTGTGCAGATGCTGCTACGGTTATGGAAAGTAGCAATAAAGGTAAGAGTATATGCATGTAATTATGGTTTGCAAAACACAAGTTTCGTCAAAGCAAAAAGAGGAACGCTAAGCGAAGCTACGGAATTGCGGAAACGGGTGGATATACCCCATCGGATATCAAAAGCTGCAATTTAGGGTTTTTGCTGAGGCTGTACAACCATAGTTCCGGATGGGGTATCTCTATTTTATATGGCATTTCATGAAATCGAGCAGTCGGTTGTGCTCCTGGAATAATTGCTTGGCGGCTAAATGAAGCTGTTCGAAATTACCCATCAGGATCTGGACTTCGCGCGACGGTTCGTTTAAGGACTTGAACTGGAAGTGGCAGCATTTGTGCAAACCTTCCAGCACTTCATCGATCTCTTCGGCCCGGCTTACAAAATGGTTAATGACTGCTCGGTTTGCTCCTTCCATCTGCTGGTAGTAGGTCGTGGCCATTTCGTACCGTTCGGGATCAGACAGGTCTGATTGGGCCAAATCCATGAGTGACACGCCAAAAAAATCGGCCAGTTTGAGCAGGTTGCATATGCGGGGTTCGGCCGAGCCGTTTTCATAGGAGGCAATATTGCCCCGGTTGAGGCCGATGCGGTTGGCAAGTTCCTCTTGACTGATGTTGAGCTTCTTGCGTAGCGTGCGAATATTTGTAGGAAGATGAATGACACTTCTCCCGTTTACCCCTTCCATAACCATCATGCTTTTTATAACCGAATAACGTCGCAAAATCCCTTCGGTTGGAATTTTTGCGCCGAATTATTTGCTTAAATAATATACAACCAGGTGCCAGCTTAGTTTAAAAGCGTTAAATTTTTTAACCTCGGTTGGCCTAGTCGTCAACAAATTGTCAATCCTGCTACAGTTAACCCCAATCTATGGGTCAAAAGGGCAAAAATATTTGCATTTTTAGGTGTTTGAACATAGATTTGTAAATAATAATTGCAGGTTGTCCCAAATAATAAAATCACCGACTATGATTTACGCAATGCAGAATCAAAAAAGTATACAGGACCTGCTGGACGCT
The DNA here is from genome assembly GCA_964530825.1 of uncultured Saprospiraceae bacterium. Taxonomy (GTDB): domain Bacteria; phylum Bacteroidota; class Bacteroidia; order Chitinophagales; family Saprospiraceae; genus CAZHCA01. The sequence goes on from CAZHCA010000001.1 coordinate 64,566, forward strand.
ATTAGCGGTTCCCTGCGTGCTTTTTCCCTCAAACTGACGGGGAATGCAGTGGACGCTGAAGATCTCTATCAGGATACCACCTTACGGATTATCATGAATGCTGATAAATACAAGCCCGGCACCAATTTTAAGGCCTGGGCCGTTACCATCATGCGCAATATTTTTATCAATAATTACCGCAAGAAGGTGCGTCGCAACATGATCATCGACCAAACGCCAAACAACTATTATTTGAACAGTGGAGACAACACTGTTGCCAATGACGGCGAATCAAACCTGGTGTTTGGTGAGCTGATGTCAATGGTTAATACGTTGCCAGAAGATTTCCGCCAGCCATTCATGATGGCCTATCAAGGTTACAAATACGAAGAAATTGCCGAAAAGCTGGAAGCTCCACTGGGTACAATTAAAAGCCGGATATTTTTTGCCCGGAAAAAATTGCAAAAAATGTATCAAGAGCGCCAAAAAGAGCGCGCCTAGATCAACCCGGAGCTACCGGACTAAGCGTAACCCCCGGCTCGCTGTCACAGCGGGTCGGGGGTTTTCAGTGGTAGGCCGCCTTATTTGCAGGATTTTTTATTTTCCTTGTCCCATACCCAAAGAGTTGCTAATTTAAGCGACTAGTCCTAGGCAAAAGGGCAATGTAAAACCTAAATGACCAATAAGTGGACAAGAAGATGGTGATTCGCCACGGCAAAGGAGAACTCAAAATTCACAAAAGCGCTTCCATCGTGGGTTTGCGCCTCTCAGAGCAAGGCGATGAGAACGACCCGGATTACGTTTCGGAAGACCTGCACCCGAATTTGGGAGGCTTTCGGATCGTGAAGTTAAAATCGGCCAGTAATCCGGAAGAGGTCGATCGCAAACTGGATGAGGTCCGGCAACGGGATGAAGTGGAAGTGGGTACCCATGTCTATTTGGCCGAAGGTTCGGACCGACCCCTCCTACCTACCGGTGAGATCATCATCTATTTTGAGGAAGCGGTCGACCGGGAAGAACAAAATATCGCTTTAGACGAGTATCGCCTTGAATTGGTGGAGCGCCGGAGCGATACCGTACTGGTGGCTAAAGTGACCAAAGAGTCAGCCAACCCTATTAAAGTAGCGAACCTGCTGCAGCAGAGTTCTTTAGTCAAAACCGCTCAGCCCGACCTGGACACGGTACTGGATGCCTACGACCTGCGGTTGCCCCAGGATGATTTGGTAGATCATCAGTGGCATTTGGAAAACAAAGGGTATATCCCCGGAGTCAATCTGCGTTTGCAACCCGGCGCCGACGCCAAAGTAAAAGATGCCTGGCGCCGGCTGGGAAACTTTGGGTCGGAACAGCTCACCATTGCTGTGATCGATAATGGATTTGACCTCTCCCATCCGGATTTGAAAAATAAGGTCTACAGGCCGTTCGATATCTGGAATCAATCCACCCAGGTTTATCAGGGCGACCCGCGCTATACCCATGGTACCCCTTGCGCGAGCGTGGCTTTGTCGATTACCAATAACGTCGGCATCGTCGGGGCTGCACCTAATGCCCGTTTCATGCCGATCAGTGGGACCTCCTTCAGTTCCTTGCGGACCGAGCAAATGTTTAACTACTGTATCGAAAACGATGCCGATATTGTTAGTTGCAGCTGGGGTAGTACCGATCGGGCAAATACGCTGGATCACATCAAAGAATCGGCTATTGCCCGTGCTGCCCGCGAGGGGCGGAACGGCAAAGGCTGCGTGATTATTTTTGCGGTCGGCAACGATGGGAAGGAATACATCAATTACTACGCGGCTCATCCCGACGTAATTGCGGTAGGAGCCTGCACCAGCCTCGACCAGTATGCTCCTTACTCCAACCGGGGGATGGAAGTCGATGTGGTGGCGCCCTCCAACGGGCATTGGCCCATCATCGCTGCCCGAGCGTGGTGGGACGAGGGCTATTCGGATGCAACGGGTGACTACCGATATTGGGTCGATGGTGTTCCGCGGGGTAGTCATTACAAACATTTTGGCGGTACATCAAGCGCTGCCCCGCTAGTAGCCGGCGTTTGCGCCCTCATGCTTACTGCCAACCCCAATCTCACCGCCAAAGAGGTGAAAGCCATTCTGCGTCAGACTGCCGACAAAATCGGGCACCCTTCTGAATATTACAATGGCCATTCCCGAAAATACGGCTACGGGAGGGTCAACGGCGACCGGGCCGTAGCCGAAGCGCTACGCCGGCGAGACCTGCACGACGGAGCGGCTACCCAACCCGGCGTCGGGAGCGACCCGGCCTCACCCAGTGAAGGCGATACCGTGATCCGGATCAATGTCTCTGATCATCCCAAAACCGGATGGGGCGTTCAGGTGGGCGCATTCCAAAACCAAACCAACGTACTGCGGTTGGGAAAAGATCTCGAGCGGCGGTTCGGAGAACCGGTTTTTGTAGCCGAAACGAACAGCAGTGGAATGACGCTGTACATCGTGATCGTAGGGGCATTTCCTACCCTGGACGAGGCGCGGGAATTGCAACGTACGTTGGAAGCCAACGGCGTCAATGGATTTCCTAAGAATTTTCGCGACGTTTAGGACGGTGGTGTTTCAAATGAGCCGGTCGCTGCATAGAATGGCACTCCTTTCCGGAAATATGCTTCTGCTCGGGGGCTGAACCCTGCTGCTGCTAGATCGCGGTCGGTGTGCCGCGTTAGGTTGCAGCCGCCCGCCATCCTTTTCCAAAGCGGATTGACCCATCTTTGAAATCGTTGGTGGAGCGGTCGGCAGTCGCTCAGGTGTTCCAGCACAATTAGTTTTCCCCGCCGACCCAATAAGTTACGCATTTGCAGGATGGCGGCTGCTGGGTCGCTAACTGTGCAAAGGACAAGGGTACAAACAATCGTATCGAAACCGTCTTCGGGGCGCAGCTGGTGCAGCGCTCCGTCAAGCAGGCCTACCTGATGAAAATGGATGGGCAGGTGCGAAGGTGCTTTCGCCCGGGCCCTATCCAGCATTGGGCCGGACGGTTCGGTGGCCACCAGTAAACTAATATCGGAAGAGTAGTAAGCAAAATTAGCACCGGTTCCGCAGCCGACTTCCAGTACGTTGCCGCAGGCTTGTCCGATAAGCGATCCACGGTAACCGGACAGAAAATCCCGCTCGCAGGGCGATACGACAGAGTCGTAAACGCGCGCTAGGAGTTTCTGATACCTCTTGCCTTTTGGGTCCGAAGCTGTCATAACCGATCGCGATTAGAGCGCTGGCTTTTCCTGGTCGTATCGGAAACGTACCAGCGGGAAGTAGGGGGATGACCATTAGTATCTTGCGTACGGTTGGGACGCGGCCGGTCAAATGTATCACGGTCCAGAAAGTATTCCGGTTGTGTATCATCCGGTTTGGATCGCAATTGCTTTTCGGCCTCTTCGAGTTGGCCTCTGGAGGCAAAAGCTACTACGATGCCGACCAGTGCGCCCAGCAGGTGACTTTCCCAAGATATGCCTTCCTGCCCTGGCAATATGCCCATGAACATAGAGCCGTAGTAAAAAACAACAATCAAAGCCAGAGCGATGGCCCGGGCATTACGCCGGAATATACCGCTCCAAAACAGGAAGGCAACCAATCCGTAGATTACCCCGCTGGCGCCGATATGAAAAACCGATCGACCGAAAAGCCAGACCATCAGTCCGGTAAGCAGGTAAATGAGTATAAAACTGGGAATGGCAACGCGACGGTAAAAAAATAACAGCATAGCACTCAAAGCAAAAAGGGGAGGAGTATTCGAGAGGAGGTGCCCCCAGCTGCCATGGATCAGCGGCGCTAAAACGATCCCTCTCAGGCCGATAACCTCTCGGGGATAAATTCCGTAATAGCCTAAATCTAAATTGAACAGATACTGAATACCATGGACGACCCAAAGTAAAGCAACAAAACGCAGGGGCCATCCCAAACTAAATCGCAATTGCTGGCTCAGGGATGAGAACATGGCGGTGATTATCATGATAATATAACGCCTGAATAATGCATTACTTAAACTAGTACGCAATATTCAGGTCAATATGTTAACCATATCCAACAGCGTGGGGTTGAGTTCCTGATGGTGTTTGATGGCGTTTTCGAAAGGGGTCAGGCGAATGTCGTGGTCGACAATACCCACCATAACGCCTTTTTCTCCCCTTAGCAGGGCTCTTACTGCTTCCAATCCCATGCGGCTGGCGCGTACCCGCTCCATACAGGTAGGGCGCCCCCCCCGCTGTACGTGCCCCAAGATGGAGACTTTGATTTCATACCGTTCGAAACACCGCTTTTTGACCTCTTCAGCGATCTGGAAAGCGCCGCCGGCATCATCCCCCTCTGCGACTACCACAATGCTGGAATTTTTCTTTTTCTGGAAGCCGCGCTCCAGGTGAGCGACCAGTTCGTCGATATTGGTTTTGCTTTCCGGTATCAGGACGGCCTCTGCACCGGTGGCAATTCCGGCCGACATCGCAATGAAGCCGGCGTCGCGTCCCATCACTTCGACGAAGAAAAGGCGGTCGTGCGCGTTGGCCGTATCTTTGATATTGTCGATAGCGTTCATGGCGGTATTGATCGCCGTATCGTAGCCAATGGTGTAATCTGTGCCGTACAAATCATTATCAATGGTTCCCGGGCAACCCACAATAGCCAAGTCGGGGTATTCCTGCATGAAAATATTGGCTCCAGTAAAGGTGCCATCACCACCGATTGCCACGATGCCCTCGATACCATGCATTTTCAGCTTATCGTAGGCTTTGCGGCGGCCCTCAGCGGTCCGAAAGTCTTTGCTGCGGGCCGATCGCAGAATGGTGCCGCCCTGATGGATAATACCGCTCACAGAGTGGCTATCCATGTCGCGAATATCGTTTTCGATCATGCCCTGAAAGCCGCGCATAATACCTTTGACTTGGAGCCCTTCGTTGAGGGCGGTGCGTACCACCGCCCGAAGGCAAGCATTCATGCCCGGAGCATCGCCTCCGGAGGTGAAAACAGCAATTGTCTTCATGGTTTATTTGTCGTTATGGAAAATGAGGAATCAGAAATAACGCCGGCGTACCAATTTGATAAAGTCCTTTGCAGTATCCTTCCGGTTTTCGTCCGTCCAGTCGTATTGTTCAGCGAGGCTAACCAAAAAGCCTTTTGCTTCCTCCATTGAGGTATACTGGTCCAGGATGCCCAGGCTTTCGGTGAGGGATTGCATGTCGCGGCCAAACAATTCATTCATGTACAGCAGGCGGTCGTTGATCGCTAAAGCTTTGTTGAGATTTCCGATGGGTTGTTCGCTCAGCTTTTCCGAGAGTTCCTGGGCTTGCGAAAAGGAGAACAGTGCTTCCATTTCTTGATTAGGAGTCGGAGGGGGGGCAGCCGGTTGCTCATCAGCTGGTTTGATGGGTGGGTCGGGGGCGGTCTTTCGGGAGGGGGCAGCCTCTTGTTCCAGGTTTTTCAGGCTTTCGGGGATCTCGATGATGCGCGGCTTGCGGTAGGGCCGCTCGGGAGTGGACGGCACTTCTGGTTCGGAGGGGCGAGAAAAGGTGCGTTTGCCGTCGGTATCCGTAACGGATTCTTGGGGGGCTGTATCCATGAATAGTTCGTAAAACTGCCGGATATAGCTCAGCATGAGATCTCGTTCGATAGCGGTGATTTGCCCTTTTTCCGGGTCAATGCTTTTGTAAAGGGAGTTGATTTTTCGGAGCAGCGTATTGGCTTTTTGCACATCCATAGTACGGAGCCGGTTTTTGTGTGAAGCAATGATCGACCGGTAAGATCGATGGGGTTATAGTGGCGGTTATCGGGTAATCCTTATCTTGTTGTTATACATAAGTTCACCGGTGGCAAATGCCTGCCGGTACGTAAATATAAACGGATAATCCCTTTTTTACATGTTCCTGGAACCTCAAATTAAAGGACAACGGCGCGGCTGGATCGAAGTTATCTGCGGGTCGATGTTTTCGGGGAAGACCGAAGAACTCATCCGCAGGTTGCGGCGCGCAAAGATAGCCGGCCAGCGCGTCGAGATTTTTAAACCCGAAATCGATAATCGCTATGATGAAACCAAGGTCATGTCGCACGACAGCAACTTCGTATTGTCAACTCCCATCGGGCATTCGCGGGGCATTCTGAATGCTCCGGAAGAGGTCAGTGTGGTAGGTATTGACGAAGCACAATTTTTTGATAGCGAACTGCCGGAACACTGTCAGGCCTTGGCGTTGCGCGGTATTCGGGTTATTGTCGCCGGGCTCGACATGGATTTCCGGGGCCGCCCCTTTGGTCCGGTTCCCCACCTCCTAGCGGTGGCCGAATACATTACCAAGGTGCACGCCATCTGTCAACATTGCGGCAACCTGGCCACTCATTCCTACCGGCTGGTCACCTCCGATTCCACCGTCATGTTAGGCGAAAAAGACTTGTACGAGCCCCGCTGCCGGACCTGCTATCATATGGGGAATATGCTGCGCCTGCAAACGGCCGGGCCGGGTGGGCCGCCCCAGCATCCGGGGAACGAATAAGCAGAAGTTCCGGCTCCACGGATTAAACAACGTAAACTATAATGGTTTCTTTAAAAGAAAAACATGAAGCAAATACCTGACATTTGGCTGGAATGGGGTAAGCAAATTGGATGGCTGCTCATTGCGTTTTTCGGCATCCGCATCCTGTTGTGGTTGCTTTTCCGTCTGCTCGGCCGGCTTTATAAAAAGTCGGAACACCCGCTGTTCAATCTGATCGAAAAGTATTTCCGCCAACCTTTGATCATCGGCCTGCCCATTGTAGTAGCCCTTTTTCTGCTGCCCGAATTGCGGATCGGGGCCCTGTTGCCGGAATCTATTCATCTGGTGGCACGAATCGTTTTTTACCTCTTCTTGGCCTGGCTGCTCATTCAATTTGTCCATCTGCTGAGTGTAGCCCTGCAGCGGCAGTTGGTTATTGATGACCAGCAACAATTCAAAGACCGCAAGATTATCACGCAGGTATTGTACATCAAGCGGGTAGCCATATTCACAACGTTTGTGCTTACCGCTTCCCTTATTTTGCTTCAATTTGATGGCGTACGGGAGTTGGGTGCCACCATGCTCACCTCAGCGGGGGTAGCCGGTATCATTATCGGTTTTGCCGCGCAGAAATCGATCGCCAACCTGCTGGCCGGTTTCCAATTGGCCTTTACGCAGCCCATTCGGATCAATGATTTTGTGATCATCCACGGCGAATACGGAACCGTAGAAGAGATTACCCTTACCTATGTAGTAGTGCGAACCTGGGACCGCCGCCGGATTGTAGTGCCCCTGAATCATTTCAATGACCAACACTTCCAAAATTGGTCGCGCGAATCCACCGACCTTTTAGCCTCGGTTTATTTATATCTGGACTACCGAACGCCGGTCCAACAACTCCGGGAATACTTTTTGGCTATCATTCAGCAAGAGCCGCTCTGGGATGGGCAGGTCCGGAATATGGTGGTCACAGATGCACGGGAGCATACCATCGAAGTGCGTGCGCTCATGGGCGCCCGTACCCCACCTCAGGCCTGGGACCTGCGCTGCGCCGTACGGGAAAAGTTGATCGATTATATCCGCCGGGAGTATCCGGAATATCTGCCGCGCACCCGGGTAGTTTTCCCCGGTGCCGAGAACGGACAACGGGTATCCCAACCTAGCTCCGAGCGGGAATCAACCCACTGAGGGGGCCTTTTAGTGAGATGGGCTGCGGATTTGTAAGGCCTATTCCTTAACTTTGCATCTTCTTTGCCACATCTCAATATTTATATGGAAAAACAAATCCGCACGGCACTCATTTCGGTGTTCGATAAAGAGGGCTTGGTGCCCATTGTCAATAAGCTCCACGCCTTAGGCGTGAATATTTTATCTACTGGTGGTACGCAGGCTTTTATCGAAGAGCGCGACATCCCCGTAACGGCCATTGAATCCCTGACGGACTACCCGGCTATTCTGGACGGACGGGTAAAGACCCTTCACCCTAAGGTGTTCGGAGGTATCCTGGCCCGGCGGGAACCCGCTCACCTCGAGCAACTCGAACAGTACGATATCCCGGAAATTGATCTGGTCATCGTCGACCTCTATCCCTTTGAGGAGACCTTGGCGCAAACGCAGGAAGATCAAGAGATAATCGAAAAAATCGATATTGGCGGTATTTCCCTGATCCGGGCAGCAGCTAAAAATTACGCCGATATTGTTGTTGTTCCTTCCAGGGCAGAGTATCCTATCCTGCTGGATCTGTTGGCAAAAAAAGCAGGCAAAACCGATCTCGCCGACCGGAAGCAGCTGGCACGCCGGGCTTTCCGCCTCAGTGCTCACTATGATACGGCTATCTTCCAGTACTTCAGCCAGGATGCAGAACGTCCCTTAGGCTTTCTGACCTCCGCCCAACCGCCTCAAACCCTGCGCTACGGAGAAAATCCCCACCAGCAAGGTTTTTACCACGGACCGCTCGAAGATCTGTTCGAGCAACTTCACGGGAAAGCCATTTCTTACAACAACCTAATTGATATTGATGCCGCATTGGGGCTGATGGCAGAATTCCAGGATGCCAGTCCTACCTTTGCCGTCCTGAAGCATACCAATTCCTGCGGTCTGGCCACGCGTCCGACCCTGCAGGAAGCCTGGACAGCCGCACTGGCCGGGGATAATGTCTCGGCCTTCGGTGGGATTCTGATCGCTAACCGGCCCGTCGATAAGGCCACAGCTGAGGCCATTGATGCAATTTTCTACGAAGTACTCCTTGCACCCGAATTTAAACCGGACGCGCTGGAAACACTCAAGAAGAAGAAAAACCGAATTCTCTTGCGCGTCAAGCACTTTAACCGTCAACAAAGCATCTTCCGGTCTATTCTGAACGGGGTAATCGAACAAGACGCCGATCTGTCGGTCGAAACGGCTGCCGACTGGGAGCTCATGACCGCCAAGGCTCCTACCCCCGGCGTAGCCGAGGATTTAGTTTTTGCTAATAAATGTGTGAAACACTTGAAATCCAATGCCATTGCCTTGGTGAAAAATCAGCAATTGGTGGGGATCGGCTGCGGCCAGACCTCGCGCGTCGATGCCATGCAACAAGCGGTAGCAAAAGCCCACCGTTTTGGGTTCGATCTACGCGGAGCGGTGATGGCTTCCGACGCCTTTTTCCCCTTTCCCGATACCGTGGCCATCGCGCACGAAGCCGGCATCCAGGCGGTCATTCAACCCGGCGGATCGATTCGCGACCAGGATAGTATCGATTACTGCGACGAGCACGGGCTGGCAATGGTAAAAACCGGCGTTCGCCATTTTAAACACTAAACAGTCTGAAGCTTGAATTTGGCGGTCGACATTGGGAATACCAGGATCAAGACTGGCCTTTTTGCCGGTGATCAATTACGGGAAATCCGGCTATGGCAGCAGGGCGATTGGCAGGAACTGACTAGCTATGCAACCAACCATTTGGTTCGCAAAGTCATCTTATCATCAGTAGGTAGCGTGCCGCCTTCTGAGTTTGCTCGCGATCAGGAGGTGCTCGTTTTTGCTCAACACACCCCTGTGCCCATACGTGTAGAATACCAGACGCCTCATACCCTGGGACTTGACCGTATTGCTGCTGCAGTAGGCGCTGCAGTTATCCACCCCGGAGTGCATTGTCTGATCATCGACGCCGGTACTTGTATCACGATGGATGTATTGCACGCCACTGGTGTGTTCCGAGGTGGAAACATCAGCCCAGGCTTACAAATGCGGCTTCGTGCTATGCACCACTATACCCGTAGCCTGCCCGAAGCGCCTTTTGCGATGCCCTCCTACTGGCTGGGGCATAGTACCGAAACCGCCCTACAGAACGGTGGCCTTAGGGGGGCGATATGGGAAATTGAAGGAATGCGTGTTGCCTGCCGCGCAGCCTATCCGGAAGTCCAAACCCTGCTGACCGGCGGAGATGCCGCCTTCTTGGCAGAGCATTTGAAAAAACAGATATTTGTACATCCAAATTTAGTCCTTATCGGATTGAATAAAATACTCAACGATAATGGTTAGCATCCGGAGAAGCTTTTTGGTTACCCTGCTCATGGGTTGTGTTTTCTGGGGAGGGAAGCTTGCCGCACAATCCAATCAGGAAAATGACAATGTCAATATCAATCCTGCTATAAACTCGCCTTTGTCGCGCTTCGGATTAGGCAATTTTGTGAATCCGATCTTCAGCGCGCCTACGGCAATGGGTGGAATGGGGGTAGCTTACAACGATCCTTACCACCTCAACACTATTAATCCGGCTGCGCTGGCGCACCTGCGCAATACGGCTTTTGAGGTAGGCCTGTACGCCCGGTACAGCGGTCTGTCGAGTCCCGGAGAATCGTCTAATCTCTGGGGAGGCAATCTGGGCTATATGGCTTTGGGCTTTCCCCTGCGCAATCCTATCTCGGAGGCGGTGAATCCGGCGCCCAATGAATTCGACTGGGGGATGAGTTTTTCCCTGCAACCCTACACTATAGTCGGATATGATGTAGAAGCATTGGCGGATAACGGGGAAAATATCGGATCGACGACCAGCCTGCTAAAAGGTACGGGCGGAACGTATCGCGTTTACTGGAGTAACGGTATCCGGTACAAACAATTTGCCTTGGGGCTGCAGTTGGGCTATACCTTCGGAAAAATTACCAACAGTACGCGGATCCAATTCAATGATTACCCCCTTGCCTACTTTACGGAGTTGCGCGACGAATATAGCGTGCGCGGGCTGGTCTGGCGCGTGGGGGCGCAGTATACCTATGATATCACCAAAAGGGGGCCGCTAGAGCGGCGCGATTTAGGGGATAAGCGGCTCATTGCCGGGGCCTTCGTACAACCGGCAAGTGATTTTCGTACGAACGGAAGCCAGTTTTTCCGCCGCGATTTTTTATCGGTCGATACCCTGTTTTTCGAAGACGATATTGACGGGAATGGGCGTTTTCCATTAGAATTTGGCGTTGGCGTTACCTACGAAGAGTATTCAAAGCTTAAATTAGGGGCGGAAATGCGGTACGGTCAGTGGTCTGACTATACCAACGACGCCCAACCCGAAACCTTATTAAACAGTTATCGTTTTGCTCTCGGAAGTGAATGGATACCCGACGCTGGAGCGTTCAATAGCTATTTTGCTCGGGTGCGTTATCGCGCCGGGGCTTTCTACGAGACGGATCCGCGGTCGGTGAACGGGGAACAGCTGACGGGGTACGGGCTGACATTAGGGGCCGGCTTTCCCATTATACTGCCCCGGCAACGCATTTCCTTCATAGACTTTACCCTGGAAGGTGGCCGGTTCGGCCAGGCGGATGTGCTTCAGGAAACGTATGTACAAATAACACTAGGCTTTACCCTTAACGATAACACTTGGTTTTTCAAACGAAAATTCAATTAATCATGAACCTGTTACGCAAAATCCTCATAGTTGGCGTGGTATTGGGAGGATCCATTACGATTCTTTCCGCTCAGTGTGAGTCTTGGAATGGTTCTCCTGATGAGGAGCAGGCCTCGAACGCGCATGTCCTCTACCGCGGAGTAGTCAAAGGTAAAACGGCTGATGAACTGGCCGAGCTGCCGCCCGCAGAATTCAAATTGGCTTATGATAACTGGAAGACGGCCTACGAGCTGGCTCCGGCCGCCGATGGCGCCCGCGATTGGCACTTTATCGACGGAGCTACCATTTATCTGGCCAAGTATAAAAACGCTACCGACGATGCCGAAAAAGAAGAATTGAAAGCAACCATCGTCAAACTTTACGAACAAGCTACCGAGTGCATTGACCAGGGCGCCATCCGCGTCTCAGGCGATAAAGATGAGTACATCGGCCTTCTATACAGCGATTTGGCTTACCACATGTTTTATACCCTCAACGTGCCTTACGACGAAAACCTGGAGGTGCTGTACAAAGCTTACGAAAAAGCAGGTAATGCCGCCTTGTACACGGCGATCGAGCCGGCAGGACACATCGCGGCTTTCGAATTCAAAAATGGCTCGATGGATGCCCAGGAAGCGCGCAATCTTCACAAAACGGTAACCGAGATCGCGGAATACAATATAGAGAATAACGATACTTATGGTCAATACTACGAATCGGCACTTGCCCGCTTTAATACGGCCTTTAAGCCGATCGAAGAGGATGTCTTTGACTGCGGCTACTTTAAGAATAAATTACTGCCGCGCTATGAAGAGAATCCGGAAGACCTGGAAGTAATCAAGTACGTGTACTCCACCTTGCGCAAGCAAGGCTGCGACACTACTGATGCGGATGTGCAGCGCCTGAAACTAGCCTACGAAGAAAAAGCCGCGCAAATCAATGCGGAAATCGAGGCTGAGCGCCGGGCGAACAACCCGGGTTACGATGCCGCTCAGTTGCAAAAAGAAGGCAAGTACGAACAAGCCGTAGCTCGCTACAAGGAAGCTATAGCGCAAGAGGACGACCCGGAGAAATTAGCGCAATTCTACTATAGCGTCGCATTCATCCAGACCTGGCAGTTGAATCAATACCAATCTGCGCGCAGCAACGCCCGCAAAGCAGCCGAGTACAAAGATGGCTGGGGTAAGCCCTTTATCCTGATCGGCGATGTCTATGCCAAATCGGCGGCAAGTTGCGGAAGTGATGGCTTTACACGCGGCCTGGCGGTTCTGGCAGCCATCGATAAATACGCCTACGCGCGTAACATTGATGATGCGACCTCTGATGAAGCCAATCGTAAAATTTCTGCTATCAGTGGATCTAAGCCGCCCGTCGAAGATATCTTCCAGCGGGGTACCGGTGGCCAGACCGTCACGGTGCCATGCTGGATTGGCGAGCGCGTACGCGTGCCAAACCCGTAACCGTATATCACTGATCTTGCATGGGCGAAAAGGAGTTCTGATTTTCAGGCTCCTTTTTGCCGTTAAGTTCCTTGCTCCATTGTTCACTTTAGACCGTTCATTTGCGATGAAAAGGATTTATTTATCAGGTGCGCTTGCCGCAACACTCCTGGCAGGTCTAGCCGGTTGCTCTCCGAAAGTAACTCCGGGCCCTACCGAAGAGGAAACCACCCAAACCGAACAACCTCAGCCGCCCAGGGAGCAACCTGGGGAAGAATTAAGCCCCTGCAAAAAATTTTCCGATGCGCCCAATCCCGATCAGGCGGAAACTAATTACGTACTCTACCGCGATTTCCTTAAGGCGGGAGATATGGATCAGGCTTTCGAGTTGTGGAAGAAAGTATACGATGAGGCGCCCGCTGCCGATGGCCGTCGCAATACCGTCTTTGCCGACGGATTCATCTTCTACGAAAGCTTCTTGGCTGAGGCCGGAACCCAAGAGCAAAAAGAACGCTACATCGATACGATTTTTATGCTCTACGACGCGGTGGATCGGTGTTATCCCGAGGGGGGGTATATCAGCGCGCGCAAAGCATTTGATCTGTACTACAAATATCCCGACCGCGTACCCAAAAAGGAGGTCTACGAGCTATTCAAAACTGCTATCGACCAGGACGGCTTGAAAACGCCCGACTTCGTACTCAATCCCTTCACCTCCCTGCTGGTTGAGCTGCACAACAAAGATGAAATAACTACCGAAGAGGCTCGCAGATACCAGGAAGAGGTGCGTAAAATCCTGGCCCACGGAATGGAAAACTGCAAAGGCGAAGCCTGTGACCGCTGGACTATGGTCGAAGAGTACGTACCCTCACGCCTGGAAGCATTCGAGACCGTTCAGGGTTTTTTCGGTTGTGAATACTACATGAACAAATATTACGCCAACTTCGATAGTTCCCAAACCGATTGCGATGAACTGCGTACCATCTACAGCCGCTTGAAATGGGGCGGATGCCCGGAGACCGATGAACGCTTCCAGAAACTGATCCGCATCGGAAACCAGAATTGTTCAAAAGGTGCCGGACCGGTGAAGATCGCTTACGACTGCCTGGAGAATGCCGACTACGAATGTGCCGTAAGCGAGTTCGAGCGGGTGGCGGAGGCGGCCGACGATCCCGAGAAAAAAGGTCGTTACCTGCTCTTGGTAGCTAAAGTTTACAATGCGCACCTGCGCAACTTTCCCAAAGCACGCCAGTACGCTTATAAAGCTGCCGAGGCCCGCCCCGATTGGGGCGAACCCTATATCCTGATCGGTCGCCTGTACGCCTCTTCTGGTCCGCTTTGTGGTCCGGGTCGCGGCTGGGAAAGCCAGGTGGTCGTGTGGCCAGCTATCGACATGTGGAACAAAGCAAAGCGCGTCGATCCCGACGTTACAGAAGAAGCTAATAAGTGGATCAATCAGTACTACCAGTATATGCCAAGCACGGAAGATGTGTTTATCCGCAACCTGAAAAAAGGCGATAGCTTTAAAGTCGGGTGCTGGATTCAGGAAACGACCACCATTCGAACCCCAAAATAAGCCGGATTTTACCGTGAAGGGGAGCCCGGAACTACGGCAGGTAGGATCGGGCTCTTTCTTTTCAGCCCAGTAGCTGATCGCCTAACAAGCGTTGCCGAACCTCTTCGACCCGGCTGCGGCTGATGGGAACGCGTTCTTCTCCGATCAGGAGACTGTTGCCCTCCATGCCGTCGACCGCCCTGAGGTTTACCAGATAGGACTTGTGAACCCGTAAAAAGTCGCGCCCGGGCAGCTCGTCCTCCAGTTGTTTCATAGGCATATGCACCACAATCCTGTTTTCCCTGGTGAATAACCGTACGTAGTTCTGCATGCTTTCTGCAAAGTATAAGTCGGCTAATCGAATCTTTTGAATAGAACTGCCCGTACGCACAAATATGCTGTCGAGGCTTGCTCCGGGCTGTTGCTGGACCTGGTTTTCAAGTTCAAATTGGCGCTTTGCCCGGTTGACGGCCTGAAAAAAGCGCTCAAAAGTGATGGGCTTCACTAAATAGTCTAATACTTCCAATGCATATCCTTCCAGTGCGAAGTGGGGATAGGCGGTAGTCAGGATGACTAAAGGCGCATCGGATTGTAGAGCTTTCAAAAATTCCAGTCCCGAAAGCTCCGGCATCTGAATGTCCAGGAAGAGTAAATCAACAGATTGTTCTTCCATGATCTTCATTGCATCCAACGGGGTTGCTGCTTCGCCTGTGAGTTCAAGAAAGGGAACTTTAGTTACGTATTCTTTCAGCCCTTCGCGTGCTAGGGGCTCATCATCAACGATTAGGCATTTCATGTAGCTCGATGGTTAGGTCTACGGAAAAAATGGATGTCTCGGGATCGCGGTCGATCACAATGTTGTGCCGGTTGGGGTACAATAGATCCAGGCGCTTGCGAAGATTTGATAGACCGATGCCGCCGGCTTGGGTTGCCTGCTTTCCGTATTGCCGGAGTCCACCATCGTAGTTGTTACTGGTGCTAAAGCAGAGTCGTTCCTCCTCTAGTTGGCATTTGATGTTGATCCAGCCTGCTTTCCGGTCGACGTGTTTAAAAGAATTTTCTACCAGCGGCAGTAAAAGCAATGGCGGAATCTGTACATTTCCCGTCTCCTCCGGAAAGCAAATGTCTAGTTGGAGATCATTACTCTTGCGGAGTTTGGCTAACTGTGCGTATTGCTCTAAATGTTGCAACTCTTCCGCCAGGGAGATAAGGGGGGCATCGGCAGCGTATAATTGATAGCGCAGCAGGTCGGAAAAGCCTGCTAGGGCGTCGGCTGCGGCATCGGTATCTTTGCGGATCAATACGTAAATATTATTTAAGGCATTGAAAAGAAAATGGGGATTGAGTTGATTTTTTAAGTACTCCAGTTCCACCGCCATTTTCTCTCGCTTCAAATCGCGATTGCGCTTTTCTACATCTTGCCGCTGCCGGAGCAGGTAGATGGCGGTAAAAGCAATGACGGCGGTCATATTACTCCCCAAGGTAGAGCCCAGCACTACTGTGGGCAGGGAAAAAAAGGCTTCGGCGATCTTCGGGTCGATCCAGTTAAAGGTAAAGTACAATCCCAATCCAAGAACTAGGGAAAAAAGCGCGATATCCAATAGCACGAATAAAATGTACAAGGCATAAATCTTGCGGTTGAGCAGATGCGGAATCAATATCAGGACATTGAGATAAACAGCTCCCATATTGGAAAGAGCGAAAACGGCACTAGTCAGAAAGGAAGCCGACGAAAAAGGCTGCGGAGAAGACACAAAATGCCAGAAAACTGTATAGATGGCCCAGAATAGATAGTGCCAACCGTACTGTTGCCAATAAGGGGAGCGATAGTCAGTGGCCCTGCTGTTCATGGTTCTAGCCTAATTTGTTGGAAGTATAAGCCAATTTGTAAATCTCCGTAATTATCTTTTATTTTTTTTAACGAGTAAAAAAATAGTGATCAATGGCACGTTCGGATTGATCAATGGAAAAAGTAGGGGGGTCTAGGGATCATTAGACGGTTTTCTAACGAGTTGGCGTTCCTATTTACCATTCATCAAGCCAGAAGCTCTGCTGATCAATCGGTTTTGCAGCAGGATCAGGGTTTCGGCATTATGGTAGAAAAAACAAATGCCATGAAACCATTGATCCTCATTTTCACCTTCTGTGTGCCTACTACACTGCTTACCGGGCAGATTTCCCTGCCAAACACGATCACGCAACAGTGCATGGAGGCCTATGCGCAAAATGATCTGGACTTATGGGCCGATGCCATCAGCAATATCGAAGAAATGGCTGCAGAAGACCCAGCCTTCATGCTGGAACTGGCCCACGCCGAATACGGTGCCGTCAGTACCTGTATGGGCAATGATGCCGAAGACCAGGCTAAAGCATACCTCCGGAGTGCGCAAGGCCACGTGGAAGCCTATACCAAGAAATACGGCGAGACCGCCGATTCCAAGGCAATCTTGGCCGGAGTTATGGGTTTGAAAATTGCCTTCCAACCCATGAAGGGCATGTTCCTAGGCCCTAAAATCGACCGCTTGCTGGGACAAGCGATAAAGGAAAACCCGGAAAGTCCCATCGTTCAGTATGCTCAGGGCAACAGCCTAGTGTATACACCCGAGATGTGGGGCGGGAACCGTGCTCAAGGCATCGTTCACTTGAGTAAAACCGTCGAATTGCTGGAGCGGAAAGGGGCCGAGGGTACCTGGCTTTACCTGCAGAGCCTGGCCCAGTTAGGGGAAAACCTGCAAAAAGAAGGGCGTACGGCGGAAGCAGCTGCGACCTATCGCCAAGCACTCCAGGTTGCTCCCAATTTTGAATGGGTAAAAAATTACCTCCTGCCCGAATTAGAAGCTACCAAATAAAAGCCATGAACCGTTTGATCCTGTGGATCTTCTGCCTGTTTTGGTGTTGCTCCCAATTGTTGGGGCAATCCATTGAAGGCAAGGTTTTTGACGATAACAGTGGCGAACCGCTCCTCGGAGCTAACGTAGTGCTCCTCTCCGATTACAGGTCGGGCGCTGCTACCGATGGACGGGGGCGGTTCGCACTTCCACTATCAACTACTCCCGATACCTTGCTGGTTTCTTACCTTGGGTATCAGATGGCTAAGGTGCCGCTGGACGCCGAAGCCATTCCGGAAGAACTGGCGATTGGTCTGAAGCCACTGGCTACACAGGGACCAACTGTTACCGTGAAAGGGCGGGAAGCTGTACACTCCATTTTTGCCGTTCAAAAAATTGAGCGAATGGATATTTACCGCAATCCCAGCGCCCAGGCTGATCCTTTACTAGCGGTGGATATGCAATCCAGTTCAACGACCCTGGGCGAGACCGCCAATATCAGCCTGCGGGGCAGTCGGCCGGAGGCTACCGGAATTTTTCTCAACGGCATTCCTTTGCGCGACGCCGTACGGATCGACCAGGACAATGGGGTGGGGCAGTTCAGTATTTTCAATACGGAATTGCTGGACGAGGTCGAGGTGTATCCCAGTAACGCCCCTTTGGCGCTGGGGCAAACCACTGGCGGCGGTATCGCCCTGGAGACTGTCGACGAAATTCCCCTGTCCGGCTATGCTGTAAATTTACACCTGGCGGGTGCCGGACTGCAGGGTGTTCACCAATTCCACGACGACCATCGAGTACTGGGTTTTGTCAACCTTGGACACCATTTTTTATTCAAACAACTCAACCCGGAAGCCCTGGCTCGTATCAACGGTTTTGAGAGTATCGAAGGGGGGATTTTCTCCACCCACGAGCTGAGCGACCGCCTACAGGCCCGGTTCTACAACTATACCTTGGGCGAACGCTACCGGTACGACTACCGGAGCGCTGCCTACAATGGTTTGTTCGAACAGCAGAAATTGCGTAATCTAAGTTTACTCAACCTCATATATTCGGGGCCGCGTTACCGCCTACACTTCGACCAAAAATGGAATTGGAGTCAGGCGCAATATCGCCTCGGCAACCTGGACTTGAAGCAAGGCGTAGGCGACTATTTCGGCCAGTTTCGTGGCGTCTATTGGGCTGACCAAATTTCAGTAGAAGCCGGTGTCAGCGTTGAACGGTTCGACCGGATAACTTCGGGGCAGGTTCCGGAATTAGACTTTGCTACCTCACCCGAGCATCCCGTAATCTCCGTCGATTTCAATATCCGGTTTATCAACATTGAAGCATTTGCCTATGGTAAATGGGCCATTGACGATCATTGGACGGCCGGAGCCGGTGCACGTTATCTGCTACCCCACGCCGGACAGTCTGGGCGGTGCGCCGGTCAGATCCACCTCACGCACCAGCAAGGTGCACACCAATGGCGATTCGGAGCTGGACATTACTATCAGTTTTTGCCGGCTCGATCCGGTGAAAGCAACGTGCTCGACCGCCGAGCCCAACAATTATCGATCGATTATCAATGGGAGTGGTCAGATCGCACCCGGCTGGGGGCCGGATTTTACCACCACCGGGCTCAGGAGCAATACCGGACCCGAGTTTCCGGACTGGAAATATGGGGAAACTGGCAGGGTGAGCAATGGAAACTACAGTGGAGTGCTTCCGGTTTGCGCGCCTTCGACAACAGTACGGGCACCTACCGGCCTGCCGATAAGGATATTCACTATTTCATGCGGGTACTCGGAGGTTGGACCCCCCTGCCGGGGTTAGAGTTTACCTTGGCCTACCGGATGCGACAGGGAGCCTTTTACCGGCCGGTCATCGGTGGACTCCCCGCGGAAGAGGAGGAATTCTATTTGCCAGTTTATGCCGACCAGGAGATGCGCCGACGCTACCCGGATTACCATCGGGTCGACATTGGGGCTAGCTATCTCTTCCCGCTGGCCGGGAATCCCATGATCGCATTTGCTAATGTAGCTAACGTAGCCGACACCGGCAATGTACAGTCGTTCCGTTACGATGAGCAATACCAGACGGCTATACCCGAATTTTACGCCCGCCGGACCCTGTTCCTGGGCGTGGTTTGGCTGTTTCAGTAACCGCTATTCCTGCATCTTTTGCCCGTAACTCAAATCACCAGCATCACCCAGGCCGGGTACGATATAGGCTTTGGCCGTAAGCTCTTCATCGAGTGCCGCCATCCAGATGTGGTATTTCGGGTAGAGTCGACGCAGATACTCGAGACCCGGAGTGGATGCAATTGCCGTTACAAAGTGGACTTGCTTGGGTTCGCCGTGCTCCCGTAGGGCCCGGAAGGTGAGGTCCATGGAGGAGCCCGTAGCCAGCATAGAATCGATGATAACCAACACGGCGTCGGTGAGGTCCGGGCAGGAAATATATTCCATGTTCACCTCAAAAGACCCGTCCTTATGATGCTTGCGGTAAGCGGATACGAATGCATTATCCGCTTGATCGAAAACGTTCAGCAGGCCCTGGTGCATGGGTAAGCCCGCTCGTAAGATCGTGGCCAAAACCAGGCGGTCCTGAGGTAGCTGAACTTCTGCAATTCCCAGGGGCGTGTCGACCGATTGTGGCTGGTATTGAAGGGTCTTACTAAGTTCGTAGGCCATTATTTCACCCAACCGAACCATGTTGAGCCGGAAGCGCATGGGATCTTCTTGAATTTTAGTATCCCGGAGTTCAGCGATAAAGCGATTGGCTATACTGTTCTTTTCACTAAGATTGACAACCATAATGGATGGATTTTTCGAAAAATAGTCAATCTCCGTCTAAAAGCCGGAGCCCGATTGCCGAAGTTTATTTTTACAGGGTTACCGGCTGGTGCAGGCTTGGTTAATCATGTGCTCGAAGACACCGGTCCAGCCCGCCCAGCTATGGGCCGAGGAAAAGGAGCTATTATGCCAAAGATAACGAAAAGCACCGCCGTACAAGCGCACTTGTCTGATCAGTTCTTCGGTTACTCGCTTGGCTTGGTCAGGTTGCAGTTGAAGGTAGTTTTTCAGGGTGACATCCATGACGCAGAAAGGATAAATCATCAGGTCGGTTATCTCATTCCGCTCTAGGTCGAACCAGGGAAAGGGGACTGCGAGGCCAGCGCGAAAACCCGGAGCGTCAGCGTACCCCATCGTGTAGTCTTCCCGAATTCCGGCAGCGATCAATTGGCGATAGGTCTTGGGTAAATGTAGTTTCAGGAAATGTTGCCGGCTACGAGTAATGGGTTGGTCTACTATATCAGCTAGGGTCTGTTTTTCGGATGCTATTCGGGCTGGTCGTCGATTGGCAGCATAGGAAGGATGAATGCCAACGGCCGCCCGGTTGGCCACCGCGCGGATCAGGACTCGGAACTCGGGGCGCCGGGGATCAACGTTCCGGTCGAACCTTCCCGGGCGGGCCAATAAAAAAAAGTAGATAGGTGCTAGTTGGTACCGATCATGTAATTGATCCAGGTAGGGAAAAGTGAAAAAAGGATCGGCCTGGTGGCCAGCTTTAACCTGGCGTCGCAGCTGCAGCACCTTCTTCTCCATTTGCAGCTGCAGCTTACCCCACGTCGCCCATTCCCGCCAACCGGAGCGGTGACCGAAAGCCCATGCATAATCCACATCGTAAGTCGGCGCTACCGTGTAGGGCGGCTTGTTAAGGCGTAGATCCGGGTAAAACGACTGCAGAAATTGTCTGAAATCCAAAGCGAGTTCCTGCAGCCACGGGCGATTCAATACGCCCAGTTGATGTAAAATACTTTGCCGGGCCGAAAACCGACCGTGTACATCGGGTTGGAATGGGAGGTATTCTTCGTACCGGGTGGCGATGTAAAAAACAGTCGCCAGCAAGTCGTACG
Source organism: uncultured Saprospiraceae bacterium (assembly GCA_964530825.1). GTDB lineage: Bacteria > Bacteroidota > Bacteroidia > Chitinophagales > Saprospiraceae > CAZHCA01. The sequence continues at coordinate 85,610 of CAZHCA010000001.1, forward strand.
ACCAGTAAGTAAAAGTGGTAGGTTCTTTACTGGTAAAAAGGGAAGGACGTTCCTGCCGTTGACCAATGATGGGCTGGAGCGGCCGAATATCCGATTCCGCTAAAAGCGAATGGGCAAACATCCGAGGCGCCCCGGACAGCAACTCCGGGTTTTGACCGTAAACCAACCGGGGCCCCGTGTAGTCGGTAAAGACCCCAGGGTCGGCGGTACAGGTATGCGCCACATTCAACAAATTGTCAAAAAGTAATTGGGTGGCGTACTTGAGCCGGGGGGTGATCTCTTTTGCGTATACCAGTACCAACGCAGATTATTTTTTGCTTAAAAGTCTTGCCGAGGTCAAAACCGGTGCGCTTTTGTATATCGAATTTATTATTTTAAGTGTTATAAATAAGAAAAAAATCAAGATAGATCAGCGCTTCCCAACCTTCGAAGGAAAGCAACGTTTAACATTTAAGCAAATGACTTATGGTGAAAATATTTTTTGTAAGTATCGCCCTCCTATTTCCTTTGTGGGTTGTTGCTCAAGAGACCATAGCCCTCGGGGAGAACAACTACGATGATTCCAAAGGCATCATCTACGACCGGGAAGTAACTGCTGATCTCAAGCTACACACCAACGGTTGGGCCTTTGGCGTGAACATTGGGCAGGTCAAAACCTATTACCTGACCAATTACTGGAACTTTGAATTCGGAGAGCTGAAACACCGCAAGGAAATGAAGCAAAGCTTCGACATCCAGCCATTTAATTCGGACCGCACCTTCCGGTCTTTCATTTACGGAAAACAGAACAATTTCTTTGCACTGCGGGGCGGCTTCGGGCAAAAGCGGTACTTATCTGAAAAGGCGAAACGCAAGGGCGTAGCAATCGGCCTCACTTACGAAGGGGGCGCTACGATGGGTATTCTCAAGCCCTATTATTTAGAGTTGCGCTACTTTGCCGAATCGGGCGTCAACGATTTTATCGTGCGCAGCGAAAGATTCTCGGAAGAGAATCGCGATAAGTTTTTGGATATCAATAGTATCTACGGAGCTTCCGGTTTTGCGCGCGGGCTGGGCGAATTATCCATCGTGCCAGGCCTGCACGGTAAAGCGGCCGTCCACATTGACTGGGGAGCTTTTGATGAGTTTGTCAAAGCCCTCGAGGCAGGGGTAATGTTCGATCTCTTTTTCCAGGAAGTGCCGATCATGGTCGAAACGCCACTGATTGAAGACGGAGAGAACCAGGCGCTTTTCGTGAATCTTTACATAAATTTACAGCTTGGCAAGCGCTGGTAAGCCAGGCAAACAAAAGGGCTTCCAGTTTGTATTCCAGTAGAAGTTACTTTGCCAAGTTAAAGGGAGATACATGATTGAATTACCAATTGTTGAGAAGAAAGAACAACGCAGAAGAAAGCCGGATTGGTTGCGGGTCAAGTTGCCCATCGGCGATAATTATAAGAAAGTAAGATCACTGGTAGACGAGTACAACCTTCATACCATCTGCCAAAGTGGTAACTGTCCGAATATGGGAGAGTGCTGGGGAGCCGGTACGGCTACCTTTATGATTTTAGGTAATACCTGCACCCGGTCATGCTCTTTTTGTGCTGTGAAAACCGGTCGTCCGCCAGCATACGATGAAGATGAACCCCGCCGCGTGGCCGAAGCCATAGACTTGATGGGGGTAAAACACGCAGTTATTACTTCCGTAAACCGGGACGAGCGCAAAGACCGCGGCGCCGAAGTCTGGCACCAAACCGTTCGGGCCATCAAAGACAGAACCCCGCACGTAACGATCGAGACCCTCATTCCCGATGTGCGCGCCACCTGGTGGGCGCTGGAGCGGATGATCAGCGCCGGACAAGAGGTTGTTTCGCACAACATGGAAACTGTCGAAGCGCTTTACCGTAAGGTGCGCCCGCAGGCTAAATACCACCGCAGCCTGGAGCAGATCCAGCGCACCAAAGCTTACGGAAAGCGGACCAAGTCCGGTATCATGGTGGGGTTAGGCGAAACGGATGAACAGGTGTATCGCACCATGGACGATCTGCTGGAGCACGGTTGCGATGTGCTCACCATCGGACAGTACCTACAACCGACTAAAATGCACCTGGAAGTAGATGCTTACATCCATCCTGATAAATTTGCAGAATACAAAGCCGTCGGCCTGGAAAAAGGTTTCAATTTCGTCGAGAGTGGCCCGTTAGTTCGTTCTTCCTACCATGCCGAACGACACTTGTAAAAACCATTCAAATAATAGCTCGATATAAAAAGGGGCAATACCTACCCAAAAGTATTGCCTCTTTTTATCATTTGAAATGGAGCGGAAAATCGCTCGCCTGTTCTAATTCACGGTTTTTCGAAAACCGATTGCCGAACGCATCTTGTGGTAGATAGCGGTATTCTCGTATATACCTGCGAACAGTTCCTGGCCGGGTCCCATAGCAAATACGGGGATCATTGTACCCGTATGGTAATCAGAAGTGAAGCCGGTTTCCAGCTTTTCCATTGTTGAACCGGGATTAATCGCATAGCCACCCGTTTCGTGGTCGGCAGTAATGATCACAAGCGTTTTCCCGTCGCGCTCAGCCCAATCGATAACCGTTCCGATCATCCGGTCAAAGTCGAGCATCTCGGTGATGATGTAGTCCGAGTCATTGGCGTGGCCACCCCAGTCGATCTGAGAACCTTCAATCATGAGGAAAAAGCCCTTATCGTTATTTTGGCTTAGGTGGTCCAGCGCCATAGCCGCAGCTTGATTTAAATAATTGCGCCCCTGCCGCGCAGGAAGCGGATCGTCATCGGCAGTGAAATAGGCAAATTTTTCTACCCCCGGCCCCAAGGTAACGGATTCCAGATCTTGCTGAAAATAATCGGATACCAGGTAATTTTTCCGGATCAATTCTTCTATCAGGTTGCGGTCGTCGAGTTCCCTGCGGTCGAAATATTTTTTACCCCCACCCACAAAAAAATCGATATCGGTTTCGAGGAAATAGGTGGCAATTTTTTCGTATTCCTTGCGGCTGGCTGCGTGGGCAATGAAGGATGCCGGTGTGGCATGTACAATCGTCGAGGTGGCTACCAGTCCGGTGCGCAGACCATTAGTTTCTGCTTCCTCCAGGATGGTAGGCAAAGCGGTCGTATCTTTGGGATGTACTGCAATGGCACCATTGTAGGTTTTTTGTCCGCAAGCAAAGGCGGTGGCGCCGGCCGCGGAGTCTGTGATGAGGTCATCGTAAGCGTAAGACTTATGAAGGCCAATGACGGGCAGCCGCTCTATTTGGAGCTTATTGTTATTGCTGTAGAGGCCCGCCGATATCTGGGCAAGGCCCATACCATCTCCGATAAGCAGCACAATGTTTTTGGCCCTTTTTTCGGGTCTGGGCACGGGCGAAGAATTGTTGCTGGCCAGTTCTCCGGGGCTGCGATTGCAACCTGCAGCAGTAAGTGCCGAGAGTGCGACAACGAGTACTAAAATTTTCATGGATGATTGTCTGGTTTTATATCAACAGATAACGATTGCCGGGCAAAGAACGCACTAATCCCTGAATCTCTAGCTCTAGCAAACACCGGGAAAGGATCGAACCGGGAATCTGACTCTGAAAAGCTAACTCATCGAGCGCCAATTCATTGCCTTCCTTTAGTAAATCTATGATTAATTTTTCTTCGGGTGCAAGGTCCAAAAGCAATTCTTGCTGGAAGGCGACTCTGCTTGCAGGGGTAGACCAACCAAGCGCCTTCCGGATATCTGCGCCACCCTCTACCAGGTGTGCTTGGTGATTCTTGATCAGTAAGTTGCAGCCTCCGGATTTTTCTTCGCCGGGTCTTCCGGGAATGGCAAGCACTTCCCTGTGGTACCCGTTGGCCAGGTTGGCAGTGATCATGGACCCCCCACGTACGGCGGTTTCTATCACCAAAACGCCGTCGGCCAGCCCAGCAATAATGCGGTTACGCATGGGGAAAAATTCCTTTTCTGGGGTAACGTGGTGTGGAAACTCAGTGAGCAAGCCCCCCTGTGCCATCATTTTTTCAGCTAGCGGCCGGTGGCTAGGCGGATAAAGTACGCCCAATCCATGTGCGGTTACGCCTACCGTAGCTATGCCGGCTTGCAGGGCGGCCGTGTGAGCGTGGTAGTCGATGCCGAACGCCAGCCCACTGATAATTAATGGTTTCAAATCGCTAAGTTCCGCTGTAATTTTTTGGCAATGTTCAACTCCCACGGGGCTGGGCCGCCGCGTGCCGACGATAGCGAGGACATGCGATGCGTTTAAGTTGGCCTGCCCTTTGAAATAAAGCACCAACGGTGGGTCTGGTATTTGCCTGAGGCGGTCAGGATAACCGGAATCTTCGTAGGAAAGCACCAAAATGCCATGCTGTTGGGTGAATGCCCACTCCCGCTCAGCCTCCTTCAAGGCCCAGCCATTTGCAATAGCCTCTACCGATGACAGACGTAGTTTAAAGCCCTGTCGTAAAGTCTTCGAATCCGTTTCAAAGACGGCACGAGCCGAACCTAGATGCTCAAGAAGTTTAACGGCGGTTTTACTACCGATGCCCGGAACACGGGTCAGGGCAATTTGATGAAGCAGTTCGTCCATTTGCATAACCATCACTACTTGTGAGGCGAAGGGGCTGAATAAGCCCGACGCCGGCCAGTTAATTAACCATATGGGTGGGATGCAAAAAAGCGGGAAAGGTTATTTGGCGCAGGTTTGCGCAAAATGATTAAATTAGTTTATTTCCTGCAGAATTTCAAATGTTGTTTGTCCATGAGCGAAAAGAAGACTCCCACCATTTTACGGCTAGAAATTCTGATTATCGCTATCTTCTTCATTAGCTTTATTTTCTGGAGCGTATCGAAATGCACATCCACTAAACGAAGCCTGAAAGAACGGGAAGAGCGTCTAGCTACTGACGTGGAATCCCTAGCTGACACGACCAAGCAGGAGAAGGGGGAAAAGACGGAGCCCATCATCAATGACCTTGGGGGAAAAAACCAACCCCGAAGCATTTTATACGTAACCATCAATGGGTTGAACATGCGCTCGGCGCCCACTGTCAATAGTGAAGTGATCGACCAACTTAAGCTATACGACGAGGTCTTTTATCTGGGCGAAGTGACCCCCTACCAGGACACCATTAACTTAGGTGAAGTAGTAACGGTGGAGCCCTGGGTGAAAATCCGCACGCGCAAAGGGCGTGCGGGGTGGGTATACGGGGCCGGGGTAGACTTTTACCGCCGGAAGCAGGAAGGCGTCAATTAATTGGACAGGGTCCGGCTATTGATAATCCAGTTTTTGCAACCCATAAGACTCAATAATTCGGATAACCTGCTCGGCATAATTTTTCTCTTCTGAAAAACCGATCTTTTCCAGTTGCTTAGCCCAGGAAGCATAACTCCGGCTACCTAAACGGCCAGCTAGCGATTGATAGGGCCCAGTTGTAAGAAAAATGCTGTGGTCCCGGAAACTCGTCCATGCACTTGGATAGGCCCGGTAACAAGCTCCGCCGTAGGTGATGGTCGCTTTGTCCCAATTATCGGAACAAGGAAGCTGAAAGTGATTCTCTCCTTGTTTTACCATCGAAGAAGTGCCCGCCTGGCTGTGTAGCAACCCATTGGCGATAATTAAGGAGGAGGGGATGCCGAATTTTTCTCTTTCCATAATCGCTACTTTAGCGAAGCGCTCTATGTAGTCGATAATTTCCGATTCGGATAACAAATCCAACTTTTCGATTGCTGGTTTATCGGGTAGGCTCCGGGGCCGGGCCTGCTGTTGTTTACTTTTGCGTTTGCCAAAAGGCGAAAAGTTGAATCGGTTCGCGCCGGATGGCTTCGTTGCACCCTGGTCGGTGAGGACCGGGTCGTTCGGCTCCGGGTGGGCGGATGGGGGTGAAACTTGTTCTGGTTGCTCCCGGTTGGCCGGAGCCTGCCAGTTGATCTGAAAACTCAGGTTTTTCTTCGTCACGATGTAGACCAGCAACAAAGCAAAACCCAACTTAAACCAGTTCCTGCGAAAGAATTTTCCGAACTTTTGCTTCATCCTAGCCATAACACTCCAGTTGCTGAAACAATACTTTCCAACAAAAGTAAACAATTTGTAGCTAAAAGCAAACAAGTCAGATTTTTTAAAACAAATTATTGTTCAATAGCTTGCCTCAGGTCTTCCACGAGGTCGTCGGGGTCTTCTACGCCTACACTCAATCGGATCAGAGAGTCGGTGAGGCCGACTTTAATGCGTTCTTCACGTGGTATGGAGGCATGGGTCATACTGGCGGGGTGACCGATTAAAGACTCTACGCCGCCTAATGACTCGGCCAGGGTAAAGTATTGCGTACTGCTCAAAACCTGGTGAGCGGCCTCCAGGCGGTCGTCGACCAGGGAGAAGGAAACCATACCGCCGAAGTGGCGCATCTGGCGGGAAGCAATTTCGTGCTGCGGATGGTCGGTCAGACCCGGGTAATAGACCCGGCCTACTTTTTTGTGCTCCTGTAGAAAACGGGCTACCCGGGCAGCGTTTTGGCAAGATCGCTCTACCCGAAGGTGCAGGGTTTTGATGCCGCGCAAGGTCAGGAAGCAATCCTGCGGCCCTGGAATAGCGCCTACCGCATTTTGCAGGTAGAACAGCTTTTCGGCTAAATCTTCCTTACTGGTAACGACCGATCCCAGAACTACATCGGAGTGACCGCCGATGTACTTGGTGGCAGAGTGCAAAACCAGGTCGGCACCGAGGTCGAGCGGTTGCTGTAAATAAGGCGAGGCAAAAGTATTATCAACTACCGTAAGTATGCCATTGTCACGAGCCACTTGGCAAAGGGCTTCGATATCCACGACATTCAACATAGGATTGGTGGGCGTCTCGATCCAAAGCATTTTGGTTTCCGGTCGAAGGGTATCCGCTACTCGTGCCGGTTGCCCCATATCGATGAAGCGGCTCAGGATTCCGTAGCGCTGGTGCACCTTGGTGAGCTGGCGATAAGTACCGCCATAGAGGTCGTTGACAGCCAGTACTTCCTGTCCAGGATCGAGCAGCCGTACTACTGCATCCATGGCCGACATACCGCTGCTGAAGCATATGGCATGGGATCCGTTTTCCAGTGCGGCGAGGTTGTGCTCCAGGGTGGTACGAGTAGGGTTCTGAGTGCGAGCATATTCATACCCCCGGTGCTTCCCGGGGGCTTCCTGAGCGTAAGTGGAGGTTTGGTAGATCGGCGTCATGATAGCCCCAGTTGTAGGGTCAGGCGCTATACCGGCATGAATAACTTTAGTAGCAAATTTCATAAGTCGGGTGGCTTTATTCAGGCAATGGCTGCTTTTCGTCGGACGACGGCTTTTACCGCCTGAACGACATTGGCGACGCCAAGTCCGTATTTTTCTAAAAGTTGAACAGGTTTTCCGCTTTCTCCGAAGCGGTCATCTACCGCTACCATTTCCATTGGGGTCGGGCGATGGCGGGCCAGCATGCTGGCAATGCTCTCTCCCAATCCGCCATTGCGTTGGTGCTCTTCGGCGCTAACGGCGCAGCCAGTGCGGCTGACGGATTGAACAATAGCTGCCTCGTCTAACGGCTTAATCGTATGCAGGTTGATCAAATCAACCTGGATTCCCTCTTTTGCCAGTTGGCGGGAGGCTTCGATCGATTGCCAGACCATATGGCCGGTGGCGAAGAGGCTTACATCTTCACCGGTATTGAGGTGAAGCGCCTTGCCGATCTCGAAGACTTGGTCTTCCGGGGTGAACACCGGCCATCCCGGACGCCCGAACCGCAAATAGACCGGGCCGTCGTGGTCGGCAATAGCGATCGTAGCAGCTTTGGTTTGATGGTAATCGCAAGGATTAATCACCGTAAAGCCAGGCAGCATCTTCGTCATGCCGATATCCTCCAGGATTTGGTGGGTGGCGCCGTCTTCGCCCAGCGTTACCCCAGCATGAGAAGCGCACACCTTCACGTTTTTGTGGGAGTAGGCAATCGACTGGCGCAGCTGGTCGTAGACCCGGCCGGTAGAAAAATTGGCAAACGTTCCGGTATAGGGGATTTTTCCGGAGGTAGCCAACCCGGCGGCAATGCCCATCATGTTGGCCTCGGCAATACCCACCTGGATAAACCGCTCGGGAAAGGCTGCTTTAAAATCGCCCATTTTTAAGGAACCCAGCAGGTCGGCACACAGGGCAACGACCTGTTCGTTGCGTTTGCCAACTTCGAGTAACCCCGCTCCGAATCCGTCGCGCGTGGCTTTTTTATCCGTACTTACAAGTTGATCTAGCATGTTGATTATGGTATGGTATTATGCGGGAAAATCGCCCAGCGTTTCTTCCAATTGAGCGAGCGCTTGCTCCGTCTGTTTGGCATCGGGTGCTTTGCCGTGCCATTTGTGGGTGCCGGCCATGAAATCGACGCCGTACCCCATTTCAGTCTTCATCAGCAGGATGGTGGGGCGGCCGCCGCCGGCATCGGCACGCATTGCCTCCAGTGTGCTGACCACTGCTTCCATATCGTTACCGTGATCAAGTTGCACGATTTTCCAGCCAAAAGCTTTCCATTTGGCGGGCAAATCGCCCAATGACATGACTTCTTCGTTGGGGCCGTCGATTTGCTGGCCGTTCCAGTCGACCGTGACGATAAGATTGTCCAGCTTGTAGTGCGCTGCAAACATGGCAGCTTCCCATATCTGGCCTTCCTGTAGCTCGCCGTCGCCGGTCAGGGCAAAAACGAGGTGTGCATCGCCGTTCATCTTTTTGGCCAGAGCCATACCCACGGCTACCGACAGACCCTGACCGAGTGACCCGGTAGCGACCCGTACACCCGGAAGGCCTTCATGTACAGCTGGGTGGCCCTGGAGGCGGGAATCAATTTTTCGGAAGGTGGCAAGTTCTTCCACCGGAAAGTATCCACTGCGGGCCAGGACGCTGTACCACACCGGAGAGATGTGGCCGTTGGAGAGGATAAACACATCTTCTCCTACCCCCGACATATTAAACGAAGGATCGTGGCGCAATACCCGAAAGTAGAGTGCGGTGAAAAATTCGGTACAACCAAGCGATCCGCCAGGGTGACCGCTGGCTGCCAGGTGGGTCTGACGAATGATATCACGACGCACCTGCGAAGCAATGCGTTCCAATTCTGGAATGGCTTTCATACGACAAAATAGCGTGTTAAAATGTGGCTGCAAAAATAAGCAAAAGGGCAATCCTATTTATACTTAGGATTGCCCTTTTTGTTCTCCAGGAAGGTTTTATAAATTAGACCGTATCAGTTTACGGATTCGCTGAGTTCTTTTCCCGGTTTGAATTTTACAACGTTCTTAGCGTCAATAGTAATCGTTTGGCCGGTTTGAGGGTTTCTTCCAGTGCGGGCTTCGCGGCGATTTACAGAAAAGGTACCGAAACCGATGAGGGTAACTTTGCCACCACTTTTCAATTCTTCGGCAATGCCGTCCAGAACAGTGTTAAGAGCGGTGGTAGCTTGAGCTTTGCTCAAATCTGCGCTTTCGGCAATTTTGTTGATCAAATCTCCTTTATTCATTTCAGCATTTTTTAATGGAAAAAAAGTTCGTTCAAATTTATATGCTAGCTTCTTTAAAACCAAGTTTTTCCAATTTAAAAAATTCAGGGAACCCTGAAAATACAAGGGTTTTGCTCTTTAAGCAACCTTAAACCTCACTTTTTGGTTTTGATTTTGTGGTTCCTGAGAAAATAAAAACGCATTATGAAAAATTCTTTCAGTTTTCTGCTGCTACTTTTGCTGCTAGTAGTTGCTGCCGGAACGACTTCTTCCTGCAACCGCAAGACGGGCTGCCCTGCCTATCAGGAGGTGCACGCTAAAACGGGAAAAGACGGCAAGCTGACTACGAAAAAAGGCTCTTCTAATTTATTCCCAAAAAAGATGCGAAAGCAGATGAAAAAATAGAGGGCGATCCTACCCCGGCTCTTCCGTCAATTGCTGATCTGGCTCCTGCACACCGGTGCCGGAATTTTTGCCCATCAACCGGTCATTCCAGTGCTCGCCGATAATATTAAAAGCCATGACGGTCATAAAGATGGCCAGACCTGGGAAGAGGGCCAGCCACCAGGCGCTCACCTTAGACTGTACCTGATTGAGCATGGAGCCCCAACTGACGGCTTCCGGAGCCAGGCCGATGCCCAGAAAAGAGATAAAAGCTTCGGTAAGTACCGCACCGGCGATACCGAAGGCGAGTGCGATGCCAACGGGGCGTAGGCTGTTAGGCAGCGCGTGCTTCCACCAAATTTGTAAATCTGAGAAGCCCATGGTGCGTGCCGCATCAATGTACGGCAACTCCCGGATTCGCAGCAATTCTGCCCGAACTAACCGTGCCATGCCTGTCCAGTTAATCAGACCGATGATGAGCATTACATAAAGAATATTGGGCTTGCGAATTATAGCCAAGACCGATAATATCAATAGCAAGTCCGGTATGCTGTTTAAAAGCTCAATCGACCGGCTGATCAGACTGTCGACCGGAAATCGAAACCGGCGAAGGGCACCTCGTCGATGGGCTATCAGCCGCCCGGCCCGCCAGCCTGCATAGGTCAAAGTCGCCAACAGCATTAAACTGATGGTTACTTGCAGGATAAGATTACCGGAGGTTAGGGCATGTTGGCGAGCCAAAAAACCATAGTAAAGGCCTAGGATGACCCCGATTATCAATCCGCCGAGCTCCCAACCGGATAGGCGCAGGCGATTGTCGCCGAAATAGCCGGCCAATCCACCCAGTAAAATACCAATAAAACCGGCCACTCCCATAGCCACCAAGCCCACGAGCAGGGCTGTACGCGCCCCACGGATCAGACCGGCCAGCGTGTCCCGCCCCAGCTGGTCGGTGCCTAACCAATGCCGGTAACGCAGGCTTTCGACCTGCTGACGGTCGAATGGACCGCGGTACCCCATATTCTTCCGGTCGATGGTGCTTGCCTGGTAGGGAATTGGAGGCATAATTTTCTGCTGATAGTCCAGTGCATGCCAATCGGCGTTGGCCAACTTGGCCGGCAAGGTTGTCCAGCCCCAGTCGACTGCGTATTGTTGCAGAACGGGCCAGTAGATCTGCCCATCCAGCCGGCAGTAAATGGGCTTATCGTTAGCAATAAAATCGCCGAATACGGCTACGAACATTAATAAGTACAGATAATAGCGCGCCCAACGCGGCCCGCCAATACCTAAGGTCTTGTCCCCCCCGAATCGATTATTCATAAATAATTGGCCTCGATTCATGAGCGATAATTTTTGGAAAGCTGCACGCGGGGATCGACCACCGTATACAACAGATCAGCTATCAGGATACCCACCATTGTCATCAAGGCAGACAACAGCAGTAAGCCGTAAACCACCGGCCAGTCCCGCGCGTAAATCGCATCGATACTCACTTTACCCATACCGGGAAGATTAAAGATCGACTCGATGACCACTGATCCGGCCAGGAGTGCGGGGAAAAGTGCTCCGAACAGCGTGATAATTGGAAATAAGGCAATGCGAAAAGCATGCCCCCAGATTACACGTCTGCGCGGTAATCCTTTGGCGTAGGCCGTGCGAATGTAGGGTTCGTCCAGGACATTGACCATGCCGCCCCGCATTTGCCGCGACAAATAAGCCAGCGCCGGATAAGTAAGGCATACTACCGGCAACACCAGATGCCACAACAGGTCAAGTGTCCGGTTCCACCAACCTCCGGCTACCTGATCGGAACGCAGTCCCATCGTCGGGAAAAAATCCATCCCGTATTCGGGCGTTGTAAAAAAAATCAGCAGCAAAGTAGCAATCCAGAAGTTAGGGAGGGAGTACAGCAAAAAAAGCCCGAAAGTTATACTTTTCTCACGCTGCGAGCCCCGCTCGCGAGCTGTGTAAACGCCCAGGGGTACGGAAAGGAGGTAGGCCAGCAGGATTGCCAGTCCATTGACCAGCAAGGTGACCGGAAGGGCGTTGCGTATTTTCTGAACCACCGGTAAACCATCGGAGTAGGAGGTCCCAAAATCGCCTTTTAGAATACCGCTGAGCCAATGATGATACTGATTATCCGCTCCGTGCCAGATGAGCTTAGGAAGATAATGGCGCCAGTGCTCCGGATTGGTGGTCAGGGCGGTAATATGTTGTTCCAACCGATCAACGGTAGGTTGGAACCGGGCGCGAAAAACTGGCGACCGGACCGACAGGTGCTGTAGGGTATCCAGCTGGGCTTGCATTACTGCTGGCTCTACCTGCAAAAGCAGCATCTGCAAGCTGCGCTGAGCGCGAATTGCTTCTGCTTTAGCCGATTTGGGCAACCGGCCTGCCCCCTGTAGGCCCTGACGCAATAGCTGGTAGTAGGGCATGGCTTCCCTGGCTTTGCCACTTTGCCAGATCAGTGACCGGACCATTGCGCGCTGGTCGCGATTGATGATGCGGTATAGGGTGTCGGGAAAGGCCGAAGTCGTAAGGGTGAAGTAAAAGACCGGACGGTCGAGGCCAAGCATGGTGGCCGTCTTTTTATAGATCTGCTCTGCATCCATTAGTCCGGCACCGCCCTCTTCAAGAGGGGCCTGTCCTCGGTTGATTAGCTCAACCGGATCGCCCGGTGCCGCCTTACTTAGCAGGAAAGCGAGTAAGGAGATCAGCAAAAGGGTGGGGGTGAAAATAACCAGTCGTCTCAGGATATAAATCAACATGTAAGCCGATTTTTACCGGGCGCATCCTACCCCAACCTTCTATGGGCAGGATGCGCCTGCACTAACTGCCTATACGAGAAATACCAAGGAGTGGATGACGCTATTGGGTTCTATCTTTGCAAGCAGCCGTCTAACTTACTCCGGTTTTTTCAATCGAAAATTTTGCACCATATATCCCGGAAAGAGGGGCGTAATCATTGGCTCAAATCGAGCATGGGTTGCGATGCGCCCTTCCGGTGCGAAAAGCATAATTTCGGGCTGCTGCTCGTAAAGAATAGATTGCAATTTGAGGTACATATCATTGCGCAGGTCTTCATCGAAGGTGATCAGAATAGAGTCGATTAGTGCATCGGTTTCGGCATTACCAAAACCGGTGCGGTTATCGCCTTCGGTATGGTAGTTTTGTTTGGGGTTCCAGATCGGGGCAAGTGCACGTCCGGCCGAACCCATTTCGTATTCGCGTCGCCGCATGCGGTCGAGATTGACGCCGTATTCATTAGAAGAAAGGTCGACCGAAATTCCGGCTTTTCGAGCGTTGTCCTGGATAAGCAGTCCGATTTGCTGGGAAGTCTCCCGGCCGGCCGTAATCAACAGTTCCACCTCAAGGGGTATCCGCCTGCCGTTGATCTCCTTGTCGTAAATGCCGTCGCCATCGCTGTCTGCCCATCCGGCATTTTCCAGCAGCGTTCTGGCTCGTTCAATATTGAATTCGATGGGCTCATTATTGTCGTTGTAGTACTCCACGGCGGGCGCCACCGGGTTGGCAACGGGCTGCCCGAAGCCTTCGTATACATTGTCAATTATTTCCTGTACATCAATGGCATAAGCGATAGCTCGGCGTACCTGTTTATCGGCTAACTTTGGGTTTTGCGTGTTGATAGATAGGAAGTAAACCGCCATGAGCGGGGGGGTATGGAACTCGTAGCGCTGGCTGGTATTTTCATTTTCCTGAAGGTCGACAAATTCAGCGGCCAGAATATTGCCTGCGACATCGATTTCTTCGGCTTTCAGGGCCGTGACCGCCGTTGCTTGATTCGCGATGGGCCGAAAGATGATCGATTCGGGATAGGCAACCAGTCCTGGGTTACTGGGAGCTACGTCCTCTGCCCACCAGTTTTCCTTTTTTCGTACGGAAATTTCCTGTCCGGCTTCCCACTGCTCCAGGCGGTAGGGGCCGGAGCCGGCAACTCCTTCCGGTTGACGGGCGTGGAGGGGGGATTGAAAAGTCTCGGCAAAATCCGTTAGTTGCTGGTTCGTTTCGGCTAGCTGATTAATTGCCGTCTCATTGGTGAAGGTAGTTAATGGTATGTCCTGCAGCAAGCCCTCCGGATCGTAGATATGTCCAGGTAAGATGGGAATGACATTACCGATCGAGCCGATACCCAGGATATTCTGCTCATCTACGATTACCGTAAACTTTCGGGCGTTGTCCGGATCAATCTTCACGTTGCGGATATTGCCTAAATACGGTCTGACCTGTGGAGCGGAAATCATAGGATTTAAAGCGGCTTTCAGGGAAAACACATAATCGGCGGCGGTAATGGGGCTCCCATCATCCCATTGGGCCTCCGGTCGGATGACAAACGTATAGGATGCTCCGCCCGCGTAGGGGCCCGTGGTAATGGGGCGTACCTCGGGCAGCGCTTCTGCTAATTGCGGAATGTATTCCAGGGTTTCTGGGTCGACTGTAATGAGGTATTGCTGTAACAGATCCAGGATCATCCGGGAGTAACCACTGGTGGTGGTCAGGGGATTTAACCGGTCCGGTTCGGCCTCTTGCCTTACGATCAGGCGGTTATCGGTTCGTTTGAACTCAATGGTTTGTTGCTCTCCGGCGGGATCCTGCCGGCAAGAAGCTACCAGCAATACGATCAGGAAAAACCAGTAGGGGCTGGGGGCAAGTAGCTTAGGATAGTTCATGCGGTGTTGTTTTTTGCAGTAGTGTTCTTGGGAAAAAACGATTCAAAAAATGGACTTTGTCTCTTTCCATCGGTAGCTAAAAATAGTGCATTTTGTCAAAAATCCTCATTCCGGAAGTAATTACTTGTTCGGGTGGTGGGGCCAACAATGCCGGTGTGACAGCTGTTTCGCATTAAAACTTATGGCAAAACTCCTAATCGCCGGTGGTTCCGGATTAATTGGTCAACGACTCAGCTCTCTTGCGGCAGTGGCCGGCCACGAAATAGCCCACCTGAGTCGTAAACCTTCGGACTCCGCTGCTTTCCCCACTTTCGCTTGGAATATCCAAAATCAAACCATCGACCCGGCTGCTTTGGAGTATGCTGAGGTCATCATCAATCTAGCCGGAGCGGGTATCGCGGATAAGCCTTGGACCCAAGAGCGTAAAAAGGAGATCATCGGTAGCCGGCGGGACGGCGCCCTCTTTTTTCGCAATCTCATCCAAAACGGTGAAGTTACACCTGCTGCCTACCTGGCGACTGCTGCTATTGGAATCTACGGCGACCGCGGAGATGAAACCCTGACGGAGGAGTCGGCTCCGGGCAAGGAAGGCTTTCTTGCCGAAAGTAGTAAAATCTGGGAGCAGGCCATCGAAGAGGTGGCCTCCACTGGGGTACGCACGGTCACATTCCGCACGGGTATTGTGCTTTCGACCAGGGGGGGCGCCCTGCCGCGCATCCTGCAGCCTATGCGCTTTGGACTGGCGTCTTATTTGGGTGATGGCCGGCAATGGTACGCCTGGATACACATCGATGATCTTTGTCAGCTTTTCCTGAACGCCATTGATGATGCCGCATATCAAGGAAAGATTAATGCCGTGGCGCCAAAGCCGTTGCGCAATATTGACTTCATGCGGGAGCTTCGAAAGATCTGGCCCACTGCAACCTTGTTGGCCCCTGCCCCTGCCTTCGTTTTACGGACCATGTTCGGAGAGATGGCGCAAACCGTTTTGTCAAGTAGTCGGGTCTTGCCGGCCCGGCTCAAATCCATGGGTTTTCAGTTTACGTATCCGGAGCTTGGGGCCGCTGTTCGCGATTTGTTAGATCGTCAGGTTTAGGGTTTGAAGACTTCGATTTCGTGGGTCTTAACGATCAGGTCTGTAAATTTCCCTTTGAACCGTGTCGCTTTGACGATATGGTTATCGATCCAATGGTAGTTCCCGCCGCGCGGCTTACCCATCAGAATGCCGTGGTATTTAAAGCCGTTGTTGTTCAGCCATTCCTCGGTAATCTTTCGATGTTCTTCGGTGCGGGAGGTAAACAGCGTGATGATGTGGCCTTCGTCGAACCACTTGTTAATGATTTTTAAGGCATCTGGATAGGGCATGGCGGTCGCCATTCGTTCCGGCTCCTCATTGGGAATATCGTCGCAAATCGTACCGTCGATGTCGATCAGGAAGTTCTTCGTTCCCTCGGGCAGCATCGGGCTGATTTTCTCACCTTTCTCGTTGTACGTAGCTTTAAGCGCATGGTTATGCTCACTCATGACCAATGGGTTATATTGAGTATTTGATATCGGTAAATAGGTAAAAACAGGTAAATGCAGACCTAAGGTCTATCGTAAAAGGCAGCCGTTTGAATTTGGCAGGTTAGGGAAACAACGACTTTTAAAACCGCCTACAAGGTGGCAAAAAAATAGCTCTAACGCAAAATACCCTACCAGTTTTTACCGGACAAAAAGCGGTGCTGCTATTTTGGACTTTTTACTTCCCTGCTCTAGAACATGATATAGTCCGTAGGATTGACGGTCTTGCCTTTGTACCACAACTCGAAGTGTAGGTGCGGCCCGTTGGAGAAGGTGCCGGTGTTGCCGATAATGGCGATAGCTTCGCCTGCTTTTACCCGGCTACCGGCCTTTTTCAGCAGGGCCGAATTGTGTTTGTAGAAGGTAATGATATTGTTGGCATGTTGAATACCGATAGTGTTTCCGGTCTCCAGCGTCCAGTCTGAGAGAAAGACATAGCCGTCAAGGGCGGCTTTCACGGCGGTGTTTTTGGGGGCGAGTACGTCTACGCCATAGTGTTTTTTATCGGGCATGTAGCCAGCACTGATGGTACCGGTCAGGGGCGGTACGAAATAAATCTGTTCGAGCGGGATGCTGCCCTGGTTAACCGTATTGATTTTGCCGCTGCGTACAATCTCATTGGTCTTTTGCAGCTCTACCTCGCGGCGCAACTGTTGGTCGATTTCCGAGGGCTCTACCTTGCGCTGTGCCGTATCGAAATCTTGGGGTTCGGTCTGCTCCACGTCTTCTTCCGTCTCTACATTCCCTACTAATATTTTTCGAATGTTTTCGGTGTAGGCTTGCTGTGCGGTGAGCTCTTTTTTCAGGCGTACCAGTTCCCGGTTGAGCTCCACAAGCTCCTGATCATTTTTGTAATCGCCGTAACCGGGCACGTATCGGCGCAGCGGGGTGAAGGCGATTAGCAGGATAGCAATAAAAGCGACGGTCACCACAATCGTACTCAATAAAATGTAAAAATTGAGCATCGTAAGTTTGTAGGACCCCATCTCCTCAAAAGTTTCGTCGTTCATGATTACCAACCGGTAGGTATCCTTCAGGCGGTCAATCCACTTCCTTTTTTCGTTTTCCATGCTGCTCTGCTTATTTAAGAGAGATAAGCCTCCTTTTTTCATTTTCCAAACCCTGCAGACCTGGCGCCGGGCCTCGAAATCTACAAGGGAGTAACCCTAGCTATTTGAACTCTGTGGGTAATAAAATAATTTTACCAAAATAAAGTTATCTATTTCAAGTCCGTTGACTGGGCAAAAATAGGCAATGGAAGGCATGATCACGACCGTTTCCTGTAGAAATCACCCCTTGGCCGCAGGGTTTATATCGGTTGTCTCATATATTTAACAATCTGTAACCCTTTGCGTATTTATTGTAAGTGTAATATGGCATAAAGGTTGTTTCGCAAAGAATATACTGCCTACTTTGTACCCATAGTTAAAAAGTACCGGAAAGAAAACGGATGACTGGAATTTTTATTGAGCCAAAAAGCTGTGTTTTGGGACGATTAACACCCTACCTCGCGATACTAGCCATTTTGCTTACGGCCTGCGCAACCCCGCCCAAGTCGGAAGAGGATCTGTCCTTCCTGGGCAAATTCTACCACAATACGACGGCTAAATACAATGGGTACTTCAACGCCAACGAATTGCTGGAAGCCAGCAACCTGCAGCTGGCCGACCAATACCAAGAAAATTATCTGAGCTTTCTGCCGGTTTTTCCCTACGCGGAAGCCGAGAATCCTCAGGCGGTAGCCAGGGATTTGGATGAAGCCATCAAAAAGATTTCTATAGTCGTTAACCTGCACCGGCCCAGTCAATGGACCGATGATTGTTACCTCCTGCTTGGCAAAGCGCAGTATCTCAAGCAGGACTATGAGGCAGCCGAAAAATCGCTGCGCTACCTGGTGGCCGAGTTCGATCCCGAAGACATGGAAGAAGAAGCTGTAGAAGAAAAGGAAAAAGAAGAAGAGGAAGCGTTCAACCAGAAAAAAGCCCGCCGGAAGTACAACAAGATGATTCGCAAGAAAAAACGGAAAGAGCGCAAGGGGAAATACGTCGAAGCTGCGGCCATCGATCCCAAATCTCCGGCAGAACGGCGCAAAGAGGAGGAAGAACGGCGCAAAGAGGAAGAAGCAGCTGAAGCCTTAGCCCAAGGAGAAGAAGAGGAGAAGGAAAAAGAGGAGGGATACTTCATGAAGCATCGTCCTGCCTACCAGGAAGGTAAGCTGTGGTTGGCCAAAACACTCATCGAACGCGATAACTTTTCCTCGGCCGAGCGCGTCCTGAACGAACTTCTTTCCGATCCTGCCACCTTCGATGACGTGCGCCGCGATGCCTGGGCGGCCAGCGCTCATCTGCAGATTGAGCAAGGCGAATACGCCCTGGCAGTAGAACCTTTGCAGCAGGCTATCGAGCGATCGAACGACCGCCAACAGCGTGCACGTTACGCTTACCTGATCGGCCAAATCCAGACCGAGTTGGGGCAAACCGGGCAGGCAGTGGCTTCTTTTGAGCAGGCCATGGATTTTAAACCTTCCTACGAAATGGCCTTTAATGCACGCTTACAAATGACTATGTCGGAATGGAAATCGGGGGCGAAAAGCAGCCCGGGTACTACTGAAGCCTTAGAGAAACTACTGAAAGACGAAAAGAACCTGGAATACCAGGATCAGCTCTATTATTCCCTGGCCACCATTGCTTTGAAAGATGGTGATCGGGCAGCGGGCCGGGAGTATTTGCAAATGGCACTCAATAAAAGCTCCCGCAATCCCAGTCAAAAGGCTGAGGCTTACTACCAATTGGCCGAGCTATATTATGAGGTCCAGGATTATGTCGGAGCGAGCGCTTACTTCGACAGCGCCCTGCAGGTCATGCCTCAGCAGGATCCTCGCTACGCCCGTGTCAATAAGTTGGCCAAGAACCTTAAGGACATTGCTGCAAATATACTCATGGTTGAAACCCAGGATAGCCTGCTGCGCTTGAGCGAGCTGTCTATGGAAGAGAAAAAAGAAATGGCTTTTTTGCTACAGCAAAAACAGGAGGCGGAGCGCCTGAGCCAGGCCACCGCTCGGGCTGCAGGTGGTACAGCCTCTGCTGGGCGCCCCACGGTAGCTAATCTTGGCGGACAGCAGACCAGCAGCTTCTTCGCTTACGACGACCGGAAAAAGCGGCAGGGTATGCGCGAGTTTGATAAGCGCTGGGGAGATCGGCCGCTGGAAGATAATTGGCGGCGGTCGAACCGAAACGATAACCTGAAATTTCGGGAAGAAGAAACGGCCGAGGCGATTCCGGTAGCCGCCGAAACGATGACCGAAGAACAGGTCAATAGTATCTTGCAGGGCGTCCCCACTGATGATTCGGAGCGCGCCCTGGCCGAAAAGAAAATTATCGATGCTTTATATAAGTTGGGTACCCTCTATCGCGACCGGCTGGAAAACAACCGAAAAGCAATCGAAGCTTTTGAAGAACTGAACCGCCGGTTCCCGAATAATAATTACAAATTGGATAGTTGGTACTATCTCTACATCACCCATTCTGAAACCGGCAACACCAGTGCGGCGCAGGGCTATGCAGATCAGATCATCCGGGCGTTTCCCAATTCAAACTATGCACGCGTACTGCAAGATCCGAATTACCTCGACCAATTGGTCAGCGGTGAAGAGCGCTTACAGCAATTTTATGACCAGACCTACATCATGTTCGAAGAAGGGCAGTACGAACAGGTGCAAACTCGCATCCGGCAGGCGCGTCAAAGGTTTGGGGGCGCCAACGCACTCCAGGCTAAATTTGCCTTGCTGGAAGCATTCTGCATTGGAAAAGCGGAAGGAGAAAGCGCCTACCGGGCGGCGCTGCAACAGGTGATCGGGAAATATCCGAATACGGACGAACAACGCCGGGCGCGGGAGATCCTCCGACTGCTGGGCGGTGCACAGGCTAGTCTGCCGGGCGGAGAGGAATCCGGCGGGAACTTCCAACTCAACGATGATCAGCTC
The DNA here is from genome assembly GCA_964530825.1 of uncultured Saprospiraceae bacterium. Lineage (GTDB taxonomy): Bacteria > Bacteroidota > Bacteroidia > Chitinophagales > Saprospiraceae > CAZHCA01. The sequence goes on from CAZHCA010000001.1 coordinate 105,700, forward strand.
CACTACGTCATTGTTACCTTCAACGGCGTGGTCGATCTCAACGAAGCCAAAGTAGCCCTGGCCGACTATAACCGCCAATACCACAACCTGGAGAACCTGCGAATCTCCAATGTCTTTCTAGGCCGCAGTAACAACCCTCAAGAGCGAACGCCCATCATAGTAGTGCGCCGCTTCAAAAACCGGCCCGACGCTATGAAGTATTACGAGGGTATCCAGCAAAACAAAGAGGATTTTATCGACTCGGGGATTAATTACGAGGTATTTGCCATCAACATGAACAACTACCGGGAAGTGATCCGAACCAAGTCGATCAATGAATACCGGAATTTCTTCTTGTCCAATTACATCCAGTAAGCGCATCAAATATACAGGCCCTGGGCTGCACGGTCTCGCTCCCGGTTGTTATTGCTTCGGTATCTTAATTTCGTAGGTTTTGTTACCGCTAGCCGAGAGCCGGCTGTCAATCAACCATGGATTATAAACCTTCAACATGCGGTAGGAGGTGCCATAGCGTTCCGCAAATTCACCCCAGTTAGCTACTGGTTTGTTGACCCTTACGATACCGTAATCATTCAATGGGGGATAGTAATCTTCTTCATCGAGTTGAAAGCCGAAATCTTCGGGCCGCTCAAATATTTCTTTGATGGCTACGATCCGGAAAACGTAGCGAGAGGTTTCTTCATTGATGTTAAGGTCAAAATAACTTCCTGCGCGCTGCTCCTCCAACAATCGGGCAAGACGGGTGGGCCCCATATTGTACGCTGCCGCTGCAAGCAACCAACTGCCGAAGCGCTCGTGCAGATCCTTGAGGTATTTGGAGGCGGCACGAGTAGCCTTTTCCAAATGGTACCGCTCGTCAACTTCTCCATTAACCTCCAGCCCGTAGGATTTTGCACCGGCTTGCATAAATTGCCAGACCCCTTTGGCGCCAGCCGGCGAGGTAACGTTGCGCAGGCTACTTTCGGCCACTGCCAAGTATTTGAAATCATCGGGTACGCCGTACTCCGCTAGGATGGGCTCCATCACCGAAAAGAAGCGGGGGCCGCTTTTCAAATGCAGTAGCGTACTGGAGTGCCAGTAAGCGTTGACCGAAAGCTCGCGGTCCAGGCGTTCGCGCGCATCGAGATTATCCATGGGAATGACTTCGCCCGCCAGAGAATAGGTCCGATCTAGATCTACCCCACGGACAATTTGCGGCAAGACGCCCTTGGCTACTACGGTTTCGGCCGGCACGCCAGTTTCGGATGGCAGCTCTTTAGAGCCAGTCAGGACAATAACGAAGAGTGCCGCGGTAAGCACAGAAGCGTAAATCTGAAGCCACTTATGCATTGGTTTTTCTTTTTTCTGGCTTCAAATTAGAAAAAAGTCCGGCAAGATGCATCCGTACACACGCTGTCTTATTGGGTTTTTACCCGTGGTTTTTTAAAAATCGGCACGGTAGAGCAGGGTTCGCCGTACATGATACTCTTGGCCACCGGACGAAGCAGGCGCGTAATTTCCAGGTAAGCCGCTGCAGGTACCGGCCGGTCGCCGCAACCTTTGATTACCAATTTTTGGTCGCGATAATCTTCTAAAGGCAGGGCCGCCAGCTGTTTGCGGTAATGCTGATTTAGGTATTCCGCTTGGGTCCCCTTAAACACATCGGCCGCATAGGGAGCTGCATGGGAAGCGACAAGCATGTAGGCCCACATGGGTATAATGGCATCGGTCGTGCAGTAGACCAGCAATACTTTTCCCTCCAGTTGCTCCCAATCGTAGGCCTTCACTGATTCCCTGAAGTCTTTTTCTTTTAACAGCAACTCGCGAAATAGGTAATCCTTCAGGTCGAGTTCTACCATTTCGACGCCGGGAAAAAATTTTTCTAGATCTATCGTAATCAGTCCACTCTGTGCTACTCGGTTGATTAAGGGTTTATCTTCTGCCATATTTTCTTCCTTTTTTCCTGCAAACAGCCGGAAAGCGAAGCTAGTTTTCTTCGGGCTCGTCTTCTTCCTCAATGGGGGCCTGTTCGCCGATTGTATCATCGGGGATTTGGAAGTCTTTAAGTCGAGGTAGGTCGTTCATGCTTCTGAGGCCAAAATAATCCATGAACTTTTCACTGGTGCCGTACAAAAGCGGACGGCCCGGCCCTTCGCTACGACCGGCGATGGCAATGAGATCATTTTCCAACAGCTTCTGGATGCTGTAGTCACAACTGACCCCTCGGATTTTCTCCAACTCACTCTTCGTGACCGGTTGTTTATAGGCAATAATAGACAAGGTCTCTAATGCAGCCCTGGATAAGCGTTTGCGGGTTTTTATTTTCAGGTATTCCCCAACACTGTGGTGGAAAGCCGGTTTGGTCATAAACTGATAACCTTCTCCTATCTCTACGATTTCGAAGGCGAAATTGCCAGCCCGGTATTTTTGCTGTAGTTGCCGGATAACACCTGCAGTTTCCTCCTCACTCATCAGAGTATCAAAAACGGCGCTCAGGCAGGTCTTTATCTCTTGGATAGAAATTGGATGATCAGCGGCAAAGATTAGCCCTTCGATATGTAGTTCTAACTGTTCCACAAAACCTTTTTTCCAAAAATAAAACTTCTGGCCGGATAAGTAGGGCACCGGCATCAATAGAACGGCCGCAGTAGCCATACTGCTATGAAAACAATCAGAAAAAAACCGGCGGCCAGCAAAATCCCGATACGCCTCTGCTTGCGGTCGTCTTCCGCTAGTGCTTTCCGGTGGCGGTTCTTGGGCGTATCCGCGTCGCGATTAACCTTGAAGTCATAAGTAAAACCGCTGTCTTCTTTTTGGCCGATATGAATTTCCATCAATTCATCGTCGATAAAAAAAGTGTAAGAGGCCGGGCGCAAAACGCTAAAGTCGATCAATACCACCTGGGAATTACAGTGCACCATAAAGTGGCCGCTTTCCTGCCCGTGGTAGAGGCCCACCACGTATCGGCGGCCGGCTTCACTTGTGTATATCCAATTCTGTTGTGACAAAGGTGCGGGATTAAAACGTCTAAGGCGGTATTTCAAACCGTCTTAATATAATAAAATCAACTATCCGCAGCAAGGAAGCCCGACCAGATTAACATGGTTCTTTAACAGGACGTGCTAATGGGGGCATTCCGGCTCCTCTGCTGTATCCGTTGCCGGCCATCTAACAAGGAATTGAAATTGTATACCCCGGCTGCGGCCCCGGCGGATGAAGGCATCGAATAGCGGAAGCTGTATCTCTGCGATCGGCGTACGCACATGGAGTTGCGCCAGCCAGGGGCGATCGCTAATTTGTCCAATCCATAAGCCGTAACCCCAGGAAGGCTGCCAGCGGCCGATCCAAAGGACCCGGTGCTGTGGTTTGTAAAGTTGCTCCGGCGAAAGACCAGACAGTGCCAACCTTTGAAAATAGGCTAAGCGCCAACCGTTCCGGGTACGGTGATCGATCTGAAAGACCGCAGCTACCGGGGTACGCAGTGACCAATTGCCGGCCTGCAGGCTCGCGCCCGCTTCGCCATACACCTGACCGGAAAGAATGCGGGAAAGCGCCGTCAGGTCGCCGGGTTGCTGCAGGCCGTAGTAGGATGCCTGATCGAGGATCACCGGGCGTTCGGATTGCAAAAGGTGCAACTCGTAGGATTCTAGTGAAGGCATTCTCCCGGCGTCCTGGATGGCAAAAGTAAGATCCGTTCGGCCGCCCCGGCCCCATTGGCGCTGGGCGGAAATATCGAAGTCAACCGACCAACCCCACCCGGTGGGTCGCAGTTGCATCTCTTGTATTAGGGGTGATGTATAACCATAAGCGAAGTTCAATTGACCCACTTCCAGTTGCGTATTGCTACGCTTTACCGCTTCGGTAGTCTGCGTCAATTGAAGAAAGCCGGATTCCTGAATCGCTAGGTAATGAAGGCCCATGCCAACGGCAAATTCCCACGGACCATGCCGGAATCTTCTTCCGATGACCGGTCCGGCCAGTATCCAGGAAGCGATATTTCCAGAAAAGGGCGTAATGGTAAACGGTGTACCCACGGGCGTCTCTTCGTACCGGTAATAGGCCAGAGCAGTCGGAATATCCGTTAGCGCCCCGTTGACCCGCCACTGGGTATTCCAACCCAGTAACCATTGCTCGCCGAGGCAGAAGCGCGGGGAAGGGCCAATCAGCCTCAGATCAAGGTAGGCTGATCCCTTTTTGGAAAAGCGAGAAAAATCGTACCGTTCGCCGAGGGCGTCTACGTGGGCCATGGCCCGGTCGCTCAGGATATCGTCTACCAAGCCAATCCAGCCCCAGGTAGTTTGGTTGGGTAGGTAGCCGTACGAATTAGTAAAAAGAACTTGTGCGCCAAAAAGGGAGGCATTGGTAGGTGATGAGCCAGGGTCGAGGCTGAAAAATTGAGCTGTGCCTGGTAAAGAAGCAAAAGCAACAAACAACCCCACAAGAATTCCACTCCGCATAATCCGGTCGTTTGCGGATGGCACCATTCAGATTGCATTAGAAAAATGCAGTCAATTAGCGTAGTGGTCAAGGGAATTTTTGTCAAGGGCCGGCCAAATTCCCTACTTTTCCGGTGGTAGCAAAAGGAGTTATTATGATTTATGCTTTTAAAGGTTTCCGTCCGGTCATTCATGAATCGGCTTACATTCACCAACAGGCGACAATTATCGGCAATGTAATCATTGGTAAGGATGTCTATGTCGGGCCCGGCGCCGCCATTCGGGGTGATTGGGGGGAAATCATCATTGAAGACGGTTGTAATGTGCAGGAAAATTGTACGATTCATATGTTTCCGGGCGTGACCGTCCGGTTGGAGCCATCGGCCCACATTGGGCACGGTGCCATCATCCACGGCGCCACCATCGGTCGCAATGCTATGATCGGCATGAATGCCGTGATTATGGATCGCGTGACCGTCGGCGCCGAGAGCATTGTGGGTGCGCTCACCTTCATAAAGTCCGAAGCCAATATTCCGCCCCGATCACTCGTGGTCGGCAATCCGGGTAAAATTATCCGGGAGGTCAGTCAGGAGATGGTCGATTGGAAAACCAAGGGCACGCAGCTCTACCAGCAGTTACCAGCCGAATGCCAGGCCTCCTTGGTTCCTTGCCAGCCCCTGCGGAAGGTGCCCGCTGACCGGCCGCCGCAGGAGGTACAGTACCGCACTTGGAAAGAAATCAAAGGCGAATAATCGCGCGATCCATTTCTTTCCTGAAATCGTTAATTTTAGAGACATGTCATTCGGCATATCTTTTTTACCAGATAAAACCAACAGACAATATGAAACTGCACAATTACGTGCTCGGCGCCTGGGAGCCCCACAACGGGGACGGTATCCCGCAATACGACGCCGTAACCGGCGAGGTGATTTCCACTTGCGGAAGCGAAGGCCTTGACTACACTGCCATAATGCATTACGCCCGCAGCGTGGGCGGCCCTGCTTTGCGCAATATGACTTTTCGCGAACGGGGTTTGATGCTGAAAAAATTAGCCCTTCACCTGAACGGTATTCGCAAGAAATACTACCCCATCAGTTTTCGCACTGGGGCTACGACATCGGATAGTTGGATCGATATCGACGGCGGTATCGGTACGCTTTTCGCCTACGCAAGCCTGCGGCGGCAATTCCCCGATAAGCCATTCTACGTAGACGGTGATGCCGCAAAACTCTCCAAAGCGGGTACCTTCATCGGGCATCACGTGATGGTTCCCCGGCACGGCGTAGCTATTCATATCAACGCCTTCAATTTCCCGATATGGGGAATGCTCGAAAAGCTCGCGGTCAATCTCCTGGCGGGAGTGCCTGCCGTGGTGAAGCCTTCGGAAATGACTTCCTTCCTCACCGAGGCCATGGTTCGCGATATCATCGAATCGGGTATCCTACCCACCGGAGCGCTTCAATTGGTTTGTGGTAAAGGTATCGGCATTCTCGATCCGGTAACCGAACAAGACGTGGTCACCTTTACCGGTTCGGCCGAAACGGGGCGTAAACTCAAAGTGTATCCCAGTATCGTCGAACACGCCGTACCTTTTAACATGGAGGCCGATAGCCTGAATGCCGCCGTACTCGGACCGGATGCCAAGCCGGGTTCGGCTACCTTCGATCTTTTCATCAAGGAAATACGGCGGGAGATGACAGCTAAGGCGGGGCAAAAATGTACGGCTATCCGGCGCGTTATTGTACCCGAAGAGCTGGTGGAGGACGTCCAACTGGCGCTGGCGGCGCAGCTCTCCAAGACCCGCATTGGCAATCCGGCCAATGAACAAGTGCAGATGGGCGCCCTGGTCAATAAAACCCAGGAAGATGAAGTGCGTAAACGTATCGACCTGCTCACGCAGGAAAACCAGGTCCTCTTTGGTGAAAACGGGCTCCAGTTGCTGGATGCCGACCCTGCCAAAGGAGCCTTTCTGGCGCCCACGGTATTGTACAACGACGATCCCTTCAATAAGCACAGCAGCCACCTGGTCGAGGCATTCGGACCGGTAAGCACCATCATGCCCTACCGAACGCTCGGCGAGGCGATCGAGTTGGCTAATATGGGTAAAGGTTCGCTGGTCAGTACGGTGGCTACAGCCAATGAAAAAGTTGCTACGGAGTACGTGATGGAGTCAGCCCCTTTCCACGGTCGGATTTTGATCCTGAACGAAGAAAGCGCGAAAGAGAGTACCGGACACGGCTCGCCTATGCCCTTGCTGGTGCACGGCGGACCCGGTCGCGCCGGAGGTGGGGAAGAGATGGGTGGCGTGCGCGGTGTACAGCACTATCTGCAACGCACGGCCATACAGGGACATCCGACCATGATTACCGCCGTCACCGATTCCTTTCAGCTTGGTGCAGCTTACAGGGAAACGGAGGTCCATCCCTTCCGCAAATACTTTGAGGAACTGGAAATAGGCGAAACCATCTTTACCCACAAACACACGGTCACAGAAGCAGATATCGTCAGCTTTGCCAACGTGAGTGGAGATCATTTCTACGCCCATACCGACGAAACAGCACTGGAAGAAACCATCTTTGAAGGCCGGGTAGCTCATGGCTATTACGTCTTGTCCAAGGCTGCGGGCATGTTCGTCGAACCGCGTAAAGGACCGGTATTGCTTAATTACGGCCTGGAAGATTGCCGGTTCACCAAGCCGGTTTATCCGGGGATGACCATCGGTGTGAAGTTCACGGTCAAAGAAAAAATCGCTCAGGAGAAGCGCGACGAGGAGGACATTCGCAAAGGCATCGTCAAATTTCTGGTTGATGTGTACGATGAAACCGGGGAAACCGTTGCCATCGCTACCATACTGACCATGGTCAAAATGCTGAACCAAGCGTAACGCCTGCTGTTCGATTGGTAACCAAGCATTCCCACTATGCGCATTTTACTTACGGGTGGTACGGGCTACATCGGTAAACGATTATTGCCTTTGTTGTTGGACCAGGGGCATACGGTTATTTGCGTAGCTCGGAACCGCAACCGGCTGGAGCTCGAGCCAGAGTGGGATGTCGAAGTCTTCGAGCACGATTTCCTGGAGCCGGTCGACCTGGCAGCTGCCCCTCTGGATTTCGACGTCGCTTATTATTTCATCCACTCCATGTCGGCCTCTATTCATAAATTTGAGCCGCTGGAAGAGCAAACTGCCCGCCATTTCGTCGACTTCTTGGATCAATCTACTGCCCGCCAGATCATCTACCTGAGCGGCATGGTCAACAGTTCGGACCTTTCGCGTCATCTCCAATCGCGGATGCGTGTTGAGGAGTTGCTGGGGACTTCCAAAGTCCCACTGACCACGTTGCGTGCAGGCATCATTGTGGGTTCGGGTAGCGCCTCTTTCGAGATTATCCGCGACTTGGTTGAAAAACTACCTGTCATGGTGGCGCCCAGGTGGGTCGAAACCCGCTGTGAACCCATTGCGGTGCGAGATGTCATGCAATTTTTGTTGGGCGTTTTACTCCGGGAAGATTGCCTGCGGCGCAATTTCGATATCGGCAGCGGCGAGGTACTGACTTATCGGGAGATGTTATTGGGTTACGCGAGGGTGCGTCATTTTAGGCGCTGGATTTTTTCGGTACCCGTCATGAGCCCGCGCCTGTCCTCCTACTGGCTGTACTTCGTAACCTCCACGACCTACGAGCTGGCGGTTAACCTAGTGGATAGCATGAAAATCGACGTCATAGCACGTGATCATAAGTTGGCCGAAATATTGGTGATAGATCCCATCACCTATGAGGAGGCCGTAGCTTTTGCTTTTCAAAAAATCGAGCAAAATATGGTCGTATCCAGCTGGAAAGATTCGCTGGTGTCGAGTTCTAACCTCGGATCGCTAAAGCCTTTCGTACAAGTGCCCCGCTATGGTTGCTTTGTCAATAAAAAGAGCTTGCCGATCGCTCCGGCCGACACGGAGCGGGTGTGGAAGAATATCTGTGCTATTGGTGGGGAGCGCGGTTGGTACTACGCCAATTTTTTGTGGCGCTTTCGCGGGTTCCTGGATAAAATGGTAGGCGGCATTGGCCTGCGGCGTGGTCGTACCCACCCGGCGTTGATCAACCCTGGTGATGCGCTGGACTTCTGGCGGGTGATCACCGTCGATAACCATCAACATCGCCTCTTGCTGTACGCCGAGATGAAACTGCCCGGCGAGGCGTGGCTGGAATTTAAAATTTTCCGGGAAGCGAACCGGCACTGTATCCAACAGACAGCGACTTTTCGGCCTTACGGATTAAAAGGTCGGCTGTATTGGTACCTGGTGTGGCCCTTTCATTTTTTCGTTTTCAACGGCATGATTCGAAACATCGCACTGTACGGAGCCGACCAACAGGCGCAGGCCCCCGAAAAACTGTTAAATACCTGACCTAACCCATCGTGGGGCTTACGCCAAACAATCGTTACTTTTGCAAACGACTAACCAAATAGAGCTAATATGGAAGATAAAACTTTACTAGGTAGCGTAACGCTGCAAGTGGACGAAGGCGTTGGAACCATCACCTTTGAACATCCGTCGCACAACTCGCTGCCCGGCCGCCTACTCGTCCAGTTAGCCGATACCATCATTGCTGCGGGTGGCGACCCCAAGGTCAAAGTTGTCATCTTGCGCAGCGGTGGTGACCGCACCTTTTGTGCGGGCGCTAGTTTCGATGAGCTTATGGCCATCAAAGATGAGGATACCGGCAAGGCTTTTTTTATGGGCTTCGCGAATGTCATCAACGCCATGCGTAAGTGCCCCAAATTGATCATTGGGCGGGTGCAGGGAAAAACTGTCGGTGGTGGTGTCGGCCTGGCTGCTGCCGTCGACTATTGCCTGGCGACCCGCTTTGCTGCCGTTAAGCTGAGCGAATTGGCTGTAGGAATCGGTCCCTTTGTAGTAGGACCAGCAGTAGCCCGCAAGATCGGCACTTCTTCTATGATGCAGTTGGCGATCAACGCCACCGAATGGCGCAGCGCCGAGTGGGCCCGCGAAAAAGGCCTCTACGCCGACATTTACGATTCTGAAGAGGAAATGGATGATGCCATTATCACCCTTGCACAAAAGCTGGCAGCCTCCAATCCAGAGGCGATGCTTTTGCTCAAGGAGACCTCCTGGGCCGGCTGTGGTCACTGGGACGATTTGCTGGCCGAACGGGCTGCCATGAGCGGTAAGCTAGTGCTCACCGACTATGCCGTCGAAGCCATCGATCAATTTAAAGCAAAAGCTAAATAACCTATCGACAAAGCAGGGATACATGGCAAACGACACTTTGCATAGCTATCTACAACCCGGACCGTACATCGATTGCGATCATCCGGACGTACAGGCATTTGCCCGGAAACATACCCAGAAAGCCCGCACACCGCGCGAGCAAGCAGTTGCCCTGTACTATGCAGTGCGCGACGGCTGGAAGTACAATCCCTACCGCATTTCATTGCGCCCGGAATCGGTAAAGGCCAGCAGTATTCTCCGCCGTACCGAAGGCCACTGCATTGATAAAGCTATTATCCTGGTTGCCAGTTTGAGAGGGGTAGGGATTCCAGCACGGCTTTGCTTGGCTAAAGTGCGAAACCATATTGCGGTGGAAAAAATGATGGCAGCCTTCGGAAGCGACGAATTAGCCCCCCACGGCTACCTGGAGCTCTGGTTAGCTGGTCGCTGGATCAAAGCGACGCCCACCTTCAATGCCGAACTCTGCGCCCGCCTCGGGGTAGCCACCCTGGAATTCGATGGTGTCGAAGACGCTGTTTTTCAGCAATACGATCAGGCTGGGGGTGCTTTCATGGAGTACCTCAGCGATTACGGGTCTTTTCCGGATGTGCCCCTAGAGCGCATTCGGGAAATCTTGCACCAACACTATCCCAAACTGATTCACCTAGGCGAAGAGATCAATAAGGAAAAAATTATGGCCCTCATCAGCCGGTAGGAAAGGCCATGAGCAGTTTCGTACGTAAATCCCACGCAGCATGATCAAGAACAAATCCAAAATAGCAAAAAAGACCTTGCTCCGAGGCTATCGACTAATGGCTACCGCCAAGGCCATGGCTGAATTATACGAGGAGCATTTCAAATTGGTATCCAAATACGTGCACGCTACAGCACGCGGTCACGAAGCGGTACAACTGGCTGTAGCGATGCAGTTGCTGCCCCAAGATTACCTGGCGCCTTATTATCGCGACGACGCCATGCTGCTGGGTATCGGTATGGAGCCCTACGATCTCATGCTTCAACTGATGGCCAAGCGAGAGGATCCGTTTTCCGGTGGCCGGACGTATTATTCTCATCCCAGCCTGCGCGAATCGGATAAACCCAAAATTCCCCACCAATCCTCAGCAACGGGGATGCAGGCCATCCCGACTACAGGAGTAGCCATGGGGTTGCAATACCGCGAACAACAAGGCTTGGTCGATCAGGAGGCCGAGAAAGAAAATCCGCCCATCGCGGTATGCTCCCTGGGCGACGCCTCTGTAACGGAAGGCGAGGTGGCCGAGGCCTTCCAAATGGCTGCCCTCAAGCAGTTGCCAATCTTGTACGTGGTGCAAGACAATGACTGGGATATCTCGGCTAACGCGGCAGAAACCCGGGCCCAGGATGCTGCCGCTTACGCTGCCGGTTTTCACGGCCTGGAGGTGCGCAGCATCAACGGAAGCAATTTTGCCGAGTGCTACCTGACCTTACGGGAGGTTATTCGCAAAATGCGCAAGGAGCGCCGCCCCTTTCTGGTGCATGCCAAGGTACCCCTTCTGAATCACCACACCTCAGGGGTTCGCAAGGAATGGTACCGCGACGACTTGGAGGAGCACGTTCAGCGCGACCCTTTTCCCCTTTTCCGACAACAACTGTTGGATGAAGAAATCGCGAAAGCAGCTGAGCTGGACGAACTGGAAGAAGAGGTGCGCCGGGAAGTAGCCGACCATTTTGAACGGGCCCGCGCTGCGGAAGAGCCTCGCCCCGAAGACCTATTCACGCACGATTTTGCACCTACACCCGTCACCGAGGAGCAGGGCCAACGAACGCCGGAAAATGGGGAGGAAGTGGTTATGGTCGACTGCGCCTTGCACGCTGTAGAAGAGCTGATGCGTGCCCATCCCGAATGCTTATTGTACGGCCAGGATGTCGGCGGCCGACTGGGGGGCGTATTTCGCGAAGCGGCCACCCTAGCCCAGAAATTTGGCGATGAGCGCGTTTTCAATACCCCAATTCAGGAAGCCTTTATTATCGGAAGTACGGTGGGCATGTCGGCCACCGGACTCAAACCCATTGTCGAGGTGCAATTTGCCGACTATATCTGGCCCGGACTGAATCAGTTGTTTACCGAAGTAAGCCGCTCCTGCTATTTATCTAACGGCAAATGGCCAGTCAATACTATTATTCGAGTACCGATCGGCGCTTACGGAAGCGGCGGTCCCTACCATTCATCAAGTGTCGAATCGGTGCTGACCAACATACGCGGTATCAAAATTGCCTACCCCAGTACGGGCGCCGACTTAAAGGGGCTTCTTAAATCGGCCTTCTACGATCCTAATCCGGTTGTTATTTTGGAGCATAAAGGTCTCTATTGGTCTAAAGTAAAGGGAACCGATGCCGCCCGTACCATTGAACCTGATGCCGACTATCAAATTCCGTTCGGCAAAGCACGTACGGTGCTGGAAGCAGCCCCGGATGTGCTGAAAGCGGGCGGTACATTGCTGGTGGTGACTTACGGGATGGGTGTACATTGGGCACTGAACGCCGCCAGGCAATTTCCCGGCAAAATCGAAATTCTGGATTTGCGCACCTTGTATCCTTTAGACGAGGAAAAGATGCTTGAACGATCCCAAGCGCACGGCAAGATTCTGGTCGTGACCGAAGAGCCGGTTAATAATTCGTTTGCCCAAAGCCTGGCAGCCCGCATCCAGCAAGCCTGTTTCGAATACCTTGACGGACCGGTCTACACGATCGGATCAGAAAATATGCCGGCCATTCCGCTGAACGAAGTGTTGGAAAAAACAATGATCCCCAATGCCGATAAAGTGCGAGATGCTATGCAGGATTTATTGGCTTACTGAGCCTGGCTGCCAACCGGTTTCCCCCGTATGGATATCCAGTAGATCACTCCGACAACTATGATGATTCCAACGGCGGCTACGGTCATAAATTCCTGTATGCCACGGCGCATTTGCGCTTGAAAAGTAGCTTCCGGTTCCCATTCCAGCTCCTCGGGGGGGATCGGGGCCGGATTGACCTGGCCGTCGGTAAGGAAATCGCTCAACAGTTCATTGTAGGCGGGGCCGCTCCTGCGGATGGCATCGTTGAACCCAAAGCCTTTTGCGATCACCAAATTGCTGTTGGGAAAATAATTGGCAAGCAGCTGTTTCGTCTCATCGGGGTGTGTGGTGACGTCGTGGTCGCCGATCAAGGCCAGCGTGGGAGCAGAAATTTTTCGATAAGCACCAAAAGGATTTTCGGTGCGCTTTTCCAGGCCGGGTAATCGACCGGAAGCAGCTACCGCACCCCTGAAAAAATCTACAAAGGGTCTCCCTATTCTGACGGTACTCTTTGGGCTGGGCGTTTCTTCTACATTCCAGGGCGGGAGGTGGTATTTCAAGAAAACATCGCCGAGGTTGCGCTCATCGGGGATTTTTACGGCGTTCAAGGACAGGTAAGCCAAACCAGCTTTATCGCCTTTTTCTTTTGCTGCCTGAAACGCGCTAAACAGTTGAACAGCAGTCTTTGGGTTTTTCAATTGCCGGTAGGCCATGAGGCGTACTTTATCCGGATCGAGCGGATAGCCATGCCAGTTGCCGGGCAGCTCGGAGGTGAAGACAGAATCAAAAAGGGCCGTAAGGTCACCACCGGGCCAGGACCCCTGGTAAAGACGCCAAACCCGCTCGAGCGCCTGCGGACTGGGAAAACGCTCCATTGGGTCGCGCGGGCTTTGGAGCACCAACCGGTCTAGGTGCTGCGAAAAAGACTGCGCGTAATGGAAGGCGACTTGCGCCCCGTAGCCGACGCCCAGGATTTGAATCTGGTCATACCCTAATGTTTTACGTAGGAAGTCAATATCCTGTACCAGGTGCCACAGACTAAAATATTCGAAAACGACCCCGTCGCCCTCCAAACGGCGCATACCTCTATCCAATGCATCGCCGGCGGCCGCCAATTGGCGATCAGCCAGCGGGTTAGCCTGCTTGAGAGTCGGGTCAACCTCCGGAATATCGATACGAACGGAACCGTCTACCCCGCGGTATCCCAGTAAAATAACATCCCGTTCGGCCAGTTGGGCGGCATAGGGAAAGTCGTCCCAGCCGGCTGCTGCGAGCTGGCGGCCTAATAAGATATTGGAAAAACCAGGCCCGTCACCGCAGTATACCAGCGGAGGCTGTCCGGTCTCTTTTTCGGCCAGTAGCCGGATGTAAGGCAGGGCAAGCCAGCCCGTCCCGGGGCTTTGGTGATCGAGCGGCATCCGGATTACACCAAATTCACTCGGGTACTTATGCGCGTCCAGGATGTAGGGGGCCTCATTGACAAAGGTCGTGGCGGTACTATCGTAACCGAACTTTCCGTAGGGCGGAAACTCTGGCGGTTGGGCCTCAAGTGGCGGGAAAGCAACAATAAGCAGGGCCACAAAGGCAAAGTAACTCGGAATAAGCCGCATAACAGTTAGTATGATTTTAACGTTTTTATAACAAGACTGCAAAAATATTAGAGTGCATGCTCCTACATTTGAAGTAACAAAAGAAAATAACAAACGCCCTGCGAGTTAAGGACTATACCGGTCATTTTCTGAATAGGTACATGATGTTTTTGTGGAGTTGTCGCTTTTTGTGCCGGGTGCTTGCTTATCAGCCGTTCGCGTAGCACCAAAAGGACCGTAAAGGTAGCGGATGGCGAAACGGCTGATCTAAGAAAATGGGTGCTTGCAAAAAGCGTATGTGAACGCTGCTGCCCGTAACGACGGGTGGCAGCTGTTTTCCATAAGGGACCTAAATACCACAGATGTAGACTTTATGCGTGATTATAGCTGCTTTTGAAAGGTGAACAGTTTAAATTTTTTAATGGTAAATACTAAGCAATCTGTTCCACCTTAGGGGGACCGTCCATCACCGACGCGTCCCTTTTTTTTGATCAGGCGTACTCAGAGGTTTCCGATTGGACCTCACGTACCGCTTTTTCCAAAAACGCTATACATGCATCAATATCCTCCCGGTGGGTCCGGCAGCTTAGTACCGCCATTCGAATCCAGAACGTGCCCTCGATGGTCGTAGTGGATAAGAAGAACTGGCCGTCCCGGTGCAGGTGCCGGACTAGCGCCTGATTAAAAGCGTTGGCATTGGCTGTTTTCGGGGCGTAGCGAAACACCGCGATGGATAAATCGGGAAACGGCCCAACCTCAAAACCGGGAACCTCTTGGATTTTGTAAAAAAAATACTGGCATAGCAGGGCTTTTTCCTCCAGTGCGGCCCGAAAAGGACCGATACCATATAACTGCAGCGGCAGCCATAACCGCAATCCACGGAAGTGTTTGGTTAATTCGGGAGAAAAATCAGAAGGCGAGAGGTTACCCTCGGCCAGGTCGGCATCCTGCAGGTAGGAAGCCGTGTAATGGTGCGCTTCGTAGGCCGGCCGGGCATCCCGAAACAGAATAGCTCCGAGGCCATAGGATAGGAATAATCCTTTGTGCGGATCAATGGTGATGGAGTCGGCCTCTGCCAGGCCGGTAAATTTAGGCCGCAGTTCCTCGGCCAGCATGAAGGCACCACCGTAGGCCCCATCGACGTGGAACCAGGCGCCCGCATCACGTGCAACTTCTCCGATGGCAGCGATGGGGTCGATAGCCCCTGTATCGGTCGTGCCGGCGCTGGCCACTATCAAAAAGGGAAACAACCCTTCGCTCCGGTCAGCATTCACCTGCTGGCGCAACGCTTCGGTGTCCATCTGGAAGCGATCGTTCATCGGAACATAACGGATGATGCACTCCTGAAGACCGGCGATGCGCAGCGCTTTTTGGATGCAGTGGTGGACCTGCTGGGTGAGGTAAACTACCGAACGGGTTATTTTTTCGGCCGAAATCTCCAAGTGATCTCTGGCTGTCGTAATGGCAATCAGGTTGGCGATGCTTCCACCGGAAGCAAGGTTGCCGTAAGCTTGGTCGGGATAACCGACCATTTCGCAGAGCCAGCGAATGACCATATCTTCCACCCTTACGGCTCCCGGATTGGCGTAGAACATGCCGGCGTAGCGGTTGGTAACGGCGGCTAAATAGTCGGCCAGAGCCGTAGGGTAGAGCCCTCCGCCAGGGATGTATCCCATATGGCGTCCCGAGGCTGGATTGATACCTTCATTATCGACGAACTTCTCGAGAATACCCAAAACCTCGGAAAGCGGCCGCCCCGACTCTCCGATGGGGTAGCGATAAATACCGGCCGCAAGGTCAGGCGATTGGTTATAGGCCTTCGCCTGCGGCAAATGGCTGTAAAAGGATTCGGCATAGCCGGTTACCGCACGGGTCCACTGGCGCTTCTCCTGGTGGTCAGACTCCAGGACTTTGGAGCGGGGCTCCAAAGCATTCAGCTTATCGATCAGGGTGGATAGTTCCATGGTTTTCTTTTGGCTTTATAAAGTATCCGGACTCGGAATCGTTTCCTTTCCAGGGTGAAACTTTTATTTTCAACTTTCCCATTAAGCGCAAAAAACCGAAAAATTTATGAATCCGCACGTTCGTTGACGCAGCGATTCAGAAGAAAAGAAAAATCAACAACTATGATTAACCGACTTGTATACCTACTCTTGGCCGGCTTGATGCTGACGCACTGTGTAAACGAGAATAATTCGGTGGCCACTGCAACTGGGCCCAAAGATCCGGAAACGACAGCCGAACAAGCCCAGCGGCTGGCCCAAACCCTGATCATCACCGACGGTCACGTAGATTTGCCCTACCGGCTGCGCATTAAAAACTTTCGCCTCACCCGTGAGTACCTGGGCATACCGGTCGAGACGGAGGAGGGCGACTTTGATTACGTACGTGCCAAAAAAGGCGGATTAGACGCACCGTTTATGTCGATCTACATTCCGGCTTCCTACCAGGTAGATGGCGGAGCCAAGGAACTAGCCGATACACTCATCGACATGGTACGGGGAATAACCGAAGCCCATCCGGATAAATTTGCGTTGGCCAACTCCCCCGATGAGGTCGAAGCAAACTTCGAGAAGGGCTTACTATCCTTACCTATGGGTATGGAAAACGGAGCGCCCATTGAAGAAGATCTGGGTCGCGTACAATACTTTTTTGACCGGGGTATTCGCTACATTACCCTCACCCATTCCAAAGACAACAAAATCTGTGATTCTTCCTATGATGAGACTGGCACCTGGAATGGGTTGAGTCCCTTCGGCCGGGAAGTGGTGCGGGAGATGAATCGCGTAGGTATTATGATCGACATTTCCCACGTTTCGGACAGCACATTCTACCAGGTGATGGAACTGACCGAAGCACCGGTCATAGCATCCCATTCTTCTTGCCGGAAATTTACGCCCGGCTTCGAGCGCAACATGAACGACGATATGATCCGCAGACTTGGCGAGAACGGCGGCGTTATTCAGATCAATTTCGGTTCCAGCTTCCTCGACGCGGAAGTGCGCCGCTTTCGCGACAAAAGCCGCCAGTTACTTGACTCGATCCTAACTGCTCAGGGACTAACCGTTGACGATGAGGAAGCAGAACCTGTTATCGAGCAATTCCGTAAGGATAACCCCAAATTGTACGCCGACGTCGAGAAGGTCGCCGACCACATCGATCACGTGGTAGCACTGGCGGGAGTCGACCACGTAGGCTTGGGATCCGATTTCGATGGTGTGGGCGATTCTCTGCCCGCCGGCCTGAAAGATGTCTCTCAATATCCCAACCTCATAAAGGAACTGTTGAAACGCGGCTATTCCGAAGCGGATATTGCAAAAATATGCTACCAAAATGTGTTTCGGGTGTGGCGCTCCGTTGAGGCTACCGCTGCCCGCCTGCAACAATAATGGATTTAGGAAGAAACCTTCTTCTTGCTAGTGGAAGCAGTTGGATTGTTCCCCTCTTCGTCGGCTCCGATGACCGAGCCGGCGGCGATACTAGCACCTTTTTTGGTCACCACAATACCGTCGCGGATGCAGTAGGTATCCGTTTCTGTATTTTCCAGGTGGTCCCCTCCCTTAATGGTTACGTTGTCGCCGATGCGGCAGTTTTTCTCGATGATGGCGCGTTCGATGTAACAGTTGTTGCCGATACCCATAGGGGTTCGAGCCGGGTGGTTGAGTTCTTCCAAGGACTCGTAATAGTCATTACCCATGACGATGGTATTGGAGATCTCGGTGCCGGCGCCGATGCGGGAGCGAATACCTACTACCGACCGTTCGATTTTCTTGGCATGGATAATGCTCCCCTCGGCGATAATTGCCTGGTTGAAGAAGCTTCCGAACACTTTTGATGGCGCCAACAGACGTGGGCGGGTGTACACCACCATTTCGTTATCAAAGAGATTGAAATCGGGTACCGGATCGGTCAGTGCAATGTTGGCTTCGTAAAAAGAACGGATCGTTCCGATATCGGTCCAGTAGCCGTCAAATGCATAACTAGCGACTTTATAATTCTCGGTAATTGCCGCCGGGATAATTTCTTTTCCAAAATCGATGGCCGATTCGAGTTCACGGAATAGGCGCTCCATCGCCTCGCGCTTAAACATGTAAATCCCCATGGAGGCCAGGTAGAATTTTTTCTGCTCCTCGTACCGCTTCTCCACCGGTGAATCCCAGCCCTCCAGCTCATCGAGCGAAGGCTTTTCGATAAAACTTTCGATCATGCCTTTTTCATTCACCTTCATGATGCCAAAACCCTGTGCATCGCGCGCATTCACCGGGATGGTGGCTATAGTGAGGTCGGCGTCCTTTTCCGTGTGGTATTTGGCCAACCGGCGGAAGTCCATCTGATATAGCTGATCACCGGAAAGAACCAGGATGTATTCGTAGGTGAAGTTGGAAAGGTGATGCTGGGATTGGCGGACAGCATCGGCCGTACCCTGGAACCACTTATCACTGGCCAGGGTCTGCTCGGCTGCCAGGATATCCACGAAACCCGAACTGAAGATATCGAAGTGGTAAGTATTTTTAATGTGTGCATTGAGTGATGCGGAGTTGTACTGCGTCAATACGAACATGCGTTTAAGGCCGGAGTTCAGGCAATTGGAGATGGGAATGTCGATCAGACGGTACTTACCTCCGATGGGCACTGCAGGCTTCGACCGTTGACTGGTTAGGGGATACAGACGGGACCCGACTCCGCCGCCGAGGATCAGACTGATGATGCTATTTTCCATTGACCTTTGTTTTTTTGGTTTTAAAGCTTCGGTAAATATCTAGATAGGACTGAGCGGATTTTTCCCAGGAAAAATCCACTTTATGGATACGCTCGCGCACGGTATCCATTAATTTGCCATTGTTGAATAACTCTACCGCCCGCCAGATCGCTTCGAAACCATCCTCTAGGCTGAAAGCATCGAAGCGAATACCAAGGGCTTTTTTCGGCGATTCCTGCAGATCGATCACCGTATCTTTCAAACCGCCTACCGTGCGTACGATCGGGATCGTCCCATAACGCATAGCATACATCTGGTTCAGCCCGCACGGTTCAACTCGTGAAGGCATCAGCAAGAAGTCAGAGCCGGCGTAAAGCTGGTGGGCGAGCCCCTCATTGTATTCGAGGGCCAGGTCGAACCGCTGCGGATAACGACCTTTTAGGGTGCCCAATACCTGGTGTAAGTAGGGTTCGCCGGTTCCTAAGATTAAAAAGCCGACCGCAAGCCCCGAATCCAGCACTTTCTTGATCAGGTCAGGCAATAAATCGGCGCCTTTTTCTCTCACCAGTCGGCCGATGAAGGTCACGATGGGCAAGCCAAGGTCAATTTGGAAACGTTCGGTGAGGGCCTTTTTATTCTCCCATTTAAAAGCGCTTACGTCTTGCTTGAGAATGCGATGCAGGTGTTGATCGGTCTTGGGGTCCCAGACCTGCTGGTCAATTCCGTTTAGGATACCCTTTGCTTTACTGCGTTCATTGCGGATGAGCCATTCCATGCCATTAGAATATTGTCCCAGTTCTTCGAGGTAAGTGGGCGAAACGGTCGTAACCGTCCAGGCGTTTTTAATGCCCGCCGCCAGCGGGTTGATCTGGCCGTTCCAGTCGATGAGTCCGCGTAGATGGGGTTCGAAGGGCGGAAAAAGATATAGTTTATCCCATCCAAAGGCCCCGTGGTATTCGCCGTTGTGTATGGTGAATACCGTGGGGATGTGCCGGATCTGGCGGTAGGGCTCTCCGTTTTTTATTAAAAATGGCAATAGCCCGGTATGGTGGTCGTGGCAGTGGATCAGATCGGGCTGTTCCTCCTGGTGCATAATCCATTCCAGGACTCCCAACTGGAAGTAGAGGAAGCGGTCGGCCTCGTCGTTGTACCAACCTGCCTCCGGATCGGCATAGATGCCAGGGCGATCGAATTTTCCCGGCAGATGAAGCGTGTAGAAGGGAAATCCGAGGTCGGCATCGGCCAGGCGTTCAATGGTAAAGGGTACGTATTGATTATGCACTTTGAATGCGCCGGCAAAAGTAAGCTCGAAGGTGTGATTGCTAATCCAACGGTTGAAATACTTGGGAATAATTACGGCTGGCTGCTGGTCTAACTGTTTTAGGTATTTGGGGAGAGCACCGACTACGTCACCCATGCCACCGGCTTTGGCAGCAGGATAGCATTCGGCACTAACGTGGAGGATTTTCATGTATTGGCTGGCTGGTTCTCTTTAAATTTAACCTTTTAACCAACAAATCTTAATTATCCAGCAGGAAAAATCGAGCGGAGTCGAAGAGAGGGTAACTTCCCTCTCTCCTCGAATAATTACCTTTGTTTTTTACGATCCTGGTCGGAGGATTTTTGCGCTTTCTTCTTGTCCTTGCGGGGGCGGTTTTTACCGTAAGAACCGCGCCACAACTTTCCCCTTTTGGATCGTTTGTCGCCTTTACCCATGATAGCCATATTTGATGAAGAAATGTAGGGTAGCAACTACCCGGCGGCCGCAAAATTAGAAGCTGTTCTTCTAAAAATAAAATTATTCGGCCCCTGCGGCTGCTAATAACTGATCGGCAATGCGACGATCATTGGCCAACCTGGGAACTTTGTTTTGTCCACCCAACTTGCCCTGCGATCGCATATAGCGCCGGAAGGCGTGGGCGGGTAGCGGACGCACCACCAGCGGACGCAGGATCTTGCCTTCGATTAAATCCTGGTAGTAAATGTTCTGCTCGACCATCAACCCATTAAGCCGTTGGCTGAAGGCCTCTACATCTTCGGGTGAGCGCTCAAATTCAACTAGCCATTCGTGGTAGGGCGCACCCCCCTCGGGTGGATTCACCTGGGGAGCCACCGTAAATTCAACCAGGCGCAACCCAAATTCGTCGGCTGCCTGTCGCATGGCATTTTCAACTTCTTTACCGATGACGTGCTCACCGAATGCTGATATGTAGTGCTTGATCCGGCCCGTTACGCGCAAGCGTGGGGGATGCAGGCTGGTAAATTGTACGGTATCTCCGATATTATACCCCCAAAGGCCGGAATTGCTATTGATGATGAGGGCGTAGTTGACTCCAGGCTCTACCTCCCATAGCGGCAGCCGGGTAGGGTGGTCGGAGAAGATCTCCTCGGCGGGTACGAACTCGTAAAAAATGCCCGAATCGGCATTCAACAGCAGTTCGGTGCTGTCGGGCCGGTCCTGGAAGGCAATAAAGCCCTCGGAGGCGGGGTAGGTTTCCAGGCTATCGATGGGGAAACCTACCAATTCTTCAAGTGTAGTGCGGTAGGGCTCGTAATTCACGCCACCGTACACAAATATGGAATAGTTGGGAAAAAGGTCTTTCACGTATTGCTTACCGGTGCGCTCAAGCAGCCGCTCGTAATACATCTGCACCCAGGGGGGAATACCGCTGATGAGGGTCATGTTTTGCCCAAGGGTTTCATCGATGATGGCCTCCAGCTTTTCTTCCCAATCCTCAATACAGTTAGTCGGGTATGAGGGCAGTTGGTTGGTGCGCAGCCAGGCGGGTACCAGGTGGTTAACGATGCCGGATAGGCGGCCGGTCGGGATACCGTTGATGTCGTCGAGTTCGGGACTACCCGAGAGGAAAATCATCTTGCCGTCTAGCCAATCGCCTTTACCGGAACGGGCGTAATAGTTGAACAGGGCGTTGCGGGCGGTGCCAAAATGATTTGGCAGGCTGTCCTTGGTGAGTGGAATGTATTTTGCCCCCGAGGTTGTGCCGGAAGTTTTGGCAAAATACTTTGGTTTGCCTGGCCACAGGATGTCTTTCTCGCCCTGGCGGATACGATCGATGTACGGACGCAGGCCTTCGTAATCGCGGATGGGTATGCGGTCCCGGAAATCTGCATGGGTGTGAATCCCGGCAAAATCGTGGTCGGCACCGAAAGCAGTTCGCCGGCCTTTGCGAATTAACGCTTCGAAAACTCCCCGCTGAGCGGCCACCGCATCAGCGGCCCAGCGCTCGATCCGGTGGGCGGCTAGCCGGGCAAAAGGTCGTATCAGTGTTGCGCGAAACCCCATAACGTCTTGGCGTTTTGAAATTTCAAAGGTAAGGATTTAAAGTTTGAACTGTCGGAAGCTCATAGTTTGCAGACGAGGTTAAACCTTTCCGGTACGATCTGATGGCGCGGGGCTATATGGTTTTCCCGCCTGAAGGGGAAAAATGGGCCGCTAGGTCCGATAGCTTCAAAAATTCAAGACCCATTCCGGCATGATTCGCACGAACCAGCCCATGCCTCTAAACCAGCTTGTGCCTTCGGAAGATAATCGGGTTTGCAGGTCCTCGCTAGTAGCGCAGATCCTCTACGTAGTAATCCGGGTAGTCTTCCTTTTTGAATGTAAACAGGCCAGCCGGAATACTGGCGTTAGGCGTTACGTTCTTCATCTCTAGGGTGTAGCGCGAACCGTCTTTGGCAAAAGCCTTTAGGGTCTGGATTTCCGCATTATTGGGATTGATTTCCAGCTGTAGCTTGGCGTAGTCGGAGTCGCTCTCCAGCGGCTTGAAAATGATTTCCTGAACCGGCTTGCCGCCCCGGCTGTATTTATTTCCCATCACGTAGACAAAATCATCGCGCTCGTAAATGGTGAACAGCGACTGGGGTGACAGCACCCCCACATCCTGGTCGGCTTCCGGTACGTCATTGATCTGTACCTCTTTATTTGCTTTTTGGATAAACCATATCGCTTCGCCGTCGGAAATGACCTCCTGACCGGCTAATTCCAACCGGTATTGATCGCCCTTTCGATAGAGCATTCCTTCCTGTAACTCTTCCGGTTGGTTGGGGAAGGCGAGGGTAAGTTCGAACTGCGCCTTGACATTGCGGTACCCTTCGTACTTTTTGCGCACCTGTTCCAGCAATGCCCGGGCAGCCGGATCAGAGTCGGCAGAGCGGGTGTAAGCGTTTTCACTTTGGGCGGTTAGCGATAAAAACCCCAGGCAGAAGGCAAAGACCAAAAACGTAGATTTCATAAACTCGGTGACTTTGTTTCAATGCTTCCAACGCATAATGCAAACGAAGGATTGAATGTCAGGTCGAAAATGCACGTTAAAATTTATTTAAGCCGGCGGTGTAATACGTGCCGAGCGGCGACTTACCCCTCCTGGAACGTAGGCGATCAGGCGGCACGGATTGGTGTCTTGCAAAACCCGTTAAGCCAGGGCCGAACTATTGAGCTACTCCTTCTACAAAATCCAAGTTGGGCGGTATATTCACTGGCTTTCCTGAACCCTGCTTCCGCTTTTCCGTTAAAAAGAGAAGTTAATACGAAATACTAATGGATAACGAGTTGGCCTCCACCTATAAAGAACGAGCATCCTGGGTTTACGGGAGGTTGCAATCCTATTTTGAAAAACGGGATTTTATTTTCCTGCCCCAGTTGAATCAATTCCGGCGGGTAACGGGGCCGGGCTTTCAATGTGGTATTATGTCTATGTCGCACTACGAAGATACCAGTTTACTGGAACTGCACCTTGGTTTGCGCGACGATGCTACGGAGCAATTGGCTTTTTCTTACACCAACGGGCTGTCTGGATTTCGACCTAATAGTATGACGTTGGTTACCCCTATCGCCAAACTCTACGATCAGCCTTTTCAACGTTTTTCCATCCAGCGATCATCCGATGCAGATGCCGTACTGGCTACACTCGTCCAACAACTCAATGATCGCGGCCTGATTTTCCTAAACCGGTATTCCCAAACCGAAGATTTAGAGCAGCTTTTCAATGCCGATCCGGAAACTCCTTTACCCCTCCTGCACAACCAGGTACACCGCTGCATCCGCGGTTTGGCGTTGGCCAAATTGATGAGTCGACACTACTTCGAATCCCTGGCCGAGCGCTACCTGCATTGCCTGTACCAACTCGCCGCACCCGAAAAAACCATCCAAAGCTATAAGCGACTCTGGAATTTCTTGCGGACCTATTCTTTGAATTAAAAAAAACAATTCCTTACTGAGTCAGTTTACTAGCAAAAGCCGAGTTTATGGAAATTGAAGAGAATCGGATTGTGACGCTTACTTATGAATTGCGAGAAAGCGGTCCGCAAGGTACCGTATTGGAAGTAATGGATACCAACTGGCCGTTTAAGTTCTTTTTTGGCGGCGGTAACTTATTGCCCGCCTTCGAGGATCATATCCAAGGTCTGAAGCCAGGTGAGTCGTTTGAGTTCACCCTTCCGCCGGAGCAGGCCTACGGTCCGGTGCAGGAGCAACAAGTCATTGACCTACCCCGGGCTCCTTTCGACGATGCCGAGGGCAATATACTGGCCGAAGGTAATTTTGTTACCGTCACCGACCAGAATGGCAATCAGCACAATGGCCAGATTGTCACTTTCAACGACAGTACAGTGAGCGTTAATTTCAATCATGTGATGGCGGGTAAATCCCTGCACTTCAAAGGCGTCGTACTGGAAGTGCGCGAAGCAACTACTGACGAGCTGATTCGCAAGAGCTACGTACACGAAGACGGCGTGCACGGTAGTGAGGATTCCGAGTAATGTAACTTATGGAGACCAACACAACGACGATCAATCAGACTGTTCGCAATCGGGTGGCGCAACTGTTGGAAAAATTGTGCTCTGGATTGTATGAGCGGGAGGAGGCCATCAAGTTGTCCCTACTGAGTACTGTAGCGGGAGAGAGTATCTTCCTGCTGGGCCCGCCGGGTGTGGGCAAAAGTCTGATCGCCCGCCGGCTCAAATATGCCTTTCGCGACGGCACTTCTTTTGAGTACCTTATGAGTCGCTTTAGTACACCCGACGAGGTCTTCGGCCCGGTATCGATAAAAAAACTGAAAGAAGAAGACAAATACGAGCGAAAAACCAATCGCTACTTGCCCGGTGCTAATATCGTCTTTTTGGACGAAATCTGGAAAGCGGGTCCGGCCATTCAAAACGCCCTGCTTACCATTTTAAATGAAAAGGTTTACCGCAACGGCGACCGGGATGTTGCGGTTAACATCCGGGGTATTATCACGGCTTCCAATGAGCTGCCGCCTCAGAACCAGAGCCTGGACCCCATCTGGGATCGCTTCCTGATCCGGTTGGAACTGGACAATATCCGGCAGTTTAAGAATTTCCTCAGTATGATCGTCGATACCGACGATCCCTATCGCGATCCGGTACCTGGGGAAGTGAAGTTTACCGTAGCCGAGCTCGATGATTGGAGCGCCAAAATTGACGAGATTGAGGTGCCGGCCGAAGTATTGAATACCATTCAGGTCGTCAAGGTCAAGATCGAAGAATTTAACAGTAAGCCCAACAATGCCGATAAGCTGGTACGCATCTACGACCGCCGCTGGAAAAAGATAATCCGCTTGTTGCGCACCTCGGCTTATCTCAACGGGCGTAGTAAAGTAGACTTAATGGATTGCTTCCTGCTCGTACCCTGTCTGTGGTCGCGCCCTAGCCAGAAAGAAGCATTGCAGGAAATCGTTCAGGAAGCTATTCGCCGCCACGGCTACAGCATGGCCGTTAACTTGCAGATGATTAAGCGCGAGGTCCGTGATTTTGAAGAAGATGTGCAATCCGAAATTCGGGTGGTGCACCGGATAACCGAAGACCAATTGTTGCCGGTACAGGAACGCTATTACGAGTTGGACAAAGAGGACAATCGATTCGAGGGCACCTTGGTTGATATCAATAGTTTCCAGGACCTGCCGCGCAGCGAGTTTAAAGTAACCAATTTTTACGACGGAGACGTCAATCTGCGCAACCGGCTAAAGGCCAAAAAGGGCAGTACCCAGCACACTATCGATGTAGAGTACAACTCCGTGGTATACACCTTCCCCTTGCGCACCAAAAAAGCCGAGCGGGAAGAGGTCATTTTCAAAAAACCACATCAGGTAGTACAGCAGTACTGGGATGAACGGCACCAACGCTTGATCAACTACATTGAGCAGCAAGAGCAACACATTGCCGGTAACGCTCCTGATGCCCTTAATCACCTGGGAGAAAACTTGTTTGTAGCAGCGTCGTACACGCCAATCGTTACGTCGAATTTGCGCGAGGTACAAGATGCCCTCAAAAACCTAAAACTGCGCCTCGAAAAGCTGCAGTTTTCTTACCAAAGCCTAGACTAGCCCATGTCATCCGCCTTCCAAAATGACCGGTTACAGGAAGAATTTGATCGCTTCATCGAGTTCGGTAATTTACTGGATCGCCAGAGCCGCAAATACTTGGTGCAATATCTCCAGAGCCAGATCACCGACCAGGCATTCGAACTACCCGAGCTCCTTAACGATCAGTACTTTCTGTATTTCAAAAAATCCCTCGACGATCTTTTCCGGATCAAAGAGCTGTTACCCATTCTGCAGCGTAACGAACGCATCACGGAGCAAGTATTGCTCGATACCCTTTACTGGGTGCGGAAAACTTACGACAAGGTAAAAACGAAAAATCCCTACGAATCGGAAAAAGACCGGCTGGAAAATTACGCAGTTACGCCTTTGCACGTCTTCGTGAAGCGCTGGCAGATACCGCTTCACTTCCTGCGCCAGCACTATTCCCGCGACCAAATCGATCTGGATTTTTACCAGGATCGCTTTCAGCGACTCATAGGCAACCGGGCGATTGAGGAAATCGAAGAACCGCAGCGCCAGCGCCTGGAAATGATCCTTACCGACCTGCTATCCCAGTGGGATGCCCTGCTCAGCGCTAAGATCCTGGATTATCAGCTACAAAGGCTCGCCGAAGAGCAAGAAATTTTTCAGCAGCTGATGGAGGCTAAAGTGTCGGAATATACCCGGCTCATGGATTTGGTATCGCCGTTTTCCGACTACCTGGGCTGGGATATGTCGCGCGAACTTTGGGAAGATCGTTCTTTCGACGTGTTACAGGAATACGATGAGCTCTTGCAGGATGAAGCATCAATCAAAGCATTAGCCAACTTGCTTGGGCGCATGCGGGAGGCGGAAATTGAAATAGAGGAGGAGACATTCGAGCAGACCATCATTCGGCAGGAATGGAAGACCGAAAGAATACCTCCCTCCGAAATTACGGGCATCCACCCTAGTGATGACCTGAACAACTTGCTGAGTTCGGAAGCCGGCCTGCTGGGTGACCCGCAGACCGAAGGTTTGTTCTTGCAGCGTTTCGCCGAAAAACAACTGCAGACTTTTCGCTATGAAGACAAACAACTGGTGCCCAGTGAGGACAAGTTCACCGATGTACACCAGCGGGTGCGGCAAAAAGAGAAGGGGCCTTTTATCGTCTGCGTAGATACGAGTGAGTCGATGGTGGGCCGCCCCGAGCAGCTAGCCAAAGTGCTAACCCTGGGCGTTTTGAAAATGGCCATCCGCGAGAACCGCCGGGCTTACCTGATCAACTTTTCGATTGGCATTAAAACTCTGGACCTGTACGATGTAGCCAATTCCGTAGATGAACTGGCCAAGTTTCTGCGCATGTCTTTTCACGGCGGTACGGATATTTCATTACCCCTCTACGAATCCATCCGGCAGCTGAAGTCTCAGAACTACCGTGATGCAGACGTGTTGGTCGTCTCAGATTTTATCATGTACCGGGTCGACCGGGACGTGCTGGCCGAGGTGAAATACCACCAGCAGAATAGCGGAACACAGTTTCACAGTCTCACCCTATCAGACGACCCAAACGTACAGATCTTGGAGCAGTTCGATACGAACTGGATTTACAACCCACAGCAAAAAGGCGTGATACGTGAACTGACTCGCGGGTTAGAGACAATCCGTGAGCGGTACTAGGTGGTGGGAACAATCCCGGCCATCGCTCTGTAGGTGGCCGGGATTGTTCATTTACTCTTTTCCACTCACCGCGGCAGACAGGTATTCGCGGTTCATGAAAGCAATGTTTTCCAGAGAGATTTCCTTTGGGCATTCGGCCGAACAAGCACCGATGTTGGAACAGTTGCCGAAGCCTTCTTCGTCCATCTGATCGACCATCGCCGTTACCCGCTTTTGGGCTTCTACTTTACCTTGCGGCAAGGAAGACAAATGGTACACTTTAGCACTCACGAACAGCATGGCAGAAGCATTCGGGCATGCCGCTACGCAGGCACCACAACCGATGCAGGTGGCTGCGTTGAACGACTCGGAAGCGTCATTCTTCGGTACTGGAATGGCGTTAGCATCTTGTGCCTGGCCGGTATTTACACTGATGTACCCGCCCGCTTGAATGATTCGGTCGAAGGAAGAGCGATCTACGGCCAGGTCTTTAATGACCGGAAAGGCCGAAGCGCGGAAAGGCTCAATAACGATCGTTTCACCGTCTTGGAAGTGGCGCATATGCAGTTGGCAGGTTGTTGTAGCCTGCATGGGGCCATGCGGCTGTCCATTGATGACCATGGAGCAGGTGCCGCAGATGCCCTCGCGACAGTCGTGCTCAAATACCACCGGATCTTCTTTCTGCGCAATAAGTTGCTCATTCAGTACATCCAGCATTTCCAGAAAGGACATATGCGTTGATACATCGTCGAGTTGATAGGTGACGAACTGTCCTTTTTTATATTTTTGGCCGCCTTCGCGCCAAACCTTAAGTGTCAGTTTCATGCTTACCTTTTTTTAGAGATAAGCGCCGTCATTACAGAGCACCTATCCAAAATCAAAAGAATAATAACGGGCCTGGCGTTGCCGCCTCTGCCCTCGGATTATTTGTAAGAACGTGTTTTCAGTTCTACATTTTCGAAGACCAAGTCCTCTTTGTGCAGCGTCGGCGCTTCGCCGGGCTGGTGGTATTCCCAGGCGGCAACGTAGGCAAAGTTTTCGTCGTCGCGGAGTGCTTCGCCTTCCTCGGTCTGGTATTCTTCGCGGAAGTGGCCGCCGGCGGACTCCTTGCGGTGATCGGCATCGATCATCATCAATTCACCCAGTTCGAAATAGTCGTCTACGCGGAGTACTTTTTCCAGCTCAGGGTTGAATTCATCTGCCCCACCGGGTACGAAGACATCCTGGTAGAACGCTTCGCGCAGCTCGCGCAACAACTTTATTCCGTTTTGCAGGCCGTCACCGGTACGCGACATACCGCAGTAGTCCCACATAATTTTGCCCAGGCGACGGTGGAAGCTTTCGACAGACTGGTTGCCCTGAATGCTCAAGAAGTGTTCGATGCGCTCTTTTACATCCCTTTCGGCCTGGAGGAAAGCTTCACCATCGGGCTCGATCTTCGGCGTGCGGATTTCTTTCGAGAGGAAATCACCAATGGTGTAGGGCAGGATGAAGTAGCCGTCGGCCAGTCCCTGCATGAGTGCCGAAGCACCCAGACGATTAGCTCCATGATCCGAGAAGTTGCACTCTCCGATTGCAAATAGCCCCGGGATGTTCGTCTCCAGATTGTAGTCGACCCACAGTCCCCCCATGATGTAGTGGATAGCCGGATAGATTTTCATCGGCGTTTGGTAGGGATTCTCGCCCGTAATCTTTTCGTAGATTTCAAAGAGGTTACCGTACTTTTCATTGATGACTTCTTCACCCAGTTTAGTAATGTTGGCCTGGTCGGCATTTTCCATACCCATGGAGTGGGCTTTGGATTTGCCGTAGCGCTCAATGGCGGAGGCGAAATCCAGGAAAACGGCCAACCCGGTCGGTGCCACTCCCAGGCCTTCATCGCAGACGACTTTGGCGGCTCGCGAAGCGACATCGCGCGGTACCAAGTTACCGAAAGCAGGGTAGCGGCGCTCGAGATAATAGTCGCGGTCCTCGTCGGGGATATCGTTGGCCGTTTTGCGACCTTCACGGATAGCGGCGGCGTCTTCTTGCTTTTTCGGCACCCATACGCGTCCGTCGTTACGCAGGGACTCGGACATGAGGGTCAGTTTCGACTGGTACTCACCGCTTACCGGAATGCAGGTTGGGTGGATCTGAGCAAAGCTGGGGTTGGCCATATAAGCACCGCGGCGAACCGCACGCCAGGCTGCCGAACCATTGGAGTTCATCGCATTGGTCGACAAGTAATAGACATTACTGTAACCGCCAGTGGCGAGTACTACGGCGTGGGCCGAATAGCGCTCCAACTTACCGTTGAGCAGATTGCGCGCAACAATACCGCGGGCTTTGCCGTCTTGGATAACCAAGTCCAGCATCTCATGACGGTTGTACATTTGTACATTGCCAAGTGAGATCTGACGCGAAAGGGCCTGGTAGGCACCCAGCAAGAGCTGCTGGCCGGTTTGGCCTTTGGCGTAGAAAGTACGGCTTACCTGTACGCCGCCGAACGAGCGGTTATCGAGCAGGCCCCCGTAATCGCGGGCGAAAGGTACGCCCTGAGCAACGGCCTGATCGATGATATTGCGACTTACTTCGGCCAGGCGGTGCACATTGGATTCGCGAGAGCGGTAATCGCCCCCTTTGATGGTATCGTAAAAAAGGCGGAATACACTATCGCCGTCGTTCTGGTAATTCTTTGCCGCATTGATCCCGCCCTGGGCCGCAATGGAGTGGGCCCTGCGCGGGCTGTCGTGGAAGGTAAAGCATTTGACATTGTAGCCAAGCTCACCAAGTGTAGCAGCTGCAGCTGCGCCACCCAGTCCCGTTCCGACCACTATGATATCAAGGCGGCGCTTGTTATTGGGAGCCACGAGGGGAATCGTGGAGCGATATTGCGTCCACTTTTCTCCAAGTGGGCCAGGAGGTACCTTAGATTCAAACTTAGTCATCACTATATTTTTTATTGTCCGGGAATCACTCGGAATTCGCCGAGCGGATAAATATCAAAATACATCAACACCGGAATGGTGGCGAAGAGCAGCGGCAGCAAGATCGCGAATACCAATCCGATATTTTTGATCAGGGAATCGTACTTTCCGTAGCGCCAGCCTAGAGTCTGAAAAGCACTCTGAAAACCGTGCACTAGATGATAGCCGAGCGCCACCTGTGCCAGCACGTAGAAGGCAACAATCCACCACTGGCTGAATCCTTCCCGCACAACATCGTAGTATTCCGTGTGTTCGAGGGTTCCGAATTTGAACTTGTACCAGAAGTTGCTCATATGTACTGCCAAAAAGATGAAAATAATAGAGCCCAGCAGCGCCATGTTGCGACTCGCCCAACTCGTCCCGGAACCTTTCTTGACAGCGTATTTTGCACCTCCCCGGGCACGGCGGTTTTCTAACCAAAGTGCCAGTCCCCGGTAGGTGTGCAGCAGAATCGCGGCGTACAAACCAATAGCAATAACTTTGATCAAAATGTTCGATTCCATTACTACCACGTAGCTATTGAAAGCCTCGCCGCCATCGTCGACCAGCAATTGTAAATTGCCGAGAAGATGCACTACCAAAAAGAGAATGAGGAAAAGGCCCGTAAAACTCATGACGAGCTTCTTTCCGAGCGAAGTGCCCAGAAATTGATTGAACGAACTCATACTCGATCTTTTAACGTTTTTTGTTTTGTTATTTTTGCAGTGCTCAGCCAGTTTAATTGCTGACAAAACATCTTATACAAATCTAAAGTTAATAAGGTATAAGCCCAACTGGTGGTTGACGTTTGCCAAGGCGATGGAAATTATTTAGAATTGTTTTAAATAAATGGAAAATCCATCTTTCTGAAGACCGAAACTGTTTCATTTTTGATGAGCCCAAAAATATCTCTTCTTGCTTTCCTCCACTATTTTCCGGTGATTGAACTACCTGTATCCCTTACCGATGAGTCGCAGCGGTTGTTCAGCGAGAAGAATGAACCCTTGCCGGCCCGGTTGATCGAAGCCTTCATTTTACCTATGGAAGAGGATGCGCCCGACGAATTTATGGAGTTTGTGCCTTGCTTTTCCATACCCGATACGCACGAATTTCACGCTATAGTTTATTGGCGGGCCCGTCTCATGGACTATCAATACATTTTAGCCGTTTTAAACAAAAAAGGCGAACTGATGGACCGCAAGGTAATTGCCGGAACATTCTCCGATGGCAGTGTGCTCACCCAATCCGTGGCCCACATCGAACCCGATTGGGAAATAATTATCGTAAGCGGCCTGCAAGCAACCAATGCACAAGGGCATTACGAAGCTAAGGACAGCACCTCTTACTCCTTAGAATTGTTACCCAGTGGGAAAATTGTACGCATCTGATAGGCCGTTAACGGGTCAGCCAACTAGGAATCACCATGAAAAAAAGAAAATCGAAAAAGACCGGGAATAAACTCAGTGTGCAGCAATTGCAACGCGAAATCTTGAGATTATTCCGCCGCCAGCCTAAAAAGCGATTCAATCCCCGGCAGGTAGCCAAAAAGCTCAAAGTGGCAAACAACCGCGATTCCATCGACCACGCCATGGGTAAATTGGTGGAGGAAGAAAAACTTGTGCCGCTTGAGGATTACAAATACAAGCTCAAGCGCGATCCTGGCTCGGGCGGCGGCAGTCGCCGCAAAGACTATTTTGAAGGTAGGGTCGATATGACCCGCTCCGGCTCGGCCTACATCGTTTGCGAAGGGGTCGAAGACGATATTTTTGTAGCTGCCAAAAACCTGAACGGGGCCCTGCACGGCGACGAAGTGCGCATTCGTAGCTGGACCCCCCGCGGGCGCCGACGGCCGGAAGGCGAAGTGACGCAAATCCTCAAGCGGGCTACCGATCATTTTTTGGGTACCTTTACCCGCTATCACGATTTTGCTTCTGTCGTGCCCGATGGAAGAGCGCAAATTGACATTTACATTCCCCTCGATGCGACCAAAAATGCCAGCAATGAGGATAAGGTAGTGGTCGAGATCACCGACTGGTCCGGCGTAAGCGGAAAAACCAATCAGCCAATTGGCAGGGTCACCTCTGTTCTGGGACCGGCCGGCTCGAGCGATATCGAGATGAAGTCGATCCTTATCAATAACGGATTTCAACTCGACTTTCCGGAGGAAGTCCTGGCCGAAGCCCAAAAGCTACACGACAACTTCACCAAAGAGGAAATTCAAAAACGGCGCGATCTGCGGGGCGTCCCTACCTTCACCATCGACCCCGATGATGCCAAGGATTTTGATGATGCGATTTCTTTTCAGGTTGAAAAGGGGATCAAGGAAATCGGCGTCCATATTGCCGACGTGACGCACTACGTGCAGCCTGATACGGCCCTGGACAAGGAGGCTTTCGATCGTTCCACTTCGGTCTACCTGGTCGATCGCGTGTTGCCGATGTTGCCCGAAAAGTTGTCCAATGAGCTCTGCTCCTTGCGACCGAATGAAGATAAATTCACGTTTTCGGTAATCTTTCGATTCGATCAGGACGACCGGTTGGTCGATACTTGGATCGGAAAAACCATTACGCATTCCCAACGTCGCTTTACCTATAATCAGGCCCAGTCCGTACTGGATACCAAGGAGGGCGACTTTGCCCCGGAATTGCTTGAGCTCAATCGCATGGCGCACAAGTTACGCAAAGAGCGCTTCCGCCAGGGCTCGATCGCGTTCGAGACCGATGAGGTCCAGTTCAAGCTGGATGCCGATGGTGTGCCGGTATCCCTGCACATCAAGGAGCGTAAAGATGCGCACCTGCTGATCGAAGATTACATGCTGCTGGCCAACAAGGCAGTAGCCTTGTTTATCTCGGAGAAAGGGAAGGAGCACGAGATTCCTTTTGTATACCGGGTGCACGATGAGCCCGACCCTGAAAAGGTGGAAGAGTTTGCACGCTTTTCCCGCGAATTAGGCTTTCAGATGAAGATCGATTCGCCCAGGGATATCGCCAAATCCTTCAACAAAATGGTGAAAGCCGCCGAAAAGAGTCCGGGGCTTAAAGTGTTGCCGCCCATCGCCATCCGGACAATGGCGAAAGCCGAATATTCGACCGATAACATCGGTCACTATGGTTTGGGCTTTTCCCACTACAGTCACTTTACCTCGCCCATTCGACGCTACTCAGATGTTTTGGCGCATCGGATTCTGGAAAAAAACCTCGACGGCAAGGTCTACAGGGTAAAAAAAGAGAAGTTAGAAGAGCAGTGTAAGCATGTCTCGCGCCAGGAGCGCCGCGCCCTGGACGCCGAGCGGGAAAGCATCAAGTACAAACAGGTAGAATTTATCGAAAAACACGTGGGGGAGGTATTTCCCGGTGTCATATCGGGCATCATTGAGCGGGGATTCTTTGTCGAGCTAAAAGATAACCGCTGCGAGGGCATGATCGACTACTCCCGGATGCCCGAACCTGTTGATGTAGACAGCGGCCGGTTGCGCGCACGGGGAAGGCACTCCGGAAGCGTTTACCGCATGGGCGATGAAATCCTGGTGAAAATAGTAAGCGCCGATCTCGACCAACGCCGGATAGAGATGGCTTGGGTGGAAAAGGACGAGGTGTGAAAAAAGATCGCCCATTCTCTTTTGAACCGGCGACCTTCTATTTAATGAAGGAAAACGTGGTGTTGAATCACTTCATGTTGGTCACTAGGTAAAAGATCCGGCTTTTAAAAAAAACGTTGCCCGTCAACCTAAAAAAATATCAATTTTTTTAATCGGAAAAGTAAACTGGGCTTACACGCGCTTACGCAAACCGAAAAAGATGCCGGAAGTCAGGTAATTTTGGTCTACCACATTGGCATCGCTAGAGAAGGATTGCGGGTAGGTTTTCAGGTAGGGCTCTACAACCAGTTGCCAGTCTGTGCTAAAGCGGTAGTGCATGCCTACGCTACCGTAAAAACCAATGCCCAATCTATTTTTAAAAGGCATGAAACCGTTCGGATTGCCGGAGTTAAAATCGACCGGTC
This sequence comes from uncultured Saprospiraceae bacterium, assembly GCA_964530825.1. Taxonomy (GTDB): domain Bacteria; phylum Bacteroidota; class Bacteroidia; order Chitinophagales; family Saprospiraceae; genus CAZHCA01. Next base: position 140,368 of record CAZHCA010000001.1, read on the forward strand.
GGCCGTCGATGGGCGACACCATAGTGCCTTGCTGGTTGAACACCATATTGACGATGGCTCCCCCGTTGAGGGCGAGCACCATACGTTCGCGCTGCAGTTCATAACCGACCAGGATGGGGACATCCACGGTTTGGTAGCGATTTCGGCCTACTACTGTCTGGATGATGGGGGTCAGGACTGTGTCGACTCCGATCAGATTGTCATCCTCATCGTAACTGTAGATCACATCGCGCCGTTCATCCACTTGGCCTTCAAACTCAAACCGTTCGCGGATTTCACTGTAGTTGAGGCCTCCCTTAATGGCAAAACCCGTGGCGGAAACGGCGCTAAGGCGCAGTGCCAGGCTGTAGGCAAACCCAGGCTGCTCCGTTCCTTCACGCTGGTCGACATAATCGGCAAATTCGGGATCCCTGGCCGTCATGCGTTTGGCGATAAAATCGCGGCTAAAAGAAAGCTCCAGGTAGGTATCCCACTCCCTGGGATTGAAAGTGGAGCATACAATATCTTTTTGCTGGCTTACCGGTGCTACCGCCTTTTGATTGTCTAAATAGTGTAATCCAATGGCCGAATAGACGGGTTGCGCGTCGGGGCGTTTCGGAATTGCCTCGAGAGGGCGTTGCGGCGAGGCTAGTACCGGGGTGCTGGTTGGCAAGGCCGCAACGGAAGACAGGCGCTTTATGCCGGCTTGTCGGGCGGCCGGCGTTGGGGTGTATTCGGACGCCCGAGCATTGAGGGCTCGGGGGTGGTCAACCGGTTTCTGGGTGGGCGTAACGGTAATCGGGAAGTGGGAAATCGCAGGCTTCGTATCGTTCAAAATAAGCGGGATGCAGACAGTGATTAGGGCAAGCATACCGGACAGGAGGACCAGAAAAGACCACCCTGGTCGGCGGGTTGAAGCGGGTGCCGCAGCAGCCCGGTCACGGGTTTCTGCTATCCGCTCCCAGATATGCATGGGCGGCGGCAACTCCTCCGATTCGAGCTGAGCGCGGAAAAAATCATCAATGGGGTGCCGGTCACTCATACGGCGATGCGTTGTCTTTTCTGAATTTGTGCCTGCAGCATCCGGCGGGCTTTGATCAACTGGGAGCGGGAAGTACTTTCCTGTATGTCCAGCATTTCCGCTATTTCCCGGTGCGAGTAGCCCTCGACAGCAAACAAATTGAAAACAATCCGGTACCCGTGGGGTAAGCCGGCGATTAAATCTAATAACTCCTGGTGACCCAACAGACCGTAAATAGCCGGATCGGCTGACTGATCGAAGTGAACGTTATCCAATCCCCACTGTTCGTAGGTGAATCCCTTTTTTTGAAAATTCTTCAGGGCTGTATTGACAACAATCCGCCGAATCCAGCCTTCAACAGACCCTTGAAACTTAAACTGTTTGAGGTTGTCGAAAATCTTTATGAAAGCATCCTGTAGAATGTCTTCGGCTTCCATGCGGTGGCGGGTATAGCGCATACAAACGGCGAGCATCTTACCGGAATATTTGCGAAACAGTTCTCGCTGGCAAGAGCGGTCTTCGCGTATACAGCCTTCAATCAATTCTCGTTCCGACACAGTTGCATTGGCGTTATGACCCGGGCAAACCTCCCGAAAAAATATTCACCACGTTAACCTCAATATAGAGAAATTATTTCATTTGTATAGAGATTTAACGAGTGCATTCTTTGATCCTCAAAAACAGCGACGTATGAGCGACCCTCTTTCCCCCCAATCCATTATCGATGCCATGATGCACGGCGATGCCTTCAGCCAATGGTTGGGTATCGAGCGAGTAGCCGAAGGTTCTGGTTTTTGCATCCTACGTATGCACGTACGGCCCGAAATGCAAAATGGATTCGGGATTGCCCACGGCGCTATCACCTATGCCCTTGCCGACAGCGCCCTGGCTTTTGCCTCAAATAGTCGCGGCCGGCAAGCAGTATCCATCGAAACGCGCATCACCCACCTGGAAAAAGTAACGGTTGGTGCCACCCTCACGGCAACCGCGCAGGAGGTACACCTGGGCAACCGGATCGCACGGTACGAAGTCCGGATAAACAACGCACAGGATGCATTGGTTGCCATTTTCCACGGGACCGTCTATCGCTCTTCCAAGTATTGGGAGTCCAGCATATAGAAGATTATTTTTCATATCGCTTTTTTAGATAGCAAAAAATTGTACATTTGTAAAGCGGATGTTATCCTTCCCAAAGACACTCCTGGCATTTCATCCATTTACAGACTAAGGAGAAACTACACGAAGAGCACACAAAAATCGTTAAGGAACCCTTTATTTTAGTTAGGGCGTCAGGTGGGGCGCGTCCGTAACCCTACATGCCATGACTAAAGCTTGCAACCTGGTGCTGGTTGTAATCTTTTGCGCACTCGTTATTCCCCAACCAGCTTTTCCGCAAAAGACATTACCAGCCAGCCGGGAGTCTAATGCTTCTGCCCATGAAAAAGTATCTCTAGAGCTGCAAAATGAAGCCGATGAAAAGACCGACGCACAATGGCTCGCTGTTGTCGTACGGCCCCGGTCGATCGGTGCCTTTCTGGCTTGGTGCGAACGCCATAATTTCAAAGTAGTCGGTTTGGCCGGCCAGTTGGTGCGCATACGTGTTCGAAAGGGTGACCTACCATTACTGAGCTCCCATGAGACGGTCCGACAACTGGATCTCGATCGTTCGGTTTATTTTCCAGAAGGAATTGCCGAAGCCGGCTATCACGCCCTTTCACCAACCCTGCAACTGGCCTATGATGGGGCTGAAGCTGTCATCGCCATCGGCGACGACGGTCAACTACGGCACGAGGATTTTCGCGGGCGTGTAACTGCTTTTTTCGACAACGATTTCGGCGAACACGGTGAAATGGTAGCCGGGATTGCTGCAGGTGGCGGCCATCTGGACCCGCGCGCCCGCGGGATAGCTCCACAGGCGCGCCTGCACCTTTACGATGCCCGGCAACTGGCGGCGCCCCTTATCATCCGCTGATCAAGGGGCTGGTAAAAACTGCCCGTCGGGATAACGATGTCGAAAGAAATGTAACAAAGCGTTTACCGTGTGCGGATGTTGAAATTCCCCTTGCCAAAAGCGACGAGCGACCTCAGAGAGTGGTAAAAGCTCAATTTGAACCGCTTCGCCATTGTCGAGCTCCTGCTGATCGGTTAGCGTTACGTCGATAGCCAACCAATGTTCGATGAAGCTATCCATGAATACCGGGTTAGAAGGAATTTTGCCCAGGTAGTTCCAGTTTTTTCCGGTATACCCCGTTTCTTCTCGGAGCTCCCGCTGCACGGCAGCGGCTGGCGCTTCGCCCGGGTCGACTAAGCCGCCCGGTAGCTCCAGGGTTTCGAAACCGATCCCGAAGCGATACTGCCGTACGAATACAATTTCCTCGTCGGGCGTGAGGGGAATGACATTAACTGAATCCCGGGATTCGACGATGATCACCCGCTCGACCTCATCATTGCGTGGATTGCGCATGTAGTCGAAGCGGCTGTTGAAGAGTTTGAGGTTCGGACCGCGTTCGGACCGTTCGCGTTGCCATTGTTTTCGCTGTTCCATTGAAACATTTATATGCCTGAGCGCCAAAGCGCAATGAGGATTGCTTGTTGTTAAAAGCCTTTTTTTATTTTAAAACTGTGTTAAAAAAGGGTGTTTTGCCGAATTAAATTTGACTTTTTAGCTTGAAAGCTACAATTTGCTCGCCATCTGAAAAAATAGTTCTGCTGATCATACCTACCCATTAAGGATAGAACTACTCTGCACAGTGCCAGGGACGGCTATCTAAATAGTTTTTTCGCACGCTATCGAATTTCCCACTCCTTTTATTGATGCATAGCCTGACTATGCCCAATTATTTCCACTTATTAACCGCGCATTGCAACTCCGGGTTGCACCGGTCTTGCTATCCCGTTTTGAGGGGGATAACGAGGTCTACGTGAAATTTTTCACTTAGACCATTTTATTGGAGGTGGGATTGTTTGTTCCGCCTCCTTTTCTTGTCAGCTCTTTAGCCTGATCACAACGTGCACTTGAAATAACCAAATTCCTACAGTCAAGGGACCGGAGAGGTTAGAAGTTGTATGATCCCGCCTGGTGGCTCAAAACAAAAGGAAAAAAATTTGAGGGGGCGAAGTATTGCTAATCCATTTACCCCCAATTCCTAAAGGAAAGTAATGCGACACACCCGGTCTGGTTGGCCTGGGCTCGGACGTGTATACATCTAGACTACAGGACGTAGTTGAACCGACGGGGCCGACCTTGCCAATATTACTTTATTTGGCGGCCAATAACATGTCCTGGTCACAGATGGGGCAATGCTTAGTCTTCGTCTAAGATCGCATCGTCAATAATCTCATCCCCGTCGCCGTCGCGATCTTCAAAGCCGGGTACTTTACCTTCTTTTTGCTTGCGCTCATAGCTGGGATCCGCTGAAATCTTAGCCTTATCGCCCTCGTTGCGGTAATTCCCTTCGGCGTAGCGCTTGGCTTTTTCAAAGAAGCTATCGGTGCCGGCCAGCGGCTGCTTCTTCTTTTCCTCGTCTATGGTTTCGTGCAGAGGCTTGTTTTCCCGGGCTTTCTCGTCCACCTTTTCCCCCATCTTGCGGGCTTCTTCCAGAATAGAATCGACATCCTCCCCTTCAGCAGCCCGTTCTTTTTGGGCTTCGGCTTCGGCTTTATCGAGTAGTTCGTTGGTTTTTTCGGTGATGCGGTCGCCAATTTTGTTGGCTTTATCCAGGATTTGGCCGCCGACGTTTTCGGCCGTTTTGCCGAATTTATCCATGAATTTTTCGCCTGCATCCAGCATTTTATCACCCACTTTTTCTGCTCCGCGCTGGAATTGTTCGCCTACTTTGCCAGCCGTTTCATTCAACTTTTCCCATTCGGGGTTCTCCTGGCGCTTGCGTTCGTCTTCAAAAGGGGTGCCGAAATCTATGTAGTCGTCCTGGTTGTCCTGCGGCGTTTTCTTTTCGTTGCGGATATCGGCAAAACCGGTTGGTGTCTGGTCCGGGTATTTTTCCTCTTCTTGCTCGGCCTCGCTTTTATCGAAGAGCTCTTCGGCGCGGTGGCGCACCTGATCGCCCAACGCGCCAGCTTTTTTGCCCAGTTCGTCGCCGGTCTGCTTAGCTTTTTCCCAGGTCTCTCCACTCCACTCGCCGGCTTTTTTGCCCCACTCGCTGCCGGTAGCTTTCGCCTTTTCCCAGACCTCGCCCCCTTTTTGTTCCAGGTCTTCGCCCAGGTCGCGGGCTTTTTCGCGCAAGTCTTCGCCGATTTCTTTTCCGCGTTCGCCGGCTTTGCGGGCGGCGGATTTAGTGACTGCCTTCGCGCCGAAAAGTACTTTTCTTAAATCACTTAAAAATCCCATGTGGTATTTTTTTTCTGAGTTGGATGGTTCGGATCATCAGGTCTTGCAGGACCTTTGCTTGAGTAGAAAAGATACGGAATATTTTGTGGAATTGTAAGCGGTTAAACCCCGAACGTCGATCGGGCTCGGGCACGGGTCGAAAACAGGGCGGGCCATCCGGTGCCGGTGCAGGCGGCAGAGGATATGGCCAGCGGTCCGTCAAGTCTTTGGAGAAAGCAGGAGAATACCTATTTTGGCTTGCGAAAGATGATTAACACACCTGTTCCATGATGCAGTACACTACCCTGGGGCACACCGATCTGAAGGTAAGCAAGATCTGCCTGGGGACGATGACCTTCGGCGAGCAAAATAATGAAACCGAAGGCCACCAACAACTTGATTACGCCCTGGATGCGGGTATCAACTTCATCGATACCGCCGAAATGTATCCGGTACCGCCCAGGGCCGAAACCCAGGGGGCGACCGAACGCATCGTCGGCAGCTGGATAAAAGCGCGCAACAACCGCGACCAGTTCATTCTGGCCACCAAAGTAACCGGTCCTTCGCCCCGCTTTACTTACCTGCGCGACCCCATCCGCTTCGACCGGGTGCAGATCAGTACCGCCCTGGAAAATAGCCTGCGCCGGCTGCAAACCGATTACATCGACCTGTACCAGTTGCACTGGCCCGAGCGACGCACCAACTACTTTGGTCAACTGGCCTACCGGCACGACCCCGGCGATCCCTGGGAGGATAATCTACTGGAAGTGCTGCAAATCCTCTGCGAGCTTCAGCGGGAGGGTAAAATACGCCATTTCGGAATCTCCAATGAAACACCCTGGGGGCTGATGCGCTTCCTGGTGCTGGCCGACCAACACGACCTGCCGCGCTGCGTCAGTATCCAGAATCCTTACAGCCTCCTCAACCGCACTTTTGAAATTGGCCTGGCCGAGATTGCGATCCGCGAGCGAGCGGGCTTGCTGGCCTACTCCCCTTTAGCGTTCGGATTGCTTTCCGGAAAATACCATCAGGGGATGGATGCGCCCGGCGCCCGCCTTAATCGCTACGCGCAAATGGCCCGATACAATGGCGATTTGAGCTACGAGGCCACCAGTGCCTATCTGGATATCGCCGAAACCTACGACCTGAGTCTAACGCAAATGGCCCTGGCTTTCATCAACCGGCAGCCTTTTTTGACCAGCAACATCATTGGGGCCACCACCATGCAACAACTCCGGGAAAATATCGAAAGCATCCAGATCAAACTTACGGATGAAATCCTAGATGAAATTGAGGCCGTGCATTTACAGATCCCCAACCCCGCCCCCTAGCCTATGCAATTGAATCTTCTGAAAGCCGGCCTGCACGATTTCTCCCAACACCTGAAAACGGCTACCGACGATGAGGCGCTTTTCCCGTACAAATCGATTGCCGTTTTCCAGAACAACTGGGATCTCGCCGACCCCGACCTGCCGGGCATGATCGACCGCAGCTTGGACAATAGTTATTCGCGGCGCCTGTGGAGCGCCGACCACTATGCCCCTAAACGCATGCTGCTCCTCTTCGCCGATCACCAACCCGATTTTGTACGCCAGGCCTTCAAAGACCTTTTTAATGAAGGAAAAAGCGTCGGCGGCCGCATGGACCGCTTCGTATTCTATTGCGATGAACTCCTGCAAGCCCACCGCCAACAAAATCCGCTGACGCCCGATAATCGGCACTTCCACGACGATGATTACCGGATGGTGTCGCTTTACCTGGCCTTCCGATTTCCCGAACGGTATGCCTATTACGTACAGGCCGATTTTCTGAGCGCCCTGCGCGCCTTAGGCGTGCAAGATATTCCCCGCGGCAATGACCTGGAGCGCTTTGTAAAAGTGAGCCGCACCTTGTACAATTTTATCAAAAAAGACCGACAGCTGGCGGAAAAGCATCAACAGCGGTTGGATGGAGCTCGCCACTATGCCGGGGAGAGCCTTTGGTTGGTTACTGAATTTTTAGCTTTTCTTCGAAAAAACCGGTAGGCCCGCGTGGAGAATCGGGTGTTCCAGGAAATTGGGACTTCCTTTTAATTTAATATATTAGTGACGAACACAAGCCTTAAAAAAACCAAAAAGTGTAGTATGAAACGTTTAATGCAAGTTGGATTTTTTGCTATAGTCATTCTAACGGCCGGATCCGGCGTCGAATTACATGCCCAAGATGAAGCCCCCAAACGGGAGGCAAAAAAAAAGAAAGAAGAGGCTAAAAAGGAAATCGAGCCGGCTTTGGCTGAATTCGAAGGGGACCTAGGGGTGCGGAATGTCGATATACCCTTTGGCGAAACGACTCATAATGCTTACAGCATCAACATCTACAAGGCTTCCGAGAAGGAAATCGAGAAAGCATTGCGGGATCGCATTAAGATCAAAGCGCCTTTTAAAATTATGGGCGAGCGTATCCTGGAAGCTAAACAAACCATGGTGCCGGCCATCCAGGCTGAGCCTTTAGACATCTATGCCAAAATAGAAACCGGATTAGGAAAAGAGAACCTGCACGTATTATCAGCCGCGTTTATTAGTGACAGTGTCGCCATCGGGCCCAATACTGCTCCGGAGCAGCACGCCAAGGTGGAAGAACTCATGGCCGACCTGGCGGTCGACCTCAATCGGGGAGTGGCTACAGCAGCGCTCAACACCGAGAGAAAGGCACTGGAAAAGCTGGAAAAGGACTTGCAAAAGGTTACCGATAAAAAAAACAATGCCGAGGACAAAATACGCAAATACAAAGAAGATATTAAGAAGAGTCAGGTCGACGAAGAGCAAAATGCAAAAAAACTGGCCAAAGAGAAAAAGAACTACGAAATGATCGCTATCAAGCATGCCGGCGACAATACCAAGAAATTGAAAAAGCAATCGGCTTCTCAGAAGAAGATCACCAAGATGGAAGCCAATAAAATAAAGTATGCCGAGGACCGGTTAAAGCTGCAAAACAAAATCACGGAGGCGGAGCGCGATATAAAGGAATACGAACAGGAGATTGAACGACTCCAAACCGAAGTAGAAGTGAAGCAAAATGAAGTGGCCGAGCTGCAATCCATTTTGAATTCGATCGAAAATTAATTTCCCGCTCTGAATATAAACTGTAGGGGCGCTGTGGGGTGTATCTCGCAGCGCCCCGTGTTTTTTAACCCAAAATTAATCAGACAAAACCGCTGGTGTCAAGCAAATGCTGTTTTTTGAAGTATTATCAAATCTACTATTATGCGGCCGTTATCGTTGCTTTTATTTCTTGCCCTGACCATCCATTCCTTTGCCCAGAAATCCCTGATTCAGTCGGGGCCCATGCTGGGGTATTCCGAAATGAAAGAGGTCCTGCTTTGGGTACAGACCCAGGAACCCGCCAGCGTCAAATTCCAGTACTGGGACCAGCAAAATCCCGGTCAGAAATTCTATACCGATACCAAAAGCACCATAGAAGCAGAGGCCTACACCGCCAAGCTCCTTGCTGACGAGGTGGAGCCCGGTCGCCGCTACACTTACCAGCTCTACATCAACGAGGTGCCGGTGCGGCTCGATTACCCTACCGAATTTCAGACTCAGCACCTGTGGCAGTGGCGCACCGATCCACCTGATTTTACCATTGCGTTGGGCAGTTGCTCCTACGTCAATGAAAAAATTTACGACCGGCCCGGCGACGGCTACGGTGGCGAGTACGAGATCTTTCGCACTATCCACCGGCAACGCCCCGACGCCATGCTCTGGCTGGGCGACAACATCTACCTGCGGGAGGTCGATTGGTTTACTACCGAGGGTATCCACCACCGCTACACCCACACCCGCTCCCTATCCGAAATGCAGCCCCTGCTGGCCTCGACCCACCACTACGCCATCTGGGACGACCACGACTACGGCCCCAATAACAGCGACCGTAGTTTCATCCACAAGGAAAAGACGCTCGATGCCTTCCGGCTGTTCTGGGGTAACCCCACCTACGGCCTGCCGGGCCAAGGCGGTATCACCACCTATTTCCAGTGGGCCGATATTGACTTTTTCCTGCTCGACGACCGTTATTTTCGCGCCCCCAACCAGCGCAAATCGGGCAATAAACCCCTGCTGGGCGAAAACCAACTCCAATGGCTAATCGACGCTCTGGTCAAGTCCGACGCCCCCTTCAAGATGGTGGCCATCGGCGGCCAGGTGCTGAGCGACTCCCAAGTGCACGAAAATTACGTGCACTACCACACCGCCGAGCGCGCCCGCCTGCTGGAGTTGATCGCCCGCGAAGGGATCAAGAACGTGGTCTTCCTCACCGGCGACCGCCACCATACCGAGCTTAGCATGCTCACCAACGCGGCAGGCAATGTACTTCACGACTTGACCGTCTCGCCTCTGACCTCCGGCCCGGCCTCCAACGTAGAGACCGACAACAACCACCGCCAGCCCGGCACCCTGGTGACCCAGCGCAATTTCGGCCTGCTCGAATTCTCGGGACCCCGCGATGCCCGCCGGCTCAAAGTCACCATCCACGCCGTCGATGGCAAAGTGCTCTGGGAAAAGACTATCCAATCGGTAGCGGATTGATCGCTTTCTACCCCCACCAATGAGGTGGGTAAACGCTGCTTAGGTGTTGCGGAGCTGCTTATACTCATACATTCCTGCATTTTTTCTATATTACAATTCTATTTCTAACTGCTATCATTCGCTATGCCCCTGGAGGAACTCAAACGCAAAATAAGAGCACTCGTTGCCAATAACGAGATGGCCGAGGCGTTTCGGGTCCTTCTGGAAGCGCTGCGCGAGGAGCGGGAGGCGATGAAGCTGGCCAGGAGCCTGTCGGGGCGGTATCGCCAGGCCGAACGCGAAAAAGAATCGGGTACCCTGATGGGCCAGGCTTACGTGACCGAGATGCAGCAAATCCGGACCGGCTTGCTGGGGATGACCGACCGCCTAACCACTGACGACCAGGCCGTTCCGGCCACGGAAAAAACCGCGGCATCTGACCTCCCGCACGATTGGCACCGGTACACCTGTGACCGGGTCGAGCAAAACAACCGCTTTCAGCAAATCCGGCGCGACGGTGCCGGCAGCCGGGTGCACTTCTTTTACATTTACGGCCTCGACCGCCACGCCCATACGGCCCTGGTCGAACGCTTCGCTTACGATCTGGAGGGCTTGCTCCGCAGTCAATACCATTCGGGAGTGAGCCAGCGCTGCCGTGTAGAGCGCGAATTCGATTTTTCCCTCCTGCTCAATCCCGATCCGGACGAATACCGGACCGATCTGCTGACGAACTTTTTTACGGCGTTCGGACTGGATCCGGACAGATACGGACCCTTGCTGGAGACTACCCTCCACGACCTGCTACGCGACAGTCCGCGCCTGCGGGCCCTGGGGCCGAATGACCATGTATGCTGCTACCTCGGCATTCCCGAGTGGGACTGGGATACGGAGGTGACGCCGGCGGCGGTTACCTGGCTGATCGATCATTTTTGCGGGACTAACCTTCCGCCCGATGCGCCCCGTTTCTTTTTCTTCTTCGGGATTGAATTTGAAGATGACCATAGCCCCGTGCGGCAAGAAGTGGAAGCCGCCATCCGGGCGGGCGGCAACCGGGTGCACATTCTGCCCGAGCTTCACATGGTGCTCCCAAGGGACCTCAAGCGCTGGTTTAACAACTACCGAAAATGGATGCCCGACCGGAAGCAGCGCGAGCAGCTCTACGAGCAATTCTTCGGCGACCGGGAAGCCCGCTACATGGAGGACGTCATTGAAAGGCTAGGACAAATTATTGAACAACTCAACACACGAACCTAAGCTATGCCCATCACCAACAAAAAGACCTGGCGCCGCCCTTTCGGCCCCGACGACTACATCCTTTCCGACGAGCTGCGCCATGCCGTCGAGGTGGCCATCAGCCTGGGGCAGCCCTTGCTGCTGACCGGCGAGCCGGGTACTGGCAAGACACGCCTGGCCTGGAAAGTGGCCGATGAGCTACACCGCGAGGCCGGCTCCGCCTTTGCGCCCGAGCCCTTGGTTTTTTACACCAAAACGACCTCGGCGGCACGCGATCTGTTTTACACCTACGATGCTGTCTCGCACTTCCAGGCGGCCAATATCCGGCAGCCGGCGGGCGGTGCCGCGCCAAGTACGTCCGACTATATCGAGTTGCAAGCCTTGGGGCAGGCGATCGCCTACACCAATCCGGGGGCTGTCGATGCCGGCAAGGTGAAAACCCCACTGCTCCCCCGGCCCGCCAGCTCGGTAGTGTTGCTCGATGAGATCGATAAGGCGCCGCGCGACTTCACCAACGACATCCTGAACGAGATCGAAGACTATGCCTTCCGCATCAAAGAGCTGGACAACTACGAGCTGCGGGCCGACCCTGCGCAGCAGATCGTGATCATCATGACCTCCAATTCGGAGAAGAATCTGCCCGACGCCTTTCTGCGGCGCTGCGTCTTCTACCATATCCCCTTTCCTGCGCCTGACCTGCTGGCCCGGATCGCCCGACGGCAGTTGGGCGAGGCGACCCAGTACACCGAGGCGGCCCTGGACGACTTGATCGGCGCCTTCACGCAAATGCGGGAAGAAACGGTGCGCAAGGCGCCCGCCACCGCCGAGCTGGTGGCCTGGCTGCGCATCCTGGAGCTGCAGGGCTACCTGGAAGAATCGCCGTACGGACGCAAGCAGCTCCTGCTGCAGAACCTATCGGTACTGGTAAAAACCAAGGAGGACCTCGACGCTTTGCGGGCCTTCGTGCAAAACAACTGGTAAACTGGGCGCGCGCGACCCACATAGCATTGCGTTTCCGCTCGACGGCCTGCTGCAGCGCCTCGAGGTTGCCGGCTTTGCCGTGAGCACCCGCCAGCGCCTGCACATGTGGCGGGTCCTGCAGTCTTTCGGGGCCGAGGCCCTGGAGGCGCCCGGGCGCCTGAAGTACCGCCTGGCCCCCATTGTGGCCACCAGCGCCGCCGAGCAAGAGCAGTTGTATGCCCTCTTCGACCAGTACCTGGCCGATATACGGCAGTATAGGCCGCCCGCACCCGCGCCGCCGCCGCCCCGGTGGTGGCAACGCTGGCCGGTAGCGGCCAGCGTTGCCCTGCTGCTGGGCGTCCTGGCCTTCTGGTGGGGGTGGCGAAAGCCGCCGGAAAAAATACTGCACGTAGAACATCCGGCCGAGGTGACGGTCGGGGAGTCTTTTACCGCCGCCAACCGCAGCGCAGGGTACGATACGACCCAGGCCCGATTCCGGTGGGAGCTGCGCGATGCGGGCAGCGGGCGGGTGGAGCAGCGCCGCTCGGGCCCCGCCGACTGGACCCTGCGCATCGATACGGTCCGCGGCGGAAACGATAAAACCCTCTACCTGCTGGCCGCCACGGAAAGGCAAGTAGACACCTTCCGCAGCAGTTTGCGCCTGCGCTGCGTACGGCCCCCCCTGGATACCATTGACGCTCCGTCTACGGCATCCGTAGGCGCCGGGGTCCGTTTCCGGCTCCGCCAGGAACAGCAGCCCGGCTATAGCTACGCCTGGGATTTTGGCGACGGTACGACCAGCCGCGCCTACGCGCCGGTGCACGCCTACCGCCGTACCGGCGGCTACCAGGCGCGGCTGACCATCACCGATACGGCGGCGGCCGGGTATTGCGTGCAGCAGCTTACCCACCCGATCTCGGTGCAGGATACGACCGAGCAGTACGTATTCCTGGGCTTTCAACCCCTGGTGAGCGACCGCCCCCCCTTGGTGGCCTACTTCACCACGGGCGCCTGGCTGCTGCTGCTGGGGCTGCTGCTGCCGGCCGCCTTCTTTTGGCTGCGCTGGCTGCGCCAGCCGCCGCCCGTTCCCGACCCGGCGTCCGGGGCGCAAAGCCTGGAGGCACGCTTTGCGCACGCCGACCGGCCGCCCTACCAGATCCCCTTCCGGCCCCAGGACGAGGTGCTGCGCCCTGGCCCCGAGATGTACCGGCTGGCCCAGGTGCTGCGCCGCCGCCAGGAAGGCCTGCGCCAAGCGTTGGATGTGCCCGCCACTATTGACGCCACCATCGGCCGGGGCGGCTTCCCGTCGGTGCAGTACCGACGCACTACGGTGCCGGCCAACTACCTTTTCCTGATCGACGAGCAGGCCCCCCATAGCCACCAGGCGCAGCTGTACCGCTACCTCTACGACTTTTTGCGCGGGCAAGACGTGGCGGTGGAGGCCCTCTGGTACCGGCAGACCCCCGACCGCTTCTGGAATGCTAGCCACCCCAGGGGCCTGACCCTGGAGCAGGTGCAGCGCCGCTACCCCCACTACCGGCTCCTCCTGTTGGGCGACGCCCATACCCTGATCGATCCGCTGGCCACCGAGCAGCACCGCGTGGTGCCCGACCTGGCCGCCACCTACCGGCGCTGGGATAGCCGCCTGCTGCTCACTCCCCTGCCGGCACCGGAGTGGACCTACCGCGAGGCCGCCCTCTACGACCTGCTGGCTGTTTTTCCCAGCGATACGGCGGGGGTGCAAGCCGCCATGGACTACCTGGAGACCACCCCCACCGAGGAGGATGAGCGCGCCCGGCCCGGCTTTGGCAGCTGGCGCGCCGCCCGCACCGCCCTGCCCCCACCGCCCAGCGCCCAATACCGGCGGTGGAAGCGCCCCGAAGCCTATGACGCCTACTTCGACGGGCGCCCCGAACTGTACCGCTGGTTCCGCGCCCTGCTGGTATACCCTGCGCCTAGCTGGCCCCTCACCCTAGCCATCGGGCAGGCTATCGGGGCGCCGGTTACCTTCGATAACCTGTTGCTGCTGGCCCGCCTACCCTACCTGCAGGGGCAGGCCATGCCGTTGCGGCTGCGCCAGCACTTGCTGAGCGGGCTCGATCGCGACACCGAGCGGCGCGCGCGGGCCGCGCTGGCCGAAGAACTGCGTGCCGCCGCACCGGCTGTACGCGGTGGCCACGCCAACCAACCGTTACAAACCCAACTGGCCCTGCAGGAATTCTTGCTGGCGCCAGAGACGGAGGAAGCCCGCGGCGCCCTGCTGCACCTGCTAGATAGCGGGGCCCTCACCCGTCGCCAGGTAGCCGAAGTGGAGGGTGCCCTCGAACGGCAGGTGGGCGGCCCGGTGCAGCTAGAAAAATTCTTGGCTGAACACGACGCGGCGGCGCCAAAACCTGCCCAGCGGCGACTCAATGCCGACTTTTACCGGGCCGTGGGATCTACGGTGCTGCCCTTGCTGCTCGCCCTGACCATGGGCGCCCTCGATGGGAGCGCAACGCTGCTGCGGTGGTGGGAACAGCTCCAGCCCCCGCAAGAACCGGACCCCACCCGGCCGGCGGGCGACTTTTGGGTGTCGGCCACCTACCGGCCCGATAGCGCCGTATACTACAACAACCGGGCTGTGGCTGCCTGGGATAGCTTGCGCCGCCAGGAGCGGCCCCTCCTGCCTGAAGATCTGCAACCCCTTGCCCGCAACCTGGAGCGGGCCCTCGCCCTACGCCAGGGCGACTATGCCCTGGCAGCCGATAATGCGGCTCGTAATGCCTACCACCGAGGCTTGCTGCACTACCATGACTATCTGCAAAACCAGGAGGACCAGCAGCTGGCAGTTGCGGAACCTTTTTTTCGCAAGGCTCTGGGGGCAGCGGTGAGTGCCCCCGACGCCCGGCACGCCCTTGGCCTGCTGGGATACTACCAAGACAACCGCCTGATGGCGCGCAACGTCTACGATACCCTGCTGGCGGCAGGCTATTTCGATACCCTAAGCCTCCAACCCAACCTGCGCACCTTGCTCTTTCCGAATGAGGGGGCAGCGGTACAGTCCGACTGCCTGCCGCCGCCGGCGGTGACGCCCCTCAGTCCCGACACCCTCTGTGCGGGCGACAGCCTGCGCCTGCGCTTCCGGGCGCCGCCGCCGGCAGTCGACTACTACCTGGTGCGCTGGGGCGACGGGCAGGCCGATACCGTGCGGCGGGCGGCCACCCTGGCCCACGCCTACGCACGGGCGAGCGGGCGGGTAGGCGTACGCGTCTTGGCCTTCGGCCGTTGCGCCGAGGAGGGCCCCGCCTACCGGCCCCAGACACTGGCCTTCTTCCTGTTGTACCCACCGCGTATCTACGAACTAGCACCCAGCACACAGCGGGGATGCCCTCCCCTGACGGTCGGCTACAATGCTCTGGTGGCGGCAGGGCAGACCTACCGCTGGGATCTCGGCAATGGCCAGACCAGCACCGAGCCCCGCCCCACCGCTACCTACACCGAGCCCGGAACCTATACGGTGCGCCTGCTGGTGCGCAATGCCTGCGGGCAGGATAGCCTGGCGCTGACCGGTGCAGTAACTGTACAGGGCCCGGTGGCCTGTGCCGGTACGGTCACCTGGCGGGGGCAAGTGCTGGATGCTAAGACGGGCCAGCCCATCGCCGGCGCCAAGTTGTCGCTCAATGCCGGCGACCAGGGCGGGGCCACCCTCGAGACCGACCCGGAAGGTCTTTTTACCACCAACGCTTTTCTGCCGGGTACAACGGTAGCCATCAACCTTATAGCCGCAGGCTACCCCGATACCACTTACCAAGCCGCGGTAAGCGCCGACCCGCTGACCTTGCGGGTGCCGCCCTTGCCAGCGGAAACACCGCCAACCCCACAGGAGGAAACACCGCCAACGCCCATCCCGCAACCTGAAATGGTAACCGTGCCCGGCGGTACCTTCACCATGGGCTGCGCCAGCGAAGCGCGGGATGGGGATTGCGAGGATGATGAAAAGCCCGCCCACGAGGTGACCGTGGATGCCTTTTACATGAGTGTGCATGAGGTGACGGTAGGGCAATTTATGGCTTTTATTGAGGATAGTGGCTACAGAACCGATACTGATAAAGAAGGGTGGAGTTATATTTGGACGGGAAGTAGTTACGAAAAAAAGGATGGGGTAAACTGGAAGTGCGATGTGTCGGGTGATATTAGGCCTCAAGTAGAATATCGCCATCCGGTCATTCACGTTTCCTGGAATGATGCGGTTGCTTATGCAGAATGGCTGAGCCAAAAGACCGGACAAAACTACCGCCTGCCGACCGAGGCAGAGTGGGAATACGCGGCCCGGGGCGGCGAACGGGGCGCAAAAGATAACCACTTGTACAGCGGCAGCAATACTATCGACGAGGTAGCTTGGTATGATGGGAATAGCGGTGGGCAAACCCACCCGGTAGGGCAAAAAAAGGCCAACCAATTAGGTCTTTACGATATGAGTGGCAATGTGTGGGAGTGGTGTGCGGATTGGTACGGAGAGTATCCGGCAGCGGCGCAACGAAATCCAACCGGACCTGGTAGAGGCTCGGATCGCGTGCTCCGCGGCGGCGGCTGGATCAGCAGTCCGCAGTACTGCCGTGCTGCTAATCGCGACAACGGCAATCCCGACGCCCGCAGCGGCTATGTCGGTTTCCGGGTGGTTTCCTCCCAGTGATTCGGCGGGCATTTATCCGGGGAAAATCTTATCTTCGGCAGCCTTGTCTATGAGCAAGCGGTGGGCATGCGGGCCCGGGCTGGCTGGGCGGCGGAGCGCCCGAGCCGCCCGGGTCGGCGTGCCCACCGCAAAGGCAGAAGGGAAACCAGGGGCGCAAGCCCCCCAATTTTTTTTATGCAAATAAGAATATTTACCATACCGTTGCAGGATGATGGTACGGAACAAGAAATCATGAATCGGTTTTTGCGAGGGCACAAAATTTTGCAGGTAGATCAGCACTTCCGGGATCATCCCGCGGGGGCTACCTGGTGTTTTTGCATTCACTACCTCGACCCTGGCATTACGGGTACCCGGGAAAAAAGGAAGGGTAAAAAGGTGGATTACAAAACGGTGTTGAGTGGGCCTGCTTTTGCGTTGTTCAGCCAGATGCGCGAAATACGCAAGGAGATAGCCAAAACAGAAGGATTGCCGGCCTTTGCGGTATTTACCGATGAAGAACTAGCCAAGATCACGGCTCTGCCTGCGCTGACAGCGGCCCAGTTAAAGACGATCGATGGGTTTGGGGACAAAAAAATCGAGCGTTTTGGTATACCGATGCTGGAAAAGCTTCGTCAAGAAAGTCAAAACAATCCGTCGTGAAGCGGTTAGGCTATCAGATAGAAAAAGTTGCTGAATTGGGAAATTTGCAGCTTGCATTCTGGAAAGCACAGCGCGGCAAATCCGGTAAGAAAGAAGTTCTCGCCTTTCGCCAAAATCTCGATGCGGCTTTACGCCCAATCCAGGAAGAATTATTAACTGCCCAACTTAAGGTCGGGGATTACCACTATTTTCGGATATACGATCCGAAAGAAAGGCAGATTTGTGCTGCCAGCTTCAGAGAGCGGGTAATACATCATGCCTTGATGAACGTTTGTCACCCTCATTTCGAGCAACGTCAAATTTACCACAGTTATGCGACTCGGTTAACCAAAGGTACATACAAGGCCGTCAGGCAGGCGAAGGTAAACACCAAGCGATTTAGATGGTACCTCAAGATGGATATGCGAAAGTATTTTGATAGTATTGATCATATCCTGTTGAAAAAGCAATTGTTCAGCATGTATAAGGATGAACGATTGCTGAAGTGTTTGTATCAAATCATTGATAGTTACGAAACAGGTGAAGGTAAAGGCGTACCGATTGGAAATTTAACCAGTCAGTATTTTGCCAACCATTATTTGTCTTTGGCCGATCATTACGCTTTGAAGCAATTGAATGCGCCGGCCTACGTGCGCTACATGGATGATGTAGTAATCTGGCATTGGGACAAGGAACTGCTCAAGGCCATAAGGACATCATTTGAAGCGTTCCTTTCGGAGCAACTGGCCTTATCGCTTAAACCACCAGCAATTAATCGCACCCAATACGGCCTACCGTTTCTTGGCTACCTGATTTATAAAGACCGCATTCTTTTGGCCTGCCGAAGTAAGAAGCGTTACATTACCAAAACCACTCAATACTATAAAAACCTGGCACATGGGCAATGGTCGGCAGCAGATTTTCAAAGACATATGTTGCCGCTTACTGCTTTTGTTGCCCATGCCGATAGTTTAGGATTTAGAAATCGTATCTTGTCAAGGTTAGAAGGTCGGTAACCGAAGGAGGCTCGAATCGCGTGAACCGCGGCGGCAGCTGGAACAACAATCCGCAGAACTGCCGTGCTGCTAATCGCAACAACAACAATCCCGACAACCGCAACAACAATATCGGTTTCCGGGTGGTTTCCTCCCAGCTCATAGACAAGGCTGTCGGGATAGATAGCCCCGGATGGATGTCCGTCGATGAACAGGTTGCCGTTCCTATTCCTGCCAGGACAGGATAAAAATGCACAGAGGAGCCCTTACTAGTAAAACATTGAACGTTGGGGCTTCTTATATTATGGTACACGGCTCATGCTTCCCTTCAGTGGAATAGGAGAAGAAAACCCTTAAGCACTCTTTTTGTCGAAAGGCAGTGCCTTTCGATTTTTGGTTTCGGCCGTAGGTCAATGGCATAAGGGAAGTGATCGCAGAAAACCGATCTCCGGCAGAGGTACTGATCTGAGGTTCCCTACCGTTAAAGTTACGGGTTGATGCCGCTCTGACCATCTCGCGGAATTCGCTACCTTCGTTTCCAAAACGTGAAAGTCCTCGTTATCCGGTTTTCATCCATTGGGGATATCGTACTCACGACGCCCGTCATCCGGGGCGTGAAGCAGCAGTTGGGAGCCGAGGTGCATTTTCTTACCAAGCGGCAGTTCGCCCCGATTGTCGAGGCCAACCCGTACGTAGACCGGGTGTGGGCGATGGAAAAAGAAGTAACTGAGCTTTTGCCGGAACTCAAGGCCGAGGGTTTCGATTTCGTGGCCGACCTGCACCGTAATTTGCGCAGCACGCGCGTCAGAGCAGCCCTGCGCACCCGCGGCGCGGCCTTTCGCAAGCTCAATCCCGAGAAGTGGCTGCTGACCAACCTCCGGATCGACCGCCTGCCCCGGGTGCACATTGTCGATCGCTACTTGGATACGGTCGCCGGCTTGGGCGTAACTAACGACGGGCAAGGGCTCGACTACTTCATTCCGCCCGCCGCGGCGGTCGACCCGGCGGCCATTTTTCGACCCTACCACCTGCTGCCCCAGCCATATACTGCCTTGGTGATCGGAGCGGCCCATGCGACCAAGCGCCTGCCCGCCGGGCGGCTAGCCGAGCTGTGCCGGTTACTGGAGGGGCCCGTCGTACTGTTGGGCGGCCCCGGCGACCGCGAGCGGGGCGAAGCCATCCGGGCGGCCGCCGGCGGGGGGGTAATCAATACCTGTGGCGACTGCACCCTGCACCAGTCGGCCAGTCTGGTGCAGCAGGCGCAGGCGGTGGTAACTCACGATACGGGGCTCATGCACATTGCGGCGGCCTTCCAGCAGCCGGTCGTTTCGATCTGGGGCAATACCGTGCCCAAGTTCGGCATGACCCCCTACTACGGCGACCGGCCCAACCGGAATACCACCGTTGAAGTGACAGACCTATCCTGCCGGCCCTGTAGTAAAATCGGCTACGATCAGTGTCCGAAGGGGCATTTTCGCTGCATGCAGGATATCAACCTGGCGGCGGTGGCGGCTGCCGTTAAAAAAGCGGCGATGTAGGCCAAAAGACCGGAAAGTGCGTTTGCCATTCGTCAACCCTTCGCTTTAGGCAAAAAAAATTATCTTCGGACCGCGCAGGGTACCAACAATTCGTATCTTCCCTGCAATGAAGCATGGTAACCCAAAACGGTAGGCGACCGTAACCTAAAAGCATAAACCGCTAACCAGGCACAAGAATAATCACTATGCGAAGAATTGTACCCTTGTTGTTCTTTTTTGGAAGCACCTTTGGCCTATCCGCTCAGGATCTGCACTATTCCATGTTCGATATGGCTCCACTGAGCGTGAACCCTGCCCTGACCGGCGCCTATGAAGGCACTGCCCGTGCCGGCGTCATCTACCGCGACCAGTGGGCCAGCTTTCTGGACGAACAGTTCCGCACGCCCACCTTTTACGTAGATGCCCCCATCATTCAGGGGTTCCGACCTAACGACTGGGTAGGAGTGGGGATTAACTTTTTCAGCGACCAGGCCGGCTTCAGTAACTTGCAGACCAACGGCGCCCTGTTGTCGGCTTCTTATCATTTCGCTGTAAATAAGGACGCAACGACCTATCTCACCCTGGGCCTCCAGGGCGGCCGCATATCGCGCGAGATCGACCTGATGAACAACAACCTGGTTTTCGAAGACGAGCTGCCCAACCAGGTGGGCGGCGGCGGGCTGGGCTTAGGAAACGGCGCCGACCGCATGGGGGGCGAAAGCGCCAACTTCTTTGACTTCAATGCTGGGCTGATGCTGCGATCGCAAATTAACGAAAGCAACGATTTGGAAATCGGCGTGGCTGCCGCCCACATCTTCGAGCCGGAGTACGGCTTCCTGAGTGGTGCCACCGGCGGAGGGGGCGGTGGAGACGAAGGCGGCGATACCCGCCCCATTCGATTGCTGGTGCACGGGCAACTGCGCAACCAGATCAGTACGAAATGGTCGGTTACGCCTATGGTGTTGTTTCAGCATACATCCGGCTCGAGCGAATTTACGATCCAGGGACTGGGAGGCTATGCCATTAATGATAAAGTGGATCTGGAATTCGGCGCCGGCTTTCGCTTCGACGACGCCGTCTTCGTGCGTGCGGGCGCTACCGTTACGGAGAACCTGCGCGTGGCGGCCAGCTACGATATCAACACTTCGTCGTTGAGCGATGTGAGCAACGGCCAGGGCGGTTTCGAGCTGGCAGCCTGGTACATTTTCAAGATTTTCAAACAGCCCGACGTCGACCCGGCTATTTTCTGCCCGCAATTATAATGTGCGGCGTATTTTTGCGTAAAGAATGGGAAAGGTTCAAAGTGTGATAACCATGATGAAACGTACGACTATACTTTTTCCGGTTTTATTCCTCTGCTGTTCGGCGGGCTGCCTGTCGGCCCAACCAATCAATAAGTCGACCTACTCGACGATGATCAAGACCGCCGAGGAGCTCTATGAGAAAAAAGACTATTACAACGCCCTTGAATGGTACGAGAAAGCCTATGAGGAACGCGAAGACGAAAGCTTGCTTCCGACTATCGCTGAGCTGCAATTAAAATTGCGCGACTACCAGCGTGCAGAACGCATTTACGCTCGCCTGCTGCGCCGCGACGAGGACAACCAGTACGCCGATCTGCGCTTACCTTACGGCCGCGCCCTGAAAATGAACGGCAAATACCGGGAAGCCGTGGAAGAGCTGCAAAAGTTTGCCGACGAAACGACCGACCCGAAGCTCAAAGAATTGGCCGAAACGGAAATCACTGGTGCCGAATTGGGCATGAACATGCCGCCCCGGAGCACCAAAGGTATTGAGGTAGAAAACATGGGGCGCCGGGTCAATGCGGCTTTCTCCGAGTACTCTGCCGTACCCTACCGCGACGGCAGCCTATACTTCGGCGGCTACATGTCGAAAGAGGTGATCTACCTGACCGACTCTTCCGATTTGGAAAACTATGCGCGTATCTTGCGAACCACCTACAACGAAAAGCGCGACCGCTGGGAAGACCCCTCGGCTCTGGGGCGGGAGATCAACGTACCGGGCTACCACACCAGCAACGTTACCTTTTCCAAAGACGGCAACCGCATGTTTTTCACCCGCGCTAAGCTCCAGGGTAACGTAATGGAAACCAGCAAGATCTACTACTGCCTCGGCGGCGACGGCAACTGGGGCGCGCCCCAGGAAGTGGTAGGCATAAACGGCGATTACATCGCGACCCATCCCGCAGTGGGGGAGCTATTCGGTAAGGAAGTTCTGTTTTTTGCATCCGATCGGCCGGGTGGCTACGGTGGGCTGGATCTTTATTACGCCACCGTCAAGGGCGAAGGGGTGTACGGCGATCCTGTCAACCTAGGTCCGCGCATCAATACCCCTAACGACGAGGTCACGCCCTTTTACTACGACGGCACATTGTACTTCAGCTCGGACGGCCACCCCTCGGTAGGTGGGCAGGATATTTTCTTTACCGTCTGGGACGGAACCAGCTGGAGCGATCCCGAAAACATGGGGGCCGGCTTTAACACCAGTGCCGATGACCGCTACTTTGCCCTCGATAACCAGGGCCTGCAGGGCTACCTGCTCTCCAACCGGGAGGGCGGCAGCTTTCTGAAATCGCGCACTTGCTGTGACGACATTTACACTTTTACGATACCCGAACGCTATGTCGACCTAATCGTAGGGGTCTTTGATACCGATAAGGAACCGGTTACCGGCGCAAATGTGACGGTTTTTAAAAAAATCGGCACGAAGCGCGAGCCGGCCGGCAACCGCGTGAATCCCGACGGCAACCGCTTTGATTTTCCGCTGGAGTTTGACGTGGCCTACGAGGTAATCGCTTCGGCCGAAGGCTATTTCCCCGACACCACCGCCTTGAATACGATGGACCTGCGCGAATCCAAGACTTTTAAGGAGTTTTTATATCTCAAGCCCGAGCCCAAACCGGAGCCCGAGCCCGAGTTTGACACCATTACGATCGAGGAGGCTATCGTGCTGGAAAACATCCTCTACGATTTCGATAGCGACCGCATTAAGGAAGAGGCGGAAACCGATCTGGAGCTGGTTTACGAGCTGATGAATGATTATCCCGATATGGTGATCGAGTTGCGTTCGCATACCGATTATCGCGGCGACAATGCCTACAACGTGAATCTCTCGCAGCGCAGAGCGGAGTCGGCCCGCCGCTGGCTGGTGCGTAAAGGGCTGCCTGTGCAGCGCATCGAAGCCAAGGGGTACGGCGAGACCGTGCCCCAGACGGTTAATCGGCGCGTAGCCAGTCAGTACAACTTTTTGGACGAAGGCGACGTGCTCACGCCGAGCTTTATCGACAATACCCTCACCACTGAAGAGCAGCGCGAGATTGCCCACCGCATCAATCGACGTACGGAATTCAAGATCCTGGAAGGGCCCACTACCATTACTGTTAAGCGCACCCGCCTGCGCAAGCAGAACACCGAAAAGGAGGCCCCGAATCGCAACCTGCTGCCGCGAACCGATACGGCGGTTGACGATAGTACGATCGTCATTCACGAGTTGAGCAGCCTGTACGGGCGGGAAGACCTGACCGGATTGCCCATTCTGCAGTTCGACCAGCGCGTGATTGACTTCGGTACGGTGGGTATCGGCCAAAAGCGGGAGCATACCTATAAAGTGACGAATGTCGGCGATACCGAAGCTGTCATATCCATCATTACGGCCTGCTATTGTACCACGATCGATTATCCGAAAGGCCGCTTGGCGCCGGGCGAGTCAAGCGAGATCCACATCGTCTTCGACAGCACCAGCAAGCGCGAGGATGAAACCATCAATATCGACATCATCCTGGAAAACGTGGAGCCCGATACGGACAACCCGATCATCGAGCGGCTGCAGTATTCCTTTCAGATTGCGGTGGACTAGGCGGCGGGTAGCTGTACATCATCAGACCAACCGCCATCCCCAGAAGGCCAGCACGAGCGCCAGCCAAATCAGGGCCGCTGTTTTGCCAAACAAGCGATGGTATAGCTGGGTGTGCCGGTATTTACCGCCCGCGTACTCCATGTAGATGCCCAGCAGTAAGTATGGTAGGGCAAGGACCAACAAAGCATTATGCGCCAAGGCGGCTGCCAGATGACCGTGCAGCAGATCGTGTATCGCACGCTGCGAGCCGCAACCCGGACACGGTAGCCCGGTGGCCGTGCGGAGCGGGCAAGACGGGAAGAGGGCAACCTGTGCCGGGTCGAACAATCCGTATACCACCAGCAGCACCAGCCCCAGCAGAATAAGACCGCCGCGCATAGGCCTAAAAATCTTGGAAATCGGTGAATGCCGTAGCACCGATAATGATGAAGTAAAGGAAGTAAAGCACAATTACGGCGATCCCAGAGAAGAACCCGATCTTAGTCCACTTTCCAGCCTCTTTGGAAGAACGCTCGGCGCCTTGGTAGTCGCCGGCGGCGTAGCTACTGTCGACCCTGGCGGCAAAGATGATGCCGACGATGCCGAAAGGCAGGCAGCAAAAGATGGTCACCAAAATAGATTCCAGCAGCCAGTTTTTGGGTTTCACACCCGAGTGGGTAGCGTCGAGTGGCGTATTGGCGCCGCCCACCGGATCCGGCAGGTCTGTAGAGGATGGCTCAGGGGGATCACTCGAAAGCTGGATAAGCTCGCGCAGTTCCGGCAAGTCGCGGGCCGACGTCCAGTCACTGAGGCCTTCGAACCAAATCAGGGTGTCGGGGGTGATGTTCTTGGCCTTAAGTTCTTCTATGGAGAAGGGGCCGAAGCGATCTTTACCGTCGGAATAAAAATATTGACTCATGAGGGTTTCGGTTAAATTTGCAGCCGCAAGATAAGCATTGTCCGAATACTACGCCGAAACAGCAGCCAAATCCTGTATCAGTGGAGACCTTTCAGGAAACATTTTTACAAATGCACCCCGCCGAGATCGGCGCGGTAGCGGCCGGTATCTTCTATGTGGTACTGGCGGCCCGCGAATCCATATGGTGTTGGTTATTCGGCATTGTCGGGTCGATCTTGAGTATCTATCTCTTCATCAAGAGCCAGCTGTATGCGGAGGCCGGTTTGTACGGCTATTACGTGTTGGCCGGTTTGTACGGATGGTACAGTTGGGCCCAGCGCAGTGCGCAGGATGCTACCGGCCTAATGCGCGTTCGAGTTTGGCCCTGGACCGTCCATGTAGCGGGAATCGTCGGAAGTATAGGGCTGGCTTGGGGCTTGGCTTACTTCTTACGGACATACACCGATGCCCAACAGCCATTACTCGATGCGCATACGACAATCTTCAGCTTCTGGGCCACTTATCTGGTTACGCGTAAGGTGTTGGAAAACTGGCTCTATTGGGTCTTGATTGATGCGTTTTCCGTATGGCTGTATGCCAGCCGGGAATTGTATCTTTACGCCCTGCTGATGGTAGCCTATACCATCATTGCATTGGTAGGGTTCTGGCAATGGCGGCGGCACTATCGACAACAATCCCCTTCGATTTGACAGAGACCTTACCTACTTCAGTAGATGAAGTAATGAGTTTACGTATTTTTCATGAAGGAAAAAATGAATTCAGCCAAACAAAAATTGGCCAACTAATTACTTGATCAACAAGTATTTGGCAAATTATTTAGATCGAGTCTAAATAAGTGGTGTTCCTGCTGGCATCCAGCTCTACGGCTTCATTTTGGGTAGAGAATTTATATTTTTGCAGGGAAAAATCAGCGACTATATTCAAACAAAAGTCTGGCTCGGAAGTAAATGAGAATAGAAACGATCCTAGCCGGTAAAAGACAAATGTTGCGATGAAGAATAAACTCTTGAAGGCGTCTTTTTTAATGATTGCCCTTCTGTCGAATGCACAGGTGCTTTTTGCGCAGAGTAATTCCGAGGGACTCAACTATTTTATTTATGCACTCCTGGCGGTCGTCGTGCTGCTATTTTTCGTTATGATTATCCAGGTATCGGATAACTTGTTGGCTATTGAAGCCAAGCAGTTGGGTGTTGATGACACTCAAAATGTAAGTCTTTTTCCCTCCTGGAGCGATCTTTTTCCCAAGCGCATGCCGGAATTTGTACAAGATAAACCGGTACGCATGCTGAAGCAAGGTCACGATATTTTGTTGCAGGGAGCGGCGGAAGAGCCGATTGAAGATCTCCCGGTTACGACTTGCGCCGTGCAGCCCAATAACTTTATCGGTCTGTCTCCCATTCCGAAGGTGACGGTAGAAGTTGGTCAGGAGGTGAAAGCTGGCGATGTAATTTTCTTCGATAAGAAGCGCCCGGAGATCAAATTTGTGGCACCGGTAAGTGGGGAAATTGCCGCCATTAACCGCGGCGCCAAAAGAGCGATTACGGAGATTGTCATTTTAGCTGATAAAGAATTGCAGTACCGGACGTGGGAAGCGCCCAATCCGATGAGTGCCACGCGCGAAGAGTTGGTCCAATTCCTGTTGGAAAACGGCGGGTGGCCGCTGTTGAATCAGCGTCCGTATGACGTCCTGCCCGATCCGCAGGTTGTTCCACGCGACATTTTCATCAGTACATTCGACACGGCTCCGCTGGCTCCCAACCTTGATCTGGTAGTGGAAGGGCAGGAGGCTGCCTTTCAGGAAGGGCTGAACGCTTTGGCCAAACTGACTTCCGGAAAAGTGCACCTGGGCCTGAACGCACGGCAGGAAGAGCCGCCGGCAGTGGCTTTCACGGAAGCTACCGGGGTGGAACAACACTGGTTTCACGGCAAACATCCGGCCGGCAATGTGGGCGTACAAATTCACCATATCGCCTCGATCAGCGGCGGTGATGACATCGTCTGGACACTTACCGTTCAGGATGTAATTACCTTAGGCAAGATGTTCAGCGAGGGGCGCTTTGACGCTACCCGGGTAATAGCAGTCGTAGGTGCTGAGTTGGAAAAACCGCGCTATGTGCGTACCGTTATGGGCGCCAAAGTTGGTGATCTGGTTGGCGACCAAGCATTCAAAAGTGAAAAAGTACGCTTGATTTCAGGCGATGTGCTTTCGGGTAAAAAGAAAGAACCCGAGAATTTCCTCAGTTTTCGCGACGATCAGTTGACGGTTATTGAGGAGGGCGACTATTTCGAGCTGTTTGGGTGGCTGTTACCGATTAATCCCCGGCCATCGGTTTCCGGCACCTTCCCAAATTTCTTGTTCCCGGGTTTGAAATTCAAAGCTGACACCAACACGCACGGCGAGCGCCGGGCGTTCGTAGTGAGTGGCCAGTACGAGCGCGTACTACCCATGGATATTTACGTACAGCACCTCATGAAGTCGATCCTGATTCAGGATTTTGAGCAAATGGAGGGGCTGGGTATTCACGAATTGAGCGAAGAAGACGTGGCACTCTGCGAATTTGTATGTACCAGCAAACAGCCGCTACAAGATATTCTTCGCCAGGGATTAGACACTATGCGAATCGAGGGGTAATCGATTAAACGTTCCATACGCATCACCTTGTTATTGAACTAAAAGACATAAAGCATACGAATATGAAAAAGGCGCTATTGGATTTTTTCCATAAAATTGAGCCTGACAAGAAGAAGCAGCCGTTTTTGCACACGGCTTACGATGCTTTTTTCACCTTTGCCTTCAGTCCGAATAGCACGACAAAAAGCGGCGTGCACATTCGCGACGGTATGGACCTGAAGCGACTGATGGTACACGTGGTATTAGCCCTGCAGCTATGCTACCTTTTTGGGACTTATAATATTGGCCACCAGCACTTTTTGGCGCTTGGGGAACATACCAGTTTTCTTTCCGGCTTCCACCTGAAGTTGGCCTACGGACTGATACAGCTTTTGCCCATTTTTATTGTGACTCACGTAGTGGGTTTAGGTATTGAGTTTTTCTATGCTTACAAAAAAGGGCACAGTGTAGAGGAAGGTTTTCTCGTTTCCGGAGCACTCATTCCGCTGATCATGCCGCCCGACATTCCGCTTTGGATTTTGGCGGTTTCGGTTGCCTTCGCCGTATTGATCGGTAAAGAGGCTTTCGGCGGTACCGGGATGAATGTACTGAACATTGCCCTACTCTCCCGGGTGTTTATCTTTTTTGCTTATCCGACGACGATCTCGGGCGACGAAGTGTGGGTATCCGGATTAGCTGATAATGCCGGTGTATTGGCTGCTGATTACGGTTGGTGGCACACTTCTTTTTTCAATGGTATTTTTAACGCATTCGGGTGGTCGACCTTCGATCCGTCAATGGCGGCTATCGACGGGTACTCCGGAGCAACACCCCTGAGTCTGGCTTTCCAGGGTGGTTGGGAAAACGTGACCAGCCAGTACACAGCAAGTCAGATGTGGTGGGGAACCATTCCCGGGTCTATCGGGGAATCATCCAAGCCGCTGATTATCCTGGGAGCTATTTTCCTGATCGCGACCGGAGTAGCTAGCTGGCGTATTATGGTGTCGGCTGTTTTTGGCGCCGCCACCATGGCCTTAATCATGAATGCGTGGGGTGCAACGCCTTTTATGGAAGTACCCTGGTTCTACCAGTTCTACATGGGCAGCTTCTTATTTGCAGCAACGTATATGGCTACTGATCCGGTAACGGCTTCTTCTACGAAGACCGGTAAGTGGATTTACGGTTTCCTGATCGGCTTCATTGGCATGATCATTCGCGTGATGA
The DNA here is from genome assembly GCA_964530825.1 of uncultured Saprospiraceae bacterium. Taxonomy (GTDB): domain Bacteria; phylum Bacteroidota; class Bacteroidia; order Chitinophagales; family Saprospiraceae; genus CAZHCA01. The sequence goes on from CAZHCA010000001.1 coordinate 168,840, forward strand.
ATCCGGCTTATCCGGAGGGTTGGATGCTGGCCATCTTATTTATGAATGTTTTTGCGCCACTGATCGACCACTACGTTTTGCAGGCCAATATGAACCGTCGAGCGAAGCGGGCAGTCGCCAGAACGAAAACCGTGGAACCGGCGTCGGTTAATGCCCCGGCATCTGTTTAAGATGTCGGCTGGTATGTAAACCCGCCCTTTTCTGGGCGTGTTGATTGATTGGAATGCAGATTAAAGATCTATAAAACTTAACGTCGTGAATACTACGAGATATGTTATCGGCTTTATCTTCATCCTGACGGCTACCGTCGCAATTGTGCTGACCGGTTTGCGAGAGGTGACCAAAGAAAAGTCTGACCAAAATAAAGCTATCTTCGAAAAGCGCGCTGTACTCGCGGCCGTGGACAGTCATCTTGGTACTCCCGTCAGCAAACTCGGAGATGAAAAAGTAGCTTCCGTTTTTGAAAACCAGGTTGACCAGTACGTGCTCAACATGAATGGTGAAGTTATCGATGGTATGAAGGCCGAAGATATCGACATGGCTAAGGAACGGAAAAAACCGGAAGCCCAACGCAAGCTGCCCCTTTACGTATTCAACAGTGAGCAAGGAGAGCAATTCTACATAGTAGCTGTTCGTGGAAATGGGCTGTGGGACGAAATTTGGGGAAACATCGCACTGGAGAGCGATCTCAATACCATTGCCGGTGCTTCTTTTGATCACAAAGGTGAGACCCCTGGTTTGGGTGCCGAGATTAAAGATAATCCCAACTTTGCCAAACAGTTTGTCGGCAAGCAACTCTACAACGGCGAAGGCGAATTCGTATCGGTCGATGTCGTAAAAGGTGGAGCACCCAAGGGCGCCGAGCACAAAGTGGACGGTATTTCCGGAGCTACGATTACTGCCGATGGGGTGGCCGAAATGATGGATCGCGGTATCCGCTATTACGAACCTTACTTCGAAGAACTAAAGAAAACCACTTTATTGACTCAATAAACCGTGTTGAACAACGCAATTTAATTTATTGACAAAAAGCATTCTCGATCATGGCTGATGTAGCTGTAAAAGAGCAAGAAAATATACAAGAAGCGGTCAAAGAGCGTGAGCCCTTATTTGGTAAGGCAGAGCGCCACCTAATCACCGACCCGCTCAACGACAACAACCCAATTACGGTGCAAGTGCTGGGGATATGCTCAGCGCTGGCTGTTACTTCCCTGGTTTACCCATCGGTAGTGATGGCAGTAGCAGTTGTCTTTGTGATTGCATTCTCCAGCTTGTTCACCTCCCTTCTGCGGAATTACATTCCCAAGCAGGTGCGGATGATCGTCCAGTTGGTCATCATTGCTTCGCTGGTAACGGTCGTGGAGCTCACGCTGCAGTACCTCAACTACCCAGTGTACAAACAACTATCAGTGTACATCGGCTTGATCATTACCAATTGTATCGTAATGGGTCGTCTGGAAGCTTTTGCAATGGCGAATAAACCCTGGCGTGCTCTGCTCGACGGCATTGGTAATGGCCTTGGATACGGACTTATCCTGATTGCCGTAGCCGTGGTACGCGAGGTATTCGGTAAGGGCAGTCTTTTTGCCGGTAGCCCCGTTGAGATGAAAATCATCGGCCCCACTTCCGATTATTTTATTAATACCGAAACGAGTGCGCTTTTCGGTTGGTACGCCAATAACAACCTGATGGTTTTGCCCGCAGCGGCGATGTTCATCATCGGAATTTTCATTTGGATTCAGCGTAGCTACAATACTAAACTGGTCGATGTATCCTAAGCCAATTGTCCAACCCTAAAAAGAAATAAGCCATGGGCGAATTTTTCAATATATTCATTAAGGCGGCCTTTATCGAAAATCTGGTTTTGGCCTACTTCCTGGGCATGTGTTCTTATTTGGCCGTTTCGAAGACCGTAAAGACTGCTTTTGGTCTTGGACTGGCCGTAATTTTCGTTCTCGGTATTACCATGCCGATCAACTGGTTGATCAATACTTATTTGTTAAGCGAATCGGGAATGTTTGGGATCGACCTGACTTTCCTGCGCTTCATTCTTTTCATTGCGGTGATCGCCTCCATGGTGCAACTGGTAGAGATGGTAGTAGAGAAATACTCTCCTTCGCTGTACAGTGCACTGGGTATCTTTCTACCCCTGATTACAGTAAACTGCGCGATCTTGGGTGGTTCGCTTTTCATGGTGTCACGCGAGTACAACTTGTCCGAATCGGTAGCCTTTGGATTGGGTGGCGGTTTCGGGTGGTTCTTGGCGATTATTGCTATTGCCGCTATTCGGGAAAAAATCCGCTATTCCAATGTACCTCCGGCCCTGCGTGGCCTGGGTATGGCGTTCATTCTGACCGGTCTGATGGGCATTGCTTTCATGAGCCTTATGGGTATTGATCCGGCTGCTTTCGGTGGCAACTGATCAGTCCGTCAGCCGTAAATTGATTTTATAGGAAAAAACACATAGTAGTACAATGATATTCTTATTCAGCGTTCAAACGATCATTTTCGCCGTGCTGGTCTTCAGCCTGGTAATTCTGGCGCTGTCCTTCATGCTGATTTATGCCAGAAAGCAGCTTGTGCCACAAGGCGAAGTAAAGATTATTATCAATGGCGATGAAGAATCGCCCCTCATGGTACAGCCGGGTTCATCTTTGCTTACTGCCTTGGGTGACAATAACATTTTTCTACCCTCGGCGTGTGGCGGCGGTGGTACTTGCGCCATGTGTGAATGCCATGTCGATAACGGCGGTGGTGATGTATTACCCACCGAGCTGAATCACCTCTCTCGCCGTGAAGTAGCCGAACACAAGCGGTTGGCCTGCCAGGTGAAAGTTCGTGAGGATATGGAAATCCGGGTACCGGAGGAAGTTTTTGGTATCAAGAAGTGGGAGTGCGAAGTGGTATCTAACTACAACGTGGCATCTTTCATTAAAGAGTTTGTCGTGAAATTGCCAGAAGGTGAAAATCTGGAGTTCGAGTCAGGCGGGTACATTCAGATTGATGTACCTAAGATCGAAGTCGATTTCAAAGACTTCGACATTACGGCACACCCGCGCATGACCGATAAGAAACCGGACGAGTACCAGGCCGAGTGGGATAAATTTAATATGTGGACCCTCAAGATGAAAAACGACGAGGAGCAGTTTCGCGCTTATTCCATGGCTAACCACCCGGCTGAAGGAAATATTGTGATGCTGAATATCCGAATCGCTACGCCGCCCTGGGATAAGAAAAACAACAACTGGATGCCGGTTAATCCCGGTGTATGTTCTTCTTACGTCTTTGGCCGCAAACCCGGCGATAAGGTAACCATCTCCGGTCCTTATGGCGAGTTCTTTATCAAGCCGACCAAAAAAGAGATGGTTTACATCGGTGGCGGTGCCGGTATGGCTCCGCTTCGTTCGCATATCTTCCATCTGTTCCATACGCTAAAGACCCGCGACCGCAAAGTGACCTACTGGTACGGCGGACGTTCTCGACGCGAGCTCTTCTACACCGAAGACTTCCGCGAGATCGAGCAGGAGTTTGACAACTTCAATTATTACATTGCCTTGTCTGACAAGAAAATGGCGGAAGAAGTGGATAACTGGAAATTGAAAAAAGATCTTGACGATCCGGAAGGTGAAGGTTTCCTGGGCTTTATCCACCAGGTCCTGTACGATCAGTACTTGAAAGATCACCCCGAGCCGGAAGAAGTCGAGTACTATCTGTGCGGTCCGCCACTGATGTTGCAGGCAGCCATGAATATGCTAGACGAGCTGGGCGTGCCCGAAGAGAATATTGCCTTCGACGACTTTGGTAGTTAGGTCAGAGGGGGTAAGGTGACTTTGACAGAGGCGTCTTCCAAGTGTTTGGGAGGCGCCTTTGTTGTTTAGAATGGGGTACACGTACCGGCAGCAGGGCTGGCCCAGGGCCGGTTAGTACCGCCTGCGGCGTCGGGTAGCAGGGGGCGTACGATTTTACCGATAGAGTACGGAATCCAAGGTGTAAATTCCCAATGCCTCCTCGCCCATGGTATTCCGCCGCCCCGGCGACTTTTTACCCTCGCTTTCCGGCGCAGCTCCCAGAAGGGCCCCTCTCCCAACCACATACACTCATAACAAATTCCCGTTCTCATCCCACTGCGCTATTTCATTGCGCCTCTCCTGATCGATGCACTTGGCCAGCCAATCCGGATCATAGTCGACATTGTGTTCGCGCAGTACTTCCTCAGGCACGCCGTCCCAAACGTTGGCGACGTTGCCCCGGTATTGCAGGTCTTTCAGCACCCCTTCTTGACTCGTGTAAAAACCGGTAAGGGTGAGGTCCCGCATCAGGTTAAAGAAGCGAATGCCGGCGGCCATGGGGTGGTCGGGGTTTTGCTCCAATTCGGTGGGGTAGGCAATATCGTCGAGTAGAGTGGTTCGTTGAGCGGTTTCGATCTCGGTAAAGTCCCTTTCGAAACGGCGGTTTGATTCATAATGCAGCCACATCAGGCCGCCGCGGAGCGGGATTTGGAGTTGAGGCGCGTCTTTGGCCATAAACTCAATGAATTCGGGTACGCCCGCATCGACGGCCGATCCGGATCGGTCGTCGGCCGGAAGAATGAGGCCACAGAGCAGGGTGATCGTAGCCATCTCGGCAGGGGTAAAGAAGCTTTCGGCCATGATTTTGGCGTCGCGCTCTTTTTCAGCCGGCGTACGGCCGTAACCTTCGTCGTTGGAGGTGCCGGCGTCGGCGACGGATTGCTGTTGGTTAGATTTCTCACAGGCACTTGTGCCTGTCAGGAGCGCCCCGCTGCCAAGGGCGCCCAGGATAAAGGTCTTAAGTGAAGTTCTGCGGTCCATATCAGATGGTCTTTTGCTGGAAGCGTTCAATAATGTGTTCGGAGGCGCGCCAGGCCAGGGCAAGAATAGTCCAGGTCGGATTTTTATCGGCCTGGGAAACGAAGGGGCCGCCGTCGACGACGTAGACATTATCTACATCGTGTAGCCGGTTGAAGGGGGTTGTCACTGAGGTGCGCGGGTCCTTACCCATGCGGGTGGTCCCTACTTCGTGAATAATCTCGCCGGGTACCTTCAAGCCGTAATCGGCCTCGGCATCTGGTTTGTCACCCAGGGGCTCGGCTCCTATGGCATGGAAGATTTCTTCAAACGTCTCTTGCATGTGTTTGGCCTGCCGCCGTTCGTAGTCGGTCCATTTATAGTGGAATCGCAGAATGGGAATACCAAACTCATCTACTCGTTCGGGATCGATCTCGCAATAGTTATCTTTTTGGGCTACCGACTCACCCCGGCCGCTGATGCCTAGGACGGAGCCGTAGAAGCGTCGAACATCTTCCTTTAGCTTTGGCCCGTATCCACCGGTGGTTCTTCCTACGTATTTGTTTAATTCTGTAACGCCCATTCCGATGCCGTAGCTGGGCATGCCCATGCCTCCCCACACTTCCAGATGATAGCCGCGTGGGAAGTCGAGCTTGCGGTTATCGAGCCACCAGGGAGTATAGACGTGCATGCTGCCGGTACCGTCTTCGTTATAGGTTTGGCGGTTCATGAGGTCGGGGACCAGGGCCGCCCGGCTGGCGCCGGTAGAGTCGTGCAAGTAACGCCCCACCAGCCCGCTGCTGTTGCCCAAGCCCTCGGTAAACCGGGAAGAGCGGGAGTTGAGCAGAATGCGGGCGGTACTGCAGGCCGAAGCGGCCAGCACAACGACCTTTCCGCGCACCTGGTATTCCTGGCGCTCTTCTTTGGCGATGTAAGAGACACCGGTAGCCTTGCCTTCCTCGTTGGTAAGCACCTCGCGTACCATGGCATTGACGTACAGGTCGAGGGTATGGCCAGCGCGTTGGGTAGGCAAAATGAGGCAAGAGCCTGAAGAAAAATCGGCGTAGACATTGCAGGAGCGTGAGCACTGACCGCAGTAAAAGCAGACGCCCCGGGCCTTATTGATGCGTTTGGTGAGAATGGAGATCCGCCCTGGGATTACCGGAATATTTACTTTGCGGGCGCCTTTGATGTAGTAGAGCTCGTGTAGGCGGGGCTTAGGCGGCGGCAGGAAAAAGCCGTCCGGTTCGTTATCGATGCCTTCGCGCGTACCGAAGATGCCGATCAGCCGGTCGACTTTGTCGTAATACGATTTGAGGTCTTGGTACCCGATGGGCCAGTTTTCCCCCAGCCCATCGATACTTTTACGCATGAAATCCTTCGGGCCGAAGCGCAGCGAAATGCGCCCCCAGTGATTGGTACGGCCCCCCAGCATCCGGGAGCGAAACCATGCGAAGCGGGTATCGTCTTTGGTGGTGTAGGGTTCGCCGTCGATGTCCCAGCCGCCGTAGGCCATATCGAAATCCCCAAAGGACCGGGTGGCACCATATCCACGCCTTGGGGACTCCCAGGGCCACCGCATCTGCGTGCGGGTAGCATTGTCGCGTGGATCGAAAAACGGTCCCGCCTCGATCATGGCGACCTGCAAGCCGGCTTCCGCCAGCACCTTTGCTGCCATGCCGCCGCCGGCACCCGAGCCTACGATGACCACGTCGTACATTTTGCCTTGTTTTTTGATTTCCATAGAGAATAGGAGTGTGCGCTGTTTTTTCAAAATAAAATAGGGAAAAAGAAAGATAGGCAGAATCTGGGATTTCCCTTTGGGTGCGCGACGGTTTTTTACTACCCCTGCATGGCTGATCGGCTTACTATTCCAAGGTCGAAATTTTAATTTCCACCCGCCGGTTCTCTTCTTTAGGCCGGTCATTATCGACCTCGCCCCAGCCGCGCAGGGTGAGGTTTTCGATGGCGATTTGTTGTTCCACCAGGTGCATGGCAATGGTCTTGGCGCGCTGTTCGGAAAGCTCGAGGTTATAGCGTTCGTCGCCTACATCATCGGCATAACCGAAAATCTCGATATGGCGGATGTCTTTCTCGCGCAGCTCGCGCAGAAACGTATTGAGCCCTGTAGATTCATCGGGCTCCAGGAGGTAACTATCGAATTTAAAGTAAATGACGTGCTGGTATTGTTTCCGTACCCGGATGCGCCTGCCAGGTACGACCTCACGCGGTTCCTCTTCAACCACTTTCCGAGCGGGTTCTTTGATGGGGCGCAGGGGCAGATTAATGGTGAAAAAGTCGCGGTTATCGGAGATCGGGATGTAGTATTGGTTGCCATAAGGATGGTAAGCCTCGTGGTTGGCCGAAACGCTCAGGTCGGTTTTTCCGGGAATGCAGATGAAGGCTCGCCCCTCTTCATCAGTCCTGACGTTGGGATGATGGTCAAAGGCCAGGAGGGCGTTCGATACCGGATCACCGGTGATGGAGTCACGTGCAAATAATTCGACAAAGGTGATGGGCTCGCTGTAGAGCTGCTCGGAGAGCCGAAATTTGTAAATATCCATGCCCCCGTATCCACCTTCGCGGTTAGAGGCAAAATAGCCGGTGGTACCGTCGGCCGACAGTACGAAGCCGAGCTCCCGGAAAGGGGTATTAACCGGCGGACCCAGGTTGACCGGTTCGCTCCAGTAGCCCCTTACGTCTTTGAAACTCATAAAAATATCCTGGTCGCCCATACCCAGGTGACCCGTGGAGGAGAAGTAGAGCGTGCGCCCATCGTTGGTAATGAAAGGCGCCTCCTCATCGTAGGGCGTATTGATCTTGGGTCCCATGTTGGTGGGGGCACTCCACAAGCCCGTCGGGAGGCGCACCGTGAACCAGATGTCGGTACCGCCCAGGCCACCGGGGCGGTTGGATGCAAAGTACAGGATGGAGCCATCGCAGCTTACCGCTGCCTGGGATTCCCAGAGCTCTGAATTGGCCAGGCCCTCCACTGATTTAATGTTGTAAAAATCCAAATCCCTCATATCGGCCTGCCACAAGTCACAGGGTCCGGCTACGCCCTCGCGGTTGCAGGCGGTAAAGAAGATGCGCCGGCCGTCGCGCACCATGGTGCTCATGCCTTCGTTTTCGCGCGAATTGAAGCCCGAACCTACTGGGCTGCCGTTGCGCCAGGCCTCGTCCTGCGCCCGGCTATAGTAGAGGTCTTCGTCGTCGGAATCATTACGGCGGCGCGTGTACAACAGCAGGGTTTGATCGTTCGAGATGAAGGGGAAATACTCATCGGCTTTACTGTTGATGTTTTTTCCCAAGTTCACGACGTCAGCAACATCGCGGAACTTCAGGGAGTCGAGTGAGATTTCGCAGGCTCGAATGCTTCCTGGGAGTTGCCGCAAATACTCTTCTTCCTGCTTCCGTTCGGCCTCACTGCCCATGGAGAAAACGATTTCGCTGCTGTCTTGCAGGGTCCGGAACCGCTGAAAATAATCGATTGCCTCGCGAGCGCGCCCGCTCTTAAATAACAGTTCCCCAACCTGATAGTAAAGATTGCGGGAGAAAAACGAATCGGCCTCAATGATCGCCATATACTGTTCGAGCGCTTCGGTGTGTTCGTTCATCATTTCATAGCCGACGCCCATGCCGCGCCGGGCGGCTAACAGATTCGGGTTTTCCAGCAGAGCGTTATTGAAATGCCGGACGGCGCGTTTGTATTTGCCTTTCAACAGCGCCTCTTCTCCCTTGCGATAATAGGTAGTAGCTAATGGCTCCTTATTGTTTTGGGCCATAACCGGGTTGAGAAAAGCCAATAAACCAATCAGGAGTGAACCGTATTTCATCGAGCGAGGATTTGTTGTGCACACCCTAATTTACCCACAAAAAACCAGGGACGCCAATCGAAAGGGCGCTTTCCCTGCTTTGGATTACTGGCGACTTTGGAGTGAAATGCCGCTTTCATAGAAAACCAACAATCCGGCGAGCGGCCAAGGTCCCTTTGCAAAAGACTTGTTTTTTCGCATGGTGTACAATACATTAATGACCGGAACGCGACGCCCCTAGACCCGGTTTCCGTGAAAATTGCCGTATCTTTGTAATTCCAAAATGTTTGGGAAAATCAGCCCGGCGCAGCGGTCCAGTACTTTTAGGCGCCTAAGCCCTTTTCTCAGGTATAAATAATTCAAGATTTTATGAGCACCATCAATTCTAAATCACTGCAGCGCAATACCGTTCTTGTTCTGATCATTTTAGCCGTTATAGCCCTACGCACCTGGTTTGCCGGCGACAGCGACAACCTGGCGCCCTTTGCCAATTTCTCTCCGCTCGGCGCCATGGCTTTATTCGGCGGAGCCTACCTCATAGGATGGCGTGGTTTTGCTTTTCCTATTCTGGCAATCTGGGTGAGCGACATTTTACTCAATCGTTTTTTCTTTTACGGCGAGTGGGTTTTATTCTATGAGGGCGCTTTTTGGACCTACGGGGCTTTTGCACTCATGGTACTGGTGGGCCGATTTATCCTGCAAAACGTAACGGTATCTAAATTCTTGTTCAGCGCCGTGACGGTCGTTCTAATCCACTGGATCGTGACCGATTTCGGCGTATGGATGCAGGGAACTTTGTACCCGAAAACTGCGGCTGGTTTCTGGGCGAGTTTGGTTGCCGCCATTCCCTTCGAGCGCAACTTCCTGATAGGAACGCTGGCCTACGGAGCCGTGCTGTTCGGCGCTTTTGAATGGTTGAAAAACCGCCATCCGGTCCTTCGCCGCGAAGTTGCTGCCGCTTAGATCAATTATGAAAGCTGTCGTACATTGGAGTGGCGGTAAAGATAGTGCTCTGGCCCTTTACCGCCTGCAGCAGGAGGCTTCCTTCGAGATTGTGGCCTTAGTGACCACCTTGGCCGACCCTTACCGGCGGGTCAGTATGCACGGTGTGCGCGAGGTATTCATCGACCAGCAGGCGAGTCAGCTTGACTTGCCCCTGCGTAAGCTTTTACTTCCCGAATCCCCTACCATGGAGGCTTACAACGCCGCTATGGACGAAGCCATGCGAGCCTTAAGAGTAGAAGGAGTGACTCATGCCGTCTTCGGCGATATTTTCCTGGAGGACCTACGCACGTTCCGCGAACAACAAATGCAGCAAGCCGGTTTGCAGACCCTTTTTCCGCTGTGGGGGGAGCCTACCGGTCAGCTGCTGGAAGAATTCGTAACGGCTGGTTTCCGGGCATTGGTTGTGAGCTACGACGCCGACTTATTTACAGAAACCTTTGGTGGGCAGGAGCTCGATGCGGCTTTTGCTGCCAACCTGCCGGCTGTAGTAGATCCATGCGGAGAAAATGGAGAGTTCCATACCTTTGTGTACGATGGCCCCAATTTTGCACAACCGATTTCCTTTCTGCGGGGCAGTCGGCGCAAAGTCGGCTACCCCGACCCGGAAGAAGCGGAAGGCGAGATCGAATTCTGGTTTCAGGATCTTTTACCTACCTGACCTGTCCCGGCGGGTCAACAATTCACCTCGCCGAGGCTTTATTTAGGTGAGTTGAACCTATGGAAGTATATCTCATTCACCACACCAAAACGGTCGCACCGGAGGGCGTTTGCTTCGGCCAAAGCGATGTAGAGCTGGCGGCTTCTTTTCCGGAAGAAGTGAAAGAGTTACGTGCACACATGCCGGCAATTGATGCCAAAACTCATCTGGTGAGCAGCCCGCTAAAACGGTGTTTTCAGTTGGCGCGCCAGTTTGGCGAGCCGGACCTGGACCCACGCTTGCTCCCCCTGAACTATGGCGACTGGGAGTTGCTCGATTGGAATTTAATCGATCCCGGGCAGCTGGCACAATGGAAGGACGATCCCGTACAGGCTTCTCCGCCGCGCGGAGAATCTTACCGGCAACTGGCTCAGCGCGCTATGGAAGCCCTGGAAGAAGTGCGGCAAAAGCCCTACCACCGGGCTTTATTTTTCACGCACGCCGATGTTATGCAGGTACTGCTGGCTCAGTGTAAGGGGCTAGCCCTCACCGAGGCCCTGAATATCCCAGTGGCATTAGGTGCTGTGGAACGGCTCGAATAGGCCTGGCGCTCCGGTGTGCAATGCCGAGACGAACGTCGCAAATTCCTGCGCAAGCAGTATAAAAATAGGCCGTTTCCCCTTATTTTAAAGTTATGAAGAAAAATCCGCGTTGGATCAGTTTGTTCGGCATATTGCTGTTGGTCGGGCCTTACCTTCCGGGGCAGGTCCCCGAATGGGTAGCAGCAGAACGACAGCAAGCTCATAACCACCTGGAAGCAAGGTCGACGGTTACGGTCGGCGATAGTGTAGATATAGTCTACACGCGTTGTGAGTGGACTGTAGATCCGGCTGTACAATATATAGAAGGAGTTGTGACCACTTATTATCGCCTGCAGCGCGGCGAACTTCGTTCCATCGATTTTGATCTACACAGCAACCATAAGGTGCAAAGCGTACGCTACCGGGGGGCAGATCTGGACTTTGTGCACACGGATGACCATAAGCTCCTCATTGATCTTCCGGCAACGTTGCCGGCCGGCACAGTTGATTCCCTGGAGATCCGGTACGAAGGTGTGCCGCCCCGAACCGGCTTCGGTTCTTTTGAGGTCAGTAGTCATTCCGGGACGCCCATTATCTGGACTCTTTCACAGCCCTATGGCGCGCGCGACTGGTGGCCTTGCCGGCAAAATCTGCGTGACAAAATTGATTCGATCGATATCATTGTGCGCTCTCCTTCGGCTTATCGTACGGCATCCAATGGACTATTAATAAGGGAAGAGCAAGTGAACAACCAGACGGTCTGCCATTGGCGTCACCGCTACCCGATTCCGGCTTATCTGGTGGCCATTGGCGTGACCAATTACGCGGTATATAGTGATTTTGCACGCCTGCCCGGTGGCGATAGCCTGGAGATTGTCAATTATGTCTACCCAGAAGATATCGACGGCGCCAGGGCCCAACTGCGGAGCACGGTCGATCTGATTGAACTGTACAGCGATCTATTCGGCGAATATCCTTTTGCTAGAGAAAAATACGGTCACGCTCAGTTCGGCTTTGGCGGCGGTATGGAGCACCAGACTATGAGTTTTTTGGGCGGCTACGGATTCAGCTTGCAAGCACATGAACTGGCTCATCAGTGGTTTGGAGACAAGGTAACGTGTCATTCTTATCAGGAGATTTGGTTGAACGAAGGATTTGCCCATTACCTTGACGGGCTCTCCTATAATTTTGGCCTGGGACCTACCGAATGGTCGGATTGGCTCGACCAGCAAATGAGACGCGTTACCCAGAAGGATGATGGTAGTGTTTTTCGCACCGACACCACCAATACGTCGGGCATTTTTGATTTCCGGCTGGCTTACGTCAAAGGGGCCATGGTGTTGCATATGCTGCGTTGGGAACTGGGAGATAGCTTGTTTTTTATCGGTCTGCGTAATTACCTGCACGATCCGGAGCTGGCCTACGGTTTTGCTACAACCGATGATTTGCGCAGCCACCTGGAGGCCGTAAGTGGTCTCGATCTTACCACCTTTTTCCATCAATGGATTTACGGGGAGGGTCATCCCAATATCCAGGTAACCTGGCGGCAAGAAGGCCAGGAACTCATCCTAAACGCTTTCCAAACGACCACGCACCCTTCCGTAGCTTTCTACGAGATGAGGCTTCCCCTGGAAGTGACAACCACCGCGGGTGTACGACATTTGAAGTTGGATCATCGGTTCTCCGGCCAGGAGTTCCGGGAGAACGTTTCGGGGGCAGTGGTTGAGGTTGTCATTGATCCCGACAATTGGATACTGGCCGGTGAAAAGCGGGTCGATAACTTGGTGAACACCGCTCAGATTCAGCCTTTCGGCGCCTGGCGTGTCTATCCGGTGCCGGCAACCCATCAATTGCGGGTAGAAATGCCTGCGTCTGTAACGGACAGGCCAGACCGTATGCGCGTACTGGATCAGCGCGGCCGGGCCGTCCGCCGTATGCCCTATGCAGATTTGATTGATATCAGCTCCTTATCCACGGGGCCGTATTGGCTGGAAGTACGTAGGAAGGGGGCGATTGACCGGCGCTCTTTTATCAAACAGTAAGGGGCTAACCCTGCAATCGGTTTATACTGCCATTTATGGTAAAAAGCAGATATCGTTTTTTAATTGTACAATGGTCCGGCTGCCGGCGTAAGTTGGTAAGACCGTAAGTTTGTGCGGGTCCAACGACCACTTTAAAAACCATATTTTCACACCAACAACCGCTTATGTCCTTGGCGCAACTTTATGTATTATCCCTGGCCTGTTTATCCATTACGCCTGTATTATATGCACAAGAGATCGTAACGCTGGACAGCTGGCCGGGCTTGGTGTCGGTACAGGATCCCGTTCTGTCGCCCGATGGGCAAGCTATTCTGTATCAGCGCGTGCGGACCGATCTAGAAGATAATACTTATGAGGTTCAGCTCCGCATCCATAATGACCAAAAAGACCAATCTTACGATCTGGCGCTCCAGGTGGAGGAGGCGCAATTTTCGCCCGATGGAACCTATGTGAGTTATCGGGCGACCTACGGCGGCATTTACGGCATCTACCGGGCGAAGTTACTGGAGGCAACAGACGGTAGTTACGAGCTGGACCCACCGGTGTTGGTTGCCCCCTTGCGCCGCAGCAATCATTTTTTGGGGCACTTCACCCGCAAAAATTACGCCTGGAGCCCCGACGGTAAGTACATTGCCTACGTATCGGCCGATCCAGCAACTTGTACCGTACGCGAAGATGAAAACGCCCCGCGGGAGATCACGCGGACCCTATACAAATCCCGTACCGGCTTTTCTGATAATTGCAAGACGCGCATTTACCTGGCCGAATCCGACGGTCGCTCCCGGCGGCCCCTCACCGATTCCAGCTACGACAGCCACTCCCTGTCCTGGTCGCCCGATAGTAAAAGCCTGGCCTACCTCAGCAATCGGTCTTCTAACCCTGACCACAATTACAACAACGAGCTCTGGTTGATTGATATCGCCACCGCTACCGAGCGCCGGATAACGTCGACAGAAGGTACCGAACATGATCCGCAATGGTCACCCAATGGTGCGGTCATTGCCTATCCGGCTACTCGCCGGCCGCTCAATACAAAGGATAGCCCCTCCGAAAATACCCTCCTCTACCAAATCGACCCCGAAACGGGCACGACCCAACCCCTGACCGCCGGACTGGACCGGCGGGTTGCGCATCCGCGCTGGCATCCAGGAGGTAAGTGGCTCTACTTTAGCGCTCGCGATGCCGGTAACCAGCACCTCTACCGGGTTCGCGCAGGGGCCGAACCGGAGGTGGTCATTCGGGAAGAGGGCATGGTGGGCGATTTCCGGGTCTATAACGAGCGGATCGTATATACCTTCCAGCAGGCTGCCCAACCGGCCGAGGTCTATTCATGTAACCTAGAAGGCGGCCAGCGCATCAAGCACACCTTCGAGAACTTCGGCTGGACGCGGACGTACCAGCTCGCTCAGGTGGAAGATTTTTGGTTCACCTCTTTTGATGGAACGCGTGTGCAAGGCTTTGTTGCCTATCCAACCACCCTAGATGCCGGGGTTTCCTTACCGGTTATACATCGCATCCACGGCGGGCCCCACGGTATGTACGGGCAGCGTTTCGATATCCTCAATCAAATTCTGGTCGGCAACGGCTATGCCGTGGTGTACATCAACCCCAGAGGAAGCATTGGTTACGGCCAGCAGTTTGCCGACGGCACCCTACAAAACTGGGGAGGCGGCGATTACCGCGACCTCATAGCGGGAATCGATACGGCATTGGTACGGTTTCCTTTTCTCGACGGTACGCGTATGGGTGTCACCGGTGGGTCGTACGGCGGGTTTATGACCAATTGGATGGTTACCCAGACCGACCGCTACCGGGCCGCGGTGACCCTGGCTTCGGTGAGTAACCTGGTCTCCTTTTACGGCACCTCTTTGTACCAGTTACTGATCGAGACCGAGTTCAACGGTTTGCCATGGGATAATTTCGAGGATTTATTGAAATATTCACCCATTATGCATGTGGACCGGGTCAAAACCCCCACACTGATCGTGCACGGCGAGAACGATATGGATGTACCCATTACGCAAGCCGAAGAATTTTACATTGCGCTGCGCAAATTAGGCGTGCCTACGAAGTTTATCCGCTATCCCAACGAGGGCCACGGGTTTGCTCAACCCCAGCACCAGGTACACTACATTGAGCAACTGATGGCTTGGATGGATCAGTACGTGAAGGATATTCCCTGAGGCTGCAAGTCCCGTTTTTTCCATTAATTTTGCGGCAAAAATACCTGTACATGAACCGCACGAACCATTTCCTCGCTATCCTCTTGTTTGCGTTGCTAACCGCCTGTGCCCCTGATCGCCGGGAAGAGCAACGTGATGACCAACCCAAAGAAAATATGATTACCGGCGTGGTAACCTATCGCCAAAAGATGGCGCTGCCGCCCAACACCTTGCTGAAAGTTAAACTGGCCCAGTACGACGCGCCCAATAATGTGATTGCCGAAAAACAAATTGCTACGGACGGAAAGCAGATTCCCTTTGCTTTCGAGCTGGAGTACCCGAAGGCCCAGATCAGTAATTATCTGCAGTATGCCGTTTACGCCGAGATCGTCAATGGCGGCAAGACCATCATGCGTAACACTTCACCCTATGAGGTGCTGAGCAACGATAAGAAGCAAAATATTGCGGTAACGGTACAGCCGGTAATGATGGAGCGAGTGGATAAGTTCCCGAAGCTCACCGGCAGGCTGATGCCCTATGAGGGCGAGTTCCAGCTGCCCCCGACGGCCGTGATCAGCATTCAGCTCCAGGATGTGTCGCTACAAGACGTCGGGGCAAAGGTGCTTAATGAAAAAACGATGGCAGCAGCCGGTTTGGAGGCGCCCATTTCGTTCGAACTGGAATATGATCCCATGCAAACCGAAAAGCGATTCACCTATGCGCTTTCGGTCCGCATCCAGGATGGTGATAAGCTATTGTACATCAACGATACACAAACACAGGTCATTAATAATGGAAAGACCAAAGGACTTGCTATCAAGCTGAAAAAAGTCAACTAAGCCAAGCCAGATGTTTCAACTGGAAGATATCCTGACCTTGGGCGATGAGCGTCTTTACCAAGTGTGCAGACCGGTAGAGCGGGCAGAGATCAAAGAGCTGTTGCCCGCCCTGCACGGTATGTCCGAGCTGGTGGTCGCCTTTCGGAAAAAACACGGCTGGGGGAGGGCTATCGCAGCCCCCCAGGTAGGCATTTTCAAGCGTGTCGTGGTGCTGCACATCGATCGCCCGGTATTTATGCTTAACCCTGAACTTTCGGCTCTTAGTCCGGATACTTTCACGCTCTGGGACGACTGTATGAGCTTCCCTGGGCTTTGGGTACGGGTGAAGCGTCATCGGAAGTGCACGCTGCAATTCCGGGATGTAAATTGGGAGGGCCAGGTCTGGCAGCTAGGAGACAGCCTTTCCGAACTCCTACAGCACGAATGCGATCACCTGGATGGCGTACTGGCCACGATGCGCACCGTGGATGATCACTCCTTTCGCATCACTCCGCCTGCCGGAGTTTAATTTTATTTTAATCACAGGTTAATCTTTAAGAAGTACGCCGGGTGCACCTTTGCATAAAATTTACGGCCATGTCAGAGGCGATAGCGCGCGGCTATGTACTTGATTTTTCCACGGGAGCCGGGATTAATAGCGTTCCGGTCTCCAACCAACGAACGACTACCCTCACCGATGATGAGGGCTACTTCGAGCTCCCGCTTCTGGAAGGGTATTTCATCCAGGTCTGTAAACCTGCCGACTACGATTACGTACTCGATGAGCAGGGCAGGCCTCAGTTTTTCTGGCTTTATCAACCTCAGGGTACCCCCTCTGATATGGCCTTGAACTATCCGGGCATAGACCCCACCGGACCTCCTGCAGATCCTTTGGTTTTTTACCTGCATCGCAAGGGAGCCGCCCGGCGTTTTTCGGCGATTTTCATGGGAGATATTCAGCCCAAGAATGAAGTGGAGGCGGGCTATTTCCGGGATTTGGTCGCCCGGGAATTGACCCACCAGCAGGCCCGTTTTATCATGCCGTTGGGGGATCTGGCCTGGGATGACCTATCCATACATCCGGTCGTACAAGCTATTCTGGACTCGATTGGAATTCCCTACTTTCCGGTTAAAGGAAACCACGATATTAATCTGCGAGCTCCGGACCGCCAGTGGAGTTCGGAGAGTTTTAAGCTGGTATTCGGCCCCACTTACTACGCCTTCAATGAAGGCAAAGTCCACTTCGTGGTGCTCGATGATATCGGTTACTCCGGGTGGGATGAAGAGAACGACTGCCGCGGTAAGGTATTCGGCTGGATTGATGACCAGCAGCTAGACTGGTTGCGCGATGACCTGAAACTAGTCCCCGATGACCACCTGGTTTTCTTGGCGACCCATATTCCCATTTACACCAATATTGCGGCTAGGAATGACTACCGCAACGTACTGAACCGGCGCGAGCTATTCGGCATTTTAGAACAGCGGCGTTATGTTTTTGTGATTTCCGCCCACACCCATTTTATCGAACACGTCGACCATTTCGAAGCCGGCTGGATGGGCAAGGCGCCATTTCCGGGGTTGATTGCCGGTGCCGCCTGCGGTGCCTGGTGGAAAGGCCCGCTCGACCTGGACGGCCTGCCGGTCCGGATGGCGATGGACGGCGCCCCAAACGGTTATTTCAAGTTTCATTTCGACGATCACCGGTTCACCATGGATTTTTGTCCCGCCGGCGCATCCGACTGCTATCAGATGGGTATCCGTTATCCGAAAGCGGAGTGCGTCGCCGGTGATCGAGCAGAAATCGTGGTGAATATCTACCGGGCGACACCCTGGGCTGAGGTGAGTTATCAGATTGATAGCCAAGCCATGCACCCAATGAAACGTCGGGTAGCCCCCGATCCTTACGTTGATGAATTCATACGTCAGAATCGCGAGGCTTATCCCGACTGGATGCACGCACGTCCTACTGCCCATCTTTGGGTAGCACCGCTACCCGCTGATTTGGGAGCAGGTTTTCATCGGATCACCGTCACGGCCAAGGAGCCGGACGGTCAACAAATCAAGTCTTCAAAAATTTTTCGCGTGTTAAACGGTAGTTCGGACCATTCTTGGAATGGGCAATCGGCGCGTTTGCCGATTACTGAATGGTAACGTCGAATGTGACGTCGGCGTCCGTCTCACCAGTGTCGCACGGGTCGGCGCTGGTCTTTTCCGGTTCGTGACGCAGCACGACGCGGAACGTACCTGCACCAGTATTTCCTGTATTGAGCAGCGCGGTCAGTCCCAGGGTATTGCCTTCGCTATCCTGGCTTAGGTTAGACGGGGCGGGTACCTGTCCGTCGGTAAAATAGCACACCAAGTGCTCCAGATCCTCTTCCATGACCTCTTCAGTAATGTCTTCGATGTCGCTGGGATCCGATTCGTCCAGGAATTCTACGCTTACGTTGTACGTCTGGCGTTCTTCGAGTACGATGTCGTCAATCAGGGGCGGGTTACCACCATCGCCGTCGGTATCGCGCGCTGCAAAGGTGGCTACCTGGTTGGTTGCCTGATTCGTAAAGGTGACCTGCACCGTTGTGATGACTTCCTGCTCGTTGATGGGTTCGTCATCGTCATCGTCGTCTTCACAGGCGACGAAAAGCACTGCTGTTGCCAGCAGTAGTAAAATGGTAAAGCCGGGAAATTTAAAATCCTTGATAAACATAAATTAGGAAGTTTAATAAATAGTAAAAGGAATTTGTACGCGTAGTATGATATTCCTTCCGGGCTCATCCGCGTAGTAACGAAAGCGGTTCAGGTAATCCCGGTAGGCTGTATGGAGTACATTATTGACCGACAGGCCGACCTCGATGGGCTGTTTGCCCCAATTCAGGGTAGTTCCCGCGTCGATGTTCAGTAGGGTATACCCATCGGGCGGGGGAGCGAAATCAATACCTTCGGGCACGCGGTTTTGTCGACGGGTATATTGCACGCTGAGTCCGACGAAGCCCCGGTCGGGCAGGTCGGGGTCCGACGCAAAAACGTAGCGGACTTCCTGTTCGAAGCGGTCGGCGGGCATAAAAATGAGGTCCTCGTCTTCGGAACGGTTGCGGGCCCTTAGGATGGATCCTTTGTTAATTGTTTGCCAGCGTGGATGGAAGCGATATTGCCATTGCCAGTCGATGCCAGCCAGGCGTGCATTGGCCTGTTCGTAGGCGAATGCCGGGAATGCGCCCCGGATGGTGAGCACCGGTCGTTCTTGCGGCTGCAGGTAGATGAAGTCTTGAATAAGGTTGTAGTAAGCCGTAGCGCTACCTGTAAATTTCTTTCCGGGGTCGAGTTCAATACTGAGGCTGGTATTGTAGGCCCGCTCTACCTGCAGTTCGCGGTTGCCCGATTCGTAGCTGGCCGAGCCGTGGTGTACACCCTCACTGTAGAGCTCATTGACATTAGGTGCCCGCCAGGCGCTGGACAGATTGAGCCGGAGCTTGTTGTTGCCAGGCAGTTGGTAAATGAAACCCAGTGTTCCGGAAATATTGCTAAAGTCAAGCTCATCGTCAATATTTTCGGTACCCTGCCGACCGATCGACATGGTGCGGTAATCGTATCGCAGCCCCCCTTCGATCGCGAGTGGGAATGGGTAGTTGCGCCACTTTTCGATCCAGTAAATGCTGGCAGTCGATGCTTCGTAGTTGGGAATCAGGGCGCCCCGGTCGGTCGTGTTGCGCTGGCCCAGCCAGGAGAGCCCAATGGTCCCTTCGGTATTGGGCAATAACTGGTGCTCCCAGGCCAGGTCGGCCGTGTAGGAGGTGATTTCGAATTCGATATCGGGCTCGTCATATCCTTCGGGCAGGTCGCCAAAAGGGCGGTGGGCATCGAATTCCTGACGTCGATTGAATTGCCGGGTAAGTTGTAAACTCAGGCTACTGTTTTCACCAGTCTGAAGGAAGCTCTTACTTTTTACCAGTTCGTGTACGATCCTTTGTTGGGGGCGTCCCAGTTCGTAGCTGAATGCGCCGTCCGAAAGTGGCCTGCCGCGGTTAATAGCGTTTTGCAGGTCGGTAAGGTTGCCGATGTGCGCATCGGACAAAATTCCGATTACATTAAAAAAACGGGAATAAAACACCTCAGTCGACCACTTTTCCTGGTCGAGACGTAGCGCCCATGAAAAATTAGCTTCCTCCACTCCAGTATTGTCCAGAAAATAGTCGGGCGTTCGGAGGTTGCCGCCCCGCTTGAGGGTACCCTGCAAGCGCCCGCTGAGGGGTAGTTTACCCGGAAGTTTACCTTCCAGAATGCCGGACACCACACCGGTACGGCCATTGGACAGGCCTTGCAAGATGAGTTCTCCCCCTAAGCCAGGCTGTTCGGGTAGCGCTTTAGGTTCTACCAGGATGACCCCTCCGATCGCATCGGCCCCGTAGCGCACTCCGGCTGCGCCCCGGATGATGGTAATTTTTTCAGCTAAAAAAGGATCAACTTCAGGGGCGTGCTCATTGCCCCACTGTTGCCCCTCCTGCCGTACGCCGTTATTCAGGATCAAAACCCGGTTGCTGTGCAAACCCTGAATGACAGGTTTGGCAATCGTGGCCCCGGTTTTGAGGGTGCGTACCCCGGGGATTTCCTCGAGTGCGGTACCCAGATTCAATCCCTTGCCAGCTTCTAGTTCAGCACCTTCGAGCGCTACAGTTGGCTGGGCGCCTAAGTCCCGCAATCCGGCGGCCTCCACGGTAATCTGCTCTAATTGTACCGTATTTTCCTCCAAAACGAAGAAATGAAGTAGATCTTCCGTAAGCACTACCTGATGCTCCTGGTGGTCGCACCCCACGTGCGAGCACACCAAGGTGTAGACCCCTGCACACAGGCTGTCGATAGAAAAGCTGCCATCTGCATCGGCCAATGTGCCATCCTGCAGTTCCATGATGTAAATATTGGCAAACCCTAAGGGTTCTTGATCGCCGGCGCTCAGTACTTTACCCTCGATTCTTAAATCGCAAACCTGACCTTGAAGAACAGGGAGCGTTACAACGCCTGATATAAGGGTAAACATCCAGCGCCCCAATTGGTAGCGCATGAAAGATAGCGTAAATTAAAAAGTGAAACAGTGGAGCATAAAAAAACTTATCCAAGGCCGGGCGGTCCTCGGGGAGCGTGGTGTTGTTGAGCTATGTGGCTGTGCCAGGTCTCTGCAGGCACTTCCTGCGTGACCTGCGGCCCAGTCGTCACGTTCAAACGGAGACTTTTAAATGTGGGCAGGTGAAGCGTGGAAAGAGAAAACTCACAGATCCAACATAGATCCTCGGCAACAGATTCACTAAATTGCGGTCCGTGATAATCGTGATCGACGTGGACGGCTTCATGGTGATCCATACGTGCATGCACTTCCTGAACCACAAGGGGCGTCAGAAAGGTTGCCAACAACAGGCCGGACAATATGCTATGCACGGTGGCGTTCTTCAAATTTCACAAGGGTTGAAAGGAGAAAAAAAAGTAGTCTGTTTTTTGCCTTTAAACAGTGAAGATTGAAAATTTCTGATAAAGGAGCAACCTTTAGGAATAACTTCCACTTCGGAATAATCAAAAATGTCAATAATTAGCTCGGGAAAAGCATTTTCCATAAAAAATACAAAAACAACAAAAATGAAGTTCATTTGGATTTTTGCCGTTTCTATTTTTTTCGTTTCGTGCGAAGCGGCCCAGGAACAGAAAAATCAACAGATCCGCGATGCTAAATCCCTAAATGCAGCCTCCATGGATACCGTCAAGGAGTTTTTGCCCAAGCTTAAGTCAGTCATCGAAAAGGTGAACAGCACCAACATTCAGGGTAAAGAACTGACGGAAGAAGAAAAAGCGTACATTGACCGGGTCAATCGCGTATACGCCCGCTATACCGAATGGGTAAAAGCCGAGGCCCGCGCACCCGGATTTGCCGAGCGGGATCAACCACAAGAATACGCTATCCCGGCCGACATTCTGGCGCGCCAGAAGAGCCTGAATAAGGAAATCCAGGAAATTCAGGACCAAGTCGCTTCACTGTATGAAGACCAGGATATTATATAAAGTACTTACGCCCCTCCAGACTACGGTCTGGTAAGGGCATGCGCTTGCAACATTTCGATAGTCACGTATTGCAGGACGGCTTCATGGGTGGCCTCCAGGCGTACTGGAGGCGGCACACCCGCCTCGTAAGCTTCGCGCCATCGTAGTGCACATAGACACCAGCCGTCTCCGTGCTGGAGGCCAGGGAATTGAAACTCGGGACGTGGGGTCATTAGATCATTACCTCGGCTTCGAGAAAATTTAAGAAAAGCATCTGTAACCTGTGCGCAGATGACGTGGCGCCCGTGATCGGAAGGTCCCGTTTGACAATACCCGTCGCGGTAAAATCCGGTCAGTGGGTCGGTACAGCAAGGTTGTAACTCGCCGCCCAATACGTTTTTGGTTCTGATCATTTACCGGTTTTTCTCTCTCTAACAAGCAATCGGTAAGAGGGTTTGGTTTCTCCGCTCCCCTGAACAGGTCTGAATGACCACATGGGTTGCTGCCATCGGTACAGGCTTAGTCCAACCCGTTGATAATCTTCCCGGCCGCCAGGGTAAGGTCTATCCCAATTTCCATTACAAATAAGTATATTTATCCTTTAACCTAGTTATTGTTATCAACCTAAACACCCGTAATCCATGGCCACCTGGCTTCTAAACCGGCTGCGCGACCTTTTCGGTCGTAGATTTGAAATAACCTCCGACAATATGGAAAAGAATACCCCCCAAGACCAAACTACTCCAATCTCCGGAACGCGCCCCACCCTTTATGCCCTATTAATCGGCATCGATCGTTACCAGGCGCCCGTCTCCCCGTTAGGTGGCTGTGTTAATGATATAGAAGCCGTGGCCCATTACCTGAAAGAGGAACAGGGGCACCGGTTCGATATGCAAATTGAAAAGCTGCTCGATGAAAACGCGACGCGCCAAAATATCATCAGGGGCATTCAGGAGCATTTGAATCAGGCCGGCCCCAATGATGTGGCTTTTCTTTACTACTCGGGCCACGGCGCCCAGGAGGAGGCCGATCGGCAGATTTGGACGTATGAGCCCGATGGTTTGCTGGAAGGGCTAGTCTGTTACGACTCCATACCCAGTGCTGCCGGTCCATTTTTACTGCTCGCCGATAAAGAATTGCGCTTTTTACTCCATCAAGCTACTCAAAAACCGGAAGGATCTCCGCATCTGGTGACGATTTTTGACTGCTGCCATTCTGGGGACAATACGCGCAATATCTTTCTGACTTCGGCTCCCGCGCATCCCGTACCGCGGGCTTATCGTCCTACCGGGCGTTTGTCGGCTGGCCTGCCGATGCGCCAGTGGCAAGATTTTGTCTTCGCTAATGCGATCGACTTTGGAGCCCTGGTCAACCGCTCTATAAACGAGGTTTTACCTCAGGTAACCGGAATACAAATTGCTGCCTGTAATAACGATGAATCTTCATTTGAGATACATGGGTCCGGTGTGTTTACGAAGAATTTTCTGGAGGTTTTACGACGTTCCCGCGGACAGATCAGCTACTACGACTTGAAGAACCGGTTGAAGTTTTTTATAAAAAACCAGTTTCGCCAGACACCACAGATCTACGCTACAGGCCGGGATAAAAGCATGCTCTATCAGCATTTTCTGGCCGGCTCCGGGCCCAATGCGGCGCTGGCGGGCAATGTGGTGAATAATCCTGAGCTAGGATGGGTTATGGATATGGGGGTTATTCAGGGCATTTCTCCGCAAACGGAATCGGTTGAAATTTATCCCACCGATAAGCCAGACGATAAAATGACCGCTCGCGTGAAGGCGGTTAGGTCCAATCATACTGTACTGGATTTTGACCCCTCCGGTCCAGGTGGGCGACTCTACAAAGGAGTGGCGCGTCAGTTCCTGTCTGCCTCAACCGGTATTTATCTGCGCCCGACTTTGGAAATGGCTGACGCGGAAACCCTAAGCCGGGAATTACCGGCCTCGGGATTCCAACTTTTTTTGGTCGAACAGGAGCATCAAGCGGATTATTGCCTGGGAATGGTAGAAGGATATTTCGTGATCACCCGGCCCGGCGACCCGGCACGGCCGTTGGTATATCCTATTGATAATGGGGAGGTTCAGGCGAGCAAGCAGGTCATTCTTCAATTGCAGCACATCGCTCAGTACGAGTACGCCAAACAATTACATAACGACGGCCATAATCGACTGCCGCTGGAGGCGGTACGGGTTGAGTTTTTCGGTTGGGATCCCACATTAGGTGACTGGGCCGTACTGGATGTACAGGATGATGTGCTCAAGATGCCCTTTGAAGCGCATCCCCATAACGGTGCACCCTACAGCAATCGCATCCGGATAAAAATCACCAATATGGCGCCTTATTCCATCCGGGTGGCCTTCTTGTATTTATCTCCTTATTTCGGTGTACACAGCGAGCTGCTAAGCCGCCAGGTTGAAACGCTGGAAGGGCGGGCAGCCGGGCAGGAAACCGGCGGACAGGTATGGGCATTCGATGGCGACGATGTTATGCTCACTTACGATCGGTACGTTGAAATTTTCAACCATCCCCAAGCCGAGTTTTACTTCCAGTTGATCGCAAGCCGCCAGGATTTTGATGTTGACCTGCTCAAGCAGGGTCCCTTACCTGACCCTGCGTTGCTGGTAGATACACGCCGGGGCGAAATCAGCCGCGGAATCGGGCGCGGACCAAGTGCCGTTGCCCAGGATGCCTGGCAGACGCGGTTATACACTGTGCAGATGCCCAATCCGCGCTTCAACAACATTACCGCCAAAGACCTGGAGGAACGCCTGCAGACCGAGGCGGGCCCCTTCTTGTATCCTTTGTACCTGACTTTTGGCGCCCCATTTGGCGGTGTTTTCCAGGTCCGGCCGGAGATTAAGGTGGTAACGGTCTATCCGGCCGATAGCCCATCGGCACCAGATACAAGAGGTATCGGCGATTTCACCCTGAATATTGCCAACAACTGGTCGCGCCGGTCGCGCCATCGGCGGTACCGCCAGGCGCTGAAGCGGAACCCGGACTGGGTAAAGATCGTGTCGGAGGGGGACTCCTGGTTTCAGTACCCCGATCCTCGGGTGCGCGATATCATCGATCATTTGCTTAAGTACCACGCCATCTACAGTCTCGGCGCCGGTGGTGATAAGCTGGAAGCGTATTTTCTGGAAGGGGAGTACTTGCAGGCACTACGTACGGAGCAGCCCCGCATACTACTGCTCAGCGGCGGCGGTAATGACTTCCTTGGCGAGCAATTCCTGCAATACTTACATTTACAGGCCCCGGAAAAACCGGAGGGCACCGAACCGGGGCGTTTTTTTAAGCCCAATTTCCTGGAGAAGTTGGATGATCTGAAAAAGATATACCAGCAGATTTTCGAGCAAACGCCCCAAATTGTCGCTGGTATTCAGGTTATTGTACACGGATACGATCACATTATACCCGGCGATGATCCAGATAAGGGTTGGATTGGGCGCTATCTTCTGGCAGCCGGCATCGATCGCCCAGGCGACCGGAAAGCAATCACGGACTGGGCGATCGACCGCTTCAACATGGTCTTACAGGAAGCCGCACAGCCGTATGATCATGTCCATTATATCGATCTGCGGGGTACCGTACCCGATCAGTTATGGTGGGACGAGATCCATCCCAGCAGTCAAGGTTTCTTGGCGGTCAGCACGAAGATTCAGCAATTAATCAACCGTTTGACGAAGTCGTAATTTATGTGGCGTTTATTGTATTGTTGGTTAGGATTAAGCCTGGCGTTCGGGTCGCCGGCCCAGCAGCCTTATGAGCTGGATCTGCAGAAGGAGCTCGGTATCACCGGAACCAGCTTTGGCTTGTTGGGCGGTTATTTTCTGATCGATCGCCAAAACACTCCACCCAGCCGGGAATTACTTGAACAACTGGAGCCCGAGCAATTATGGGAAGTTGACCGGTGGGTTACCCAAAACCTGGATTTTCGTGCCGGCCGGCAATCCGACTGGCTTTTGCGATCTTCTTTTCTCTATCCGGTTACGCTGCTGGCCAGTCAGTCTGGCCGTGAAGACTTAGGTACGCTAGGAGTGATCACCCTGGAGACCGTCTTGCTCAATGCCGGGCTGACGGGGCTGACAAAGGCCGTGGTGAAACGTCCCCGCCCATACCTTTATCAGTTTGACGACCCCCAGGTACGCGCGTATCTGGCCAAAAAGAGCAGCCGGTATTCCTTCTTTAGCGGCCACACCTCTCAGGTAGCCAGCATGTCCTTTCTGACGGCTACTATGTGGAACGACTACAACCCCGACGGGAATCTCCAACCGGTTATCTGGGGAGTTGCGGCGGCCATTCCCGCTTTCACTGGTTGGTTGCGTATTAAGTCCGGTAAGCATTTTGTAACTGATGTGTTGGTGGGTTACGTCGTAGGAGCTGCTGTGGGCCTTACGGTTCCTGCTCTTCATAGGTAGGTACACCCGTCGAGGCCGCTTTGGCTTTTTCTTTTCCCGGCTGAAAAATCTTTTGTAAAGTTCGCTGCGTGATCAGGTAAGTCGGTGCTACACCATCGATACCCAGGCTACCCGAGGCCAGGGTGCCGCCCGATACCAGGGGGTTGTCCGAGGCGTAATAGGCATAGCGCAACTCAACGTCCCGCCGGATCGAATTGCGGATCTGGGAGGCGGCCTGAATGGCTTTCTGGTAGTGTGCTCCCTCCATTTCCAGGCCTACCGCCTTCCAGGAGGATTCGAGAAAATAGCGCAGAATGTCCCGGTTTTGCAGTGAGGTGCCCAACACGGTTATCATTGGGCCGCTGTAGACATTTAGTTCTCTGCCCTCGAAATCAGCCTTTTGGAAAGCATTATCCAGGGGGTAATTATCGGCGGTTCCTTCGAATACATAAGCGGTAGGTACCATAATGTCTCCCTTGCCCCCTTCCAGAATTCCCGCTTTGCCCATTACTGATATGGAGGCCACCTGCAAGTTGATAGGTGGGGTGCCTTCCTGCTCGTAAGGCTTCAGGAGTTCGTCCATCGTTTCGTAGGCTTGTTCGCCGAAGGCATAATCCATAACTAGGATAAGCGGCTTTTCCGTTTCGATGTATTGTTCATCGATATCCAGCGTACTGCGCAGGGCATTTACCGGAATCTTAGTCATATCAAAGATCTGCACCGAAATGTTGGTACCACTTACATCGTCGATTTGCGTCATCCCATTGCGTTCGGCGTATTGCCTTACGCGATTCCTCAAGTCCTGGTTCTTTTCCTGACTCAGTATTTCCGCCATTTCGCGCAGCGACTTTTGTTGTTCGCGCTTGAATAGGGTTGGGGCATAAAGCGTATTCATCACGCTGTGTAAATTGGCGCTGATGATGTGGATCGGGCGATGCAGCAAGTCGTTTTGAAAAAGGTAGCTTTTGATATTATGGGCCCAGCTCTCTCCGTAGTAATGGTGGCCAATTTTTTCTCGTAGGGCGGAAGAAAAAGCGATTTCCCGATCGCGGTTTTCTTCTGCCTCTTCGGTTGCGCGCTGCCCCAGCCAATAGGTGATATGAAAAATACTATTGACGTTAGGATCCTTGCGGAAGCGTTCACAGGCTTCGGCAATCTCTTCGTAGGTGCGTCCAAGCAGGGTGCTCAGATAGGTATAAGCGACCTCTAGGTTATAATCCTCGCCCGCCTCCTCGCGACGTACGATGTCGGCCAGCATGGCCCACTCTCTTCTTTTTTCACCTTTGTGGGTTTCACTATTGCGCCGGATTTTCTCCGCTTCGATGTACATGAAGGTAAGGTGGGTGAGGATATCGTATATATCACTACGACCGCGTGTCATTTCGATGAACATCTGTTCTTCATCGATCCGGTAGCTGTGACGTCGACGCTTTGATGCGACGATGGGGTCAAAATGTGTTTTTTCAAATCCCTCGCGGGAGATCAGCCGGATGAACCGGCATTCCTCAATGCCTTTGGGCAGGCGTTGGAAGACGTAGAGCAGGCCGTTGAGTTCCACTTTTTCGGGATCGGTGATGGAACCGTAAATTTCCGGGCGCAAGAGGGTGAGGGCTTCGATCATGGCCTCGCCCGACAGTCCGAGGGGTTTGTAAGAGCCGCGAATGAAGAGGTGGCGCATGGCAATGTAAAGCCGCTGGACAGCAGCACGTGCAATTTGGGCTCTACTTCTTTCGGTGATCATACCTTAACGTTGCGGGTGAGCAAAAAAGTTAAGGTTATAACAAGCGTGGTGCAAAAAAGGATAAAAAAAAGAGCCAAGTCTACCCCCTTACCTGGCTCCATTCAATTTATTATCAGAAACAAATCCCTTGTTAATACCTCTACCCAGTTTGAACTGCTGCCGCTTTTTGCTCCGAACCCCGAACCAAGCCCCCATGGAGGAGACAAAACTCGAACACTACTTTGGCAGATGATTATGATCCTGGGAAGAGACCTTCCTAGTTGATCTTAACAATTCTCTGCGTCGTCCTCTTTCCTTTATCGGTTACGATTTGCAACCAATAAATGCCTTGCGGCAGTGCAGTGGTGTCAAAAATGACCTGTTGTTGCCCATTTACGGGTAAAGGTGCGGCAGCGCTCATTTGGCGACCGCTTAAGTCGAACAGTTGGAGATCCAAGATCTCTTCATTATCTGATTCGCTTTCGACTACCATCCGGTCGTGGACCGGGTTGGGATAGACGCGGATCAGATTATCTAGCGCCGCCTGGTCAGTGCTGGTTACCAGCTTTTTACCTCGACGGAGATCAATATTTACTTTATCTGGAGTTACTGGATGCGCTGAGAAATCGCTGTTGAGCATCAAAATTTCGTCGGTTTCCAACCTGAGCGTATCGTCTTTTCGCAAGCCCAGAATGATATCCTCAACGACTATCGTAATATTTAAAATCGGACCGTATCCCGTCGAGCGTTCGCCATCCAGGTTTACGACAGCTACGTCTATGCGGCCGAGCGCTTCATCATGATGAAAGAAAAAGCGATTGTCCTTGGACGGCTGTAACCAATCGGCAACCCATACCGGCCTACCAATGATGGATTTCACCAGTTCAGGGTCATATTGTAGGCTGAATGCTACGCCTTGAAAATCAATAACTGGGTTTTGTGCATCACCCAATGAAAGGGTAATATTTAGTTCATCACCGTAACCTAACTCCTGTTTGTCCGTTTCAATTTTCAGCGGCAGTGGAGATCCAACCTCCTCAAGCCGGATGCCATCCGGAACGACAGAACCCCACGTACGGCGATAATTGGCTTTGATGGCATCGGTGAGATCGTTCTCGTCGATCCGACCATCACCGTTGGCATCGGCGTAAGCGTAGTTGGTACCGTCGGGAAAGGATTCGATCCAGGGAAAAGCAATTATTTGCTTTTGCCATTCGGTTGAAGCATGCTGTCGCAGCGGCCCCTTTGTCCCGTAGGCATGGCCCCAATACAATACGTCAATCTGGTTGACCTCACCATTATTACTGATGTCTCCCGGCCATATGGGCACCTGCGCGACCGTTGTTGCTCCAGGCCAAAAACCAAGAATAAACATCAAAAGTAAGGCGTTCTTCACTTGCCGTTGCATCTTAATTACGTTTACAAATGTAGCTTTCTGGGTAGTGGTGATCAAGTACATATTTTTTAAATTTTCAGGATTATGACTCCCCGTTTGGAGACTTATTTTTACAATTAGCTGGATTTTTTTTTATAAGTAATTGATTAACAGAATTATTATAAATCTATATAACAAAAAGATTAAATTTGTTTTTCTGGTTTTTTTAGCTTTGGTTTTCAAGTACATCCTAAGGCAACATGGAAAATAGTAAGCTTCTTTCACTTTTGCGCACGCTCGACCGGAATGAAAGGCGTCGGTTTATCCTTTTCCTTCAATCTCCATATTTCACTCAAAATCAAGAGATTATTGATCTCGGAATAACGCTGATCCGTCTTGCTGATGAGCAATCCTTAGAAAAAGAAACCGTATATGCCGCCAGCTTTCCGGAGGCTCCATTTGATGGAAAAAAATTGGGGTATCTCATGAATGGTTTGCTCAAGCAGCTTGAGCACTTCCTGTGCATTCAGGATTTCGAACAAGACATGTATGCTCGTGATAGTCGACTGCTGAAAATCTTTCTCAGGCGGGACGTCCGCAAGCATTACAATTTTTTTTACGGAAAAATCGAGGAAAAGTTAAGAACAAAAGAAGAATTGGATCCTGAACTGTTGTTGTTCCGTTACCAGATAGCCGAAGTGCGCACGCTTGATGAGTCGGTGACAGCCGATTACAGTGATAAACCTTTACAATTGGCGGCCGACCGCCTGGATGAATTCTTTTTGTACCAGAAGCTCCGATATGCCTGTGCGATGCTAAACCGGCAAACGATCTTTTCCTACCGGTTTCACATACCACTAATGCCTGCGATTGAGGCCTATTTTGCGCAGATGGAACCCGTAGAACCGATGGTCCGCATATATTTTGCGGTCTATCAATCGCTTCGCTACCCAGACAATGATTCCCATTTTCATCGGCTGAAGGCTTTGATGAAAAAGCACCGCAGCTCTTTGGTGCCTTCGGAGCGTGTGTCTATTTCGCTCTATGCCATTAATTATTGTTCAGGTAAGATCCGGAAGGGCATTGCGGCCTACACGAAAGAAGCCTTGAATTTATACGTAGAGGGTGTGAAGGATCAGACTTTATTCGACGATGGTTATCTCTCCAACCGCACTTATTCCAATATCATTAAGCTTGCCTTGATGGACAGGCAGTACGACTGGGCCGAAACATTTATCCATGAGTATAATGAAAGCCTTCCGCCAAGATATCGCAAAGAGGCGTTGCATTACAATTTGGGGGAGCTGTACTATCACCGTGAAAATTACGATGCCGCGCACGCCGAACTCATTCAGCTCAATTTCCGTGATGGCCAGAATACGCTGGGATCGCGGATTTTACTCATAAAAATTTTCTTTGAAAAAGGCGAGTTGGAACCTCTACTTTCGCAATTGGCTGCCTTTACGATCTATCTCAAGCGAACGAAAAAATTGGGTTCGGACATTAGAAAATCCTGCTTGAACTTCTGCAAACTCCTGCACAAATATTTGCGTCTGAACGGAAAGCGCACCGAGCGGCTGCGGGAAGAAATACGATCTACTCCCTTACTGGCCGAACGCAGGTGGCTGCAACAGGTCTTATCGTCCGATCAGCCCAAGGTCTGATAAACCACCAAACTGGATAAATAAGCCAAGGCGGTCATGAAGAGGAACTGAATGATCGGCCACTTCCAGGTATTGGTCTCGCGCTTGACCACCGCCAGGGTGCTCATACACTGCATGGCAAAAACGTAGAAGAGAAGTAGGGAAAGGGAGGTAGCCAGGGTGTAGACCGGCTGGCCCGTATCCGGGTCGCGTGCTTTTCGC
Source organism: uncultured Saprospiraceae bacterium (assembly GCA_964530825.1). GTDB lineage: Bacteria > Bacteroidota > Bacteroidia > Chitinophagales > Saprospiraceae > CAZHCA01. The sequence goes on from CAZHCA010000001.1 coordinate 200,101, forward strand.
ATCTGCTGACGCACGGAGAAGGTGTCGTCATTGGATCCCAGACTGTAAATAGTGGCCATCGTGCCCACAAAGACTTCGCGGGCGGCGAAAGAGGTAATTAGGGCAATTCCAATTTTCCAGTCGAACCCCAGCGGCTCGATCGCCGGTTCAATGGCTTTTCCTAGATGACCGGCGTACGAGGCTTCCAGTTTTTTAGCCGCCAATAGATCGGCGGCTTCCAGTTCCTTTAGGTTGCGCGCTTCGGCCAACTGTTCAGCTTCCACTTCCGCGCGTTGCATCGCTTGTGACGGACCGAAGGTGGACAATACCCAAAGTACGATCGAAATCATGAGAATGATTTTGCCGGCCTCGAGCAGGAACGCTTTGACTTTCTCAAAAACGGCTAATCCCACGTTGGTTAGATTCGGAGCTTTATAGTCGGGTAGCTCTAGCATGAGGAACGACCGGTCCTCCGTACGCAGGATCCATTTGAACACCATTGCCGTAAGCAATGCGGCAACGATACCCAATAAATAAAGCCCCATGAAAGCTAACCCCTGTAGGTTCAACAGGCCGCCCAAGACGGTCTGGGCGGGTACAACAAAAGCGATCAATACGGCGTAGACCGGTATGCGGGCCGAACAACTAATGAATGGCGTAACCAGGGTGGTAATGAGGCGTTCCTTTGGGTTGCTGATGTTGCGGGTGCTCATAATGGCGGGCACGGCACAGGCACCACCGGAGATCAGCGCTACAATGCTTTTGCCGTTTAGGCCAAAAACCTGCATGACCCGGTCGAATATAAAGGCAGCCCGGGCCATATAACCTGCCTCTTCCAGCAGGCCAATCAAAAAGAAAAGGATGGCAATTTGGGGTACGAAGATGACAATACCGCTCAGGCCGGCAAGGATGCCGTCAATCAATAGGTCGGTCAACAGTCCGGCCGGCAACGTCTGCCGCAGGCCGTTACCAAGGGCCGAAAAGGCTTGGTCAATCCAGTCCATCGGTACGGTGGCCCAAGCGAAAATGGCCTGGAAAACAAGTAGCATCAGGGCGAAAAAAATCAGCGGTCCCCACCAGCGATGCGTTAGTAGGCTGTCAAGGCGCTGAGTAAAGCGGTCACTGCGGCTTTCTGCGGGAGCAGTTAGGGTGTCCTTCAGTAAAGGCGTGAAGCGGTCAAAACGCTGTAGGGTTTCTTCGACCTGGGCTTTGAGCGGCACGAAATCGGTTGCCTCCACCAGCTGGCCAATTCGGGTCCTTTCCGCTTCGTTCAGGAAAGGTAGCCAAGTGTGATGGTGCGCCAGTAGTAAGCGCTGGTATGGGGTATACTCCGGATAATCAGATTCGAGGGTCCGGACAATCTGTGTTGCCCGATCAGAAGGGCGGTAGTCTCCTGTCCAATCTTTCCCATTGGATAACGGTCGGCGGATGTGTGTATCGATGAGTTGCTGCAAGGCAGGGATTCCTTCGCCGGTACGGCCGCTGGTAGTAACGACCGGAATGCCGAGTTGACGGCGCAATTGGTCGATCCGAATCTGCAGCCCGGCCCGCTCGGCTACATCGGTCATATTAAGGACTAGGATTATTGGTTTTTGTAATTCCCGAAGCTGGGAAAAGAGCAAGAAATGCTTCTCCAACTTATTGACATCGGCCACGTAAATAATGAGGTCAGGCTGGTTGATGTCGTGGGGGTTGGCCAGGGTCTGTACGACAATGCGTTCGTCTTTGGAATTGGGATAGAGGCTGTAACTGCCGGGAAAATCGATAAGCTGGGCGGCGCGTCCATCAGAAAGCTGCAAGCGACCTTCTTTTTTCTCTACCGTAACACCTGGGAAATTACCGACTTTTTGTTGGAGCCCCGTGAGCCGGTTGAAAAGGGTAGATTTACCGCTGTTGGGGTTGCCCATGAGAGCGATTTGTAAGACCGCCTTATCCTGCTGCACCATCATACTGTTGCGCGCTTTCTGCTATCGACATAGGATATTTTCCATTTCTTGCTTGCGTAGGGCGAGTACCAGATTATCGACCCGCACATAGTAGCCGCCGCCGAAAGGAGCGCGTCGAATGACAGTAATCCGGCTGCCCGGTAAGATGCCCATTGCCATCAGTTTGCTCCCAACTTGCTCATCGGCGAATTGTACGATGCGGCCCGGACGGCCGATAGGCAGTTGAGTGGCGGAATGTAATGGCCTGGGTTGATAAGTGGCAACCATAGTCGTGATCTTTGTTGGCTAATCTGTATGAAGTCTACCTGCAATCGCATACCTAATTTAATAAGTATTGCGGAAGCTTGTATATTCTTTATTTTAAAACCCAAATAAGGAGTTAATTAGGGCGTTGAGCGATCGGGTCGTCGTGCGGCTCGGCTACATTCTTACGGTTGGTCTCGTGTACGTAGTAGTTGAGAAAGATGTAGGCTACCGTCCTGCTTTCGTAAGCTCGCTTGTAGATGAGTTGCCAGCCGTCCCCATCTGCTGAATGGTTTTGGTAAACCCGTAACCAACACATTCCGCTATCAGTACACTGTACATAGCCCATGCGTTTACCGAGGACTTTTTCTGGGGCCACCGGCATCTTTACCGGAGGAAGAACCTCTTCCCGAATGCCCGCTGTTTCCACAACGCCGATCTGGTCGATGTAGTCGTTCAGTAGCTCGTGGTAGGCAGGAGTCCATTCAAATCTATTCCGCTTCATTCTTATTTAGATTAAATCCAATTTATGCAAAATAACGTTATATCAGCCTAATTTGGTTCATTTAACCGTCAAAAAAATTTGGGTGAAGTCAGGGGTTGTTAGAAAAGGGAAAAAAGGCGCTCCCCGGGAGCGCCTTTTGGTTAGTGGTGGTTATTGCGCATCGGACAGGTGTGCCCGGAGCATCCAAGCCATTTTTTCGTGCTCTTCCATCAATCCAGTCAGAAAGTCTTCGGTACCTACGTCTTGATACTCGTCGGCCATTAGACTGACGTCGTGGCGCAAGGTTTGGATGACGGCTTCGTTATCCCGCAGCAAGTTGGCGATCATCTTGTGGGCATTGCCATCGAGGTGCCCGGTTTCTTCCAGTCGCGTCATGCGTGCAAACTCTTCCATGGAGCCGGGCGCGAAAAAACCCAGACTGCGAATGCGCTCGGCAATATCGTCGATTTGTTCTTCCAATTTTTCGTACTGCTCTTGAAATAATTCGTGCAGCGGCTGGAAGAACATGCCCGTCACATTCCAGTGGTAATTGCGCAGCTTCATGTACAGGGCGTGCTGGTCGGCCAAAAGGAGTCCCAAACGCTGGGCTACGGCCGCCCGTTTTTCGGCGCTGATTCCAATGTTCAAGTCACTGGACGGTGCAATAACTTCCGATTTTTGATTAGCCATACAGAAATTGTTTAAGTGAATAAAAATGGCATCTTACAAAGGTAAATAGCTTTTTATAACAAGCTTACGACCCTGTATGTTTTCCTCAAAGAAAAGCTGTAAACAGGGTTGTCACCAATGAGATTTGTCAATGATTTTCCTCAAATACCAGTGATCATTATAATGGTTTTGTAACAAAATACTGGGGAAATTTGGTCTGCCTTCCGGCTTTCTTTCTGCTGAAGAGGATTCAGCGATTTCAATAAAGTTTGGCCGGAAGCAGTAAAAGGTTCGGTTATCGGTAAGGCATTACTATTTCGAACTTGCGATCGAAGAAAATTACGGATTGGTAGAGAAAGTTAGGAGAAGGGGAGGCGTAGCGTGCAATTTGTTAAAGCGTTTGGGTAGGGCACAATTTGCAGCTACTAGTAGTTTAAGAATTTAGTTTGTTAATGCACCTATATGAATACCAAGACCTCCGCCACAACGGCAGAGGCCTGGTGTTTTTTTGGCGCTTTGGTTAGGGAAGCGCCGTCTTTTTAATGCGTTCGCTTAGGCTTAGGCAGAAGCTGCAGAGGTTTCTGAAGTCTTAGACGTAGCCAGCGTGAAAATTACAAGGCCGAATCCGATCTTGTTGACAGCATCACCAATGTTGTAGATGATGTCCAGTGAACGCGGATCCAATAAGCCAGACAACCAACCGCTACCTTCAATGGTCATGTAGCCAATCGGGTAAATTGCCCAACCTACCAATACGAACCAACCCAGTGTTTTGAAAGCACGCTGCAGGGTAGGATCGTTGGAGTTGCTAGCCAGCCGCTTCGCCGAGCCGAACCATACCTCATACAAGATACCAATGTAACCCAAGGTAGAAATGAAACCCCACAGCGGAGAATTCGCACGGAATACGGTTTCACCCAAGTAACCCGTAATTAGCATGAATGCGCTGTAGAAAATCATGCGCCACAACAGACCTTGCTTAGCACCGAAAGCACGCAGAATTAAGAAAAATTCTACGCACATCAGGGGTACCGTAAGGATCCAGTCGATGTAGCGAAACTCGGTCGGTGAAGCTTGGAACTCCGCCCAGAAATTACGCATGTAAAAGTAGTGTACAGCTGCAATACCGGTGATCAAACCTGATACCAGCATGGAGTCTTTCCACTTACCTTCAACACGGGTCATCTGTACGAAGAAGAACACCGTGGCGGCCAACATAGCCATAGAACCAATGAAGAACGTAAAACCTACGTAGTCACCGGACTGTAGGTTAGCCAAAAACATTGGCTCGAAGTTTACTAATGCACTCATATTGATTGATTTTGTTAAGCAATTGTTAACATTCCTTCCGGTTAACAGAAGTGGATTCAAATGGTTTAATATTTTTTGAAAAATTTATCATTTTTCGCTACTCAATTTACTTAAAGACGGTGCGTTAATTTGCTCGATATATGATTTTTCCAATGTATCTTCTGTGTAAAGCATTTCTATGAGAATCATGTGTGGAAGGGTGATCACCGCGATGAAAATAAAGAGTAGCCCGATAGTCAGCGGCATACCCAACCATAGCGCTATACCGTACAGAGCTGCCAGGCCGGCCACCGATAAGACGGTCAGTGGGAGGGTCGATTTAGCGTAATCCCGAAGGGTGTAGTTCGCATCCGCTTTGCGGAAAAAGCGAACCTGGTCCATAATCGAGGTAGCTGAATGCCAACCAACAAAATAAACGGTGAATCCTACCAGTAAAGGCGTTGTCCAGAATAGCCCCGCCAGTAGGAACAGATTGATCAATTCATCGCCTGATTGCCGACCGCTCAAACGTCCCGTAAAACGCAGGCCCAGCACAGCAGCTCCGTTCATGGCAAATAATCCGCCTACGCAAGCGTATCGCAAGGTGCCCGAAAGTGCCAAAGGCGTTTCGCCCGTGATGGAGGCGATAATGGGACCCGCTGCGTCGTAATGCCACAAAATGGGTGCTGCTAAGACAAATAAACCCCAAATGAGGTAAAGGCCGATGGCAATCCCACGCGGTAAGTCTTCTAAATAGGCCCAATTGGACTGGCCAAAATGGTAAACCGACAGCAGTAAGAACAGGCTTAAGGCTATAACCGGCATCAACCACCACAGCAGCGCATAAATACCGATCAACGATAAATAGGCCACGAAAAAAAGCAGTTGCCTTCCCCGCCCTTCGATGTGGTGTTTTCTGATAATTTGCTGGAATATCAGGTGGTCGGTTGCGCCATGGGGAATGCCGAGTAATATGATAAGAGCTGCTGCGGGCCAGGCCGCCCAGGCGCCTCCCCAGTCCGGGAAAAAGGCGCCGACAACGATGAATCCCAAGGCTACCCAATAAAGCGTACGATAGAGGTGTGGGTATCTGCTCCTCATGGCATCACTTTTGTGGTTAGGGAATCGCTTGGATTGGCAAATGGGTAAGCGGCTTTCTCAACGTTTGGCCGCAGATAACAACGCCCTACCGCTTTCAAAAATGGGATGATCGGTAGCGTGGCAAAAATCGTAGCCTCTTGACCCAAATGAGAACGCTCATCCAGGAAAGTCAGGACTTTTTCCATGCGGTTGTGGCGGAAGAGGTTAGTGAAAATCTTTTCCCCCATCCAGCCCTGATGCTGCAGGATGTGCAATAGCAAAGTGTCATAAAACCCGAAGCGCGCCGGGCTGGCAGGCGGGAACGCGGGAGCATTATTTAGTAGCAGCCCCCTGGCCAAACTGGCCGCTTGCTGCTGTATGCGTAGAAAAGCATACCCGGTGGTAGGCTTTACGGCCCCACCTATGGTACCCAGGTGCAATAATTTGGTGCCGGATTTCTGGCGGGGCGCTGGTTGGTCGGTCATTGGAATTACGCCCTGCTCTACATCCGTTATCTCGTAGTTGACCAGACCAAGCTGCTGGCTTAGGTAGGTCCGGATCTGTTTTTCGTAGAACCCGGTAGACCACAAATAGGGGCCGAAGATCGTATATTCAACGAGGGCTTCGTAGGGGCTCGTAGGAAGGATGTAAAAGAAACGCGTTTCGCCCTCCTGCGGCGTCCTGAAATCCATCAGGGTAGCTCGCTGGGGATCGAATACCGGCTGATCGGTGCGGATAAACCACCCGCGGAAATGCTGCAACAGGCGGTGTACAGGGCGGTGAGTGGGCGCTGCTGTAGTTACCGGTAAAGCGCTATTGAATACCCAGTCGCTTTCCAGTCGTCGGTTGCCGACCTGTACCCAAGCGCTATGCTTCTCGGCGCCCATATCCTGAATATCACCGATTACCCAATTAACCTGGTGGTCGTCGAGGTATTGGTGAATATATCGGTAAAAATCTTCGGCGCGGATCATGCGGTAATGCATATTCCGCAGAGGAAAAGTACGATCAAGCCGGTGGCCGGCTACATGGAGGGCCGACCAGTTGTGATGAGAAAGGTGATCGAAAGGGGTTGCCTGCCCGCTCCAATAACACCAGGTGCGATCATTTGCCGTTTTGCGTTTGCGATCGACCAGAGTGATCCGGTGACCTCCAAAGCCTCGTTTTACGAGCTGGTAAGCCAGACTGAGTCCGGCGCACCCCCCACCTGCGATAATAATTTTTTGTTCGCTCTTCGCTCTCATACCATCAGCAGCTACGTACGACCATACGGGCGCCTCCTCACTCGTCCCTTCCGATTGTGGAATATTCAACAGCCCGAACGGTGTCCGTCCGCTTGATTTAGTTTAGTTGATTAATGCACAACTGTCCACGAGGGACATACCTTTGTTATAAGCGAAAAATAAAAAAAAATTATGCTGTTTTGTTTAATAAAACCGTCAATTATTTCGAAGAAAATCAAACAATCGGGCGGTCGAGGATACTTTTCAGGGTGCGGGGAACCCGAAACCGCTGTCCGTACCGTGCGCGGTAATGCCGGCATTTGGCGATAAAGCCCTCCGGGCCGTAGTCATTGACGTACTGAATAACCCCTCCTTTGAAGGCAGGGAACCCCCAGCCGTATATGCTGCCTAGATTGGCAGCGGCTACCGAGTGAATGACGCCTTCCTGCATACACCAGACCGCCTCGAGGACTTGGGCGAAAAGAAAGCGCTCGGTAATTTCCTGGCGGTTATAGTCGGTGACTGTGGGTGGAAAGTGGCCGGTCAGTTCGGACCATAGTTCGCTTCGCTCTTGCTCGCTGCGATATTCGTAAAATCCAGCGAGGCGTTTGCGCCCATTACGGTTGAGCTCCAGCATTTTGTCCAGTACGCTTACAGCAGGGTGCTGGACGTATTTGGGACCGTAGTGCTTTGCGGCCTGTTGCTCGTAACCGAGGACGAGGTTGAGGCCTAAATCGTCGGCCAGGGCCAGTGCTCCCTGCGGCATACCGGCCTGGCGACCCAGGTTTTCAATCAAAGCGGGCGGGTAGCCTTCTTGCAACAGGGTGATACCTTCCAGGATAAAGGTGTTCTGTACGCGGGCGGCGTAAAAGCCCCAATCGTCTTTGACGACGATCGGTGTCTTTTTAATGGCCCTTACAAAATCGAATGCTTTTGAAATGGTTTCGTCGGTGGTTTCTGCCCCCCGTACGATCTCAACGAGCGGCACCTCCTCGGCAGGGGCAAAAAAGTGTAAACCCACGTAGTGCTGGGGGCGTTCCGCTCCCTTGGCCAGCTTCGTGATGGGAATGGAAATGGTATTGGTGCCAAAAATGGCGTATTCGTCCAGGTGCTGCTCGGCTTCGCGGGTGACCTTTTGTTTGACCATTTCGTTTTCAAAAACGGCTTCAATGACCAGATCGCAGGTCGAGAAGTCTCTGGAGTCTTCGGTGGTCTGGATGCGGGATAGCAGGTTTTCGGCCGCGGCCTGCGACAAGTCGCCCGACTTGAGGCTTCGTTCCACTTGCTTGCGAACGTATTCGCGACCGCGTTCGGCGATCAGGCGGGAAACGTCTTTCAGCACGACTTCCATACCACTTTTCAAGCATGCATAAGCGATGCCCGATCCCATACGGCCAGCCCCGATTATGCCGATACGTCGGGGCCGGAACTTACCGAATCCGGCGGGCCGGTTCTTACCTTCTTTGATGAAATTGGCGTCGAACCAAAACGCCTTAATCATATTTTTGCACTGCTGGCTGCGTACCAGCTCGGTATAGTAGCGGCTTTCGATCCGGCAGGCCGTGTCGAAATCGACCTTTGAGCCTTCGCTCAGCACGTTCAGGATAGCCCGAGGAGCAGGGTAGTTATTGTGGGTCTCGGCTCCAATTTCAGCTGCCAGCCGTCGTATCTTGCCGGCGACCTGCCGATTGCGGGCAGTACCACCTGGTATGCGACCCTCGGGGTGGTCCCAGGGGCGCCGGCTTTCGCGGTTTTCCAGCAGCCAGTTTCGGGCCCGTTCCATCATGTCGCGCTCGTGAGTAGCTAACTCATCAACGATGCCTACCCGGTGGGCTTCGCGTGTGCTGTACCGCCGGCCATTGCGTAAAATAGGGAAGGCTTTTTCAATGCCCAATAGCCACATGAGACGCACGATACCACCCCCTCCAGGAATGAGGCCCAACTCGACCTCGGGGAGACCCAAGCGAATATCGGGGTTGTCGATCACAATGCGCCGGTGGCAGGCTAGTGCCAGTTCGAATCCGGTCCCGATCGCGTTGCCATTGATAGCGGCGATTACCGGTACCCCGGGCTTTTCCAGGGACCTGAAAAATGCTTTAATTGCTTCTGAAAACCGGAAAATTTCCCCAGGATCAGTGGACTGGTACAGATATTCCAGGTCACCGCCTGCCAGGAACGTTTTTTTAGCGGAAGTTAGGATGACTCCCTTGAGTTGCCCCTTGGCTTTCTCGGCCTGCAAATGCTCGAGTACCGGTACGAAAGCCTCCCAGATCTCGTGGTTGATGACGTTGATTCTGCGGCCCGACATGTCAAGGGTCAAAACAGCAATATGGTCGATGTCCTTTTTGTAATAAATCATAGCCCCGGATTAAACGCGTTCGATGATGGTCGCTATGCCCATGCCTCCGCCTACACAGAGGGTAGCTAGACCAATATGCAGATCGCGACGCTCGAGCTCATTGAGCAGCGTGCCTAGTAAAATAGCACCCGTAGCCCCCAGCGGATGGCCGAAAGCGATAGCACCCCCATTGACGTTGAGGCGGTCGTCGGGGATGTCCAGATCTCGTTGAAATTTGAGGACGACCGAAGCAAACGCTTCGTTGCATTCCCATAGGTCGACGTCGTTCTTTTCCATGCCGGCGATCCGAAGGGCTTTTTCTGCCGCTGGACCCGGTCCGGTAAGCATCAGGGTAGGTTCGACGCTGACGTGAGCTGCCGACACGATCCGGGCCCGGGGCGACCGCCCCAGGTCTTTACCAATCGCTTCATCGCCCAACAGCAAAAGAGCAGCCGCATCGACGATGCCGCTGGAGTTACCGGCAGTATGCAGGTGATGGATGCGCTCTACGCGGGGATACCGTTGCAGCGCCAATTCGTCAAACCCGTCGGCGCCCATCGAGGCGAAAGCCGGCGGGAGCTGTGCCAGGCCTTCCAGGGTGGTATCGGGACGCGGGTGTTCGTCGACCGACAACACCGGCAAGCCGTTCCGGTCTTGAATGGGGACCAGAGATTGTGCAAAGTACCCTTCCTCTTGGGCCCGGGCAGCCAGCTGTTGGGACCGCAGCGCATACTGATCCAGTTGTTCGCGGCTGAAGCCCTCGAGCGTGGCTATCAGGTCGGCGGAAATACCTTGCGGTAGATAGGGAATTTCGGCAATAATCTCCGGGTCAAAGAGGAGGGCGCCCCCATCGCTACCAATGGGTACCCGGCTCATACTTTCTACTCCGCCGGCCACAACGAGTTGCTCCCACCCACTGCGGATCTTCACTGCTGCCAGGTTTGCCGCTTCCAGGCCCGAGGCGCAGAACCGGTTGAGTTGGAATCCACCAACGGTCTGGTCCCAGCCGGCGTGTAAAAGCGCCGCTTTGGCTATATTGGATCCCTGGTCGTCGAGCGGACTCACGCACCCGATTACCACATCGTCAACCAGGGCGGTATTCAGGGTATGTCGCTGCTGTAAGGCGCGCAAGGCGGCGGAAAGCAGGTCGATGGGTTTAACTTCGTGCAAGGCTCCTCCGGACTTTCCGCGTCCGCGAGGCGTTCTGAGAGCATCGTAAATGTAGGCTTGCGTCATGGGAGGTTCCTGGTGTTCTGTTGTACAGGCTAAAAATAAAGAAATAATACGCATTCACCTGGACCGACGAGCAGGACTTCATCAGAAAAAGCGTGGATTCGGTAGAAAGAATTTAGCCTCTTCAGCCCGCTTGAACTATATTTGATAGGACATAAACAAAATGCTGATGGCTCGAAAAACTCGCATGACCGGTTTCGGACGGTTCTTTATATTCCTGATCATTTTTGTCCCGATCGCATACATTGCTGCGGCTTACCTGAATGGGGAGGATGCGCTGGCACCCATTCGCGAAATGTGGGAGGAACGAGTGCAGCCGGCAAAGCCGTCCGGTAACGAACCCCGTGTGCCTGCCGATACGGAGGGGCAAGTCCCTGAGCAAGAAAAAGGCAATGTGCCCAGTACGCCGCCCAACCTGCAGCAATTGCGCCAGGAAAACCAGCGCCTGCGGGATTCGCTGGCCAATCAGCAGGAGCGCATCCGGGATCTACAGGAGCGCATCCACGAGTATCAGAACCAATAGCACAGCTATGGAGGATTTTTTTTCGCAAACGATCGTCACCCAAAACAGCTTGAGCGGATGGCTGATCAAGTTCGTGCTCAGTGCTCTGGCCTTATTTGCCGCTGCTTACCTACTCCGGGGCGTATATCTGAAAAACCTCGGTACCGCCTTTATCGTGGCATTTGTGATTGGTATCCTCAACAATACTTTGGGGGCGCTGATGCGCTTTTTTGCGCTCCCCTTTACCTTTCTGACCCTCGGGCTATTTAGCCTAGTGATCGACGCGGCTTTGATCCTGTTGGCTGCTTATCTTTTCCGCAACTTCCGGGTCGATAATTTTTGGTGGGCGTTATTGCTCGCCGTTGTACTGGCGCTCTTCAATATGGTTCTCCACGCGATTTATCTTTAATTCCTGCAGTCAGGCCGGGATCTTTCGAACCGGTTACCGACAAGCCGCTGATCAAATCAAGGACTTTTACACTAAAAATCCGAGAAAATTTTATTTTCGCCGTAAACTAGGTTAAGCCACTTTACTTATTTAAGGTGTTCTAAAGCGATTTTTCCATTCATTTGTGGCTAAAAAGGTTAACGGCAATAGTGAAAAAAGACCCTTTTTTGCAGAGGATAAATCAGATCCTTGAGGAAAATCTAAGCGACGACCAATTCAAGATAAATGATCTATGTAATAAGCTTTCCTTGAGTAGAATGCAGGTGCATCGGAAGGTTGTTACCGCTACCGGCCCGTCCACCTCCAAATACGTGCGCCGCTACCGTCTACGAGTAGCGGCGAAACTGCTCCGCACTTCCGATGTCAGCATCACTGAAATTGCCTATCGAGTAGGGTTTAAAGAGTTAACTTATTTTACACGCCTTTTTCGCAAGAGTACGGTATGAGTCCCCGCAAGTACCGCAGTACGCACCGGGGTCCCGGATAACCTGTCGGGCCTTGCGGTCTATTCCTGCCGGGTGAGGGCCTTTAGATCGGCCTCTTTGTAGTTTTTGATTTCTAATATGTCTGATGGCATGTAATAACCTGCTTCGTCGAGGCGCTGTAGCACGCTGACTACCGCCTGGTTTTTCACCTCAATAAAATTGTAGGCGGGATCAAATGCATCGACCCAGTAGTAGCAGGTTACATTGATGGTGCTGGTGCCGAGCTCGTTAATCAAAACTGATGGTTGCCGGCTGACCGTCATGACGCCGGGTACTTCTGAAAGGGTCTCAAGAATCAGCTGAATGGCCTTTTCCATGTTGGAGCCATAGTCAAAGCCCAACGTAAAATCGGCCCGTAGGTCGCCGTCGACTGTAAAGTTGATGAGTGGTTTCTTGATGACGCTGGAATTCGGAATGAAAACGTCTTGCCCCTCCGCTGTACGCAGGTGAATGTCGCGCAGAGAGAGGGCCACAATTTTGCCTTCGATACCCTCCAGAGCTACCACATCACCAATTTTGAAAGGGCGGTTGAATGCCAAAAGAATCCCAGCTAGAAAATTTTCCCCAATATCCTTAAAGGCAAAGCCCAAAATGAAGGCCCCAACCCCGGCGCTGGCCAGCAGACTACCTGCTACGGCATCCAGCCCAATAACTTTTAAGAACAACAAACAACCGATAATTACGATCAAGACCTTAATCATACGGGCGATAAAAGTCGCCAAGAGGGGATCATCCATCCGTTTTGTCAGGCTGCGCTTGGTAAATTTGCGTATCCGGTTAGCGAACAGGTAAAAGAAGAGTAAAATAAGAAGGGCTATGGCTAGTTTAGGGAGTAGGCTTACGATTAAATCGTAGTAGCTCCTGAACTCCAAGAATAGATCTTGCAGGAGTTGTTCCATAGGGCGGAGTGTTTTTTTATAAAATTAAAAATACCCCAAAGAAAATACTAAACCGACGAATACATTATTCCGCAGACTAACAGGCGGTAAGTCTGCAGTTGCATTGAAATGAAGCTAAGTAGCTACTCTGGCTAAGCACGGTTATGTTACAATGGTGTAAGGTTAGGGCATACAGAAATGATAATTTGGATCGCCGTTTGAAACCGTTCCTCCTTTTCTAATATTGATTTTGCATGTTTCGAGGAGCAGCAGCCTTTCGCTGCTGCTTTTTTATACGGCAAAACTCTCGCCGCAGCTACAAGTCCGTGCGGCATTCGGGTTGGAAAAGAAAAATCCTTTCCCGTTGAGGCCGCCCGAGAACTCGAGCGTGCTATTGTAGAGGTAAAGGAGGCTTTTTAAGTCGGTGACCACTTTGACTCCATTGTCCTCGAAAACCTGGTCGTCGGGCCGGTCCTGGTGATCGAATTCCATATTGTAGGTCAAGCCGGAACACCCGCCGCTTGTGATCGATACGCGTACGAATGTTGCTTTTTCCTTGCCTTCCTTTTCCTGAATTTCCAGGATCTTATTTTTTGCACTATCCGCTACAAAAACCATAATCATACGTTTTTCCTTACTCTAAATTTACACCATCCTTATACATCATCCAAACGGGATTGATGGATCTTATTTGGTCGACACCTTTTTTAATGGCTTCCAGTAGTATGGGAATATCGGCTGCTTCCGTGAAACGGCCTAAACTCAAACGTACGGAGGCGTGCGCCAGTTCGTCGGGCATGCCCATGGCCGACAGTACGTGCGAGGGATCCAGCGAACCCGACGTACAAGCAGCGCCGGACGAAACCGCGATCCGGTCCTTGAACGACATCATCAATTGTTCACCGTCGACAAAGCGGATGGATACATTACTCACGTGCGGCAGGCGGCGTTCGATATTGCCGTTGATGTACAGCGCTTCTATTGCTTCCAGCAGGCCCTGCTCGAGCTGATCGCGCAAGCGGGCTAGGCGGGTGTGTTCTTCCTGCATCTCTTCGCGGGCAATGCGCACCGCTTCGCCGAAGCCCACAATAGCCGGCACGTTGAGCGTACCCGAGCGGAATCCCTGCTCGTGTCCGCCGCCGTCCAGCAAGGGATGGACGACCACCCTTGGCCGACGCCGGCTCAGGTAAAGTGCGCCTACTCCTTTGGGGCCATACATCTTGTGGGCGCTGCATGCTAGCAGATGGACCCCGGCTTCGGCAGGGGATACTGGGATCTTACCCACCGCCTGGGTAGCGTCGCTAAAGAGCAACGTCCCCTTACGGGCACAAATCTCGCCCATGGTTTCCATGGGATGAACCAGTCCGGTCTCGTTATTGGCCCACATGACCGCGACCAGGATGGTGTCATCGCGGATGGCTGCTTCCAGGGCCGTCAGGTCGATATCGCCTTTTTCGTCTACGTCGAGGTAGGTAACTTCACCGCCCATCTTTTCGATTCGCTCGCAGGCATCGAGTACGGCTTTGTGCTCGGTTTTTACGGTGATGATATGGCCCCCTTTTTTCCGATAGGCTTCAAAAACGCCCTTCAGCGCCAGGTTGCAGGATTCGGTGGCACCGGAGGTGAAAACCAACTCGCGTGCCTCAATGCCTAGCGTTTGGGCTAGCTCGGCCCGGGCCTGGCGCACTGCCTCTTCCGCCTGCCAGCCGTAGAAATGGTGGCGACTAGCGGCATTGCCCGGACGCTGGGTAAAATAGGGCACCATTTTGTCGACTACCCGCGGGTCGACCGGTGTGGTGGCGTTGTAATCGCAGTATATAACCTTAGCTGGAGCCATGCCGGACTATGTTCCGAATTATATCGTTAGAGATTTAATTGTTGAAACGGTGAGATTTAGGAAAAAGTTTGTCAAAAATCACCGGCGCCTTACTTCCGAATCTTTAAATTGGTCAGTGGCAGATTAAAACCGCATACCAATGAACGATCCCCTGCAACTTGACGATGCCTTTCCTCCCGTTTCTCGCGAAGCGTGGGTCGCTAAAGTCGAAAAAGATCTCAAGGGCAAGCCTTGGTCCGACCTTCAATGGCATTTGGAAGAGGACCTGGTGGTCGACCCTTTCTACCACCCAGATGATTTCGAAGCGCCTCCGCCTCCCATTCCTTCACCATCTGGAGGCGAGTGGGAGATTGGCGAGTATATTTCGGTCGAACGTAACTATGCCGATGCCAACCGCCGCCTGCACACAGGGTTGAAGGGCGGCGTTGAGGCCCCTTTGTTTCGCATGCGTTCGCGCCCGGGAGCTGCAGCCATCCGACAGTTGCTCGACCAGGTGAAGCTCACCCATATCTCCCTGCATTTTGCTGAAATTGGGACCGATAAAGATCCGGTCGCCCTGTTTGATCTGCTGGTGTCCCTGGCCGAAGAAGAAAACCTTCCAAAAGCCGACATTCGGGGATCCATCGACTTTGATCCGATCGATGATTACAGCACCCCGCCCCTCGATAAATTGGTGCGCATGATTGAGCTAACCGAGCAGCAATTCCCGCAGTTCCGGGTGCTCAATATCAACGGCGCCCGCTTTCACGGAGAGCAGGCCGATACAACCCGCGAGCTCGGCTACACCTTGGCCAAGGGTGCGGCTTATCTCGAGCAGGGCATCGACCGCGGCCTGAACGCCGAACAGGTCAACCGTTCCTTGTTTTTCACTATGGCGGTGAGTTCGAGTTATTTTGTAGAGATTGCTAAGCTGCGCGCCCTGCGCCTGCTGTGGGCGAATATCCTGGCCGCTTACGGTGCTGCCACTTCCGAAATGCCGCCCCTGATCGTCCACCTGGCACCCGAGACCCAAGTCGACGACGAGCCCACTAACATGATCAGAGCCGCTACCCAGACCATGTCGGCCGTGCTGGGCGGAGCCAGCTGCATCTATGTCCTGCCGGCCAATGCCATCAAGGAGCAGGGGCCTGACCCCTTCTCGCTGCGCATCGCCCGCAACGTGCAGCACCTCCTCAAGATGGAAAGCCACCTGCACCGCGTGGCCGACCCGGCGGCCGGTAGCTACTACATCGAAAAACTGACAGATAAGCTAGCTAACAAGGCCTGGACCGTATTCCGGGAAGTGCATGCTAAGCGGGGATTCTTTGTGTGACAGCAATTACTGGTGGTGGCCCCCTTTCCAGTTTCGTAAATCGTCAGCGATATATTGGGCAATCCGGTCGCCAAACCAGGTTTGCCAGCCTAATGTGTACGCTAATCGGCGGCTGTCCCGGGTAACCGCGAAGCTATCTGGAGCGAAAAAGGGAAATTTAAACCGGAAACATTAAGCAATCGATATAAGGGTAGCGTACCCATACGAGCGGATACGGTAACCCTTTTCGGATAAACACCGTGGGTGGACCTTACTCAATAGCCTCATTTTCTGCCACCTACTCTCCTTCCGTTGTCGAGTACCCCTGCTCAATACCCTTTTCTTGGGGTGAAACGCCTTTTTTCATCCAACCGGGCATGGGTTGGCCCATCAGGTAGTGGTCGAAAAACTGGCCCATTCGCAGTTGGAAGTCCTTGCGATTTTGGTATTTGGAGGGCCAGTGGGGTTCATTGTTGTAGTTAAGGAGCCAGGCGGGCTTCCCCAGTCGCCGCATAGCCACAAAAAATTCAATACCTTGATACCAAGGTACCGCTCCATCTTCGTCGTTGTGCAGGATGAGTACAGGAGTATTGATCTTGTCGATGTAGAAGAGGGGAGAATTCTCGATGTATTTGCGGGGTTCTTCCCAGATGGAGCCGCCGATGCGGCTCTGGGTGCGCTCGTACTGGAACATACGGCTCAGGCCGGTGCCCCAGCGAATACCGCCGTAGGCCGAGGTCATGTTCACGACCGGCGCCCCCGACTCGGCACAGGCAAAGATGTCGGTCTGCGTAATCAGGTAAGCCGACTGGTAGCCACCCCAGCTGTGGCCCTGCACCCCGATGCGGTCGGGGTCGATGAAGCCTTTTTCCAGTAAGGACGTCACGCCGGGCAGTACGGCATCGTAAGCACTCTTGCCGGGGTAGCCTACCTCGTAGGGAATATCGGGAATAAAAATGACGTATCCCTTGCTGGCATACTGACTGAAATTGATGATCGAGCGGCCGTAGTCGGGCGTCCAGTGATTGTGCAGGCGGTCGCTGTAGCGTTCGTAAAAGTAGGTGATCATAGGATACTGCCGGTCGGGGTCGAAGCCTTCGGGCTTAATGAGCAGCCCCTCGAGGGGTTCGCCTTTCAGGGAGGTCCAGGAGTAGGGCTCGATGGTCCCCCAACGGTAGTCGCTCTGCTGTGGGTTGGCCTGGCTAATGGTGCGGTAGTTGTTCAGGCTATTGCCGTAAAGCAGGTCGGGGAAAGTCTGGAAGTTTTCGCGGACAAAGAGCCACTGGTCGGCTGTGCGCGCTTTGACGGGCCGGCGGCTGTATTGGTATGGGCCGCTCTCCACTACATCCTTGGTGCCGGTATGGATATTGAAATAGAAGTAGCCCTCCTCTTTGGTGTCTTCATCGCGGAAGTGGAAAAGCATGGGCTTGACCTCATCGATCGACTGTGCCTCGGGGTCGACCTCGATGTAGCGGCAGATGCGTTTTTCTTCTCGGGAGTTGGTCAGATTGTTGGGGGCCAGGCCGCCGCGTGGGTCAAGCAGCCAGGCATCGTAGCGGTCGTACACGATGAAGAAGTCGTCGTCAATGGTCCAACCGGCGCTGCCGTAGCTGCCGGGGTACATAGGCTGGTCGTACAGCTCATCGTAGAAGGCGACCTCCAGGTTGTTAGTCAGCTGGCGCGTTTTATTGTCGCTGAAGCTGTAGGCGTACCAGGCCGTATCGGGGCGGCTGAACCAATAGGCGTACTCGCCTTTCGGCGAGACCTTCGGGCGGCCCATGACGCCTTTGGCGATCATATCAGTATCGCCTGTATTGATCTCGACTTTGTAGATGTCGCGCACAGCTGGAAAGCCAGCCCAGGAAATCGCTTGCAAGTAAGGTCTTTCGTCGTAGCCGATGGCATAGCGTCCGTTGCGATCTTCGTCCATCACCATGCCTGTAAACTGGCCGTCGTTGAGCCGCACAAGCTTATCCGGTTGCGGCAGGTAAACCGCCTGCAGCTTTTGCAACTCGTCTTTTTGGAGCTGTACTTCCTGTTGGGTGTACAGGTAGGCATCCTGGTAGTTCCAGACTTCCACCTCTACGATTTCCTCTTCCAGTAAAGTAGTATCCTGCAGGAGCGGTTTTTTTTCCAGCGCAAAGAATACGCGTTCGCCGGTTTCGGAAAACTGGAGCTCCCCGTCGTGATCGATCTGGTATTCCACCGGCAAGAAGTTGTCGGTAACCTGTAGGGCAGGACGAGCTTCCGGTAGGTTGGGCCCCCAGTAGAACAGCTCGTAGGGGCGGTGGCGCATTTTGCTGGTATTCAGGTCGGTTACAAAGGCGGCTCGCCGGCCGTCTTTGCTGAGGGCTGCCTTGTGGAACTTGCCGCGGTAGGGGAAAATAGTGGCCGGATCCTGCCCGGCGCGCCAAAAGTATACGCCCGGGGCAATGGTCGAATCCTTGTCGGTCTGGGCGAATAGACAAACCTGGGCTTCTTCGGCAGTGGCGTAGGTCATTACGTCGCTAAAGCGAAAAGTATCCACGCCGTTGAGGCTAAGGATGATGAAGGGCTCCATCTTCTGTTCCTGCTCCGACAGCGAAGTGTCGGGCAGGACTTTTGGCCGGTAGATCAGCCAGCCCGGCCATTTTTCCGGAAGGTCGAAAGAAGCAATACCCGGAATGGTTTGGGGTCCCTGGCCGGGGTTCTGCAGGTCGACGACGTATAGCGTGTCGCCCGGCAACTCTTCTTTCTCTTTACCCCCGCGGCGCATGGCCTTGAGGGAGTCTTCAGGCGGCCGCACCTGAACGACCAGGTAACGGTTATCGGCCGAAAAAGCGGGTTTTTGGGCCCGGGCGAAGGTGCGCTCCTGCCGGGTATTGCCGTCGTAGAGTACCACCGCAGGGTCGCCTTCGTGAGGCCGGAGTTGGTAGGCTACCCAGCGACCGTTGAAACTGAGTGTCTCGTCCTCGATGGTTTTCCAACGGGCAATGTCTTCGTGGGTCAAGACTTTCTTCTCATTGGCCTGGGCGCCCAGCTGCAGCACGGTGGCCAGTAAAAAAAGACAAAGGAATAGGCAAACCTTGGGCATATTCGGTGTCACTTCTGATTATGGTCTATCAATCGATGGAGAAGATCAAGATAAGGACTCTTATTAAAACGGATGGAAAAAGCACCGGATATTATACCAGTCTGGAACTAAGTCGGAAAAAAACAGGTAAGGTATAGCGGAGCGCACTGGTGTAGGCGCTTGTGTATCATCCGTTAAAGCGCAGCCATGCAAAAGTTTCTCCGACTGTTCTGGGAGGCCGTACAAGGAAAAGAAAAAGATTTCACGACCGGTAGTATAGACCGCGCCATTTTTCTATTGGCGGTACCCATGATTATGGAGATGGGTATGGAGTCCCTATTCTCCATCATCGATATTTATTTCGTAGCATCGCTAGGTTCGGCGGCAACGACGGCAGTGGGCATCACCGAGGCGGTAATGTCGGTTGTGTACGCTATTGCGGTGGGTATTAGCGTAGCGGCGACGGCCTTAGTTGCGCGTCGCGTAGGAGAAAAGAAATGGCGCAATGCTGCCGAAGCGGCCGTACAGGCCATCATCATCGGGCTGGTAGTAGCTTTTATTTTAGGACTCACCGGTTTGTTTTTCAGCCGCCGCATTCTGGAGTTGATGAATGCGGAAGCTTCAGTTATCGAGCAGGGCTTCCGGTATACGCAGATCGTGTTGGGCTCGAATATCGTTGTTGTACTGCTCTTTCTACTCAACGGTATCTTTCGGGGTGCCGGCGATGCTTCTTTGGCGATGTACGCTTTGGTTCTGGCCAATGGGCTCAATATCGTGCTTGACCCGTTATTGATCTTTGGTATCGGTCCGTTCCCGGAGTTGGGCGTCACGGGCGCCGCGATAGCAACCGTCATTGGGCGCAGCACTGGGGTTGCTTTTCAGCTTTTTATCCTCTTTGGAGGCCATGGTCTTGTAAAAATTCGCTGGCAGGACTTCCGGGTGGATCGTGTGATTATCAAGCGCCTGGCCCGCTTATCAGCTACCGGGGCTGGACAGTTTCTGATCGGTTCGGCCAGTTGGATCCTTTTATTGTGGATCATCGGTCATTTCGGCAAAGAGGCCACTGCCGGCTATACAATCGCTATCCGCCTGATTATTTTTACGATCCTGCCTTCCTGGGGCGTAGCTATGGCCGCTTCCACTCTTGTTGGGCAGAACTTGGGCGCCGGTCAGCCCGAACGAGCGGAGCGGAGTGTCTGGCGCTCGGCTTTTATCAATATGCTCTTCCTGTTGCTCGTCTCCGTAGTATATTTTTTTAATGCCGAGGCGATCGTACGCGTATTTGATTCGACCCCCGAAGTAGTGCGGGCCGGTGTACTGAGCTTGCGCATCATATGCCTGGGGTACATCTTTTTTGCCTACGGCATGGTGCTTAGCCAAGCCTTTAATGGCGCCGGCGACACCCGTACACCTACGATTATTAATTTCTTTTGCTTCTGGATGCTGGAAATACCTTTGGCGTACACCTTGGCCCTGATTTTCGGTTGGGGCCTGGCTGGAGTCTGCTGGGCCATTGCCATCAGTGAAACTACGCTGGCCATCGTTGCGATTTTGTGGTTCCGCCGCGGAAACTGGCGTACGGTAGAGATTTAACGACTTCCGGTAAGGGAAGTGGCCGGGCCAAAGATGGTTTCAACAGCGGTCTGGCGATAGGTAAAGATCTCATCAATCATGCGTGCTACGAATAGGCGATTGGCGAGCGTACCCAGAGGCCCAAGTGGTGCCCGGTAGTAAAGCAGGTCGCGCACTTCGGTGCCTTGCTCTACCGCCCGGAAATGGTGCTCATGGTGCCAGAACGCATAGGGGCCCGATCGCTGCTCGTCAATAAAGTACCGCAGCGGCTCAATGTGTTTGATTTCCGAGGTCCAGTTCAAAGGGATGTTCAACAGGGGGCGAATGCGGTGCTGGATCAGCATGCCGGTGTACATCTCGATGCCGCTCCAGTCAGTGACGGTTTCGAAAGCAACGTCGTCCGGAGTGAGCTTAGAAAGATTTTCCGGACGGGAAAAGAAACTCCAGACTTCTTCCAGTGAGGCAGGAACCAGTAAAACCCACTCTTTCCGTTGGATTCGCATTTTTAGTTAAATTTTCAAGTTTAACAAAAAAGGTGTAAATTTGTTTTTCTAATAGGAACTGATTATCAATAGTTAAAGAATTGCAAATAAAAAAATACAAACTTTAACGTCTGGCTTACTGCGCGAAAGGTGATCAAATTATATATTTGTGTCGGAGATCTTTTTATGGCCAGAATAGAAGAAAATCATATATCCCTTAAACCGTTTTAAAGTTTAATCCCATGACTATTAAATGTATACCTGCATTGCTTTTCTCTGTGCACCTTCCTTTAGATTTTCCAATTTTAGTTACCGCTAACTGATGCTCTTCACTACCCTTGCTTAGGTGTTACTTCATCATTTGGAGTAATTTTTGGTAATTAAATTGCTAGAGGAACCATGAGAAAGCACTACAACAGACCGTTGGGGTTCAATGCCTGTGGCGTTGCATTCTTAGTATTGACCCTCGCATCGCTCACCAGGATACAGGCCGTTGGCTCTAATTTTCAATTATTATCAGATCCGGAAAAGAAATGGATTGCCGATGAGGTAAGTTGTACTGCCTTTGGCGACTTCAGTAAACTTCCCGTGCCCGACCCGGCGCACGCAGGTGTTTGCACTGTTCGTCAAGCCGGTAGCCCGGCAGCAGTTTACGACTTGGGCTGTGGTGAAGATGGTTTTGTCGGTTATTTCGCCCCTTCCAATTGGACAATTGAAAAAGAGAACGGTGACCGTGGGGTAGATGTCACCGGAGCTCCCAATGCAGAGTCTATCTTTAAAGATGATTCTTCCCGGATCGAGTTCGTTGCTGAGCAACAGGTGATACGTCTTTCCATAGTCTTACCGACTGCGGGGTATGTCACTTTCGACTGGGGTTCCGTTGGGGGCTCCATTTCTGAGCCGGGAACCGTAAAAGCTTTTGTCAATAATGAACCGGCCAGCAGTCTGGGCAATACCTTCTATTCTCCTGCGCTCGAAGCGGGAGACGTATTGGCGCTCGTGCTGTCAAAAGGCGCCGCCATTCAGCGCTTTCGCTTCTTGTCGAACGCCAAACAAGTAGTAGTACGGGAATGGGTAGTCGAAACCGAAACGGGCGCTTACCCATTGATTCAGTACACGACCATTAAGAGAGCTTCTTTGACCGATGTTATTTTTCCGGGCCAGCAAACCCTGAGCGTTCAGACGAGCGCGCCCCTGGAAAAAAGTATCACCCCACAGCGCCTCGGGTTTCCAACCATTGACCTAGACGGCGATTTGGAAACATCAGAGGATCAGTTAAGTGTCGGTCAAATGCAATGTCAGTTTGAATTGAACTGTGAGGATAAGTTATGGCGCGACGGCGACGACCTGTACCTCTATCGCAAGTGGACGGTAGTCGACCCCTGTAGCAACAGCTACTCACAAAGTACTCAAGTCATCAAACTATACTATGTCCCCGAAAGCGGGGATGAAAACTACACCCCGAATGCTTCGGAGGAACCTGAAGGCTACGACCGGGCGGCCCCAATGGGGATGCCGTCTGTGGATGTTCCCACCTGGTATGCTCGACCGGTGCCACCACACCTGGGCTAGCATCCGCAACCGGGTGAAACGTATAGCAAATTTTAATCTCATGAATATCCAATATCCATAAGGCCCTCGAGGGCTAAATAGCTAAGAATAATTTGTGAAGGGTTCCTTAACGAGGATTTTTTTGCGAAGGGCATTTTGCCCTTCGCCTTTTTTATCCTGGAAATGACCTTTTCCAACCTTGCTTTCCCGCTCCTTTTCCCTAATTTTAACGTTTACAGTTAACAGGTAAAAACGGCCCTATGTCGATCGTGGATGACTTTAACGATTACCGGTCGCGCATGAACGAAAAGATTCTGGCGGCTGATAATCAGGTACTCAAACGTTTTTTTAGTCTGGATCATCAGGCTTACCAGGATGGTGCTCTTGATAGCAAGACGAAAGAGATGTTGGGTTTGATCGCCTCGTTGGTGCTGCGCTGCGATGACTGTGTGCGGTACCACCTCGGAAAATGCTATGCGCAAGGCGTAACCAAAGCCGAAGTATTCGAGGTGTTTTCCCTAGCCAACCTGGTCGGTGGGTCTATCTGTATTCCCCATACGCGGCGGGCAGTCGAGTACTGGGAAGCATTAGAGCAAACCGCTTAGGGGATTTCATCAACAAAGCCCCGTCTATTAGTCATCGTTGAGCTGGGCCGTCTTGCTTGAGCCATACAAAAGGAGGACAGCCACTTAGCGACCTAACCTGAAAAAAATATGAGTAGTTACCTCCAGCAGCTCAATGAGGTGCAAAAAAAAGCCGTGACGGAAACCGAAGGCCCCGTGCTCGTCGTAGCCGGGCCAGGCTCTGGAAAAACCCGGGTGCTCACCTTTCGTATTGCTCACCTCATCCAGGAGGGCGTAAAGCCCTGGGAAATCCTTGCGCTCACCTTTACGAACAAGGCGGCCCGGGAAATGAAAGAACGCATCGCCCAGGTGGTCGGCGATTCCGCCAATCGCGTCTGGGCCGGAACATTCCATTCGATTTTTGCGCGCATCCTGCGCGCCGAGGCCGGCAAGATTGGATATCCTTCGAATTTTACCATCTACGATACCGATGATACCAAGAGCGTGCTGCGGGCCATTATCCAGGAGTTAAACCTGGACAAAAACGCCTACAACATTAACAACCTGCGCGCACGCATTTCTTCGGCTAAGAGCAACCTCATTCCACCCAAAGCTTATCGCCAACGCGAAGAGCTGATGGAGCAGGACCGCATGGCCAAACGCCCTCACACCCATCTAGTTTACGAAAAATACACCAGCCGGTGTAAGCGGGCTGGGGCCATGGATTTTGATGATCTCCTCTACAGGCTGTACGAGTTGTGGCATCGCAACCCGGACAATGTGCTGCAAAAATACCAGGCGCGCTTTCGCTACGTACTGGTTGATGAGTTTCAGGATACCAACTTCCTGCAGTACGCCATCGTTCGCAAGTTGGTGCATTTCGACAATAGCCCCCGCAATATATGTGTGGTGGGCGATGACGCCCAAAGCATCTATGCTTTCCGCGGCGCAACCATCCAAAATATTCTCGATTTCGAAGCGGATTTTAAACCCTACGGCATCCGGGTGTTCAAACTGGAACAAAATTACCGGTCGACAGAGCACATCGTACAGGCGGCTAACGAGGTGATCACCTTTAACCGCCGCCAGATCCCTAAAAAGATCTGGTCGGATAAAGGGCAGGGGCAAAAGATCAAGATCATTAAAGCCCTCACCGATAATGAAGAGGGCAAGCGCGTAGCCGATACCATACTGGAGCAGAAAAACCGCTTTCACCTGAGCAACGGTCAAATCGCCATCCTCTATCGCACCAATGCCCAGTCGCGCATTTTCGAGGAATACCTGCGGCGCTACAACATTCCGGCCCGGGTATTCGGAGGGCTGTCGTTTTACCAGCGCAAGGAAGTTAAAGATCTGGTAGCTTACTTGCGCCTGGCTGTCAATCCACGCGATGAGGAAGCCCTGCGACGGGTGATCAACTACCCCAAGCGCGGGATCGGCGATTCGACCATGGAGAAGATTAACCGCTTTGCCGGTCAGGAGGAACTGCCCATCTGGGATTGTCTTACCCAGGTAGACGTCGGTAAGCGCGCGCTGCAGAATATCCGGCATTTTGTGCGCATGATTGAAAACTTCGGTGAACGCACGCTGGAAGACAATGCCTACGAAGCCGCCAGCTATATCGTACGCCAGTCCGGTATGATGGACCTGCTGCGCGCCGACAACTCGATCGAAGGGATGAATCGCTTGGAAAACGTAAATGCTCTTTTAGATGGTATTCAATCTTTTGTGGAAGAAGACGAAACGGACGATGCCTTGGGGGCGCCGGACAAGTCACTGGCCAGCTACCTCCAGAGTATAGCCCTGATAACCGACCTGGATCAAAAAACGGAGGGCGACGACTACGTAACCCTCATGTCGGTGCACGCTGCCAAGGGCTTGGAGTACCGCTCGGTATTTGTGGTGGGGTTGGAAGAAAAGCTTTTTCCTTCTTTCATGTCTATGGATACACCGGAGGAGCTCGATGAGGAACGGCGCCTGTTTTACGTAGCTATTACGCGCGCCAAAGAATACCTGACGCTTTCTTACTCGAATAGTCGCTACCGCAACGGACAGATGCGCTACAACGAAGCGAGCCGGTTCCTGGAAGAGATCCCACGGAATCACCTGGAAAGCACGGCCAACCTGAACCGGCGTGGAGCAGAAGCTCCTGCAGTCGAGCGCGGGTCAGCCAGCGTAGCGGGTAATTTCCGGCGCAAGAAGCCGATGGCTAATAATCCTAAAGTTGATCTGGAAAACTTTAAACCGGCTGCCCCCGAACAGATTCAACCCGGTATGCGCGTTCTACACATTAAATTTGGAGAAGGGAAAGTGCTGAGTGTCGATGGCAACAAGCATAACCGGGTAGCGAGCATTCAGTTTAAAGACATTGATAACCCCACCCGCCGGATTATGCTGAAATTCGCCAAGCTACAGATTTTACATTGACACACGGACTGCCGCTACAAAAGTTACAGCCAGTGGTATTTGCGCATTAAACAAAAGTTCCTCACTAAAGCGTTTACAAAGTAATACTTCATGCTTTAGTGGTGCCGAGGAGCTTATTTGCTTCCGGCACTTTTTGGTTGCCTACCCAAAAGAAAAAGCATCAGCCCTCACGGACTGATGCCTATCCAACTTTACATTCATCCATTTTTATCGTCAAATGGACCCACCCTGTTGCAGGATGGCGGCTTCTTTGTGCAGGTGCGGTCTAACGAGCGTTGCTGTTGTATTTCAGTTCAAACTTCACCGGCATGGTGAACTGTACCGGTACGGCGCGACCACGCTGGCGGCCGGGCGTCCATTTTTCCGGCAGGTCGTTCATCATTTTGATAACGCGCATGGCTTCGTCTCCGCACTTACCTCCGATATCCCGCAGGGTCTCTATCCGGCTGATAGAGCCGTCGACGTCGACTACAAAGGTGACGACTACGGTACCTTCGATGCCGTTCTCACGGGCCACGTCGGGGTAGCGAATATTTTCGTAAATAAAGGCCATCAACTTTTGATTGGCGCATTGGGTTTTCTCTTCTGTGGATCCGGCAAAGTCTTCACAGCCCGGGAAGCGCGGCATTTCTTCTACGACTTTGAAGATCTCGCGGGCTTCCGCTTTTTTAGGCGGCGGTGGTGGCGGCGGTGGGGGCGGAGCTGCTTTTTCCTCCTGCTCGATGTAGACCGGCGCTTCAATTGCCGTTTCAGCATCTACCGACTGGTCGACAAATTCTACGTCAAGGTCTTCCTCCAACAGCATGCCTTCCGGTACTTCCTGAATTACTGGTGGCGGCGGTGGCGGTGGCGGCGGTGGCGGTTCGGCCGAACGCGGCACATCGATTTCGATATCCTCTGCCAGCTCGGCATAATCGTAAGTTTCAACTTCTTGTTGTTGTTTAACCGTCCAGTTAAAAGCCATTACGGTAAGCCCCAGGACGACAACCAAGCTCAGTCGCCAAACGGTCGAACTGAAGCGGAAGGGGTCGACTTCTGGGTATTTGTTTCTTGCTCCAAGCGGAGAAGATTTACCACTTTTAGTATACTTTTCCTTTAGATTAGTACCTGATTTTGCGCGAAAGAAAAGACGCCCAGCGGTGATAACGGCGAATATGAAAAGAGCCATGATCACAAAACCGAGTACCAATTCGTTGGATGTGAATGAAAAATTGGTCATCATGGTGCTTTAGTTTAACAGTTCCGAAGAACCAGCTTAAAATTCTTGTTCTTTACTTGCTATTATCAATGTATTGGCTTTAAATTTCACTTTTAGTGATGGCTGTCAATGAGTTCTGATGACCTTGATCAGCTGGATCATACTACAGCCAGCCTTTTTAAAGGCTTTTCAGGAGGGAAAAAAGCATATGAATAAGGCGCTATGGACAGCTCGTATCCGGGAATGGGCCGGCGAACTGGGGTTTGAACAGGTGGCTTTTGCTAAAGCCGAGCACATGGACGAGGAGGCCCGTCGACTGGAAGCCTGGTTAAACCGGGGTTACCAGGGGGAGATGCATTATCTGGAAAATCATTTCGAGAAACGCGTCGATCCCACCAAGCTGGTGCCGGGGGCTAAAACCGTTATCTCTTTACTGTTCAATTACTTTCCCGAAGCGGAGCAGCGGGACTCCGAAGCCCCCAGGCTGGCTCGTTATGCCTACGGCGAAGACTACCACTTTGTCCTCAAGAGAAAGCTGCGTACCCTCCTGGAGCGCATGCGCGACGAGATCGGCGAAATTGCAGGGCGGGCCTTCGTCGATTCGGCGCCCGTGCTAGAGCGCGACTGGGCGCGCCGTTCGGGATTGGGCTGGGTAGGAAAAAATACGCTCCTGCTGCACCCGCGTAAGGGCTCCTATTTTTTCCTCGCCGAGTTGATCGTGGATCTTGATCTGGTGTACGATCACCCGATCGCCGACTACTGCGGTACCTGCCGTCGCTGCATTGATGCTTGTCCGACTGATGCCATCCACCCGGAGGGCTACCTGCTGGATGCTACGAAATGCATATCCTACCTCACCATTGAACTGCGGGAGGCGATACCGGAAACTTTTCGTGGCAAGATGGAAGACTGGGTGTTCGGCTGTGATATCTGCCAGGAAGTTTGTCCCTGGAATCGCTTTGCGCAACCCCACCAAGAGCCCGCTCTGGAGCCTAAAGAAGAATTGCTGGATATGACACGTCGCGACTGGGAAGATATTACCGAGGCGACCTTCAAACGGGTTTTTAAAAAATCGGCTGTCAAGCGTACCAAGTACGTCGGCTTAAAGCGCAACTTGGCCTTTTTGCACATTCCGTAGGTATCCCATGCTAAATACCGAACAAGTCCTGATCCAGCACTAAAAACCAGTTTTCCTCAGGGGATACCAAAGACATCGGATCCTGCCGGCGCACCAATCGCACCCAGATTTCAACGGTCCGCGGATCGGAAACAGCATGGATGTAGGCCGTTACTTTCTGCCGGGGAGGATCCACCAACGGGGTTATAATGGTCCAACCGCCGTTGGCGTCGTTCGTAAACAGGCTGTGATCCCAGGCTGGATATCCAGCTTGTTGCAACAGGCGATCTATGCAAGCCGGATGGCTTGATGCATCTTTCCAAACCTGGAAAATATTTTCTAACAAGGATAACCGCTGCCTCGGAATGG
The DNA here is from genome assembly GCA_964530825.1 of uncultured Saprospiraceae bacterium. GTDB lineage: Bacteria > Bacteroidota > Bacteroidia > Chitinophagales > Saprospiraceae > CAZHCA01. The sequence continues at coordinate 228,358 of CAZHCA010000001.1, forward strand.
GGCGCTGGTTCAGGCCCGGGTGTATCTTGGCGGCATAATGATACTGGAAAAAGGTCCTCGGCAAGGGGTTGCGGTTACTAACCTTTCCGCTTTGTGCCTCGACAGAAAAAGCAAATAGTATGCAAAAGAGCCATAAGCCACTCTCGTTCTTCCTCTTCCTCCACATATAATTCCTGGCTTTCCGTCTAAAGTCGTCGATGCAGCCGTAATAGTCCAGGTCAAAATTTCCCCTTTATTCCCCTTCTGATTAAATAAAAAAAATGGAAATCAAAATTTAAAGCATTGATTTTCATTTAATTGAGGTTCAGGAATCTTATCTGGTTTGATTTGTTCGCCAAAACGGCAAAAGTATTGTGTTGGGTCGCAATTTTTTAAGTGATGTGCCAAATCCTGTACAAAAGCTGGCTTACTGGTACTACGGTTAAACATAGGCAGGGTCTGCACGTTTGAGGGGACGTTTGTTTTTATATAACGCAATTAAAAAAGTGAACAATGAAGAATGCACGTTTTTTGCTTTTTGGTCTGTTGCTGAGCTTGCTGGGCTCCGTAACATTTGTCGCCTGTGATGACGATGACGACGATGACGACAACGACCAGAATATCGTGGAGTTTGCTCAGAACGATCCCAATTTCAGCATCCTGGTAGATGCGTTGGTTAAAGCGGATCTGGTCGACATCCTATCCGGCGACGGTCCCTTTACTGTTTTTGCGCCTACGAATGCTGCTTTCCAGACGTTCCTGGATGCCATTGGTACCAACACCATTGAGAATACACCAGAGGCTGCACTGGTAGAAGTACTGACGAATCACGTCCTGGCCGGAGAGTTCCAGAGTGGTAGCCTGACCAACGGCTATGCGACCACGCTAAGTGAGACGGGATTCGGCCAAGGCGTAAATACAATCTTGTACATCAATACCGATAGCGGCGTTACCCTGAACGGGGTAGCTAACGTCGTTGATGCTGATAACGATGTAAGCAACGGTGTGATCCACGCCATTGATGCCGTAATTGCTTCGCCAACTGTCGTAACCTTTGCTACGGCCGATCCTAGCTTCTCTTCCCTGGTAACAGCCCTGACCGATCCGCGCCTGAGCGATGAAGATTTAGTAGGTACCTTAAATGGCGACGGCCCCTTCACCGTATTTGCTCCTACGAATGCTGCTTTCCAGGCTTTGTTAGACTCAAATGCGGACTGGAATGCCATCAGCGATATTCCAGAAGACCTGCTGTTGCAGGTACTGACCTATCACGTTGTGTCGGGCGCGAACGTACGTTCCGGCGACCTGATCGATGGACAATCCGTAACGACCTTGTCTGGCGAGACGTTTACCATTCAGTTGGGGGGTAGCCAACCGGTGATCGATGCCATCGGCAATAGCGCCAACATTATATTTACTGACGTACAGGCCCAAAACGGCGTTGTGCACGTCGTAGATGCAGTGTTGCTCCCGGTCAACTAAGCAGAAAAGTAGTCACAGCATACCCTGGGGGAGTGATGCAATCGCTCCCCTATTTTTTTTCCAGGTTGTACAGTTGCCAGGAATTGTAGAGGTTCTGGAATAAGATATAGAACATCGGTCCCATCGCGACTAGGGGGTTGATGAAATTCAGAGCGACCCAGAGCACAAACATTGTATTTTTCCTGCCCAGAGCCAGACCGCACTCAATCGGTAATTCCGGGCGGCCGATGACTTTTTCGCCCCACCAAAAACAAAGCAAGCCCGTAACGGTGATGGCCAGTGCCACCTGCCCCAATTCCGCCCAGCTATTGCCACCGGTCAGGATGAAGTGGGTAGCCTTTGCAGCGGCCAGATAAACGTTCGCCAAGAATAAAGTGAACGGCGCCCAGTCAAACGTAGTGCTCAACCACCGGGCTAAGGGCGGGGAGGTGCGCTGGATGGTTTGTCCGAGTATCAGGGGGATAAAAACGAGACCGGCTACCGGTAGCAAAACCTCCAAGGTGTTCATTTTGGCGCCCCCCACATCTTGGAGTTCAGGCAGCACCAGGGGGATCATCAGGGCCACCATGGGGCTGGTCAGCAAGACCGAGCCGGTAACGAATTCGATGCGGGTGCGCAAAAAGCCGGCGATCACCGGAGCGCCGGCGGCCGTTGGCGCTGCCCCTACGACGAATGCAGCCAGGGCGACGTTCTGCCCGAGGGAAAGAAATAAAAAATAGGCGCCCAGCGGAATAATTAAATTACTCAATGCGACCCAAAGGTGCTTCACCTGTAAGGTATAGCGGTTGAGTGTGACCCGAAGAAAGGGGAAAAACAACATCGTCATAACGAAGTACCGCACTAAAAAGGTATAGCGGTGCCCCGCGGGCAAAAGGATGCCAACTGCCAACGCCAGCAGAATAAATAAAGATTGTCGCAAGTCAGGCCCGATTGATTTGGCCCAAAGGTAATCCCCTAGCGGATTTTATTTCACACCCCGACGGAAAAACATGCCCGATCCGATCCGGTTGTCGCTTCCGCGCCATCCCGGCATAAAGCTGTAGCGGGGGAACTCGGCTTCGCCCGCATCCCGGTCTTGTACCGATACGTTGATACGTACCGACCGCCAGTTTTCGCCCTGTTGCTCCCGGATCAAGTCCAGGGGGATACCTGCTTCCAGAACGTAGCCCCCCTCAGCGGACCGGCAGATCCACTGGGTACCTTCCGGGAGGCGATCGTCGTAAAAGGTCGAGCTCGGCAAAACGCGTGTGCTGGGTGTAATGGTGTAAAGCAGCGACTCGCGGTACCAACCGCGTCCGGTGCGCATCGCACTAATTGGGGTAGGGGCACCGTCGATGACGACGCCGATGTAATCTTGTCGCCAGGCTACCTCTGTAGTGTCAAGTTGCAGGTCGTCGTCCTGGATTTTCACAGCGATGTAGAGTTGATCATCGGCAATGGCGACTTTGAACTGTCCGGCAATATCTTCGGCAGGCACCACGGTGCGTGCGCCCATCGGACCGCCATTATCTTCGGCTGGCAAGTGGGTTTTGATGGTGTAGGCATTAGGTATGCGGTCCCACTCTTCTAGATTGCCGTCGATCTTAGCTCCATTTTTCAGCTCATCGAGATATAGTTTTTTCTCAGGAGCAACTTTATATGTAAAGGGGACGGCTACTTCGGCCAGCTTGCCATCAAGGTATTTGACCTTGGCCTGGATTTCGACCGGATCGATGTGATCGGATACTTTTTTGCTGCGCGGTTCCAGGCTCATCTCCGCAATTTCAACACTATTGGGGGCCACCTCGATTTTTTCAGCAGCCAGGCTGGAGTTGTAAGACCAGCTGAAGCCATTTTTCAGGTGTACCTCCATGGGGATATCTTCGTCATTGGTGAGGCGGATTTTCACTTTGCCACCCGCTGTAGGTTTACCATCGTAATACAAGGGTTCTATCCGGATGGGCGTGCTGCCGGTAATTTTTTCAATGGCTGCCTGGACATCTTCGTTTACGACATCGTCGCTCCAGATTCCCTCCAACTGCAGGTTTGCCATAATCGGACCTTCGTCGGTCATCGTTGCCCAAACGACGTGGTCGAATTCCCCCAATTGGGGTCCCCGCAGGGATGACCCACCCCCGGTGGTGGCCAGGAGGTAATAGTTATTATTATTATTGCGGCGGTATTTGACGTAATGGTGGCGGTGGCCGACAAAAACCGTATGGTCGCGGTCGGCCAACAATTTTTCAACGTCGAACCAGCGCACCGGATCGGTATCTTGCAACCAGAGGGGCTGGTGCATGAATACCAGCGTCCATCGTACATCACTATGTTCGCTCAGGACTTGCCGGATCCATTCGTACTGCTCGTCCGAGATGGAGCCGTTGCCTGCCCCCCGGTATTGGTCTTCAGAGTTGAGGCAGAGAAAGAGCACGTCGTGATAAATAAAATAGTAGTAAGTTGGGCCAAGGCGTTTTTTCCACAAATCTTCCATTACCTTATTGGTAATATCGTGGTTGCCTGGCACGTAGAAAAAGGGTACTTGGAGGGAGTCAATAAAACCATCAAACTCGTCCCATTGCCGGTTCAACTCCACCAAGTCTTCGGTATACCCTTCGATGAGGTCGCCCACAGAGAGTACGAATTCCGGCTGGAGCAGATTCAGTTTCTGAACCCCATCGAGAAAAACACCCGGGCGGTGGCCACCGGTGCGGTCGGTAACAATTGCGAACTGAAAATTGCGGGCATCATTATTTAAATCCAGACTAGACCAAGGCTTGGGGCCTTCGAGAATGCTGATTTGGAGATTTTCGTCGGGTGATCCGACTTGGGCGACAGCACAGAAGGTGCAGGCCATTAGGGCAGCGACCAGGAGTGTTTTTTTCATTGGGCTGAAGGATTGTTATCAGGTTGAAAATACTCCGCGCTTACCCTACTGGAAGAGAAGCGGAAATTAATTTATTGTAAAATCTGAAGAGGGCGGCAGCTCAACAGGCCGCCGCCGAGGAGAATTAGTCTTTCAGGATTGAATCGACCAGGTAAATGCCGCCTTGCTTGGTATCAAAGCTTTCGAGAATGTTGGCGCCGCCGATCATTCCGCCCTCGCCGGAGATATTTAGCGGTTTGCCGTTCAGGTTGGTGAGCATATCGCTTTTACCCAGTTTCTTGGGCGAAATATCACCTTCTATAACGTGGTTGCGCAGTACATCTGTGAGCATACGAGAATTCTCTGGCTTAAGCAGGTCTTCTACGGCGTCCATGCCCAGTTTTTCGAATGCTTCATCGGTCGGTAAGAACATGGTGGCTTTGCTCAGGCCGCCCAGCAGGCCGTCGAGGCCGCCGGCTGCGTTCAACAATTTACCGATCGTGTCGAGGTTGCCGCTGGAAAGAACCTGCGTCAACATGTCGCCCATGCCGGGTAATTTAGCGCTACCGCAGCTGGTGCCCAGCATGGTAACGAAAGCGAAAACAAGTGCGAATTTTGGTAAAACGAATCGTTTCATGGTTAAATATTGAGGTTGAAAAATAGAAACCTAAAGAACCAGCCCCAGGCTGATGTTGAAAGAGCGCAGGGCCTCATCGGTATCGGGAAAAAACTCGGTAATACCCCACTGGTATTGTAGATCGAGGTTGAACAGGGCAAAGTCTACGCCGGCGCCGATGTTGACGCCCAACTGGTAGGTGTTTCCATCCTCTCGGTTCAGGGTGAAATCATCGAGCACATTCAGGCCGACCAAAAAATCATTTTGAATGCCGGTACGGGCATAGGGTCGCAAGAAGGCACTCGGGGGCGCCAGGTAGTAACCAATATTCACCGGGACCTTCAGGAAGTGAAAGCGGGTATCTTCCTCAAACTCTACAATCGTATTGCCGCCCTGTAACTCGAACCGTTCGATTTCTGCGGCCAGCCCCTGATAGCCCAATCCGGAGTACAAAAACCAATCGCCGAACTGGTAGCGGAAAAAGGCGTTGAAATTCCACCCATCCAGGGCCTCGATTTCTGTAGCCTCCTCGTTGGGCAATTCCACATCCAGGTCCCCCAACTGAACACTTAAGTGTGGGTTCAGCCGGAACTGAGCACGGCAAAAGTTGGAAGACATCAACAAGAAACAAATGATCCAGGCGGGTAGGAAAAGCTTTCGCATTCACTTGCTTTTTTTGGCATAACAAACATAACAAAATTTCTTTAGGTCCAAATCGTCATCCCGAGCGGTGGCAAGATTGTTTTTAAAAAATAGTTAGACGCGAATTTGTGTCACTTGGTCCTTAACACGAGGATTATTCCCGAAAATTATACTATAATTGACATATAGCTCGCACCAATAAACCGGTACACAATGAAAAATATACTTTATCCTACAGATTTTTCCACGCCGGCACTGAACGCCTACATTTACGCGCTGCACATTGCCGACTTTTTCGGAGCGAAGATCACCACCTCTCATGTCTACGAGCATAAGCCTTTACCTGCTGCTCACATGCGGCATACACTGGAAGAATTTTACAAAACGGCTGAGCTGGAGCGCTTCGAAGACTACAAGGATGCAACTGAAGCCCTCAATGCCGTAGCGCACAAGGAAGGGCTGGATCGCGTGAAGGTAGAGCACGTCATGGAGCGTGGGGAGACGCTCATTAAGACGATTCTCCGGGTAGTGAAGGAGCAAAACTCTGACTTTATCGTTATGGGGACCAAAGGGGCCAGCGGCCTGCGGGCTGTCTTTCAGGGCTCGGTCGCCGGTGAAGTGATGGAGCACGCGCCCACGCCGCTTTTGGCGGTACCCGATGCGGCCAGATTCGACGGCAAACTCGATCACATCGCCTTTTTTTCCGATTATTCAGAAAAAGACGAGGCCGCCTTCCGCATTCTGCTAGAGTTTGCGGAGCCCTTCCAACCCAATATTTACATTCTCAATCGCCACGCCCAGGCGCGCTCTGATGATAAGTCAGCAATGGAGGCTTTCAAGCATAAGTTCCCGGAGTCTAAAATGCTGCACTACGACTGGGTGACTGCCGAGCAATACTTAGATCAGTGCTTTGACTACCTGGAGTCAAAAGCAATCGACATTGCAGCTATCCGGGTCGTAAAAACCAATTTCCTACAAGAACTTTTTAACAAAAATGAGGGTAAGCAGCTGGCCTACCAATCCCGTACACCCATCCTGGGGATACCGGATGTCCTGTGCAGTTGATATGCTCGCGATCCATTGCCTATGCGTGTAGCTTTTTTTGGTACAAAAAACTACGACCGCGACTTTTTTGATCGCTTCAATACGGATCACGGTCACGATATCACCTATTTTGAAGCCCGGCTAAACCATCAGACCGTTAATCTGGTCGACGGTCACCAGGCGGTCTGCGCTTTCGTGAACGACCAGATCGACGAACCGGCCATCCGCGAGCTACATGCCAAAGGGGTGAAGCTCATTGCCATGCGCTGTGCTGGCTACAATAATGTGGACCTCCACAAGGCTGCCGAATGCGGTATCCGGGTAGCTCGCGTGCCCGCCTACTCGCCTGAGGGCGTGGCCGAATTTGCTGTTGCCCTCATCCTCACCCTCAACCGGAAAACCCACAAGGCCTATAACCGGGTGCGTGAACATAATTTCTCTCTCGAACGGCTTATGGGATTCGACCTGCACGGCAAAGCTGTAGGCGTGATCGGTACCGGTAAAATCGGCCAGGCTTTCTGCCGGGTGATGCAGGGCTTTGGCAACCGTATCGTAGCCCACGACCCATACCCCAACGAAGTGTTGCGCGATAACGGCGTAGTGTACACCTCGTTAGATAACCTTTTTGCTCAATCCGATATCATTTCTCTACACTGCCCGCTTATACCCGAGACGCACTACCTGATCGATCAGCAGGCCATCCGAGCCATGAAGCCCGGAGTGATGCTCATCAATACCAGCCGAGGTAAACTGTTGGACACCAGCGCCGTTATCGAGGGGCTGCGCAACCGAAAGATCGGCTACCTAGGCATTGATGTTTACGAAAACGAGGAGAGCATCTTCTACGAAGACCTGTCTGAGAACATCTTGGCCGACGAGGAAATAACTACCCTGATGACCTTCCCAAACGTGTTGATTACTTCCCATCAAAGTTTCTTTACGCGGGAAGCCGTGGCAGAAATTACTCAGACCACCCTGCAGAACATAACTGATTTTGAGACTGGAAAACCGCTGGTTAACGAGATCCGCTACGAGGCGGCGCACTGATTAGACGTACTGCATCATCGGTAGTTTTTCACCCGTCAAGGTATGTACCTCCTTCATTAGATCGGCCGTTAGGCAGGAGTGCACTGGCAGTATGCAGACCAGCCCCCCAATAGCTATCTTGGAAAAGTAAGGCTCCGGCACCCGCAGGATACCATGCTCCTGAGAGAGCTTGCGCATCCAGGGCGCCGAATCGATGGGCGCCCAGCCTGCATCTGTCCAGTGAGCCAGTTCGCCGTAGAAGGGCGTACCATCCTCCCGGCGGATAGCATCCTTTGAGAAATGGACTGCTCCGCCGTACACGACGACCTCTATCCGGTCGGGGTGCTTGGCGACTACGGGGCAGGCCATCGCCACGGCGATATCCTCCTTAGTGCAGGCGCCGACTTGGGCTTGCATCAGGTCGTAGTACACAAAATTGCCCGGCCTTATTTCGGCGATGCCAGGAAAATCCTCGGCCCGGCTACAGGCCGGGGTGTCTCCTAAGGAAATTTCCAGGTCGGGGAAAGCGCTTCGGTAGCGTTCCTTGATGGCATGCATAGCTTGCAGGACACCTTCGTGCGTGCGCCGGATTGCCGCCACACCCCGGTCGCTGTAGGTTTGGCCGGCATGGCCCAGCAGGCCGCGCAGATTGACCTTTGACGTGCTTTGGAATGCTTTGGCAAGTGGGTCTAACCGGTCCAGATCATCGGGTCGAATGCCGGTTCGGTTATTGCCGACATTGATTTTAATAAAGGCGTCGAGCGGCTGCTGGAGTTCCCGTTCCAGAAATTGGAGGGTTTCGATGCTTTCCACCAGCACGTGTACTTGAGCCTGCTCCTGTAGACGGCGCAGGCGGTCGATCTCGCGCCAGTTGAACGGAAAGGCTACCGTGATATCCTTCCAGCCGGCCCCCGCAAAATAGGCTGCCATACGCAGAGACGATACCGTGATGCAGTCCACTCCATAATTGCGAAACCAATCTCCTACCGTTTGCGACTGATGCGTCTTGAAGTGGGGCCGGAAATGCATCTGGTATTGGCGAGCCCGGTTGGCCATTCGTTCGATGTTGCGCCGGCAGCGGTCTTCATCCAGCAGTAAGGTGGGTAGGTCGATGTTGCGAAGAAAAGGCGGCTCAGGCATGGCGTTAAACATTTCTAAAGGAATGCTTAAAGTTATTTTATTGCAGGTAATAGACAAACCATTGGCAGGAGGGAATAGCGTTGTGAGAACCGATGCCTTTGTTCAATCACCTAAATCATTCACGATGAAGCGGATCTTTTTAGCCAGCTTGTCGACAGTACTCGGATTGTTCGCTACCTCGGCAGTGTGGGCACAGGTTACCGTCAATCCCAAGGCCGGGGTCAATCTATCGGGGGTCGAGACGCGGCTGCAAGACATTCGTGCAGAAGCCCGTGCCGGCTGGAACGCCGGATTGGATTTGCGCATGGGCGGCGGTACAATTTTTTTTATGCCGGGCTTGCATTATTATCGCTATTCGGCTGAATTGAAGCAAGACATTAATGGGTTCCAGGATATTCAGTTGGAAGAAGAGGCGGTCATCAGCGCCCTGAAGGCGCCCATCAACCTTGGGCTGCGCCTCACAGCCGATGGCGGCTTGCTCCACCTATATGCTCGCGGCGGGGTCACACCCACCTACATACTGCGTGTGCAAGAAACCGAAGATATTGACTTTACGGCTTCCGACCTGCGTACCCTCACCTGGGGCGCAAACGTGGGCGTAGGTGTGGATGTCCTCTTCCTCAACTTCGAGGCCAACTACGAACTCGGGCTCGACGACTATTTCGAAGCCGCCGTGGGCCACAACAACGTCTTTACCCTTTCAGTGGGAATGCGGTTTTAGAAAACAGGGGTACCACCAGCGGATTCACTGAGCACTCGCTACTTTCGGGTAAATCCTGTATTTTACGCATCAAAGCATAATTACCTATGATTGCTGCGGCAGGCAGTTAAAAATGAAAATGATGCGTACTCGGTTACTCTATTGGACTATTGTTTGCCTGGTGATGTTGGCAGGGCCGCTTTCGGGCCAACGGTTATTTTATGATTGGGACCTGAATGCCCGGGCCGGCGTGGTCTTATCGGGATTGGAAGAGAACATCATCTACGAAAACTTTGCAGATACTTTGCTCGAGGGCTTCAATGCCGATAACAAGGCGGGATTCACCATCGGGGCCGATCTGCGCATGCCGATGCAAGGCCTTAGTTTTTTCAATCCTGGCATTTATTACACCCGATTCTCCACCCAGCTGGCAGTAGACGATGAGGAGAACCTGCAGGTAAGCGAAACGCGCAACTACAATGCCATCCGGATTCCGATTAATGTAGGTGTATTGTGGCGACCCGATGATGCGATTTTAGGCTTCCACGCCCGCGGTGGGCTGGTACCTTCCTTTCTCTTTTCGGGCAATGAAGACGAAACGTTTTCTCTTGATGCCGACGAAGTGCGCAGTTTCAACACAGCCTTTCAGATTAGCCTGGGTTTGGATCTTGTGCGACGCATTACCTTTAACGCCAGTTACGAAAAGAACTTTTCCGATTTTTTCACCAATCTGAAAGGAAAAAACGAGTTTATCACCATCGACATCGGATTGTTGCTGACGGTCAAGAAGGCGGGTTAAACCATCTCAAAAAGTAAATAATTATGCGGCATCCCATACGACTTATACATGGTGGATGTATCGTCGCAGGGCTCTTGCTGGGGCTATGCTCTTTACCGGCTCATGGCCAGGTAACCTGGAACATTCAGGCGGGGATAAATGGCTCCAATCTCGACGCTTCCCTGGAATCCCTGGAAGCCGAAGCTCGCCTAGGGGGCCAGTTTGGTTTTAACCTACGGATCGGCAACGGCTTTTTCTATTTTAACCCGGGAGCCTACTACACCTTCTTCACTGCCGACCTGATCGGCGATCCTACTAATGTAAGTCCGGACGACCTGGAAGATGAGTCGAGCATCCGGCAACTCAAGATCCCCATCAATGCAGGCGTGCGCCTGACTCGCGAAGGGGGGCTGCTAGCCCTGCATGCCTTCGGTGGGCCGGTTGGCAACATCCTGCTCGGTGTTGATGAAAATGACGACCTCAACTTCGACCGCGACGATCTCAAAAGCTTTACTATCGGCGCCAACCTGGGGCTCGGCGTGGATATAGTAGAGCTCTTTACCCTCGACGTCGCCTATGAATTTGGCCTCACCGACTTTTTCGCAACTACCGACGGCCGAAACAATGTATTTACCATTAATGCGGGGATTAAATTTTAGTCTGGCTTAGGAGGTTGGATTAGCCACGGACTGGCACTTCCGACGTACCCCCCAACCGAAATTATTGCTTATCCATGGCGATCACGGTAGCCACAATGGGGGCGTCCTCCACATTTGATTCGAAAGAGATGGTGTTACCGGCGGCAAAGCTAGTGTCAGTCGACCGGGTGTCACCCAGGGCACTTTTGACCTTTTGCGCGTAGGAAGTGCCCGGCGCCTGAGTGATGGCCTGGTTGAGCACATTGTAATCGAGCTCTTCTTTCGACACGATTATGGCGATGAAATCGCGATCACCGATGTCGTCGGGTGTCATGTGTAAGTCGTTGGGGAATAGGCGCGTACCGGTAATACCGCAGTAGGGGGAGTACTTTTCGTTATAGGGAAAAAGCACGTAGCTGGTCCCGTCGGTCTCCTGTCCGAAGATGTATACGTAGCACTCGATGCTATTGGCGATGAGCACTTTGAATTTGGTCTCGCCTTTGCGCAGGGGCTGTACGGTACGGAAGACGATGTCGCCCGTACTTTTCAGGCGGATGGGCGTCTGCTTTTCGATATCGAGGAGGCCGAACTCGACCGCCATCTTGGAGTCGTCGAACTGCTTATCGTCGGCCGAACCCATAGGATGCAGGCCGTAGGCTTCTTTGGTAAAATGCTCGAAATCGCGGTAGCGTACCCAGGCCATGCCGCGGTCGCCCCAGCTTTCGCCCCAGCTGTTCATGATTTGGAAGGCGCCACCTTCGAGGTTGTCGTCATAGCCAATCACGCACATGGCGTGGCCACCGAAGCCGGCCATGGAGTAATCGCGTTGGGTAGGGCGCCAGACTTCCCGCCCCCGCATGGCATTCATGAAGGAGCCGCCCACCATCATACCGATGACTACCGGCGCACCCTGGGCCAGGTTTTGTTTAATGGCGCTGATATCGATGCCGTAGTTGCGCGAGCCCTTGGTCAGCCGGTTGTAGCCCTTTATCAAGTACTGCCGCCCCAACTGTATATGCCGCTGGGAAGGTTGGGCGGAGCAACTGCGCTCGTCGTAACCGAAGGTTTCAAAGGGGACTGCTCCGTTGGTCGACATGGTCTTCATGGCGTCGATCATGTAGGCGCCCTGGCAGCCCTGTAAGTGGATCTGGTTGTACAGGTAGGAGGGGCTGAATGCCAATTGGTCGGGATCTTTACCGGTGGCGCGCGCCTGCAGAATGGTGCGGGCGGCGTAGGCACTGGCCCAGCCTACGCACGACCCCTGCACGCCCTGTTGCAAGCGTTGGGGGGCGTATTCTTCCAGTGATACCCGTGCAGGCAGGCGGTTACCGTAGCTGCTGGAGAGGGCCGCAAAAACCTGGGCTTTATCGAACTGCTCCTGGCTGAGGGTAGCGCCTAACGAGTACGGGCTGGCCGCCTGGCTATCGGGGTCGGCGGTGCCACTCAGCACATTTTTTCCGCCCAGGAAGAAGTACCATACGGCACCAACAATAAGTAGAGGTACGAGCAGGCGCGGATTGCGCAGCAGCACCAAGGCCGCAAGGAGCAAGGCGATGATTCCGCCGCGGTTCCCGCCCTGGTTCTTATTCTTGTCGCCTCCCCTTTGGTTGGGGGAGTCCTGTTCCATTCGGATCGGCATAGTAGATTGGTTTAGTGGGTTACAAAAGGCGGCAGAAAAATAAAAAAAATTGGAGTAAGCAGGGGGAGATACCAAGGTCAGGATGGATACAAAATTGGTGCTGGTGAAAATTGCTGGCCAGAACAAGTTTACGATAATGAGAGAAAAAAGCAGGGCACGAAAATTTGAAAATTCGTGCCCCGTTTTCCGCTTAAATATCCTGGCAAAAGCCTTTACGTTTCTTTTTAATTCGCCATCACCTGCACCGGCAAGCCTTCGCGGTCGAGCATGATGGGGTCGCCGAGGCCGAGTCCTTTCAATCGATCGGCCTGGGTTTTGGCGTCGCCCACGACCACGTAGATCATATTGTCGGGGGTGATGTAGCGGTCGATGGTGGCCTGCGCCTGGTCGAGATTTATGTTGCGGATCACCTCCATCTCCTGCTGCAAGTAGTCTTCCGGCAGGTCAAAGGTGGTGATGCTCTGCAGGATGCCGATTTTATCGCCCAGGGTTTCGTACTCCAAGGCGTTGCTGCGCAGCATCATGGTGCGGGTAGTTTCGAGGGTCTCTTCGTCGAAGCTAGCCGGATAATTGGCCAGGATATCCTGGAAGGTCTGCATGGATTCGCGGGTCACGTTGGCGCGCACACTCGATAGGGCGACCAGATAGCTGGTATTCATCCGGCTGGGCAGGGCTGAGTAGGCGCCGTAGGTGTAGCCTTTCTCCTCGCGCAGGGTCTGGAAAAGCTGTCCGGTGACCCCTCCGCCGAGCTTTTGGTTCACGAAATTCAGGGGGGCATAATCCGTTGAATTGCGCGCTACTGTTGGCCGGCCGATGTAGATGACCGATTGTTTGGCATTGGGGATATTGACGAAATAGAGCTGCGGCTTTTCGGGTGTTTCTGGTTCCGGCAGGTCGGGCAGGGCCACCTCGCGGGCTGCCCACTCGTCGGCCAGGCGCTCGAGGGCCTGCTTGACTTCGGACTGCGATACGCTTCCCGCCACGTGGAAGCTGGCCACCGTGGGCGAAAAGTTTTGGTCGTAAAAGGACCGTAGGTCGTCAAGTACAATGCCGGAGACGGTTTCCTCGCTTCCCTCCGACCGCATGGCCTGGATATTGTTTTCGCCGTAGATCAATTTGTTGAATACCGTGCCGGCGATGGCGTTGGGTTGACCGGCCCGCTGTTTGATCTGGGTAATGGTCTTTTGCTTGACGCGATCGAACTCGGTCTCGTCCCAGCGAGGCTCGAGCAGGATCTCTTCTACCAGAGCCATTACCTCTTCGAAGTTTTTGGCCAGGCAGTTGCCGCTCAGGTGGAAGTACTCCTGGGTATTGTAGGCATTCAGGTTGGCGCCGAGCTGCTTGATGGCGTCTTCCAGTTCTTCTGGGGTCTTATTGGCGGTACCTTCGAGCAGAACCTCAGAGATCAGGTTGGTGATACCCAGCTTGGCGGGGTCTTCCAGCAGGGCGCTGCCTTTGACGCGCAGGCTGAAGTTGACCAGTGGCAGCTCGGTATTTTCAATACCGTAGACCTGCAAGCCGTTGGCCAGTTTGGTCTTCCAGATATCGGGTGCCTGCACTACTGCGGGCTCGCCCAGTTCGGGCGGTGTGGAGCGGTCGATCTGAGAGGGCGTCTTTTCGAATTCGGAATTGTCTTCGGGCAGGGGCGGCGCTTCGGCGCCGATGATGATCTCTTCTTCGACTACCTCGGCCACCGTAGAGCCTTCGACCACGAGCTCGACCTGGCCTTTGGGCACAAAGCTGGTCATGATGAAGGGTCGGTCTTTGATATAAGTCTCGTACACCCGCATAACGTCGGCCTTGGTCACAGCACGCGTTTTCCGGATATTTTCTTCCAGGTAGTCGGGCGACCCGAAAAACTCATTGGCGAAGGCCAGCTGAAAGCCCTTGGAGAGGGTGCTGGAAATACCGTTGTAAAAGTCCGTTTCCAGGGCGTTTTTGATGCGCTCCATGTCCTTGTCGTCGATGCCGTTTTCCTCGAAGCGCTTTAGGGCGGCCTGTACACCGGTGTATACCGAATCGAGGTCCACGCCGGCATTGGCGCGCACGCCGATCGTGAAGGTGCCGGCAATTTCTTGCGCGCTGTTGTAGGCGTAGGGGCTGGGTGCCAGCTTGCGCTCCTCGACCAGCACCTTATATAGAGGAGCCCGCTTACCATCGTCGAGCAGTTGGCCCAGGTATTGCAGGGCGTATTTGTCGTCGTTCTGCTGGTCGACGGTAGGCCACACCATGCGCAGTTCGGGCAACTGGGCAAAGTTGTCTTCGTGCATCAGCATCTTGGTGGCTTCCAGCTTGCCGATGCGGGGCTCCAGCGCCGGAACTTCAGGCTTGGCAGGAATCTCGCCGAAGTACTTTTCGACCATAGTTTTCACCTCTGTAAAATCAATATCACCGGCGACCACCATGGTGGCATTGTTGGGGCCGTAGTAGATATCATAAAACTCTTTAACGTCTTCAATGGTGGCGGCCTCGAGGTCTTCAAGCGATCCGATCACCTGCCAGTTGTAGGGGTGGTCTTCGGGGTAAAGGTTTTTATCGATCACATAGTTGGTATGGCCGTAGGGTTGGTTATCGACCCGCTGGCGCTTTTCGTTTTTCACCACCTGCTTTTCGTTTTCCAGCACGGGCGTTGTCACGGTATTGATCATGAAACCCATGCGGTCGCTTTCCATCCAGAGGATTTTCTCCAGGGCGTCTTTGGGTACAACTTCGTAGTACACCGTGAAGTCGTTGCTGGTGCCGCCGTTGAAGGTGCCGCCCAGTTCGTCGACAATCTTGAAAAAATTGCCTTTGCCCACATTTTCGGAGTTTTGGAAAAGCATATGCTCGAAAAAATGTGCAAAGCCGGTACGTCCCGGCTTTTCGCGGTTCGATCCCACATGGTAGGCGATAGCAACAGCTACAAGGGGGTCGGATTTGTCCTCGTGCAGGATGACTTCCAATCCATTGTCAAGGGTATATTTTTCGTAGTCGATCGAAAAGTCTACGCTGTCGGTTTTGGCGCCAGATGACTGGCAGCCGGTCAACACCGCAAGGGTGGCGAGCAGGAAAATTCCGGAGAAAAGCTGTCGTGCGTACATCGTTTATGGTTTGGTACAGAATAAAGAGTCGGTAAAACTCAGGAAAGATAATAAACGGTAAAATGAGTAGCGAATCGAAAATATCTCAATGGACCAATCGGCCCAATTTATCGACTTAAAGCAATACCGCTGGAATACCAAGGATTTAATGCCGGGCTGCAAGCAGCAGGATTTTCACAAAGAAAAACCATGTAACCTAATGCAAGGTATAGCCGTATAGTTTTGTAGTCAGTAACAAATTCGAAGTTCGGCGCTTATGCGCCGTGCTACAGGAACCCTTAACTTTGAACCACTATGAGCACTAATTACAAATTATGTATCTCTCCAGATGCGGAGCAGATACAGCAAGCCCTGTTTATTTTAGAGACTGCCTCCGACGACAAGAGCATTCCTATCCTGGAATACCTTCGCAGCGTGACCAGTGCTACCGAACTCGACCTCCTCATTCACTCCGGTTTGGAACAAGATGACCTGAAGTGCCAGTTGCACAAACTTTGCTTAGCTGGTACGCTCCTGCGCCACCCGACCTTGCAGGGCCCGAAGTATTGTTTGCACAAGGCGGGTTTTTACCGGCTATTCCGGCTGGCGCGTCAGTTGCAGGCGAAGCCGGAGCCTGTGTTTTCCCCAGCGGAGATGTGAGTTATTTTCCACAGCCTGTTCAAAAGCCGTTTGTTTTCGGCTTATGGCCTGTGCACCCTGCGCAAAGGATGTGGATATCTCCGTGTAAAGACTGTTTATAAAAAGATTTGCAAATCGGCCCGGTCCGGTCTTATCTTTATAACACTTGCAAGCAATTGACTTGTCGCTGCTTTCGAAAAGACGACAGTTAGCACCAGTCATCCACCATTAATTAATGGACCTGTGCTGGTACCGAAGGGGTACCGTTTTCTTGGCAACGCAACGAACCCGCCAGGCGGTCAGGGAATGGGAGGCGCTCACGTTATCACAAGCCTTTTCAGTCGATGGAATAACCAAATGTTTAGCTAAGTCAGCGTTCGCGATGGGAAGAAAGCCCTAAGATGCCGTACCGCAAATGACTTATCAACGTGGCTTCCCCATGACCTCGGAATTCCACACCTTCGAGAAGGGATGTTCATCTTGGATGAACATCCCTTTTTTTATTTCGCTCGTAGGGGCTCCTTTATATAGCGGAGCGTAAAACCCACCGGTCTTTAGCCGGTGGGATGAAAGCGACGCACTTTAGCCCAGGGACAAGAGGAAACAAAATGGTTGAAGGCGGTGAATAGCCAAAGTCTCCAATATGCGCTGCGTTGTCTGGAGAAGGTAAGACCCTGGCTGAGGTCGGGGCGCATCTCTGGGAAGCCCGAAGCCCACCAGTCTTTAGCTGGTGGGTAGTTCACAAGTTAAGGTCGCCGTAGTAGCCGAGGTCTACGTTCTTACTTGCCTTTACGATATGGCTGATCTGCCCGGTGTGGTAGGAAAAGTGCTCAATAGCGTGTACTAGGATGCTGACACCGGTTTCTTTGAACACTTGTACTTGGTACTCCCCTACGAGCTCGGCGGGCCGGATACGGTCGAGGACCGGGGTAAGCTCTTCGATGAGCCGGTGCAGTTGTTGGCGAAGTTCCGCCTTGGAGAGGTGGGTGGGCGGGGCGAATTCCTCATCGCGCCGCCGTTGGTCGGCGGCGCCCCCGAGGGCGGCGTAGATCCACTGGCGTGCATTGCCGCAAAGGTGCAGGATGAGTACACCTACCGAGTTGGTATTGGCATTAGCGCGCTCCCAGACCTCCTCTTCAGTCAGGTGGTCTAGGCACTTTTCGATCCGCGGAATGGACTCATCGAAAATGCGGCGCCTGGTTTCATGCACGAGCAAGGCCGACAGCATTTCGGGGGTTGGCGACATGTGATCAGGTATTGAGACCTCCGCAGACACTGATGACCTGACCGGAGACGTAGTTTGAAAGATTGGAAGCCAAAAAGACGCATACGTCGGCTACTTCACGGGCTGCGCCCAGGCGATTGAGTGGAATATTCTGCAAATAAGTTGCTTTGGTTTTCTCGTCGAGGGCATCGGTCATATCCGTTTCGATGAAGCCTGGCGCCACCACGTTGCAGCGAATATTACGCGAGCCCATTTCCTTGGCTAGCGACTTGGAAAATCCGGCAATGCCCGCTTTGGATGCGGCGTAATTGGCTTGCCCGGGGTTGCCGGTTATGCCCACGATAGAGCTCATGTTGATGATGCTGCCACCCCCGCCCTTTACCATGGGGCGCAGGACGTGCTTCGACAGGTTGAACACCGACTTTAGATTGGTATTGATAACCTGATCCCATTGTTCCTCTTTCATGCGCAAGAGGAGAGTATCCTTGGTGATGCCGGCGTTGTTGACGAGTATATCGATCTGCCCGAAATCGGCCAATACTGACTTGATCAGGGTTTCGGCCTCCATAAAAGAGCCGGCGTCGGATTGGTAGGCCCTAGCCCGACCGCTGGCCTTTTCGATGGCCGCTACGATAGCATTGGCCTGCTCGGCCGATGAGCGGTAGGTGAACGCCACCTGTGCGCCTTCTTCCGCGAATCGTTGCACAATAGAGGCGCCGATACCCCTCGAACCTCCGGTAATAAGCGCTACTTTGTCCTGCAGTAAGCTCATGCGTTTTTTTTTGGTGCGGTTGAAGGCCAAATATAAAAAAAGATTGGCCGCTCCGGGCGGGAACCGTGGCGGCGGGACTAAGCGTTCAATTTTTCCTGCAGAAAACGACCGGTGTAGGAGTCTTCAATTCCGGCCAGCCCCTCGGGTGTGCCCTGGTAAACAAGGTGGCCGCCCGTCTTGCCGCCTTCCGGCCCCAGGTCGATGACCCAATCGGCCGATTTGATGACCTCCATGTTGTGCTCGACGATAATTACGGTGTGGCCCTTTTCGACCAGGGCATTCATGGCATCGAGCAGCTTGCGAATGTCGTGGAAATGCAAGCCAGTAGTGGGTTCGTCGAAAACAAACAGCACGTGTTCGTTAGTCGATTCCTTACCCAAGAAGGAGGCCAGCTTGACGCGTTGGGCCTCTCCGCCCGAGAGTGTGCTGGAGGACTGTCCGAGGTGAATATAGCCCAGGCCAACATTAGACAGGGGCTGGAGCTTCTGTACCACATCTTTTTCTTCACTAAAAAACTTCAGGGCTTCCTCTACGCTGAGTTCCAGGATATCGGCAATGTTCTTGTCTTTGTATTCTACTTCGAGGACCTCTTGCTTGAAGCGCTTTCCGTTACAGACTTCGCAAACCAGGCGCACGTCGGCCAGAAACTGCATTTCGACCACCTGTTCGCCTTCGCCCTTGCAGGCATCGCAGCGCCCCCCGTCGACATTGAAAGAGAAGTGTTTTGGCTTGTAGCCGCGGATCTTGGAGAGCTGCTGATTAGCCATCAGCTGCCGGATGGCGTCATACGCTTTCACGTAAGTGACCGGGTTGGAGCGCGATGATTTTCCGATTGGGTTTTGGTTGACCATTTCCACCTGCGTGATACTATTCAGATCGCCCTCCAGCGCCGTATGCAGGCCGGGGACGCGCGAATAGCTTTCGCCCAGGTGTTTTTTCAAGGCCGGATAAAGAATCTGCTTCACCAGGGTCGTTTTGCCCGAACCGGAAACGCCGCTTACTACGATCAGGGTGCGCAGGGGAAAGCGTACATCGATTTTCTTGAGGTTGTGCTGGCGGGCGCCGGTCAGTCGGATTTCCTCTACGGCCTTACGGCGGTGACCGGGCAGCGGAATTTCCAGCTTGCCGCTCATATACTGGGCCGTAAGGCTATGTTTTGCATCATCGTGAATGGTGTCGTAAGGACCTGCAAAGACCAGTTCGCCCCCGTGAATTCCCGCCCGTGGCCCAATGTCGACCAGATAGTCAGCGCTTCGGATGACGTCTTCTTCGTGTTCGACGACGATCACCGTATTTCCCAGGTCGCGCAGGCGCTTTAGTACCGTTACCAGGCGATTCGTATCGCGGGGGTGCAGGCCTACGCTGGGTTCGTCAAGGATATACATCGAGCTGGTTAGGTTGCTGCCCAGGGTGCGCGTCAGGTTGATCCGCTGGGTTTCGCCCCCGCTTAGGGTCGAGGAGATGCGCCCCAGGGTCAGGTAGCCCAGGCCCAGATCGATCATGAAGCGCAGCCGGTTGCTGATCTCTAGTAGTAGGCGCCTGGCAATTTGCGCCTGGTGGTCGCTCCACTCCAACTGCTGAAACCAATCGTAGAGCTCATCGATCGGGACGGTGATGAGTTCGGGCAGGGCTTGTCCCTGGATTTTGACGTAGGTGGCTTCTTGGCGCAACCGGCCGCCATCGCAGGTGTTACAGGCGGTTTTTCCGCGGTAGCGGGCCAGCATGACACGGTTCTGAATTTTGTAGGTCTTTTCCTGGAGTTCCTGAAAAAAGTCGTTGATCCCCCTGAAATAGGTGTTTCCCTTCCACAGGAGTTTGCGCTGAGCTTTGGTCAAATCCTGGAAGGGGGTATGGATGGGGAAATCAAAATGGTGAGCTGTTTCAATCAATTGGTCGAGCCAAGTGCCGAGTTTTTCGCCTTTCCAGCAGGCTATGGCGCCGTGAAAGACGGAAAGGGTTTTGTCGGGAATTACTTTGTCTTCATCAATACCCATGATCTGGCCAAAGCCCTCGCAGGTGGGACAGGCGCCGAAAGGATTATTGTAATTGAATAATTGGGGTGTCGGTTCGATGAAGGTGATGCCGTCGAGCTCGAAACGGTTGTTGAACCAGCGTGTTTCACCCCCGATGATATCAACCAGGCAATCACCTTCGCTTTCGTAAAATGCCGTCTGTACGGAGTCGGCAATCCGTTTGGCATTTTCCTCATCGCCGGAACGCACGGCAAAGCGATCGACCAAAATATGTATCTGGCGATCCGAGAGATCGCACAGCTTTTGTTGCAGTAGTTCCGATTCTCCCTCCAGTTGATCTTGAATGTCGAGTAACTCCTCGTTCATCCGGATGCGGGTATAGCCTTTTTGCAGCAGCAGATCAAGCTCCTGCTTTAAGGTACGATCCCGGTATTTCAGCGGCAGCGGCGTGAAAAGCTGCACTTTGGCGCCCTCGGGCTGTGCCTGAATGAAGTCTACCACATCTGTCACTTCGTGTTTTTTGACCGCTTCACCCGACAATGGCGAATAGGTCGTACCTAAGCGGGCATACAGAAGTCGGAGAAAATCGTAGACCTCGGTCAGGGTGCCGACCGTTGAGCGTGCGTTACGCGTGCTTACTTTTTGTTCGATGGCAATAGCTGGGCAGATTCCTTTAATGTAGTCTACGTCCGGCTTTTTCATGCGCATGAGAAACTGCCGAGCGTACGAGGACAGACTTTCCACGTAGCGACGTTGGCCCTCAGCGTAGAGCGTATCCATGGTGATAGAGGATTTCCCGGATCCCGATACGCCAGTCACCACGACCAGTTGGTTCTTGGGAATGGTAAGATCCAGGTTTTTAAGGTTGTTGCTACGGGCCCCTTTGATTTCGATGTGTTCGCGGAACGCTTGCTTATCGGGGATGGCTACAATTTGCTCGGCGCGCTTTTTTTCGCCCATGCGAGACTAGGTATTACGGTATGATGAAAAGACAAAAGTAGTAACAATCATCAGGGGGTAGAGTTTGGAACCTCGATTTTAGCCCAGGTTTCGGCCGATTCGTTAAAGAATTTAATAAAGCGCCCAATGCGGTGCGGAGATATTGTACATCAGGCGTTAATGTTCCGTTAAGGGTGGAAAAAATTCGAAAGGGAATCCCACAGTTTTGGATAATGGCCTTATATTGAGATTGATTTTAGTACACACTACCACATTTTCTTCTTCAAAACTGGTCACTATCGATTGTAACTTCTACACTAAATAATTTTACAGACTAACATTTGATCCCATTGGTAAACTATTTAGGTATGCAAGTTACAACGCTTAATGACCAAGAGCTTATTGCGCTCTACCTGGAAGGCCACGAACGCGCATTTGAAGAACTACTTGGCCGCCACCAACAAAAGATTTACACGTCCATTTATCTGTTCGTCAAAGATCAAAGCCTGGCAGAAGATATCTTCCAAGAGGTCTTTATCAAAATTGTAGATACCTTGCGGAAAGGTAAGTACAACCACGAGGGTAAGTTCCTGCAGTGGGCCATGCGCATTGCCTATAACATGTGCGTCGACCACTTTCGCCGTTCCAAGCGTCGTCCGAAAGTGCAGCCCAACGAAAACTTCGACATCTTCGACGTTCTACAATCACCAGAATCCAATTCCGAGCAAAAGATCATTCGCAGCCAGACCCACGAAAAAATTCGAATGCTGGTCGATATGCTGCCACCCGAGCAGCGTGAGGTAGTGATTTTGCGCCACTATGCCGACATGAGTTTCAAAGAAATTGCCAAACTTACCCGGGTGAGCATCAACACAGCCCTGGGTCGCATGCGCTATGCACTCATCAACATTCGCAAGATGGTAGAGGAGCGCGAAGTCATCCTGCAATAATTCCGAAAGAAATCTGTACTTCAGGTTGGTTGGGAGGCACCAACCACCCGTATTTCGTTCCGGTGAAGTCCCTATGGGGCGGCTACAATGTTACGCAAGCACTGGATACGGTTCTTAAAGAGCCCCAAAAAGGGGCTCTTTTACTTGTTGCCTGCCAACTCGGCGTAAGCTTTGGCAAAGTAGGTAATGATGATATCGGCTCCGGCGCGGCGAATGCTGAGCAGGGTTTCGGGCATGGCTTGCTTGAAATCGAGCCAGCCCATACGGGCGGCAGCCAACAGCATGGCACACTCGCCACTCACGTGGTAGGCGGCGATGGGCCGGTCGAAATTTTCTTTCATAAGATGGATGATATCCAGGTAATTGAGCGCGGGTTTAACCATTAGGATATCAGCTCCCTCATCGCTATCCAGCTCGCCTTCGGTGATCGACTCGTATTTATTGGCTGGGTCCATTTGATAGGTCTTTTTATCGCCGGCTTTGGGAGCCGAGTCCAGCGCATCGCGGAAGGGGCCGTAAAAAGCGCTTGCATATTTGGCCGTGTAGGAAAGGATGCCGACTTCGGCAAAGTCCTGATCGTCTAGCGCCTCGCGAATGGCGCCGACCCGTCCGTCCATCATGTCGGAGGGCCCGATGTAGTCGAAGCCAGCCTCTGCCTGCGCTACGGCCATTCGTTCTAGGATGGGCAGGGTCTCATCGTTGAGGATCTGACCATCGCGCACCAGGCCGTCGTGACCGTCAGCGCTGTAGGGGTCCATTGCCACATCGCTGATCAGGCAAGCTTCCGGAAAGCGCTCTTTGAGCTGTTGAGCGATTTTCAAATAAAAATTATCGGGGGCATAGCTGTACGAGGCGGTGCTATCTTTGAGTTCTTCGGCTACTGCGGGAAAAAGGATGAACTTATCTATCCCGAGTTGCAAACAGGCCTCGACTTCTTGTAAAGCTTGGTCGGCCGATAGTCGGAAGGAGCCCGGTAGGGAAGGGATCTCTTCGCGCTTTTCTTGGCCTTCGACCAAGAACATCGGTTGAACCAATTGATCGAGGCGCAAGGTCGTCTCGCGTACCATGTTCCGGATGGCTTCGGTGCGGCGGTTGCGGCGTGGTCGAATGTACATCAGGCGGTTTCTTTTTTAGTCGTTGGTAATGGCGTTTTGCCCGGATTGTCCGGTACGGGATCGTACCCATGTCCGCCCCAGGGATGGCAGCGGCCGATGCGTTTCATGCCCATCCAGATACCTTTTAGGGGCCCCCACTCCTGAATCGCAGCTACCGTGTAGTGTGAGCAGGAGGGTTCGTACCGGCAAATGTCTCCCAATAAAGGCGATAAGGTATACTGGTAAATACGGATGGGAAGGATGACGAGTTTTTTGAAAAAAGCCTGTAGCATAAGATTTATTCATTAAAGTTAATTTCGTCTTGCGCCCTGCCTTTCTCAAACAACAGCAGTCCCTTTTTTTGTTGCGGCCCGATAATTTGGGCAATATTTTTTTGGTCGTCAAAAATCTCCATCAGTACACGGTATTCCACACTGAGCGTTTTCAGGGAGGGCATGTCCGCAACCAACAAATAGCACCATACGGCTTGCATATCGTCCGAAATTTCTTTGCCCAGGTACGAACAGGCGGCTGGCCGGCCGTTGATAGAAAGGCGGAATTTTTGTTCCAAATAGCGGGCGATATGATCGTCGGCATTGGGCGCTTCGCGCTGGGTACAGATAAACAGATTGTCGACTCCCCGCTCTGCCAAGGCGCTTTCCAAGTCATCGATGAAGATATGCATGCTGATTTGCAGCTCCTGCAGATCGGCTCGGTATTCCAGGTGGGCTTTGCTCACGTGGAAGTCGTGCTTACCGACTGGTGATGTCGTTAAGGTTGCGGCAAAAAAGATCGTCCACCACATAGCCATTAATTTTAAGCCACTGGTATGCGTTCCAGCGCCATGATGAGGGAAACCCCGGCAGCGGCCCCGGAAATGAAGAGCGTCCAGTCGCGTTGGGCGATGTGCAATACCCGGAAAGCAAGGAAAGCGGCTAATAAAATGACAGCAACGATCGTTAGTTGGCCTAATTCTACGCCTATGTTAAAGGCTAGTAGCTGGCGTACCAAGCTGCTGCGCTCCTCGCCCGGCATCATAGCCGATCGCAAGAAGTTGGAAAAGCCCATGCCGTGAATGAGGCCGAAAATCAAAGAGAAAAGGTAATTCAGTTGAATTCTGGGATTGCGGACGCTCAGGTCTGTTGTTTCTCCTTCTTCAGGCAACCGAAGTACGTTATACAGGGCGGTAATAAAAATAGTCACCGGGATGAGGAACTCGATCCAGGGTGCATTAATGGGAATGACGTCCAGGGATGCCATGGCCAGGGTAATCGAATGCCCGACGGTAAAAGCGGTGACAAGGATAGCCACTTTGCGCCATTCGGCGGGCCGGTAGATCGCGCAGAGCGCCACAATGAAAAGGATATGGTCGTATCCGTTGAGGTCGGAGATATGCTCGAAGCCCAACTCGAGATAGGTGCTGAATTCCGATCGCATAGTAGTAGAAGAATGCGTGGGTTGAAAAGTATAGCCCCCTTGCGGGGGCTACCGTTGAGATAAAATAGTGTTGCTGTTGCTCGTATAGTCTCTTTTCGAAAATCGAAAAGCTATTAGTATCGGTAGTATTCCGGCTTGTAGGGCCCACCGACCTCTACGCCGATGTATTCGGCTTGGTCTTTTGACAGTGTTTCCAGCTCCACGCCAATTTTGGCCAGGTGCAGGCGCGCCACTTCCTCATCCAAGTGTTTCGGCAAGGTATAGACCTCTTTTTCGTACTGATCGTGGTTATTCCACAACTCCATTTGGGCTAATACCTGGTTAGTGAAAGAGTTCGACATGACGAACGAGGGGTGGCCGGTAGCTACCCCAAGGTTGACCAGGCGTCCTTCCGCCAATAAGATAATATCTTTTCCGTCAATGGTGTACTTGTCGACCTGCGGTTTGATGGTGTCCTTGGTATCGCCGTAGTTATTGTTCAGCCAGGCAACGTCGATTTCGTTATCGAAGTGGCCGATGTTGCAGACGATAGTTTTGTCTTTCATCAGACGGAAGTGTCTTTCGCTGACGATATCGCGGTTGCCGGTGGCGGTCACGACGATGTCCACGCGGGGGATCGCATCTTC
This sequence comes from uncultured Saprospiraceae bacterium, assembly GCA_964530825.1. Taxonomy (GTDB): domain Bacteria; phylum Bacteroidota; class Bacteroidia; order Chitinophagales; family Saprospiraceae; genus CAZHCA01. Next base: position 253,598 of record CAZHCA010000001.1, read on the forward strand.
CATGCGTTTCACTTCGTAGCCGTCCATGGCAGCCTGCAGTGCGCAAATCGGATCGATTTCGGTGACGATTACGCGGCAGCCAGCACCACGCAAGGAGGCTGCAGAGCCCTTACCGACGTCGCCATAGCCGGCAACGACCGCCGCCTTGCCGGCCAGCATAATGTCGGTACCGCGTCGGATGGCGTCGACCAGCGATTCTTTGCAACCGTATTTGTTATCAAACTTCGATTTGGTAACCGAGTCGTTTACGTTGATGGCTGGTACTGGCAGCGTACCGTTTTTCATACGTTCGTAGAGGCGATGTACGCCAGTAGTGGTTTCTTCGCTGATCCCCTTGATGCCTTTGACCAGCTCAGGGTTTTTGTCCAGCACCAGGTTGGTCAAGTCACCGCCGTCATCAAGGATCATATTCAGGGGCTGACCGTCTTCGAAAGCGTAGAGAGTCTGCTCGATGGCCCACCAGTACTCCTCCTCGGTCATCCCTTTCCAAGCGAAAACGGGAATTCCTTCGGCGGCGATGGCGGCCGCAGCATGATCTTGCGTCGAGAAGATATTACAAGAAGCCCAGGTCACATCGGCACCCAACTCTTTTAAGGTCTCGATGAGCACGGCTGTCTGGATGGTCATATGCAAGCAGCCAGCGATGCGCGTTCCCTTCAACGGCTTGTCGGCGCCATACTTTTCGCGCAGGGCCATCAAGCCCGGCATCTCCGCTTCAGCTAGCTTAATTTCCTTACGTCCCCAGTCGGCCATGGATATATCCTTGACCTTATACTTTAATTTCGATTGTACAGAATCCATGTATCGTTTTTTTGGAATGATGGAATGTTGTGCGAAAATAAGGTTTTCTCTTGCCAAATGCTAATGGAGCCGGTCGTAGCTCCCATCACAAAGGCAATGAGCCGCCTTGCTCGTACTCTACGTGCAGGGAATCAATGAAGCGCTTTGCGGCGGCGGGGTTGGTGGCCAGGGGGATATTGTGGACGTCGCAAAGACGCATGAGCATGCTGACGTCGACTTCGTGGGGGTGCTTGCCCAAGGGATCGCGAAAGAAGATGACCATGTCGACCTGGCCTTCGACGATACGGGAGGCGATTTGGGCGTCGCCGCCGAGGGGCCCGCTGGCCATCTTTTCGACATCTAGGCCGGCCTTCTCCAGGTAGGAGCCGGTAGTGCCCGTAGCGATTAAGGCGATATTTTGGGATTTAAAAAATTCGATATGATCGCGTACGAAGCCTACCATATCTACTTTCTTGGTGTCGTGGGCAATGATCGCAATGGTCATGAAAAAGTATTGTATTGGATAGTTATCTTTGCAGATTGATAATCGCAACGTAATTTCACCGTTAAATGATCAAGTGGCAGTTGCCCTGCAAATAACTACCTTTTATCACCTTTACAAAATAATCAAAACCAAGTTATGATGAAGCGAGTACTCCTGAGTTTGTTCGCCTTAGCCTGTTTCGGCCTTACGAGCAAAGCCCAGATCCAAACGCCAGCACCTAGCCCAGCCTCTGAATTGACACAAATGGTGGGCCTGACAGAAGTGACCATTACCTATTCCCGTCCGAGCATGAAAGGACGTGAAATTTTTGGCAAAAATACGTTGGTTCCCTATGGTCAGATGTGGCGTACTGGCGCTAATGCCGCAACTAAATTCGCCTTCGATAACGGCGTTACCCTGGGCGGGAAAAAGTTGGAAGCCGGTGAATATGCCGTTTTGACGAAACCCAATGCCAAAAACTGGCAGGTCATGCTGTACCCCTACGAGAGCGGTAGCTGGAATAGCTACGTAGAAAAAGAACCGGCTGTAGTCTTCACCGTTCCCGTCCGCCAGGTAGATATGACCGCTCAGACGTTCACGATCAACGTGGCAAACCTGACCAACAACAGCGCCGACATCGTGCTGCGCTGGGCCAATACCATGGTGGCTATTCCGATGGAGGTCAATACTAAAGAGCAGGCGATGGCCTCCATCAAGCGCGCTATGGGCGGACCGACTGCTAATGATTATTACGCTGCTGCCTCTTACCTGCATGATGAAGGAGAAGATTTAGAAAAAGCTCTGGAATACATCCAGAAGGCCAATGCCGAGAATCCGCGCTTCTGGACCATGCGGCGCGAAGCTTTGATCCTGCACGATTTAGGACAAGTCAGCGAGGCGATCACAGCGGCGGAAAAGTCTATGAAAATGGCCAAGGAAGCTGGCAATATGGATTATGTGCGCATGAATCAAGCTTCACTGGATCAATGGCAAGACTAGGGTGCAGATGCCAGAGGAAATGGGATACCATAAATGACCCCGCACCATAAAATTTTGGCTTTTCTGCCGATTCATACATTCGACTCGTGCGCCCTGCAGGCTATTCTTGCTGGGCGCATTTTCTTTTCTTTATGGCAACTTCTATCAACACGATCAGCATTCTGGGTGCCGGTTGGCTAGGGTTACCCTTGGGGAAAAGCCTCCTGGCTGACGGCTACCGGGTAAAGGGCGCAACCACCCGGACCGCTCGCCTACCGGAAATCGAAGCAGCGGGTTTGAGCGGTTATCAGATAGTAGTGTCGGCCGGCCAAATCAGCGGCAATCGACCGAATGACTTTTTCACATGTGATCTTTGTATACTTAGCCTTCCGCCGGGCCGACGGCAGCCTGAGGTGGAAACGCGCTACCCGCAACAGGTGGAGCGGGTATTGAAGCAACTGAATACGGGGCATGCCCCCCGGTTGCTTTTTTTCTCGACAACCGGGATTTATGGTGACCACAATGCTGTTGTATACGAGGCAGATAAACCAGATCCCCGCCGCCCCGGGGCAAAAGCGGTAGCTGCCGCAGAGGCCCTGTTGCAAAAACAACTCGGCGATCGACTCACCATTTTGCGCCTTGCCGGGTTGGTGGGGGGGGACCGGCACCCGGGCCGCTTTCTGGCCGGTCGGAAAGGATTGCCTAACGGTGATGCGCTCGTCAACCTAGTGCACCGCGAAGACGTCATTGGCATAGTCCAAGCTGTTTTGAAACAAGGGGCTTGGGGGACTATTTTCAACGTATGTGCCGACAAGCATCCTACCCGTGGCGAGTTTTACACCCGGCAAGCGCTTCGACTTGGCCTGGAGCCACCGCAGTTTCTGGATGCGGGTCCGGTATCTTACAAAATCGTCAGCAATGAGAAGGTGAAAAGGCAGTTAGGCTACACTTTCCAGTGGCCCGACCCCGATCTTTTCTAACCGGTCCTACTACTCTTCTACAAATTCGTATGCCCCGAGGTCGGGCGCTTGAGGGTCGCGAGGATTACCCAGAAGGTCAGTCATCACGCCGGTTGGAGCGGTGAGGGGTTTACCTTGTTCGATGGCAATCGACATACTGTCTAGGGTGTACAGGTCTTCGTTCGGATCCAAAAAGAGCGGGTCAGTGCGCTCGCCATTAATGCAAGGCATACATTGGTTTTGGAAAAAATCGCTGTACAGCCCGTTTTGTTCGGTGAGTAAGTCTTCGGCGCGCACAATGCAGTGGTCAAACCGGATATTAAATAAATCGGGCTGCTCACCGCCGGAGATGTCGGAGAAAATGAGTTCATCTCTTTGGGACCCGAACAGAATGGAGTTGGTGAAAATGGCGTTAAGCCGATAATCGCTGCGCACTTCGCAGGGGTCGTCGTAGCATTGGAAGTTACTCATGGCAAGGGCCGAAGCGGTTACGCCGTAGCTAGCCACAGTGCAGTAGGTGAACCGGTAGTCGCCCCCGTGCAACAGCTGTACAGCATTGTTACCCGCGTTGTACAGAATGGTGTTCTGTGCATTGATTGTGCTGTGGATGCCAACCAGCGCCGACCCGGAACTATTGAAGATCTGGCAATTCCGCGCCACCAGCGTGGCGGCCGAATCGACGATCACGTTGTTGATCGCATTTTTTATGATGGCATGCTCAAATCGGTTGCCTTTACTGTTTTGCCCGATAATGATACCATTCCATTGGCCGTCGACTTCCTGAAACGGCTCCTCCAGGCGATCGCCCTGAATAACCACCGGCTCTTCGGCCGTGCCTTGTATACGGAGCCGTCCGTTTTCCAAAACAAAAAGGATGCCGTCGTTGAAAACGCCAAACAGGTCGTTTTCTACGATGCCGCCATGGACGTAGACCCGGGTGCCGGCGGGAATGTTTAGGGTGCAGCTGTCGATAAATACCTCGCCGTAGATGACATAGGGCTTGGGATCGTCCCAGGTGATGTCGCCATTGTTACAGCTCAGTACGACCGGAACGCCTTGGTTAAAGCGGGAGGGAAAGTAGTTGGCGTTTTGTCCCCAGGCCTCCAAGTGTACTTCCTGTGCTGTTTCGTCCGTCTGGAATACGAGACTTTCTTCGATGACAAAGGGGCTCACCGATAGAGGTTGGTTGGGGTCGACGGTTACCTCCACGAAGACGTAAATGCTGTCCTCGGCGAGAATTTCCACATCCGAAAAATCTCTGCCGGGGATGCCATCTACATTAAAGCGGAAAGGGCTGTCCTGACCACCCTTGGGAAAGACGCGACCGATACGCACTGGACGATCGTTAGGGTTGTAGACCTTGATGGAGCGGGTAGCTGAACCCAGCTCGGTAAAAACGGTGTCAAAGCGAAGGGTATCTACAGAAAAGGTAAGCTGAAAGTTGCCGTCGGTGATGAAGTCAAATTCATCTTCGCACGACCAGGTGATTAAGGTTATAAGCAGGGCGATCAGCCCGATCGCATATTTCATATTTTGCATAATTTGCCTGGTATTGAAAAGGCGTACAGGAGGGTACTTCCCTTCTAACGAACGCAAAAATAAGATAAGGAATTGGCTTCCGAGGCGTCGGCTGGATTTCAATCTAGGGATTGTTGGCTGACGGACAAGCCAGGCGGGTATTATAGCCTAATTTACCCCCCTATAAGAGGCGTCAATTGGCGAAATAGAAGAGGAGGAATGCAAAAAGTAGTAATTTCGACCAGAATTTAAATGCGTAGCTTTTGCAGCCGGTAATTGACGTCATCATTCCTGTATTCAACGAAGAGCAATCTATCGGTCTCGTATTAGAAGACATCCCTTCGGCCTACGTTCGCGAGGTAATCGTTTGCAATAACGGCAGTACCGACCGCACGGCCCAGCGCGCCGGTGCCACTGGGGCCACTGTGCTTTTCGAGCCACAGAAAGGCTACGGCAGCGCCTGTCTGAAGGGGATGGATTATATACGGGCAAAAGCGCCGGAGGATCAACCCGATATTGTGGTTTTCCTGGACGGCGACCACTCCGATTATCCGGAGGAATTACCCCAACTGGTGGAGCCAATTGTGCAGGATGATTACGACCTGGTCATTGGCTCCCGCGCGTTGGGGCAGATGGAAAAGGGAGCCATGCAACCTCAACAAATTTTCGGTAATTGGCTGGCCACCAATTTAATCCGGTTATTTTATCGTTATGAGTTTACCGATTTAGGTCCCTTCAGGGCAATTAAATGGGAAAAGCTGGAGGCGCTACACATGGAGGACAAGAATTTCGGCTGGACCGTAGAGATGCAGGTTAAAGCTGCTAAGCAAGGACTTCGGTGTAGCGAGATACCGGTGCGCTATCGCCGCCGGGTGGGGGTCTCCAAAGTATCCGGGACCATTAAAGGTAGTATCTTAGCCGGGCATAAAATCCTTTGGACCATATTTAAATACTGGTAAAACCGTTGCGATTGTAAACGCTTGCTATTTTTTGGGGCAAAAATTTGATCTACATGTCTTGGTTAGTCATTCTCGCCTACCTGATTCTGGGACTCTATTCGGTTGCATTGTTGTACGTAACCTTGTACTGCCTGATGCAGTTCAACCTTCTCTATCACTACGCTCGACAGGGAAAGCGCACCCGTGAGCCGGTCACTGTCCGGGCGCCGATTGCAGCGCCCATGGCTTTTGCCGGCGATATCGATGAGGAGCGTGAAGAAACGGTTGCGCTGCCGCCGATGGTGACTATTCAATTGCCCATCTACAACGAGCGTTACGTGATCGAGAGGCTGATCGACAGTGTTGCTGCTTTTGACTACCCGCTCGACCGCTTTGAAATCCACATTCTGGATGATTCTACCGATGATACCGTCGATATTGTTCGGCGGAAGGTAGAGGAGTACCGGGCCAAGGGGTTACAGATCGAGCAGATTCGTCGATCAAACCGCCAGGGATACAAAGCTGGTGCACTGCGCGACGGGATGGTCCGGGCACAAGGAGAATATATCGCCATTTTTGATGCTGACTTTTTACCGCGTCCCGATTTCCTACGGCGAACCCTGCCTTATTTTCAGGATGAAAAAGTAGGAGTGGTGCAAACTCGCTGGGAACATATCAACGAAGACTATTCCCTCATTACGCGGCTGCAGGCTCTCCAATTGAACGTCCATTTTACCGTCGAACAAAAGGGCCGGATGGCCGGGCAATACCTGCTGCAGTTTAACGGTACGGCCGGCGTCTGGCGCCGGCAAGCGATTGAGGAAGCCGGAGGCTGGGAGGCGGATACGCTGACCGAAGATCTCGACCTCAGCATCCGGGCTCAATTGAAAGGCTGGCAGATCCGCTATCTCGAGGAGGTCGGCTCGCCCGCCGAGCTCCCCGCCGAAATGAATAGCCTGAAATCCCAGCAATTTCGTTGGATGAAAGGCGGAGCCGAAACTGCCAAAAAGATGCTGCCGACGCTCTGGCGCTCCGAATTGAATTGGTGGAAAAAGGTGCAGGGCACTTTTCATCTCCTAGCTAGTACGGTCTTTGTCTTCGTGTTTCTGACTGGCGTTTTTAGCGTACCGTTGTTATTCCTGCTCTCCGAACTGGTCGAGCAGGGTTTTAACCGGGATTTTTTCGCCTATTTCATGGTCGGCCTGCTATCGATTGCACTGGTTTACTTTGCCGGTAATGTATGGGCACCCATCCACCGCGACCAGCCCTTCTGGCGACTGCTGTTGAAATTTGTAGTGCTCTTCCCCCTGTTCCTGGCACTTTCGATGGGGCTCTCGCTCCATAATTCGGTGGCTGTATTGCAGGGCTACCGGGGTAAAAAATCGCCATTCGTGCGAACGCCTAAATTCAATATTCAAAGTATTAAAGACCGCTTACAGCGCAATAGCTATCTGAAAAAGCGTCTTTCCTGGACCACCATCATGGAGGGTTTGATGGCGCTTTATTTTTCTGGAGCCACTGTGTACGGCATCCTTACGGAAAATACCATTTTTGTGGTCTACCACGCCTTGCTATCGATCGGCTTCGGTACGATCTTTTATTTTACCCTGCGCCACCTGAGTTTGAAGTAGATGAGCATTTCCATGCCGGAGCGAATCAGCAATACCAGCCTGTGGATAACTGCAGCTGGTATGACGGGCCTGACGGCCTTTCTGGGTTATTTTACCGCACAGGAAGATTTCGGGCGGATAATGTGGGGATATATTCCCTTGTTTTTACTTTACTTCGGCGTACTTACTCACGCCAATGCGTTCAACGATCGTCAGCTCCGGGTTTTACTGCTGCTCGGTATTTTGTTGCGCCTTGTATTGGTTCCTGCTCTGCCCAACTATTCGGACGATGTCTACCGCTTTATCTGGGACGGACGGTTGCTTCTACAAGGACTTAACCCCTTCGAAGCCCTACCAGCACATTACCTGGAACCGGAAAACAGGGTGCCGGGCCTTACGCCGGAGCTATACGCCAACCTAAATTCGACAGATTATTTTACCATCTATCCGCCGATCGCGCAGCTGAATTTTTGGTTTGCTGTGTGGCTATTTCCCAAAAGCGTCTATGGTAGCATTGTAGTGATGAAGGTGCTCCTGTTCCTTTTCGAGTTGGGTAATATCTGGTTACTACTCCGGACCCTGAAGGAGCTGGACCTGCCGTGCTTCCGCGCTTTGATTTACACGCTCAACCCATTAATTATCCTTGAAGTTACGGGCAATCTACACTTTGAGGGCGCTATGATTTTTTTCCTATTGCTGGCCTGGTATGCGCTCTTAAAGCGTAAATATGCCTGGTCGGCGGTGGCTATGGCATGTTCAATTGCCTCGAAGCTATTGCCCTTGCTGTTTTTACCCTTTCTGATCCGGCGCTTGGGAGTGGGGCGGACGCTGGTTTATTTCGGCATCATCGGGCTGGTCCTGACGGCGCTTTTTTTGCCTTTAGTGGGCGGGTCGTTGGTCAACAATTTTGGCGATAGCCTGAACCTTTATTTCCAAAAATTCGAATTTAACGGCAGCCTGTATTTCGTCGCACGCTGGATCGGTTGGCAGGTTAAAGGGTACAACTGGATTGCCGTAATTGGTCCTGTGGTGGCAGGCTTGTCCGCTTTGGGCATTCTGGCCGTAGCGGCGCTGGAGCGTCGTTTCGACCGGGCCAGTTTAGCCGAATCGTGGCTTTGGGCAATCGGTATTTATCTGGCGGGTACGGCTAATATGCACCCTTGGTACGTAAGTATGCCTTTGGTTTTGTGTCTGTTTACGCGTTACCGTTTTCCCGTAATCTGGTCGGGATTGATCATGCTGACCTACGTAAATTATAGTTATCCTGAATATCAGGAAAACCTCTGGGTGGTCGCAGCCGAGTATTCGTTAGTGTACGGTGTGCTGATCTACGAATTACGAGGCGGCACGATACTGCGGGGTACTCAAGCCTACCAGACTTAAGAGCGATCGGCCTTCTGTATGATGCGGTTCAGGTTTTGCCAACTGCCAGCGTTGTAGGCCTCCAAGCCTTTTTTTTTGAGCTTGCGCACCACCATGCCGCTGCGGGTACCCGAGCGGCAGCAGGCAATAATGGGGCGGCTTTCCTTTTGCCATTGACCAATGTAGGCATCTACCTCTTTTACGGGGATGTTTTCGGTACCCTCGCCGTGCCCGCTTCGGTACTCGCCCGGGGTACGTACATCGATGAGGTGTGGGCGGCGCTCTAGAATGGGGGATAAATCCTCGGAGCTGAACAGGCTTTTAATCCAATTGAACATAAGCAACAGTTGATGAAGAATGATCGGGGACACCTTCCGGGCATTTCTAATTTACGCAGGATGCCGGTAAGTGGCAAGTCTTATTTTTTTACAAATACCCTTGTGCTTGTAAATGAAAGAGTTCGGCGTAGCGGCCCTCCATGGCTAACAATTCTTCGTGCGTGCCCAATTCTTTTTTGCGGCCGTTTTCGAGTACCAGGATGCGGTCGGCCATGCGCACGGTAGAAAATCGGTGCGAGATTAGGACAGCGGTTTTTCCTGTAATGAGTTCGGAAAAACGCTGGAAGACTTCGTGCTCGGCCCGCGCGTCCAGTGCTGCGGTGGGCTCGTCGAGGATGAGCAGTTGGGCGTCACGCATGTAGGCTCGCGCCAATGCTATTTTTTGCCACTGACCGCCGGAGAGGTCTACCCCATTTTTGAAGCGTTTACCCAGTACCTGCTCGAATTTCAGCGGTAGCTGATCTATGACGTCCCGGGCCAGGCTCTTATCGGCGGCTTCTGCGATCAGTGGGTCATTATCAATCTCCAGGATATCGCCCACTGCGATGTTGTCGGCTACTTTCATCTGGAATCGAATGTAATCCTGGAAGATAATACCGATATGACGCCGTAAGTCAGTGAGGTTATAGGCCTGGATATCGACTCCATCAATGAGGATTCGACCTTCGGAGGGTTCGTAAAGGCGAGCCAGCAACTTTACCAAAGTTGTTTTTCCGGCTCCATTTTCTCCTACGAGGGCCAGTTTTTCACCAGCCCGCAGGTGGAAGCTCACATTCTGCAACGCGTAGCCATCGCTGCCCGGGTATTTAAAGCTCACTTGTTCAAGGGTAAATCCTTCTCGCAATGGCTCCGGGAAGGGAAGGCCCCCGGGGTTAGCCTTGATCGTAGGTTCAATAGCAAAGAAGTCAAAAAGGTCTTTTAGGTAGAGGGCACTGTCGGCAATGCTGGAAAAGCGGCTCATAATCGACTGTACATAATTCTGTAATTGCCGGAAGGCGCCTGCCAGGAAAGTGAATTTACCTACTGTGATAGCGCCGCCGATCGTTTGCAAAATGATGTACACGTAGGCGCCATAATAGGCAACGGTACCGATGGCCGAAAGGGCTACTCCCACCGAGGCGCGTTGGATTGCAAGCTTCCGGTTGGCTTTGTAGTAGTTGGTCGAGATGGTTTCGAAGCGGGTGGCCAAAAAATCGGCAAGGTTAAAGATTTTAACCTCCTTGGCGGTCTCGTCGCTGGCGCCGATGTAGCGCAGGTAGTCGAGCTCACGCCGCTCGGGGGTCCAGCTGCGTGAGAGGCTATACCGGCGTTGGTTGAAGCGGGTTTCTCCGAGAAAAGAAGGCAATACGGCTACAACCAGCAGGAGTAGTAACCAAGGGTTGAAGGCAATGATCCCAACCGCAAGGGAGATGATAGTAATAAAATCCTGAAACTGTGATAGCACGGTCGACATGAGGGCAGTGCGTGCCGAGGTTTGCTGGCGTGCTCGTTCCAGTTTGTCGTAGAACTCCGGATTTTCGAACTGATAGAGGTCGAGGCGTGCGGCGTGGCGGATCAGATCGACCGATATGCGGTTGGAGAACAGATCGCCAAGCAAAATGTCTACCAGGGTATTGGCCCGGCCTAAGACTGAAGATAAGAGCACGAGCCCCAATTCCAGGCCCACCATCAACCAAAGATACTGCTGGGAAGCATCCGGTTGATCGATCAGCTTGAGGATTTCATCAATGGCTTCCTGGTACACATACAGGCGGGAAACCGGGATGACGGCGCGCACGATCCGCAGCAGGATATTGGCGATGGAAAGGCCTTTGCTGGTATTCCAGATCATCTGGAAAAAGCGCGGGATGTTGCGCAGGGCGCCCAGTTGGTCTTTCAGCCGAACCCCTTCGGTCTTTTTGGGTGTAGCCATGGGAAAGTGCTGGGGAGTTGAACTCCCAGGTGAATAAGTAGTTGTAATACAAGTTTACCAAAAAATAGTTGGCCTGACTATCTCAAATCGGTCGCACCGCATCGTCCATGATTACCATACAAGAAGAGTTAGAACGCGTACGGGAATTGCTGTTGCTGGAAAAAGAAGAGGACTTCGAACAGTTTCGTCGCCTGGTGCAGAGTTTGCCGCTCGCCCAGCGTCAGCAGAAGGGACTCACTTGGTATCCCGTCGATATTATCAAAAAAGGTTATACCTACGGGGATCGGGCCTACGTGACCGTCTACCGCGAGGGCGCCGACCAATTGGAGCATCAGTTTCGTGCCGGCAAGACCGTCCGGTTGTTTACCCTTCAGCCCGATGTGCGCAATGCTGACCGCAACGGGGTAATTCACTATATCGACAAAAACAAGATGAAGATCATCCTCGGTGCCCAGGATTTACCCCATTGGCTTGGCTTGGGTATGATCGGGGTGGATCTGATGTTCGACGAGACGACCTACCTGGAGATGGAAAAAGCCATGCAGAAGGTAATCGGTGCCAAGCAAGGCCGGTTAGCAGAGCTGAGGCGGATCCTACTGGGAGAACAGGCGCCCCGCTACCGCCCGGTTAAGAAACCGGTACAATTACCGGAACTCAATCCGTCGCAAAACCATGCGGTCAATGAGATATTGGCGGCCCAGGATGTAGCAGTGATTCACGGCCCGCCGGGTACTGGAAAAACAACTACTCTGGTTCAGGCCGTCAAGGTGCTCAGCGAGCGGGAAGCCAATATCCTGGTAACAGCACCCAGCAATACTGCCGTCGATTTGCTGACCGAGCGCCTGGCAGAGGTTGGGCTTAGTGTGGTGCGGATCGGCAATATTTCGCGTATCGATGAGCACATCATACGGCATACATTGGAGATGCAATTGGCCCAACACCCCGAAAGCAAAAGCATCAAGCGTATTAAGCAGGAGGCTGCCGAGGCGCGGCGCCGGGCCGCACGGTTGTACCGCAAGCGCGGAAAGGAGGCATACGACGAGCGACGGAAGCTGCGCTGGGAAGCCAATGAACTCAGTGCTTGGGCAAATACTCTGGAAAACCGCCTGATCGATCAAATTCTGGATGCTGCACAGGTTATCACCTGTACCCTGGTGGGGGCCAATCAGAAAATGCTGGAGAAACGCGCCTTCCAAACCGTTTTTATCGATGAGGCAGCCCAGGCGTTGGAGCCCGCTAGTTGGATACCCATCACCAAAGCTTCTAAAGTTGTTTTGACCGGCGATCCGTTTCAGTTGCCGCCAACGGTTAAATCGCGCGAGGCCCAAAAGGGCGGCTTTAGCGTTACTCTGATCGAGAAGTGTATACAGCGCATGGACCGCGTCAGCCTGCTCAACGTGCAATACCGCATGCATCGCGATATTATGAATTTTTCAAACCAGCAATTTTACAATAACGCCCTTGAGGCAGCCCCGGCGGTGCGCGAGCATCGCCTGGCGATTGAGCAGAACCAGCCGGTTTGGTTTATCGATACCGCCGGCTGCGGATTTGAGGAAAAACTGGAACCCAATTATCAAAGTCGCTACAATCCCGAGGAGTTTCTCATACTGACGGAACATCTCTACCAATTGATCAACGCCTATCCGGCAGATAATTTACCCTCCATCGGCATTATTTCTCCCTACCGTGAGCAGGTGCAATACATGACCGAGACCATACAGGATGACCCGGTGCTAGCAGGCTTACCTTTGACGGTAAAAACCATCGACGGATTCCAGGGTCAGGAACGGGATGTGATCTATATCTCGCTGGTGCGTTCGAACCGTAAGGGCGAGATTGGCTTTCTGAATGATTATCGGCGAATGAATGTGGCCATGACCCGGGCCCGCAAACAACTCGTAATTGTGGGTGACTCAGCAACCATTGGTGGATCGCCTTTCTACCAGGCGTTTCTTGCATATTGTGAGCGCTCAGGGGAATACCAGACGGCGTGGGCGTACATGAAATAGCGGAGGCATCAGAGCAGATCATAGAATGACAAAAGGGGGGCGAAGATTTCCATCGCTCCCTTTTGTTTCGACACTATTGCGGATATAGTACTAGTACGACCACAGGTCATGTTCGAAGTTGAAGATCTGCCGCTCTAGATTTTCGGCTTCGATGAGCTGATCGATAGGATCGTCGATATAATCCTCGATCCGTAAGTCCTGTACGTTCGACATTTTATAGATGTAGCTGGAAAAGAAACGCATCTCAAACAGGTCCTCCCAGGACATGGTACTCGCATCGTTGTAAGGGTTGTAGTACCTTTCTTTTGCAAGGGCTTTGCGCGCTTCAGGGTAATACACCCAGAACATGGGCGATTCGCCGATCACATCACCGCCGTCAGCGCGGATGGGTAGAACGGGCGCAATTCCCAGAATACGTACCTGCAGGGTAGACGATTCCTTGTCGAAGAACCAGTCTTCTTTGACGCGAAAGCGCTTTACCGAATTCAGGTCAAGCTCGTTGCGGATTACTTTAATTTCGGGCTCGTAGGTTTGCGGATTGAAGGTCTCGATACTGTCGACTTCGGCCCCGATATCTTTAACCACCGAAGTATCGATGGGATTGTCGAACTTTTCGTCTGAGTAACCAACAATTTCACCGCTGCGTACGGATTCGAGTAGGATCTTGACCAGGGGGCGATTTGGATAAGCGAAAGGAAGATTCATCTTTTCGCGCACGTCGATGATGCGCCATACGCGTTTTTTGTAAAAGATATCTGCCTCCCGGATATGATCATATTTGAGTTGCTGGCGCTGGTAAGTGATGGTGGTTTCCACAATGTCATCCAGTACTGCCACCTCGTTTTGGCTATTTTCTTCGACCTCCAAGATTTCACCCGACTCTGTGACGAAATTGTCCGGTTGTTGGGCGTTGAGGGTAGTGACCAGGCAAAGAATTAGCCCCAGACCAACGTATTTTGAAATGATGTTCATGATACCAACTTTTTTTCCTTCGAGTTTAAAGAGGTGCAATATTGCAATTGGTTAACGGTCAAACCACCTGCTCTATTACACCTCTTCAGCGGATTTTATCGAATATTAAAGACCATCGGATTGATCTTCCGCGTTACGGCATCGCCAGGGCATTTAGCGCGTACGTTGTTGAAGTAGTACGTGTCGCCGGGCTTGGCTCTGTTGACCAGCGCGCGCGCTTGGTTGTTGTATCGGGCGCCAGGATTGGTCACGCGTACCGGGTCTTGCCGGGCTGCCGAGTATACCAGCTCGAAGCCGGAGATGTTACAGCGAGCGTCGAAATCGAAGCCGTCGAGTACTGCAATAACTCCGTCCTGCGCTTTGAAGGCACCGTTACCCAGATCGCCGCCCGAGCTGGTACCCCCTAACTTAGCTACCGGATCGGGAATGCGCTTTACGCGAAACTCGAACGAGGTAGGAGACAGTCCACCGCCGGAAACGATCACATTAGAAGTGCCGGGTTGGTTTACCGTAACGTTGTATTTTCCGGTACCGCCGCCGGAGCGGGACAGGCTAATGCCTCCGCCGTTACCACTCACGCGCAGATCGTTGGATGAAACGCCGGCTGCCGATACAGTAATCGGATTGGTTACGCCGATGTAGAACACGTTCATCTTGTCGGCCGAAACAGCTACCGAGCGTCGGCCCACCTCATAAGTGTAGGTGCCATCGCCCTCTGTCGTCTCTCCAGTAAGTGGGTTGGTGACTTCGGCCTTCAGGTTAAGGGTTTTCTTGCCGGTGCTGGTCGACGTGTTGGTGTATTTTGCCTTACCGTCATCCCCTACTTCCAAGCGTTGTCCGTTCACGAACAGTTTGATGTCGTTCGGATTAATTTGCGAGCTGTAGGAACCGACGGAAATTTCGGCATTAAAAGGTTCACCAGCAATGACGTAGGCTTTCTCGGCTTGCACCACCGGGAAGAAGGCATCAAACTCAATGGTACGGCCGCCAGCCAGCTCGGCCATATTATTAACCAGAGCTGCTTCCGACGATTTGGCGTTGGATTCCATCTGGCTCAGCAAAGGAAGAACGGCTGCCAGGGGCAGTTGACGGAATTTGTAATCTTCCCAACTGTTGCGGTCTTTTTGCTCGCGCCAGGTCTGGTCGTCGATTTCCAGAGGCAAGTTGTTACCAATATTTTGAATGCGGTTCTGAATCTCGGTTTCCGAAAGGCCGAACTCTTGGCCATAATCGTTGAGCAAAGTGGTAAACGAAGTGATCAACCGGTCGCGTGTTTCTTCGATTTTAGCTTTTAGCTCGGCACCCTTGCCTTCATCGACCAGTAGCCGCGTGGTGATATCTTTGTTCTTCTTCCCTTTGGGTACTTCTTTGCCGTGGTCAATGATGTAATCTTCCTCGTTGACCTGACCGTCACGATTACCTCCAGCATCGATGAGCTCGTCGCGAAGCTGGTCGACGTAGCTATTGAATTCTTTTACGGTCTGTCTGACTTCATCTACCGCCGGTTCAATGGGGCGGTATTTTGCTTTGGACTCATCGCTGAGCAGGTCTTTCAGGCCTTTTTCCGTTTGGGCCAGCTGGCCTTCAACGGTCTTGATACTTTCCTTATTACCCTTGTCGAGGGCGAAGAAAGCGTTCATCACCTCGGCAGAGACGTTCAGGGCCAGCATGGCCGTGAGTACCAGGTACATCAGGTTGATCATCAGCTGCCGGGGTTCCTTAGGTATCGACATGGTTGTGTACTTTTTTGGTTTTGGAAAAAAGGACCACCGGATGGTCTATCCCTGTCGCACATTAGACATGGCAGAGATAATGTTGCCGTACACACTGTTCAGGTTGCTGTACGTATTGTTTAGTTGGCCGATGTTCTGATTCAAGGTTGACAATTGGTCTTTGTAAACTTTGGTTTCCTCCAGGGAGTCGGCCAGGTCGGCCATGGCTTCGTTCAGCTTCGAGTAGAAGTTAGACATGGCTTTGATCTGGTGGCTGGTACCGGAGAAGTCTACCTCTTGAAGCGCTTTCAATGACCCCAGGCTTTTAGACATACTTTGCAGCTCGGAAAGCATGCCGCCCAGCTGCTGCTCGACCACTTCGCCGTTGAGACCGGGTTGCTGAGTTCCGGTAACCGGGCCGGCAGTAAGGGGCTGAATAGGTGCCTTGTAGCTATCCAGACCGGGATAGAGTTTTTCCCAGTAATAGTCTTTGTCCGGGCCGATAATACCCAGGAAGGCAAAAATAAAAGCCTCGGTAAACATACCGACCATCAGCATTTCGTTAGCGCCTTCCCAAGAAAGAATTTTAAACAGGGCGCCCAACAGTACGACGGCTGCACCCAATCCGATAAGAAGATTTTTAAGGTACTTAAAGCCTTTGGATTTCAAAAAGCTCATTGTGCTTGTCTTTAAAGATAGGTTAGAAAATGAATGAATGTACATCTGGGGGGGAACCCCAATTAAATAATGGTATTCGGTAAAAAAGTTACACGCCCGAATAAAAAAATCAGGCTCTAATTTTGCCGGACACCCTGCACCAAATCCCATAACCAAAAATGAAATAAGGATATTGTGTCGCGACACAATATCCTTATTTTATTCGAATGGCCGGTTTTTCGCCTAGAAATCGTTGATCGAACGGCCGAGGAAGGTCAGCGCGCAGCGGAAGCCGATATACGACTTGGTCGTATCCTGGTACTCCGAGGAGCGCGTGCCGGTCTGAAGGAAATACATGACATCTTTCCAGGAACCGCCCCGCACTACCTTGCGCTTGAAGGCTTCTGGGTCGTCGTCTTTAGCATCGTAGCGGAAGTCTGGATTAAGGTCGTGTAAAAAGGCGTAGGAGTTTTCGTGGTAAGCCGAAAGGGTCCATTCCGCAACATTGCCCGACATATTGTACAGTCCGTAATCATTGGGAAAATAGGCATCGGCCTGTACGGTATACATACCGCCGTCTTCGGGATAATTACCGCGACCGGGTTTGAAGTTGGCCAGCAGGCAGCCCTTGGCATTGCGCACGTAGGGTCCGCCCCAAGGATAGGGCGCCAAATCGTGGCCGCCGCGGGCGGCATACTCCCACTGGTGTTCGGTAGGCAGGGTGAAGTCTTCGGTGTTAACCCCGTCTTTACGGGTGGATTGGTATTGATTCCAAAGGGAAGTACGCCAATAGCAGAAGGCGCGGGCCATATGCCAGTCGGTACCGACGACCGGATAATCGTCGAAGGCGGGGTGCCAGAAATAGTTCCGGGCCATAGGCTCATTGTAGGAGTAAGAAAAGTCGCGAATCCATACTAAGGTATCTGGGTAAATGTTGACCTTTTTACGGTTGATGTAGGTACTGCGGGGGATCTCAAAGCCATTTTCGTCGACACCCGGACTTTGGGCGGCCTTAGTCCAGTCGAACCACTGGTATTCGAACACCAACTTGCCTTTATCGAGCTCTTTGCGGCCGGCGAAGCGATCGTCGCCCTGCAAGAAGAGGTCGTAAAGTTCATCCGACTCCCAGTCAATTTCCAACTCCCAGTCAATACTTTGGTTACCTTCGTCGTCCTCTTTGAAGTGCCCGAGGTAGTCGTGGGCCAGGGAGTCCCGTACCCAGTAGACGAATTGACGGTACTCGTTATTAGTTATTTCGGTTTCGTCCATGTAAAAACCCTGAATAGAAATGGTTTTGGGACGTTGGACGAAGGTGTTGCTCACGTCTTGATCGCTGGGACCGATAATCAACGTCCCGGAAGGAATGTAGACCATACCGTAAGGGTTGATTCCTTTCCAGGAGGGGCGCTTTAGTACCCCTGTTAATTCACCCGTCTCGCGGCTCCCGCAAGACGCCACAGTAAATACGACCAGCAGAGCCAGTACAAGCTTGAGTAAGTTTTTCATCTTAACACCCGAGTTTTCCTTCAGATTAATGTAATGACCGTAGAACGATGCAAATATAGAATTATCCTCAACACGAGGGAAAGCACTTCGGAGCACATCGCTCACTCCGATTTAACGCAAGGAAAAAGCATTTAATGCCTCAGTCTAAAAAAAATTGGAAGAAAATCTATCTACAGCGCCCTGGGATTGTAGATAATATTGGGCGGACGACCGGCGCCGATTCGCTTGTTGAGATTGTAGTTAAGCATGATCTCATGCGAACCGTCATTGACCAATTGTAGGTCGGAAAGACCGAGGTCGTGCGCGTACCCGAGCGTGATGTTTTCACTGATTTTCAACCCACCGATGATGCCTAGCGCATCGATCGTTTCAGAACTGTATCCTCTAAACGTGGCCCCTACAAAGATATTGTTGTTGTATTGGACTAAAAGTGAGAGGTCGGTTTGGGTCTGGGTAAGGTCAGAGCGCACCATAAAAGAAGGCTGCAATTGGATGCTGCCGGTAATGTCAAAGTAAGCCCCCCCGTAGACAATGTAATTACGGACTAGTTGATAGGTCAGGTTTTCGAGCTCTATGCCCGGCTCCGAAAGGTTTTTGGAGGCGACTCCGATCTCCAGCCAGTCGTTTTGATAAAAGGCCCCGGCATCGAAAATCGGCGTACTGCCATTGATGCTGGTAATCGGTAAAAGTTCATCCTGGTGATTGATCACCGTGCCGTCTTCGTACTCGCCCTGCGGGGTCCGAAGGTCATTTCCATTGAGTCGCAACTGCCGAAGCCCGCCCGCTACGCCAATGGAAAGAATACCATCGCCCAATTCCAGCTGATAGTTGTAGGCCAGGGTAAATTGTGTGCCTTGGCGAGCGCCCAGCTCATCGTTCTCAAAGCTAAGTCCCAGGCCGCCGCGCAAAATGTAGAGGGGCATGTGTACATTAACCTGAGCCGTAGAGGGGTTGCCCTCCAATCCAACCCATTGCCCCCGGTATACGCCGGTTAGGCTGAGGGAGTGGTCCAGGCCGGCGTAGGCCGGATTGAAAGCAAATTTATTGAGCATGTACAAACTGTACTGCGCATTTTGCTGACCGTGCATCGTAACAAGCGTGAAGAAAAAAAATAAAGTGCCTGCAATTATGTGCTTCATGGATGATATGTAGAACCGTTAAAAGGTAAAATGCAATAAGTTATATTAATTAAAAATAACGGATTTGTACCGCTATTTCAAAAAACCTTTTGTACGCCAGCTTACAGCCCTGGCGTAAAATCTTTTTTTTCGGGTGTTTGGCCGCTAGGCCGACGTTTTCCGCCTGGCTGCCAGTTGCTCTTGCAACTCGGCTGGGTGAACCACCGGCAATTGGCAGGCGTAGTTTTCACACAAATAGATGCGGGTCTGGTCCGGGTGTTCCTTGCCAGCCAATAAAGGGGAATCGGCCCGGCCGGAAGCAGACGCCTCCATGATGCGCCCGGGAACGAAGATACGGCCTACTTCCTTGGCTAGAGTTGCCCACTGAGGGCCTACTACCGCAATTTCAGCTATGGGATAAACCTGGTGTAAATACGTGTTTGCCCAGCCGGCGAAACTCGACGGGTAACTGCTTACCGCCGGGATCATTTTTTCCAACATCGCACGGGCTCGTTTCGAGTACTCTGGACGATCGAGTAATAACCCCAGTGCCAGCAGGTTGCCCGCCATGGTGGAGTTGCCGGAGGGAACGGCATTGTCGAATAGTTCTTTCTTGCGCAGGATCACATCGGTTTGCTGATCAGGGGTGTAGAATAACAAGGGATCTTCAGGATCGCTGAAATGGGCTATCGTAAATTGGGTGAGCAATAGACTCACTTCGAGCAGGCTGGCGTCAAAATTTACCTGATACAGATCGAGCAGGGCCCGGATAAGCAAGGCGTAATCGTCTAGGAAGGCTGCCTGCTTGGGCTGAGGCTGACCATTATGGTAGCGCAGGCCATGATAGTAGGTACCGTCGGAGCGGCGGAGGTGGCGGCGGAGAAAGGCTACGTTTTTTTCTGCCGCTGCCCGGTAAGCGGTCTCGCCCAGCGACCGGTATGCCTTTAGATAGGCTGAGACCATCATAGCGTTCCAGGCTAACAGGATTTTATCGTCCAGTCCGGGACGTACGCGTTCGTCCCGACGGGCCATCAGTTGCTGATGAATGGTATCCAGCTTGTGGCGCAGGTGTTCGAAGTCCAGGCCACGGGCTTCAGCAAACGCCTCCAGGTTCTGGTCGCGAAACAGGATGTTGACCCCTTCCCAATTCCCTTGTGGGGTAATATGGTACAGCTCGGCGAACCAGTCGAAGTCATCACCGAC
This sequence comes from uncultured Saprospiraceae bacterium, assembly GCA_964530825.1. Classification (GTDB taxonomy): domain Bacteria; phylum Bacteroidota; class Bacteroidia; order Chitinophagales; family Saprospiraceae; genus CAZHCA01. The sequence continues at coordinate 273,654 of CAZHCA010000001.1, forward strand.
CAACTCCTGGATTTCAGCAGTTTTCCAAACGTAGAATTTCCCTTCTTCTCCCTCGGAATCGGCATCCAGGGCCGAATAGAATCCGCCGTCGGGATGGGTCATCTCACGTGCAATGAAGTCGAGGCTCTCCCGCACGGTACGGGCGTATCTGGGAGTAGAGTGGAAGGCGTGGCAGTCGGCCAGCAATCCGGTGAGCAGAGCATTGTCGTACAGCATTTTCTCGAAATGCGGAATGCGCCAGGCCCGGTCGGTAGCGTACCGGGCAAAACCGCCGCCGATCTGGTCGTAAAGGCCACCTTGTATCATTTTATCGAGCGAGAAAACCAAGTGCTCCCGGGACTGCTCCGATCCGGTGTAGTAATGGTAATGCAACAGGTAGCGCAGCGCCATGGCTGCCGGGAATTTGGGCGCTCCACCGAACCCGCCCCAATCCCGGTCTGACCGTTGCAATAATTGCTCGTTTATTTGGTCGGTGAGGCCGCGGTAAAAGGCCGTTGTATCTTCGCCGACGGCGACGGCATTGCGAAAAAAGATCTCGTCGCTCTGGTCGATCGATTTAGTCAGCCGCTCTGCCTGATCTTCGACAATGTCGCGTTTTTTGGCATAGAGACCAGCCAGATGCTCCAACAACTGCGGCCAAGAAGGTCGGTTTTGAAAGGGCTGTGGAGGAAAATAGGTGCCAGCAAAAAAGGGACGGCCATCAGGGAGTAGAAAGCAATTCAATGGCCAGCCACCGCTGCCCGTAATAAGCTGGCAGGCTTCCATGTAGATTTGGTCCAAGTCGGGCCGTTCCTCGCGGTCGATCTTGATATTAACAAAATGTTCGTTCATCAGGGCAGCCACTTCCGGGTTTTCGAAAGATTCCCTTTCCATTACATGGCACCAATGGCAGGTGGAGTAACCGATACTAACCAGGATGGGCTTATCTTCTTTTTGGGCTCGCTCGATGGCTTCCTGGCCCCAGGGGTACCAGTCTACCGGGTTATGGGCATGTTGTAAAAGGTAGGGACTAGTTTCTTTGGCGAGCCGATTCATAAAGACGTAATTTTTCACTAGAACGCACCACACCCATGATGGTTGAGGGGAAACGGCTAGGCAATGGCGTGATCGGTCAACCGGCAACGGACTTTAAGAATTTGCTGGATCTCATCGGGAGCCACATCGTAGGGTTTATATACCTGGCTATTGTCGGAAATCAGCCGCAATTGGTAGAGTTCTTTCCCATTGCGGATTTGTTGAATGCGCTTGGCCACTACGACATCCGTAACGATGACATATACCTGGTTATCGCGTAGCGGCTCGCCGCGCTCCATAGGTTCACAGATGACCAGATCACCGCTGGTGATGGTGGGGAGCATAGAATCCCCAGAGATTTCAAACGCGATCAAGCTGCCGTCCATGCCCGGAATGGAAAACTTCTGGAGGGCGTCGAGAAAGTCCCGGTCTTGGTGCTCGAGGGCATAGCCTGCAAGAGCCCGTTCCGGAACCAGGGTAATGTTTTGACGGCCCTGCTCGGACTGCACGTCGGTGGAATGGGTGGGAATGCCATCCGGAAGGTCGACGTTGGACAAAAACATGTAGTCGTGCTGACCAAAAACGTAATTCGCATCTACTTGGTAGTGCAAAAAAAGGCGGTACAATTGGTCGACAGTAATATTGCGTTGGCCTTTCAGAATACTGTTGATTACGTGGTTGTAAGTGCCCAGCTTTTTGGCAATATCGGATTTGCCTTTGATTAGGTTGTGGCGCTCCAGTTCTTGATAAACCTTTCTAAAACGCTGATTAACAATATTATCTGAAAAGTCACCCATAATTCAAATGAAAAAGTTTTAAAAAGCTAGCATTTAAAAACTTTTTGTTTTATATTTGTTGTTGTAAGCAACTGGATAAAACAGCTTGTTTTTAGTTTTAGCAATAATACAAAAATTTGTGCAAAAACGGTACGGTTATGAAGGCTTCCACGTCTAACTTTTTCAAAGCAAAGAACCGTAAGGCCAAGAATCGAAAATCTTTTAGGCAGGGAGATATCGAGGATGCCCGGGTAATTCGAGAAGGTCGTTTTTCTAAAGTACTAAACAGCGATCAAGGCAGGCGTGCCGTTCATGGCACTGGGCGCCTTTTTACGGCCGGCAAGTACTGGGTACATGTGGGTTTTCCCGGCTTACTGGGTGGCAAGCTTCCCTGGTTGAAAATAGGTCTTGCTTTACTGGCGATGTATGTAGTATTTAAGAAAGAGATTCGTTTTACAGTCAATATGAAGGCGGCAGGTAAGTCTTTGTTACAGTCCGCAGTGCCCACCGAAGAAATGGGGTTGGCACAACCGGTGTTTTTCCGGGCGGCCCGGCAAAAAACGCCGCTCAATGAACGGATAAACCGGACCCCGGTTCTTTCGGGTGAACAGCAGGACCCCACGGCTTTCCAGCAAATCGACAGGGCTATTCGATCCGTACGGTTGAATAGCCAGGCGGTAAAAGATTACATCAAACGTTTTTCTAAAGTCGCAGTGCAAGAACAGGTGAAATACGGCATTCCTGCCAGTGTTAAAATGGCACAAGCGCTTTTGGAAACGGAAGCGGGAACGGATGTTCAGGCCATACAGGCGCATAACCATTTCGGTAGTCTTACAGCTGAAAATCATGCTAGCAGTGCTTGGCAAAACTGGCGTTACCACAGCGAACGGCTTCACCAACTGCTCCCAGAATTTTGTTTCCAAGTAACAGACTACAAAAAATGGGCCCGCCAGTTGGAGCGGTTTAACGGCACTGCCGATGCTCATTACGCTCAAAAAATTATTTACCTGATCGAGTATCACCGGCTTAATGTGTTGGACGAGCAGGCTGGGTCCGTCCAGTGAGTGGAGGTGGCCTTTTCCCCTCTGCTTTCCTGGAAGCGTCGGTGGTAATGAGGTGAATTACTTAAGATCAATAGGTCCTGTTTCAATCGATCCAAATAGGTGCAGTGCCCGATGAATGGGGCCGCTTTTAGGTCGCTACTATGAGGTGCTTCCCGTACAAGTCATACTTTCCCATCATGCTTTCCTTATGCTAAGTGGTTTTTCTCATTTGCGGAGCCGTCTTCCCAAGACGGCTTCTTTTTTGCAACCTCCGGCTATTGAATTTGTTGGAATTGTCAAAAAACCGAAGAAAAAATAAGCTTACTCGGCTTTTTTTGCGTTAACAATTCTACCGAGTTGATAAACGACCGAATTTAAATCTTCTAAAATCACTTTCGATGAAGCGACTATTGTCTTATTTCTTAGTGGCCATGCTAAGCAGTTTTTTCTCGTACGGTCTATTTACTGCTTTTGAATCTCCAAGTGCATCCCTGATAACCACCGATAATTCTCTTGTACGTACCGCCAGTTTTTCTTTTTCCCGACTTACCAATACCATCAATCGGGCCCCGGATCGCGAAACGCAAACCGAGCGGCCCAGCGACTTTATTTACGCTTCGCGCTCGATGCGCAGTTCCGTAGTCAGTATTAACATGTTGGATCGGGGAGGCTACAGGATCTCTTCCGGGTCCGGTGTAATTTTCTCAACCGACGGCTACATCATTACCAACTACCACGTAGTTGATGAGGGGTCGGATATTCAAGTTACCTTGCCAGACAAGCGAATGGTTCCTGCCAAAATGGAGGCTTTCGACGAGAATACTGATCTCGCCTTGATTAAAGTGGAACAGAACGGCTTGGACCCGGCGGTTTTTGGCGATTCCGATGACTTAGCGGTCGGTGAATGGGTGGTTGCCATCGGTAACCCGTTCAATCTAAACTCTACCGTTACCGCGGGAATTGTCAGCGCAAAGGGTCGCAATATTAATATTTTGGAAGGTAATTACGCGGTTGAGTCCTTCATCCAAACTGATGCAGTTGTCAATACCGGTAACAGTGGTGGTGCTTTGGTTAATATCGAGGGCGAATTGGTCGGTATTAATGCAGCACTGATTTCCGAAACAGGTAGTTACGAAGGTTACTCGTTTGCGATCCCATCTAACCTGGTCTATAAAATTGTTACGGATCTGCGGGACCACGGGGTGGTGCAGCGCGCTATCTTGGGTATAAACGTACAAGAACTCACCAGTACTGATGTTCGGGATCTGCAATTGCCGGCCATCGAGGGGGTTCTCGTGAGCAATGTATACGCAAATGGTAGTGCCTCTAGGGCCGGTATTCGAACCGACGACGTAATCTTGCGAATCAACAACGCCCGGATTAATACGGTGCCGGAACTAAAAGAGCAACTTGCACTTTACCGGCCCGACGACCGGGTTACTGTAGGAATAATCCGCAAAGGAAAACGGATGGATTTAAATAATGTACGTTTGCAGGCCATTGGCGAAGCTAGCTATAGCCCTCAGTAAAGTCTTCCGGAGCGGCTTGGTTTTTTTTGGGCGGTAAGCCGGCAAGCATAATGCGCGACGGCACCTGGGCATCGAGCATTATCTCGACCTGATGCGGGACAAAGAATGCATAACCCGGGTCTACTTCAAATTGGTCATTCACTATTACCCGGCCTTCCATGACCAAACCAATTTGGGGGCCTGCTTTAGCGGTACGTTGCCGCGGGGTTTGAGTGTCTAATGTCAGCACACTTAATTGAAAGTCCTGTGCCGGAGTCGGATAGACTGCTATTCCCGCCGCGGCGGCCACGCCGTGAAGAATGTTGGGTTGGATGGATCGCAGCTGAACGTGTTTTAATAGCTGGGGGACATCTACGTGTTTGGGGGTCAGGCCACCCCGGAAGACATTATCCGAGTTGGCCATTAATTCGATATTAATTCCTTCCAGATAAGCATGCAAAACCCCAGCATCTTGAAATATGCCTTCACCCGGGCGTAGACCAACCAAATTCATTAGTAATATGGATACCAGTCCACGGTCCAAGTAGTCTTCTCGGCAATAGCTACGGATCGCTTTGCCCAGCCAATATTCAGGATCTGATTTCTTCGGAGTTTGAGGCAGCGACTGGATTTTCCGGACAACTGGCTGCAGTAAAATATTGACTTCCGTTTGGGGCAATTGCATGATATGCGGGTAGAACTGACCAATTACTGGGTATTGTTGCCAGCGAGCGTATAGGGAAGGATAATGCTTCAGGCGCTCCTCGATAATGTCTGATTGGGTGAAACCGTGCAAAAGCCAAAAGTCGGACAGGGCGACCATCAGTTCCGGTTTGTGGTTAGCGTCTTTAAAATTTCGGTGGGGTGCGTTTGACGGTATGCGCTGATTTTGTTCTTCGGCAAAGCCCTGCTGCGCCTGCGTTTTATTTGGATGTACCTGGATGGAGAGCATATTGCGCACATCCAGGATCTTGAGTAAAAAGGGAAGCTGTGGGCCAAAACACTTGACGCTGGACCGGCCCAAAAGTGTTTCCGGAGCGCTGCTGATCAACTCGGCCAGGTTTTGGGGTTGATGCCGAAGCAACGACGGGGCTTTATGATGAGCACCAAACCATAGTTCGGCGTACGGCTGATTGGCCGGCGTTGGATGTCCTAGCAATTTAGGGATGAATTCTAAACCGCCCCAGGCATAATGCTGGGGAACTCCTAGTAGGGGAAATACGTTCATGGATCAGCAGTTGGTTGGCTTTCGAACACGAAAGTTACTAAAAAAATATACCGGCTCGAAGGAATTGGCCATCCCTCATTTCTCGGAGTCGAGTACCTGCTTACTTGTAGGAGATACACCGCTTGCAATGCTTTTCTCTTGCAGTAAAGCCGCACGGGAAAAGACTGCTGATTATTTGGAAACCCGCCTTTTTAAACGATTAACGAACTAAGTTAGCGTCTGTCGAAAGAATTAAGACTAACGATAAAGTATATTTGGAAAATACCACAACTTTTACGTTTTTTGAAAACGGAACAGCGTTCTATTAAATAAGGGGGAACGGTTGTCAGGACAGTTATTTTAATAACTGGGTCTGGCAACTTTTGTTTTTACTTGTCTTCGTGTTTCCATTTCCATTATACTCGTTTACAATTGGCCCGGATTTTAGCTGTCGATTATGGTACCCGTCGTACCGGTTTAGCGGTGACCGACCCGCTTCAGATCACCGTAAATGGTCTGGAAACCGTGCATACTAGTGAACTAATTGAATATTTACAAAATTACCTTTCTCAGGAAAAGGTAGAGCTCATCGTGGTTGGAGAGCCTCTCCATGCAGATGGTACCCCTACCCAATTGATGGCGCACATAAAGGGTTTCATTCGTAATATGGAGCGTCAGTTCCCCGATGTTCCCGTTGTTCTGCACGATGAAAGTTATACCTCCTCCGAAGCCCGCTCCGTAATTATGGAAAGTGGTGCGAAGAAAAAAAAGCGACAGGATCGCGGTTTAATCGACAAAGTTGCAGCGGTACTTATTCTGCAGGATTACCTGGCACACCGCTCTTAGAAATACCAAGTTATTATGATTTTACCTATATATGCATACGGGCAACCGGTGCTGAAAAAAGTAGCGACAGATATCTCGCCGGACTATCCCGACCTGGCCAAGTTAATCGATGATATGTGGGAGACTATGTATCACGCCAATGGGGTTGGCCTGGCTGCACCGCAGATCGGTAAGAGCATTCGCCTGTTTGTTGTGGATTCGGTCCAGATGATGGAGGAAGGAGAAGAAGCAGAAGGTGTCAAGCAGGTTTTCATTAATGCACACAAGGTAGAAGAGGAGGGTACTCCTTGGTCTTATGAGGAGGGTTGCCTAAGTATTCCTGACATTCGGGGTGATGTGGATCGTCCTGCGCAGATTCGACTTCGCTACCTCGACGAAAACTTTCGGGAACACGAAACCCTGTTTACCGGACTAAATGCCCGGGTTATTCAACACGAATACGACCACATAGACGGGGTACTATTTGTGGATCACTTAAAACCCATCAAAAAACGCCGTATCAAAAGAAAATTGGAAAACGTGAAAAAGGGCGACGTTGAAGCTGATTACAAGCTGAAGTTTGCAATGAACAAGCGCTGATTTATTTGCGGCCAAAATCAGCGGGTATTTCTCCCCATTTTTCGGTGTTCCACTTTAGCAGTGGATTGCGAAAGGTATTTTTGGCCAGCCACTGCTCGGCACGCGCAATAACCTGAAAAAGTTTTTCACTGCGGGCATTCCGGTTCAGCTGTGTTCGGCATTTTCCATTTTTAATCCATTTAATTGCGATAGTCGAGTCGGTATAGATGGGCTTTTCCCACCATTCCTTTTGCTGGCAGTAGGCCAGTCCATGGACAATAGCCAGGAATTCCCCGATGTTATTGGTCCCGAGCTCAAATTGTTGGTGAAAGATTTGCTCCTGGGTGTTTGTATCTACTCCCTGATATTCCATCCTGCCGGGGTTGCCACTGCAGGCCGCATCTACGGCCAGGCTATCCAGCTCGATTTCGTCGGAGAAGGCTGTCCGGTAATCCAGGTACGTATTCGGTGCCTCTTTTTTGGCGGAAGCAGAAGGCGGGGTAAACCCCTGGTAAAAGGCGGCCTCCGCCTGCTCCCGGTTTGTAAAGCTTTTATACTCTGCATTAGGGTATCCTTTAACCTGTAATTTGCATTCGTTCCAGGATTCATAGATGCCGGGCTGGTGTCCATCCCAAACGACGTAATATTTCTTCTTGGCCATATTTTGGTGCCAGTTTAAATATTTTAAGGTTAAGTAAATTCCAATAGTTGTGTATGGAGATCACGGAAAATAATTGACGGGAAAAATACAAGAAGCGGACGTGATTCGGGCTGGCTGGATTTTTTTCCTTAGCTTACCCACCAAACATACCCTTTAGCACATCCTTTAGATAGTCAATAAGGAACACCCAACAGTATTTATGAAGTTTGTAGACACGCATACGCACTTATACGCCGAGCAATTCGCCGGGGACCGACCCGAAATGATTGAGCGCGCCGTTGCGGCTGGTGTTGAAGAATTTTTTCTGCCCAATATTGATCGTCATTCCATAGAGGGGATGTTGCGCCTGGAGCAAGACTATCCCGGCCGCATGTATCCTATGATGGGGCTTCACCCTTGCTCTGTGGGGCCTGATTTTGAGCGCGAATTGGAGGTGGTACGGCAATGGCTAGAACGACGTCATTTCGCTGCCATAGGTGAAATTGGAATGGATTTGTACTGGGATACCACCTACCGCGCCCAGCAGGAGCAAGCCTTTCGGGTTCAAGTAGCCTGGGCTAAAACGTTTAATCTGCCTATCGTTATTCATTCGCGGGAAACGATCGATATCCTGATTGATCTGCTGCGGGAGTTACAAGACGGCCACGTGCGCGGTATTTTCCACTGTTTTACCGGAACCAAGTACCAGGCAGAAGCGATTATCGATCTTGGGTTCGTGCTGGGAATCGGCGGAGTATTGACGTTTAAAAAAGCTGGCCTGGATAAGGTGGTAAGCGAGATTGATATGCAGCATTTGGTTTTAGAAACGGATGCGCCTTACTTGGCGCCCGTGCCGCACCGGGGCAAGCGCAACGAGAGCGCCTATGTAGTAAAAGTGGCGGAGCGTTTAGCGGAGGTGAAAGGCATTTCCCTGGAGAAAGTAGCGCAAGTTACTACAGCCAATGCGGAGCGGGTTTTTGAATATAACCCGGTGTTGCGTACGTAAATAAGAAAGAGAAGAACGCCCCAATGGGAACAAGGTTTGGTTAAGTTCGATCTTTTTACAAATTTTGTAAGGTCAAAGGTTGTTAAAAATATCCTAATATTTAAATTTGCCTGTGGCCTGTGCGGCAGGCAGAAAAAGGATGGAGAGGTGCTCGAGCGGTCGAAGAGGCACGCCTGGAAAGCGTGTATACCCGGAAGGGTATCGGGGGTTCGAATCCCTTCCTCTCCGCATAACAACCAATGGAATTGTATTAGAAACAAAATTTGATCTTTCAAAACAATCGTAAAAACCTTATTGACTATGCGAAAGTTATTAGCACTACTGCTTATCTCGGGTTTGGCGTTGTTCGCCACCAACGTTCACGCTCAGGACGCAGCCGAAGAAGCTGCGCAAGACGCTGCTGAGCAGGTTGAAGAAGCAGTTGATACTGCGGCAGCAGCTGCAGAAGAAGTTGCTACCGATGCGGAGGAAGCAGTTGAGTCTGTCACGACTCCTGACCAAAGCGGCAGTAGTGAAGATCTCAGCGGCTACCAAATCCTCAAAAAATACTTCATTGACGGAAGTTGGCAGTTCATGAGCTTGGTACTAATCTGTCTGATCCTAGGCCTGGCTTTTTGCATTGAGCGTATCATCACGCTGAACGTAGCTACGACCAACACCGACAAGTTGCTGACCCGCATCGATGAGCGTCTGAAAGCCGGTGATGTGCAAGGCGCTATGGAGGTTTGTAAGTCTACCCCCGGTCCTACGGCTAGCATCATGTACGAAGGATTGAAAAACGCTGAGAATGGCCCCGAAGCCGTCGAAAAGGCGATCGTTTCTTACGGTGGCGTACAAATGGGCTTGCTGGAGCGCGGCCTGGTATGGATTTCCCTGTTCATCGCGATTGCACCTATGCTTGGTTTCATGGGGACAGTAATCGGTATGATTCAGGCCTTCGACCGTATCGAGGCGGTGGGTGACCTTTCTCCTTCTGTTGTAGCCGGTGGTATTAAGGTGGCCCTGCTAACTACGGTTTTCGGTCTGATTACGGCTATTATCCTGCAGATTTTCTACAACTACATCGTCAACAAGATTGATGGTATCGTGAACAACATGGAAGATGCTTCCATCGCACTCGTAGAAATCATGGCGAATAATAACGTATTCAAAAACTAACTGAGCACACCTTAACTTGATTTGAATTATGGGTTTATATAACTTTTTAGTCAATAATGGGCAACGCATCGCCTTCGGATTGGGAGTGTTGGTAGTAGCCGTCTTCCTGATCAGCGTTCTGAACGGTCAGTCGGCCTTCAACGCGCTTTCAGAAGAGGAACAATCTACGACAACAATCTTCAATCCTGGTATTTCCGGTGCGCTTGTGTTGACCGTCATCTGTGCGGTGGCTATCATTCTGTTCGGATTGATCCAAACCGTGCTGAACATCAAAACCTCTTGGAAAAGCCTGGTAGGCCTTGGCCTGGTAGCACTGGTATTCATCATTGCATACACCAGTGCCAATGGGGATCCGGCGGCTGAAATACAACCGATTGCCGACAGTATCGAACGCACCGGCGGTATTTCTACTAACGGTCTGAAAATCATCGGGGGGGGTATTACCACTGCATTGGTGCTCTTGGGTGGTGCCGCTGCGGCCTTTGCGATCTCTGAAATTATCAACTTCTTCAAATAATTTAATCATGGCTAGGACCAGAACGAGAGACCGGATGAATAATGAAATCAATGCCGGTTCGATGGCCGACATTGCTTTCCTCCTGCTTATCTTCTTCCTCGTGACCACCACGATCGTCGAAGACAAAGGGATTACGGTGAAGTTGCCGCCTTGGTCCGAAGAAGAACCGGATATTCAGAAGTTGAAAACGCGCAATGTGTTTTCGGTATTGGTTAACGCCCAAGACCAGTTGCTGGTACGGGGCGAACCGGCAGAAATCGGTCAGCTGAAAGACCGTGCCAAAGAGTTTATCGCCAATCCGCAACGGCGCGAAGACCTTGCTGAAAAACCCACCAAGGCCATTATTTCACTGAAAAATGACCGGGGTACCAGCTACGACGCCTACCTCGAAGTTTACAATGAACTGAAAGCTGCCTACAACGAGTTGTGGGACGAATCGGCGCGGCGCAAATATGGTATTCCTTACAGCGATGATATGCCTTTCGCCTACAAGAAAGCGATTCGGGATGAGATCCCCTTCGTACTTTCTGAAGCGGAACCCACCAGCTTCGGAGAAGAGTGACGCATAGGAGATTCCTTTGTAAATGAACAATCTGCGCCCGGATAAGCGCGCAGGACAAAAAAGCGAACTATGTCAAAATTCACGAAAAAAAGGGGAAAGGCTTCGCCTGCGATTTCGACGGCCTCCCTTCCGGATATCATCTTCATGCTGCTGTTCTTCTTCATGGTGGTGACCGTACTGCGTGATGCAGAGTTGAAAGTGAAGGTATCCACACCCTACGCTACGGAGTTGACCAAACTGGAGGAAAAATCATTGGTCAACTATCTCTATGTGGGTAGGCCCCTGCCGAAGTTCCAAAGTCTGTACGGTACAAAGCCTCGTCTACAACTGGGCGATAAGTTTGCTACCGTAAAAGATATTCCGCTGTTCTTGGAGCAGCATAAAGTAAAAGTACCGGAAGTCCAACGCCCAAAAATTACTTCTTCCCTGCGGGTAGACGGAGATGTTACCATGGGTATTGTACAGGACATCAAGACCGAACTGCGTAAATCCGGTCAGCTCAAGGTAAATTACTCGGCTAAAAAAGATCCGAAACTCGATAGGCGGTAATTGGATATGTCTGTCAAAGAGAAAAGGCTACTGGATGGTTTTCGGTAGCCTTTCGTTTTTTAACGAAGTCGATCCATACTACGTACCAGTTGCTGATCTTTCCGGATGTAGCGGTGAGCCAGATAAAAAAGCAACAGAATGGGGAGGATCAAATAGATGGCCGGCCCATCCTCTACCGATACCAACATGACCGGATTGCGTCGCCGGTAAAAGTGCACTAATGCAAAAATCCCGCCGGACAGCACGAGTAGAAGGGCCAGTACGGTCAGGCGCATCTGCAGGGGTCGATTCTTGTAAAGGAAGATGCTTGCCAGACTCGTTAAACCGCCCAGCCCGAATAGAGCGAGCAGGGCTGGATGGTCCGCGAGTTCATATAGGGCATCGTCGAATAGATCGGAGGCGACTACCGCGCGTTCGCTGGTAGCTAATGGTAGAACAAAAAGACTGCCGACCCCGCCGGTGGCCAGTAAAAGAAAAACGGTTTGTATCCGTTGAATCATGTTGCCGTTCAGTTTGGTTGGAAGGCACTACTTTCGAATGCCGCAGTAAATATATAAATTCGAACTCATTCTGGTGGCCAATGAAATGCGTCTTCAATGCCCGTCTTTTTCCAAAGCCATGCCTATGCCCATAGCATTTAGTTTTTGGGAACTGGAGGCGTTACTCCCCAAAGCCGAGATCGCAATTGTAGGTGCCGGTTTGGTAGGCATCAGTGCCGCCCTAGCCTTAAAGCAAATGGCGCCCAAGCGGCGCATTGTCGTCCTGGAGCGCGGCCCTTGGTCGATGGGCGCCAGTACGCGTAATGCTGGGTTTGCCTGTTTTGGCAGCCCTTCCGAATTATTGCACGATCAAGCAGTCATGGGCGAAGAAGCGCTCTGGGAGTTAGTCGCCATGCGGTGGAACGGTCTTCAACAATTGCGCCGCCAACTCGGTGACAAAGCCATCGATTACCAGCCGACGGGCGGAACAGAAATTTTCCGGGTGACCGATGAGGATAGCTTTCACCAGTGTATGGCTGCTCTTCCGGAATTAAACCGCAGGGTAGCAGCGGTTACTGGAGATCAGGAAGCTTTTCGCATTCTGTCCGGTGCCCATTCGTTTTCTGGGGTTGCTCACCGTATTGAAAACCAGTTAGAAGGTCAATTGCATCCCGGAAAAATGATGCGGGCGCTTTACCAGCAAGCGCACGACTTGTGCATTCCTATCCTATTCGGCATTGCTGTTGCGCATATCCAGGAAACGGCAGGCGGCGTTAGCTTGCATCTCGAGCAGGGTGGCTATTACGAGGTTGATCAGCTTATCCTGGCAAATAACGGGCTTGCCCGCCAGCTTTTACCTGCGCTAGACGTGGCCAGCGTGCGTAATCAGGTGTTGGTAACCGCACCGCTGGAGCGGCTACCCTTCCGGGGCTGCTTCCACTGCGATCAGGGTTACCTGTATTTTCGCAACATTGGCCCGGATCGTATACTGTTGGGCGGCGCACGCAATTGGGACCCGCAAGGAGAAACTACGGCGTTTTTTGGTCCCAACCCGACCGTTCGTGCCTACCTTAAGCAATTTTTACATGAGGTCATTATGCCTGACCAGCCAGTCGAAATTGAGCATTGGTGGAGTGGTTTGCTAGGCATTGGGGGTAAAAAATCGCCGGTTCTGGAGCAGTACAGCGACCGGATTACGGTGGCTGTTCGCCTGGGCGGAATGGGGGTTGCTATCGGTACGGAATTAGGGCGTCGGGCTGCAGAACTGTGCCAGGCTAATGAAGCCTTAAAATAAGGTTAAAGTGAGCGGGTTTTGTCGAGAGGTACAATGAAAAACGTTTTGGCAAAAAGTAAAGCATGAGTTGGAAGCGTTTCTTGCTTTTGGTACTGAGCCTTTGGGGCGGTGCGCGTGCTCTTTACGCTCAGTCGCCGGTTGATACCAGCAAGCAAAAAGTCGATGTGCTGTATTCCGACGTATTTGAATACCTTCAGGCCGGTGGCGATACGGTATTGCAAAAGCTCATCGGATCGGTGCTCCTCCAGCAGGATAGTATTTTTCTATCATGTGATTCGGCTATTATTGAGAATGAGGTAAAGGTTTTTGCCCTGGGCAATGTGCTTATCCAGCAGGGGGATTCGCTGAATACCTATGCCGATACCCTGTTCTACAACGCCAATATCCGCACGGCCGACTTGCGTGGTAACGTAGTGCTGATCAACCGACGGCAGCAACTTTTCACCGATTCGCTGAAGTACAATCTTCAGACCAGGCTGGCTACATACGAAGGAGGAGCCTTGATCACCGATGGGGCAACCCAACTCAGCAGTCACAAAGGATATTACTTCCTGCGCGAGAAAGAGGTGTTTTTCCGCGACAGTGTGGTCGTTGTCGATACGGCCTTCCGGCTGCGGGCCGATACCCTGCGCTATAATACTCAACAAAAGACGGTTTTCTTTCTGGGCCCCACCCTTATTACGACCGATAGCAGTCAAATCTATTGTGAAGACGGCTACTATGATACCGATAATGGCGAAGCCCTTTTTGCTCAACGCGCTCAATACCGCAAAGGAGAACAGACAGCCCTCGCCGATTCTATTTTTTTTGAAGGGGCCACCGAAACGTATCTACTGTCCGGTAACGCCCGAGTTGCTGAAGGTGCCCGCATAACTACCGGCGATCGAATACGCTATCGCGAGAAAGACGACGCGTACGAAGTGGAGGGGCGATCCTACATCAGTGATCCGCCACAAGTGCTACAGGCCGATAAGGTTAACTTTGACAATCAACAAGGTCGTGGTATTGCAGCCGGCAACGTAGTCTGGCAAGATACGTCAGCTGACGTTACCGTAAATGCTGGAATAGCCAACTACGATAACGTCAGCGATTATCTCAAAGCCTACAACGGCCCGCGGGGTCGCCCCCTCCTGATTACTGAACTGGAGGGCGATTCCTTCTTTCTGGCATCTGATACCTTAGTCGCATATCAAGAGGTGGTCTCTCCCCAAGCCGTAGTCGATTCGGTGATGAGCTCCGATAGCCTCAAAACGCTGGTTGACACCCTGGTCGGGCATCCGCTGGATTCCCTTCCCGGATCGGTAGCGGCAGACACGCTGGGGCCACTGCCCGATGATACCCTAACAACAACCGCCCCGACCGACCGTTTAGCTGCGCCAGCCGATACAGCCCGCCTTCTACTGGCCCATAGTGACGTGCGTATTTTCAAGTCTGACTTGCAGGCCATCTGCGACTCTTTGGCGTATCATTCCGTCGATTCGGTATTCAGGCTGTACTACGATCCGGTGATGTGGTCAGACACTTCCCAGTTTTCGGCCGATACCATTTACATTTTTCTGAAAGAGGAAAAAATTGATCGGATTGAGTTGCTCGGCAACGCCTTTATTTTAAATTCTCCTGATTTCGTGTATTTTAATCAGATAAAAGGGCGAACCATCACGGCCTTTTTTAAGAACGAAGAGCTTGATCACATGTACGTGAACGGTAATGCCGAAGTTGTTTACTATGCTTTAGACGAAGAGGATGCCTACGTTGGCGTCAACAAATCCGTCTGTAGTGAAATGATGGTTTATTTTCAGGAGCAAGAGGTGGCGCGTATTCGATGTTTGGTACAGCCCACCTCCGTATTAAACCCCATGCGGGGTACCGATCATGAGGCCCTAAAATTAAAGGGGTACTGCTGGCGAAATGCCAACCGGCCGCAGCGGCTGGAAGCGCTCTTTTTACCCCGCGAGACATTTTTTGAAGTGATACCTGCTGAAGATTGCCTTGAAAATTGATTGCCTATGCGTAGGTTATGGATTGTCGGTTGGTTGTATATGACTTTGGCCTGTACCCTCGCCGCCCAAACTTCCCGGGCAGAGGTGGATACCTGGCTGGAATCCGCTGAATCCGCTTATGCCGCTAAACAATTCGATGAGGCGCGGCAAATATACGAGCGCGTACTTGCGGAGGGGTACTATTCTGCCGCCCTCTATTACAATATTGGGAATTGCTATTTCCGGCTCAACGATCTGGGGCCCGCTATTCTTTTTTACGAGCGGGCGGCGCTATTGCAGCCCGCAGACGGAGCGATCCGCCATAATTTACGGATAGCTACCCAGGCGCAAATCAATCAAATGCAGTCCACTAGCGGTTTTTTCCTCCGGCGTTGGTGGCGAACGGTAACGAATTTACTGACTACCAACGGGTGGGCAATCTTGGGCGCCACCTTAATTTGGCTGGGTATAGCCGGACTTAGCTTTTGGAAGCTTGGAGGAAGTAGAAAGATTAGAAAATGGGGCTTTTGGTCGGGTTGGTCTCTACTGTTGGTGAGTTTTCTGGCAATAAGTATCGCATGGGGGCAGAATTATTTCGACCGGCAGAACCCATACGCCATCCTGATGGCCGACGAGCAGACTATTCACATTGCGCCCGATGGGCGGAGCGAGACGCTGCTGACTGGCTACGAAGGATTGAAAGTTCGCCTGCTCGACCAAATTGGTGACTGGAAAAAAATTCGATTGCCAAACGGTGATGAAGGCTGGTTGCCTGCCCGCACGGTAGAGCAAATATGAATTATAAAAATACCCCCGCAATACACGGAAATGGATTGCGGGGGCTAGAAGCTCCTTGCATGTAACCGGATGTTACCTGCTTACAATTTGGCAGCGCGGGATACCGCTTACTGCTGCTTATTCTTCTTCTTTACCGCCTTTTAGGCGATCCTGGTAAGCTTCGAATTCTTCGAACTGCTCGTTCACTAGCATTCCTGCCTGGGTAGGCCAGGTCGTAGGATCGTGAACATTGTAGCGGGGGCCAGCATCTTCGAGGATCTGATTTAAACGATCTACCGCAGCTTTGGCCAGGTCTTCCCAGCTTTTAATTCCTGCCTCTTCGAAGATGCCGGCAATTTTCGGACCGATACCCTCAATGGCGCGCAAGTCATCACGCTTTATCTTCTTGCCGGAAGGCAGTGTGATTTTCTCCGCTTTAGCCGGAGTTTCCGGTTCCGTTTTATCCGTTTCGTCGGAGACGACTACCGGATCTTCCGGTTCAGGAGTAGGTTCCTCTTTAGGCGGTTTGGGGGGCTCGGGAGCGACCATGCCATTGGGTAAAATATTGACAAAGGTACGGTTCCTTTTCCGCCTTACGAATTGGACTTCTCCTTCTACGGCAGCGTGCAGTGTATAGTCTTTACCCATGTAAACGTTGAGTCCGGGATGAAACTTTGTGCCGCGCTGACGTACGATGATGTTGCCGGCTTTCGCCAATTGACCACCGTACAGTTTTACGCCTAAGCGTTTACTCTTACTGTCACGGCCATTATCGGTACTACCTACACCCTTTTTGTGTGCCATGGCTGTTGTAATTTATGATTTGCAACTACTGACCGGTACTACCGGCAGCCGCAATCTGGTCTACTTTAATTTTCGTGAACCGCTGGCGGTGGCCTTTTTTGACCTTATAGCCTTTGCGGCGCTTCTTTTTAAAGACGATAACCTTGTCGCCTTTGACATGATCGATGACGGTAGCTTTTACCTGAGCTTTCAGGGTTGGCTTACCGATCTGGACAGAACCCTCGTTTTCGATCAGGTGAACCTGATCGAAAGATAGTTCATCGCCCGCAGATGCCTCCAGCTGGTGGACGAAGAGCTCTTGCCCTTCCTCGACTTTGAATTGCTGACCAGCAATGGTAACAATAGCAAACATAATGAAGTAATTAATGAACGTTTTTCTCTGAGCGAGTGCAAATATAAGAGATATTCCCGTTAGATGAAAGACCTTTTGGGCATCTAATCGAGGATTAGGGCGGTTTAAATATAGGTTTTCAGTTCGAAACGGTATTTATACTTTTCCTTATCCCGCCGGATTTTTAGCTTGATGCGCTTGCCTTCTTTGCGTTGGAGAAACTGGTTAATATCTTTCAGATCCAGGAACTCTGTCGGCAAGCCATTGATGCTTAATATTTGGTCCCCTGCCTGCAGGCCGGTCGCACTGGCGGGGCTGCCAGGGAGGATCTGGGAAATTATATATTCATTGAGTTGGGGGCCCGACGCAATTACCACGAGCCCACTGCGGTCGTAGTTGGTCGGCTCTTCCGTTCGTTTGGGGTGGGGCAACAGATAAATTTTTTCATGGATGTAATCAAAAACTACTTGCGAAAACTGGCTCAGGAGTTGGTTGCCCAATATACCATGCCGGTAATTCAGTAAATCCTGATCGATATTCGGTTCAAGTTCTTGGAAGTTTGTCACCACCTCTTTGATATTTACCCTGCCGAGGTCAATTCGATTGACCCGCCCGATGTAGCCCTGGAGGTAACCGCCTAAGCCTATCGCCAGGTTTGCCGGAACGACCCGGGGCGGTAATTCCAGTTCTTTCTGGGTGTTGGTGTACAAGATCAGCGACAGGCTCGCTCCAGTGTCCAGGAGTAGTTTGTTGCGGACTACTTTGCTGCTCGATAATTCAGTAGGCACCCTGATGTAGGGTTTGCCGCGGTCGATTTCGATGGGCAAGGCAATAAAGGGATCGCTGGGCGCCTTGAAGTCTTCCGGCGGAATGAGTTGGATCACCTGCCGCTCGTAGTCGATAAGTACCACGTAGTACCGGAATAAGTCGGAGCCCATGATGCCGTGTATCAAAACTCCAGCTTGTTGGTCGAGTTGAAAGTAGTCTTCCTCGAGTACCAGCAGTGGTTTATTGCGCAGAATCAGCTCTCCACTTATCATGTTGACGCGGGGCGCCAGATAGGCATACAACTCGGTTTGCATGTCTGCTCCCATGACCGTAAACTCTCGGGTGTACTCTACGCGTAACAAGTCGGTAATTTCCTTACGGGTGAGTAGGGTGTGCTCCGCTCCGGTATCAAAAATAAATTGGAGCGGAAAAATCTGATTGACGACGATGTCGATGATAATGAAATTGTTCTCCAAACGAAATGGGATCTCGATCGCCTGTTGGTAGGACAAATGCTTGGTCGTTCTGCAGGATTGCAGAACAATCGCCAGCCCTATCACCGCAATTACTACTCTGCGCATAGTTTGAATTCCAAAAATCATTCAGCAATACCGGGAAAAGCTGTATCCCCTTTCAATGAAAGAAGATAAATAAATTAACCGTACTAAAACGCTGCTGGATGGGATTATTACCTGCTACTGGCCGATAATCCCCGCCGCCTAGTCGGACCTAAGGAAGTCTTGGCGTAGCTGCTCAACCGGGGCACGCAAGGCGCAACCTTCTAAATGGTCATTGACAATTCCCGTGGCTTGCATTAAAGCATACATGGTGGTCGGTCCGACAAATGAAAATCCGAGTTTTTTTAAATCAGCGCTCAATCTTTTGGAAGTCGACGTTTGCGACAATTGTGCTACGGCTGCATAATCGATCCGGTTGGGGCGCTCCGCTTCTGGTGGCCTGTACTTCCAAAGAAAAGTAGTCAAACTGCCTTCCCGCTCTACAAGCTCACAGGCGCGTTGAGCATTGTTGATGGTCGATTCAATTTTCTTGCGGTTTCGAATAATGCCGGGATCGGCCAACAGGCGCTGGATATCCGCTTCGCCAAAACGGGCGACTTTTTCAAAATCAAATTGCCGGAAAACTTTCCGAAGGCGCTTGCGCTTGCGCAGAACTGTAAGCCAGCTCAGCCCGGCCTGGAAACTTTCCAGACAAATTTTTTCAAATAACCTGCGATCATCGGTTACGGGCCGGCCCCATTCTTGGTCGTGGTAGACTTGGTAATCCGTGGCGCCCTGGCACCACCAGCAGCGGTTCCGACCGTCATAACCTACGAACAAGCCAATTTGTTCTTGCATAAGCCAGCCGCTTATTGATTCAATAATCCGTACTGGGCCAGTATTGTATTCCAACTGGCTTTTTCGGTTTGTTCCAGCAAAATCGGATTGATGCGGTCCATGAGGTTGCTATTCCGGTGGGTAGCAAAACTGTAATACTGTGTATTGAAGCGCAGGGGCAACAAACTGAGGTCGTTAAATCCCTCATTGTCAAGTGCGTATTGCAGGATAGGTTCGTCGTAGACAAAGCCGTCCAGTTTTCCCTCGCGTACCCGCTCCATGCCGGCTTCCAAAGTGCCGGTATGGTAGACCTTGAAAAAGCTGGCTTTCAGGTAACGGTCGCTAGAAGAAGCCTCTAGGGAACCCAGCTTTAATTTGCGCAGGTCGTTTAGGTTATTGATTTGGCTGCTTAGTTGATCGACTGTAAGGGAAGAGGTGATGCTTGCCGTAAAACCGGAGATGATGATGATGGCCGTAAACATCCAGATTAGCGCAATTATCCGGCCGCCGGTAGTGCGTGGCGACTTGTCGCCGTAGCCTACTGTCGTCATCGTTACGGCCGACCACCAGATGCCGCTTAATACTCCCCTCCAGCCTTTCTCAAACTCTTCGGGGTTGCCATGCTGCTCGAATAGCCAAACCAAAAAACCAAATACCAGTATGACCCCGAATAACAGTAATACGACGCGTAGGAAACGCATCGAAAAAAACTTTCTTACCGTCTTCAGCCATCCTGGTTCCTGGCTAGCCTTAACCGCTACGGCCGACTGGGTGGCGAAGAATGGTTGCGAGAAATCCATTTCCTTAATCCGGCTACTGCTCACTGTCAGCGGATTGATGGAAAGGTCTATCGTTCCGGCCTCAAGCCGGTCTAATAGCTCCTGGAGGTTCATTTCTTCAATGCGGTAGGGTTGATCCAGTTCTTTGGCAATCAGCAGCCAGAGCTGAAGGGAAAGGCCGTCTAATCGGCCATCGGCGTTGCGGAAAATAAAAGGTGGAGAGTCTTTCACTCCGATAACGAGCGTGTCGCCGGGGTCAGATTCCGCGGTATTTTGTGCGGCGAGCAGGTTGAAGCTGATCAGGCAAACGAATCCGAGAAGGTATTGAAGAATATTTCCCATAGTTGTGTTGATCGCTTGGTCGATGGAAAAGCAGAAAGCTAATGAATGACCATTACAAAACCAATAGTATAGTTGGTTAATGCACCAATCGGAAAAGGGCCGACATCGCAGCGGTGGGTGTCAAGTTGGGCTCAAAAATAGCATCATCTTGTAGCTTTATGCTATCTTTGAAAGCTAAAGCGCGACCCACGCTATATGTCCAATTACCTGGAGGAAAAACGAATCGGTCTGTTGCTCGGACCTGTTTTTATGCTAGTACTGTTGCTGGCGCCCCTGCCTTTTTCATTGCAGCCGGAAGGGCAACGCACAATCGCCATTGCGGTGTTGATGCTGACCTGGTGGGTTACGGAGGCCGTTCCGCTGCCGGTTACGGCATTGATACCTCTGGTCGGAATTCCGCTTTTGCGTATCGATACGATAGCAGCTGCTGCTACGCCCTATGGTAGCCCGGTTATTTTCCTGTTTATGGGGGGCTTCATGATCGCCCTGGCCCTGGAAAAATGGAACCTGCACCGACGGGTAGCCTTGCACATCGTTCGCTTCACGGGAACCC
Source organism: uncultured Saprospiraceae bacterium (assembly GCA_964530825.1). Classification (GTDB taxonomy): domain Bacteria; phylum Bacteroidota; class Bacteroidia; order Chitinophagales; family Saprospiraceae; genus CAZHCA01. The sequence goes on from CAZHCA010000001.1 coordinate 294,478, forward strand.
ATGCCAACGGCATCGTTCTGGGGTTTATGCTGGCCACGGCGCTATTGAGCATGTGGATTAGCAATACCGCTACAACGATCATGATGTTACCTATAGCGTTGTCGGTGGTCGGGCTTTTGCAGCGGGAGCAAGCCCCGGATAGCAGTACCGGCATGCGTACTTTTTCGCTAAGCCTGATGTTGGGGATTGCCTACGCGGCGAATATCGGCGGCACAGCTACCATAGTCGGTACCCCGCCAAATGTTGTATTCGTTGGCATCATGCGAGAAAAATTTCAGCAGGAGATTAGCTTCGCTAACTGGATGTTGATTGGTGCGCCATTTGCCTTGGTCTTGTTGGCCATCAGCTACGCGTTAATCGTTCTCGTTTTATATCCGAACCGGTTGGGCGCTTTTTCCGGTGCCCGGACTTTGATCGACAATGAACTTGCCAAGCTGGGGCCGGTCAGCATTCCAGAAAAGCGGACACTGGCTGTATTTTTGCTCACCGCAGTACTGTGGATTCTGCGTGCGCAAATCAACCGGTGGGTTCCGGACCTCAATCTCACCGACCCGGGGATTGCCATACTGGGTACATTATGCTTGTTTATCGTGCCGGTCGACTGGCCGAAGTATCAATTTCTGCTGGACTGGGAGGATACCCGCCGGCTGCCCTGGGGAATACTGTTGTTATTTGGAGGCGGATTGAGTCTTGCTGGTGCATTGGATCGAACGGGGCTTATCAGCATGATTGGTGCGCAATTTGAGTCGCTGCAGCAGGCTGATTTGCTGCTCCTTTTTGGCCTCACGGCCGTCTCGCTATTTCTTACAGAAATTATATCGAACGTAGCGCTTGTAACGGTCTTTTTGCCTGTGGTGGGGGCTATTGCCCTGGGACTGGGCGTGGATCCCGTCTGGTTTGGCATTCCCGTCACCCTGGCGGCGAGCTGCGCATTTATGCTCCCCATGTCGACCCCTCCGAATGCCATTGTCTTTGCGAGCGGGCACCTTACCGTAGGCCAAATGGTTCGGGCGGGAATCTGGCTTAATCTGGTTGCCATTTTATGGATTAGCTTGATATCCTATTGGATTGTACCTTTGTTGTTCAAATAATACAGACAATAACAAAAATACACAAAAGGCACATGGAAGGGATTAAAGCCACGATTCACAAACTAGCAAAGCACCATTTTGAGGATATTGTCGCTATTCGCAGGCACCTGCATCAGAATCCGGAGTTATCCTTTGAAGAAGCTGAGACTGCAGCTTTTGTGGCTGCCCAATTGGATGATTTGAAAATTCCCTACCAAAAAGGCGTGGGCGGTCACGGCTTGGTTGCACTGATTGGCCGAGAAGAGGATGATCGGCCCGTACTTGCGTTGCGTGCCGATATGGACGCCTTACCGATAGAAGAGACCAACGATGTGCCCTACAAGTCGAAGCGCCCGGGGGTGATGCATGCCTGTGGGCACGACGTCCATACGGCTTCTCTGCTGGGTGCTGCCCGCATTTTGCAGGCCCTAAAAGACCGGTTGCCCGGACGGGTCAAGCTTTTTTTCCAGCCCGCCGAAGAAAGAATCCCGGGTGGGGCATCACTGATGATTCGCGACGGTGCCTTGAATCCGCCGACGCCACTGGTGATTTTTGGTCAGCACGTTCATCCGCCGTTGCGGGCTGGGAAAGTCGGCATGTGCGGCGGCCGTTATATGGCTTCTACCGACGAGTTGTACATCTCGATAAAAGGTAAGGGCGGACACGGGGCTATTCCACATCAAAATATCGATCCTGTTCTCCTTGCCGCCCATTTGGTCGTTGCCCTGCAGCAAATTGTGAGCCGCCGTAGTGACCCTACGCTTCCTTCTGTACTTACCATTGGGAAAATCAGATCCGTCGGTGGCGCTACCAATGTAACCCCCGATGAAGTCCAAATGGAGGGTACGTTCCGGACCATGGACGAGACCTGGCGGGCCGAAGCGCACCGTTTGATGCAAGAACTGGGCCAGGGGCTGGTTGCAAGCATGGGAGGAACCTGCACTTTCCGGGTAGAAAAAGGCTATCCTTACCTCACCAATGAAGAGTCGCTTACTCAGCGGGCCTATCAATATGCTGTCGACTACCTGGGTGAGGAAAGTGTCGAGGAGTTACCTATACGCATGACCGGCGAGGACTTCGCCTATTTTTCTCAGCAGATGCCGGCCTGCTTTTATCGCCTGGGGACAGGAAATCCGGAGAAAAATATTATCAGTAACATCCACACCAGTACATTCGACATCGATGAAGAGGCCCTAATGGTGGGGCCGGGACTCATGGCGTGGATGGCCTACCAGGAGCTAAGGCATTTGGCCGCCAAGCAGGAATGACCTGAGCCTGGTTACCCCTGAGGGCCAGGTGGGCTGAAATTTGAGTTTGCCGGCCACAAAGGTTATTTTAACCATCCAAGAAAGGTAATCCATTGAGAAAACAGGCACCGATAATCATTCTCCTATTGCTATTTGCCGGTAGTGACTTGACCGCTCAGACGGTCATCAATGCCGAAGAGCTTCGGCTAAAGGGCAAAGAAAAAAAGTGGGCAGCACTGATTAACACCTCGCTTGGAATTACGCGCAATAAAGCTGGCCGCTCGATTAACCCCGAAATCGATTTTCGAATCGAACGCCGCGACAAGGGCAGCCGCATCATGTCCTTGGTGGGGTATGAACTTTCGCGGTTTACTAATTTGAATATTCCCGGTACGGAAGCAACGAATTTTACCAACCGCGGGTTCGTTCACTTGCGATACAACCACCAGTTAGCGAAATCGGTAAGCTGGGAAGCATTTACCCAAGCCCAATTCGACGAAATTCAGGAAATCAATATCCGAACCCTGGTCGGAGTAGGCACCCGCTTTCGAGTCTGGGACAAGGAAAAGCGCTTTTTGATAGCCGGTACTTCTTATATGTTGGAATACGAAGAAACTTCCGAGGACCCGGAAAATTTGATTTTTAACCGGCATCACCGGCTAAACACTTACGTATCGTTCGGTTACCCGTTCAACGAAAACGTGGCCTTCAGTACCATCACCTACTTTCAGCCCCGATTCGATGTTTGGTCTGACTTCCGGGTGTCTTCTGTAAATGTTTTCACAGCGCAGATTATCAAGCAGTTAAGTTTTAACCTAAATTTTGAATTTTTATACGATGCCCGTCCGCCAACCACGGTGCCTAATACCATGTACGATCTATCGGCTGGGTTTGCAGTGCGTTTGTAATAGGTGGGCTGGTGGCGCCAGAAATGGAGCCTAAAGGACATTACATCGAGTGTTAGTAGCATTTCTAGGATAAAAAAACTAAATTTGCCCATATAATAATCTCTCCCCCCACTGTATTTCCTAGCAACTGTCAGCTTCATAGGTAGGTAGTAGCGCAAGAGTCAGAAAACTATTGCGTTCAGCCAAAACTATTACTTTGAGAAAACTACAACTACCTAAGCTGTGGGCTGCCAGCAATCGACAGGCGACCTTTTTTAAAAAGGAAAGCAACATGAGATCAAACTACGCCATTAGTTTGCTATTGGCTGCTATGCTGGTTTCGCTGTCAATTTTTGCCCAGGAGGAAAATGTACGGTTGGGCCGGGGCAAGCTCCCTTTCAACGAAGGTTATTTTTCCGAATGGCAATGGCGCAATATCGGACCTTACCGGGGAGGACGTTGCGTAGCAGTTTGTGGCGTTGCCAACCAGCCCTTTACTTACTACATGGGCAGCACTGGAGGAGGCGTTTGGAAAACGGAAGATGCCGGCCAGACCTGGGCTAATATCTCCGACGGTTATTTTTCGGTAGGGTCGATCGGTGCAATTGCCGTAGCCCCTTCCGATCCGAATGTAATCTATGTAGGTACGGGCGAGCACGCCGTACGTGGGGTGATGACTACACACGGTGACGGCGTGTACCGGTCTACCGATGCAGGAGAAACTTGGGATTACATTGGCCTTCCCTTCTCGGAGCACATTGCCCGCATTATTGTGCATCCCGAGGATCCTCAGCGTGTCTATGTAGCCGTGCAGGGGACGCTCTACCAGCCAAGCCAACACCGCGGCATCTATTATTCCGAAGACGGCGGTAAAACCTGGGATCAAAAACTCTACATCAGCGCGACTACCGGCGCTTCCGACCTAAGTATCAACCCGCAGAATCCACGAATTATGTATGCCGCTATGTGGGATCACAAGCGCACGCCTTGGAATATTCGTAGCGGCGGGCCAGGATCGGGGCTATACCGCTCTACCGACGGCGGGAACAACTGGGAAAAATTAGGCCAAGGCCTGCCCGAGGCGATGGGCAAAACTTCGATTGCCGTATCGCCGGCGGACCCTAAACGCGTCTACGCAAATATTGAAGCGGCCAACGGAGGGGTTTTCGTGAGCCGCGATGGTGGCAATACCTGGATGCAAACCACCAACCACCGCACCACGATTGCCCGTGCTTGGTACTACATCAAAGTCGTGCCCTCACCCATTGATCCGGAAACTATTTTTATCCTTAATGCGCCGCTTTTGCGCTCAATTGACGGCGGGCGGACGTTTGAGCAGATTTCTACCCCCCACACGGATCAACACGCCCTCTGGATTAATCCCCAAAATCCGGACTTTATGGTCCTGGGGAATGATGGCGGAGCAACCATTAGCATCAATGGTGGTAAGACCTGGTCTTCGCAGATGAATCAACCCACCGCTCAAGTGTATCGCATCAATGCCGATCATCGCTACCCATACTATGTGTATGGTTCCCAGCAAGATAACACCTCTTTCGCTATTGCTAACCGAACCGATAATACTGCTATTGGGAGCAAAGACTGGTACTTGATTTCGGGAAGTGAAAGTGGGTTTATCGCGCTTGACCCATATGACCCAAGGTATGTTTTCAGTACCGGTTACCAGGGAAACGTCACGGTATTCGATCAGCAAACCGGCTCGCTGAAGGATGTAATGGCTTGCCCGAACCTTGGCCTGGCTAAGGCCCCCAAAGAACAGCGCTACCGGTTCAATTGGAATGCGCCTATCGTCACAGATCCCCATCACCCAGAAGTAGTATACCACGGTGCCCAGGTCGTATTAAAAACGAATGATCGGGGGATGCATTGGGTACCCATTAGCCCCGACCTGACCCGCGATCAGGAAGACCGGCAAGGCCCGGGTGGAGGCCCCTACACCAACGAAGGCGCCGGTGGGGAAAATTACAATACGATCAGTTATTTGGCTTGCTCGCCCCACCGGGCGGGTGAAATTTGGGCTGGCACCGACGATGGCTTGCTCCACCTGACCCACAATGGGGGGGAAGATTGGCTGAACCTTTCTTTGCCGATCGACGAGGAAGGCATCGTAAACTGTGTTGAGGTGTCACCTCACCAGCCCGGTACGGCCTTTGTGGCAGTTACCCGTTATAAGTTTGGGGATAAGGCGCCCTACTTATTTCGAACAACCGACTACGGGAAAACGTGGAAGCGGATCGTTCATAATTTGCCCAATAATGAATACGTCATGGCGGTGCGGGAAGACCCTGTACGACCCGGTTTGTTGTTTGCCGGCACCGTGTCGGGGGTTTATGTTTCGCTGGATCAGGGAGAAAACTGGCATTCCTTTCAACTCAACTTACCGGCTTGTCCGGTTACCGATATCAAAGTGCATGAGAATGATCTTCTGCTGTCTACCGCCGGTCGGGCCATCTGGATACTCGACGACATCAGTGCGCTTCAGCAAATCGGCGAAGCACTGCCGGGCCAGCAAGCTTTCCTGTACCAACCTGACCCGGTCGTGCGTCGCGTCGCTTCGGGTATCGAGACTACTGTAATCGGAATGGGCGAAAACCCGGCAGTCGGACTGACGATCGATTATTTCCTGCCTCCGAAATTCGTGGACCAGCTTGTATCCCTGGACATTTTAACTGCCGATGGTCAACTGGTCCGGTCCTATACCAGTGAGCCCGACTCTAGTTTTGTTCGCTACGACGGCGGACCAAAACCACAACCGCCCCTAAGCACTAAAAGAGGTGTTAACCGTTTTTCCTGGGACTTGAGGCGCCAACCGCTTCCGGGGGTGACCAACACCTACATCCTGGGACGATACCAGGCCGGAACGGTCCCTCCCGGGGCTTATACATTAAGGCTTTACGTGAGCGGCGATACACTAGAAACACAGACCGAGGTGTTGCCCGACCCGCGCCTCGACCTGCCAGCATCGGTTTACCATGAGCAGGCCGTTTTTCTACAGCGCATCGAACACGCCATCCGGGATATGCATCAGGCGGTCAATCAAATGCGTGACGTCAGGGAGCAAATTCGGCACATCATTCCGTTTCTCGAGAAATCTAAAAAAGAGCATCAGGAGTTGATTCAAAAAGGGCGAAAGGTGATGGAATGTATCGACCACTGGGAATTGGCCCTCGTACAACCAAAACAAGAAACGGCCCAGGATGTAATTAACTATCCCAACCAATTGAGTGCAGAATTTATGGACCTTAAGCGACGGGTTGATACCCAAGATCCACGCCTTACCGAAGGCGTTAAACAGCGCTACCGGCAGTTGGAGGCAGAATGGCAAACCCATAAGGCGAAAATGCAGTCCATTCGCGAAGGGGAAATCGCTCAGTTTAATCGGATTTTTCGGGAAAAAGATCTTCCGGCATTGATCATCCCAATGGCTACTGCTTTCTGATTTATGGAATGTTAGCGTCTTTTCTGCTTTTTTACCCTTTACTGGCGAGTAGTAACGTGATCCTTATTATTTTTGCTACAAATAGCGTAAATATGGAAACGACAAACAAGAACTCCTCTAACAACCTGCTGAACTGGGGGATCTTTCTGGTCTCTACGGCGGTGATGGTTGCTATGCTCATTTTCATTGATGAATGGTTTTGGCTAGCCTTGCCCTTCTCGCTGACGTATCTGGCAAAAGCCCTGAATGCCATTTAGCTAAAGAGGGTACCGATCAAGATAAAAAAGCCGTTCTGCAAAGCTTGCAGAACGGCTTTTTTGTAGTGCAAATTGGGCCACTACTTCGTTTTGATGGTGCATCCGATCGCTTTCGTCAGTGAGGGTTCGGGAGACTTGCCTTCTTCCATTGCGGCAATGGCATTAGCCACAAATTTTTCTTTGACATTATCCGAACTTTGCGGATTATCGTCAATGGCGCCGATATAACGAACCTTGCGATCTTTGTCCAGTAGGAACACGTGCGGAGTGCGTGTAGCACCGTATTGAGGGTATACCTTTTGACCATCATCGAACAGATAGGGAAAATCAAACCCTTTTTCTTTCGCGCGCTGTTTCATGGCGTCGGGTGCATCGCCGGGTTTTACGTCCGGATCGTTGGGCATGATGGCGATCACCGGCCAGCCCTTGTCGGTATACATTTCGTCGAGTTCAATAATACGGTCTTCGTACATCACAGCGTAGGGGCAGGTATTGCAGGTGAAAATAACGATGTAGCCATTTACATCTTTGTAGTCACTCAAGCTGACAGTATTGCCAGTAATAGCATCTTGTAATTTAAAATCAGGAGCGGTATCACCGACGGAAAGACCGTCCGGAGCTTGGTTTTCGAAATTGGTGGTTACTGCTGTAAATAACAGGCCAGCCGCGAGTAAGACAAATGAAATGCCGATTACCTTCTTCATTAGTTATATTTTTTGGTAATACGAATTATGGTTCTCCGAAGAACCAAAACTAAAATGCAAAATAATGATTTGGGAATTGCTGATTACAGTATAGCCGATACCATATTCGCCAACTCCTCGTAACTGGCGAATTGCTCGCCATGAAAGGCTTGGTTATCGCCCTTGTAAATGACGGTAGCCGGTATAGCGCCACTCCATTCTGGGGTTACCCGGTCGATCCAGTCATTGTATTTTCCGTCGAGCAGGACCATCACATCGGATTTGAGCTGCTGTTTCTCCAAAAATGGTTTGAGTTTTTTTTCCAGTTGGTTTTCAAAATCAAGGCTTACCAGGATCACCCGGACCTTTTCCTTATCATAGGCATTACGAAGTTGCTCAAAATACGGCAACTCCGCTACGCAAGGTTTGCACCAGGTTGCCCAAAAGTTGATGACGTAAGTCGTATCATTTTTTTTGCTAAAAATAGGGGCTATGTCATCGAAGGTCCCGAAAATGGGAACGCCCAGCCCTAAGGTATCAGCGGGATGTTTACCGGTAATCTCCTTAACGGATGCTTCCTCGCTGGGCGCTGTTGCTTGATCCATTGGCGATGAAGGAGTGTTTTGACACCCGGCTAGCGCTAAAAGGGCTACCACGCCATGGAGAAATACTTTGGGGAACGTAAACATAAAAAGGTTGCTGTTTAATGTTTGGGCTCAATATACCCAATGTCGATGTTAAATTTCGTTAAGGTCTGTACGGAAGCGAAAATGGTTGTTCTTAATACCCCTTGGACATCTTTTCTGTGACCTCTGCCCGACGTCCGAGCCAATACGATAAGCTGGCCTGGCACTGTTCCATCTGAATGCGGTCCCCCGGATCTCCTGAATCAGAAAACTGCTCAGCTGCATCTTCCCCTTGGGTGCGCAGCTCTTGAATTTTGCGATCGATTTCCTGCAGGTTAAAATATTCGACGGCCCCCGTCCTGCGGTCTACGTGTTTAATGGTGAAATTCATATCTCCGCTGGAAGGTGCATTGGGCGTTGATTGTGTTGTGGAGTCACTCGACCGGTTAGTAAATAGCCCCCCCAAGTCGGTCTTCTGGCTTTGCTGTCGTGGTCGCTGACGGTAATAGCGGTTGGCAGTTGATTTTTTCTTTTTTTGACGCTCAGGCTGGGCCTGAGGGCGTTGGCCCGGGGCTGGTTGGTTTTCAAGGGCTTCTTTAATCAACTCCTGGTAGAGTGGCTCGAACTCTTTAAGCGTATCATCATCGGCAGAGGAGGAATCCGGCGATCTTTCTGGGGCCTCTCGTTTTGGAGGTGGCTGCCTTCTTTTCCTATCGGGTTGGTTTTCCGTTGGCTGGTCTACCTTCCCAGCAGAAGTTGAGCGTGTACGGCCTCCTTCCGCTCTTTTTTTTTGCCCAGCTCCCCGATTTTCGGACGAAGAGGGTGTGCGTGGGGATCCGTTTTGGGGGCGGTAGTCTATGATATGTTCTTCACCTGGGTGGGGCTCCAGCTCAGGTAATAACTGGTAGCGACGGCGTACAAAATTGATCAGGTGCCTGGACAAATAAGTGTAAGGATAATTGAGCAGCTCAATAAAGATGGGTGTTTGGAAATCGTTACTGCCCAGCATGATCTGTCGCCGGATACCGGATTTGAAATAAAATACTTCCAAGAAACCGGTGATTAAAATGACCAGTACAACCGACCAGGCCGCGAATCCGGCAATCAATGAGCTGATGGTAGTGGCGAATGCCTGGTTTTCCGCCTGGATGCGCTCATTTTCCGCTTGTAAGGAGTTTTTGGATTGGCTGTGCTCCTCCTTAGCCACTTGCTCGCTTTCCAGTTTCCATTGTTCCAGTGCAGCGAGTTCGGCGTTGCGCTTTGCGGTCAGGTTGCGGACGCCCTCTGCCTTTTTGGTTTGTAATTGGGCATTTTGTTCTTCGTAGTTGTTGATACGCGTGGTGTAACGGCGGCCGTAGATGCGTTCCTTTTCCCGGTAGTTCTCAATTTTCTGGAGATTTCCTTCAATTTGATTCTGGTAGTATTGGCGCTCCGCTTCAATAAGATCATCAAAACGCCGGTTGATGTCGTTACGCTGGGTTTCGTAAGACTGATGAATGCGTTCTACTTCGGCTAAATAGGCCTGGGAGACTTCCCGGGTATCGTGTAGCTCGATTTTGGGAGCAGCCCGCTTAACCGAGTTGCGGGTAGCGACCTGCGACATATAGAAAGAATAGGCGGTCAGGCCGAAAGCCAGGCAGCTCACTAGTAGTAAGGAGAAAAAATTCAGCCCTCTGTGATAGCGATTGAGGAAGGACCGGAAAACGTAAGACCAGGTTTCGCGGATCCCGATCTCGGCAGGAGCTACCAGAGTAAGTGCCAGCAGCGCCAGAATGCCGTAGGCCAAAACGGGGTGCAGGCTATCTAACCAATCGCTGAAATAAATGCGCAAACCTAGCAATGCCGTAGCACCACTCAGAACCTGCAAACCGGCTACGATGTAGCCCGCTTTGCGGGCCATGGTGGCTTCGTGATTGAATAACTCCTTGTTCTCGGGTCTGGATAACCTGATTTTCATCCCATCTGGTTTAGGCAACCCGAAAGGTTAAGCGGGTTGTAAACAAATAAGTTGGATTACAACCGTAAAATAAAACAAAAAATTTTAAATAAACAAATTGATAGGTTTGCGATTAGCTGCTTAAATCAAAGAGTTGGATGTCTAATTATTGATGACGTAAGGAATGCCCAGTTTTTCCAACGTTTCAACAAAAGTATTGTCGGCAGTGACTTTACGTTCTTTGGCAATCATTTGCAGGCGCAATTTCCTGCTGTGATCCAGGAACTCGATTTTAAGCCGGTGGGCGCCCCGGCGGTTGTTGCAGAGTTCATCCAGCTCCTGCACTAAGTCGGGCGAAAGCTCGTGCAACACTAAGCGCAAGGTGATGGAGTTGGTCAGGTCTTTAGCAATACCCTCCAGGAGCCGAATATCGGTAACCTTGAATTCCAATTGATCATCTTTGCCCCAACTCTTTTGGTATTTCCCCTTGAAGAAAAGGGCCTTACCTTCTTCCAGCAGATGTTTAAATTTTTGGTAATCTTCCCCGAAAAGTTTGAATTCCAGAATCCCATCGTAATCGCTGACTTCAAAGATGCCCCAGCCGTTTCCGTTTTTACTGATGCGGTGGGTTGCACGCGTTATCATACCCGCGAGCTGGTAGCCGGAGCGATTTTGCTGGGGCCTTACCTGGCTCAAAGGACAGGTGACAAAGTGTTTTACTTCGAGGCGGTAGTCATCCAACGGATGACCACTTACGTAAATACCAGTGACCTCCTTTTCCCGGCTCAACAGCTCGACCAGAGGCCAGGGGTTACAGTCCGGTATGACCGGTTCGGGGATCAGCACCTCTTCCGTAGCTCCGAACAAAGAGTTTACGGCCTCTGCTTTCTGGGACTGGTAAGCCTGACCGTACCGCACAGCATGCTCGATCAGGGTGTCATATTTTTCTGAGGGTACAAAATATTGTGCGCGGTGGGTGCCCTCAAAACAGTCGAAGGCGCCGCCTAGGGCTAGGCTTTCCAATACCTTTTTATTCACGGCCCGTAGCGAAAGTCGCCGCACCAGGTCAAAAATATTCAGGAAAATACCGTTTTCAGAGCGCTCCTTCAGGATCTCTTCCACCGGACCTTCTCCTACACCCTTCAGGGCGGATAGGCCAAAGCGGATGTAACCTTCTTCGTTTACCGAAAACTTGGAAATACTTTCATTGACACTCGGACCGAGTACCTTCAGGCCCATGCGTTGGCACTCCTGCAAAAAAAAGGTGAGTTTGGAAATGTCGTTCTTGTTGTGCGTAAGCACGGAAGCCATAAACTCGGCTGGATAATTCGCCTTGAGATAGGCGGTCTGGAACGCCACAAAGGCATAGCAAGTAGAGTGGGATTTATTGAAGGCATAAGAGGCAAAAGCCTCCCAGTCTTTCCAGATTTTGTCGAGCTTTTCCTTGCGGTGTCCGCGTTCTTGTCCCCCTTCGATGAACTTAGGGTAAAGCATATCGATGATGTGCTTCTTCTTTTTGCCCATACCCTTACGGAGCATGTCGGCCTGTCCCTTCGTGAATCCGGCAAGCTTCTGGGAAAGCAACATGACCTGCTCCTGGTAGACCGTAATGCCGTAGGTATCTTTGAGATACTCTTCCATTTCCGGGAGGTCGTAAGTGATGGGTTCCCGCCCGTGCTTACGTGCGATAAAGTTGGGAATATATTCCAGTGGTCCGGGCCGGTAGAGGGCATTCATAGCGATGAGGTCATCGAACTTGGTGGGTACCAGTTCGCGCATGTACTTTTGCATGCCCGGACTTTCATATTGGAAAATGCCAACTGTTTCGCCGCGCTGGAAAAGCTGGTAAGTGGCCTCGTCTTCCAGCGATACTGCTTCGGGATCGATTTCGACCCCACGCGTTTGCCGGATCAGGGCAACGGCGTCTTTGATGATGGACAAGGTCTTCAGCCCCAGGAAGTCCATCTTGAGCAGGCCGGCATCTTCGGCTACGCTGTTGTCGAACTGGGAAACCAACATACTAGAATCCTTATCGACTTTTACCGGCACGTATTTGGTGATCTCGTCAGGCGTAATAACCACTCCGCAGGCGTGAATTCCCGTATTGCGGACCGAACCTTCCAGCTTGCGGGCCGTGCGGATCATTTCACCGATGTGGTCTTCACCTGCTGCCAGGTCGCGAAAGCGGTATCCTTTCTCTAGCTCTTCGGAGTTCAGTACATTTTTCAGTTTCTCCGAGATATCCTGTTCGGCCAATACGGCTTTCAGGCTTGCTTTCAAATGGTTGGGAAATGTCTTGGCTACCCGATCGACTTCGTCGAGGGGAATATTCATGACCCGGCCCACATCCCGCAGCGATAGCTTGGCGGCCATTGTGCCGTAGGTGACGATCTGGGCTACCTGGTTGCGGCCGTATTTATCGATAACGTAGTCAATCACTTTCTGTCGGCCTTCGTCGTCGAAGTCAATATCTATATCGGGCATGGATACGCGCTCCGGATTGAGAAAGCGCTCAAACAGCAGATCGTATTTGATGGGATCGACATTGGTGATCCCCAGGCAGTACGCCACAGCCGAACCCGCTGCCGAGCCCCGACCCGGACCGACCGAAACGCCCATTTCCCGGGCCGTATTGGTGAAATCTTGCACGATCAGGAAATATCCCGGATAGCCGGATTGCTCGATTACGGAGAGCTCGAAGTCAAGTCGCTCCCGGATGGGCGGAGTGATATCGCCGTAGCGTACACGCGCTCCTTCGAACGCCAGGTGGCGCAAGTAGCTGTTTTGGTCTTTAAAACCCTTAGGAAGCGGGTAAGCGGGTAGCAGCACGTCGCGCGCCAACTCCAGCGTGTCAACCTTGTCGTAAATCTCCATGGTATTATCCAGCGACTCGGGTACGTCACCGAAGAGTTGCTCCATCTGAGATTTAGTCTTAAAGAAAAAGTCGGAGCTTGGAAAGCGAAAGCGCTTTTCTTCTTCCAGGTGACTGCTCGTGTTAATGCAAAGTAGAATATCGTGGGGTAGGGCGTCTTCTTCGTTGAGATAGTGCGAATCGTTGGTGGAAATCACCTTGATATCGTACTGCTTGGCGAAGCGGAGCAACTGCTGGTTCACGTCTTCCTGACTTACGCCCAGGCCGTCGATATTTTCCAGCCCTCGATGGCGCTGAAGCTCGATGTAGAAATCCTCGCCAAACAAGTCGAGCCACCACCGCAGTTTGGCCTCGGCAGCCTCCAGATTGCCGTTCAGAATGGCTTGCGGGATTTCTGCCCCAATGCAACAACTGGTGGCAATCAAACCTTCGTGGTGCTGCTCAATGAGCTCCTTGTCGATGCGCGGGAATTTACCGTACAGCCCTTCAATGTACCCCAGAGAACACAACCGGGATAGGTTTTCGTATCCTGTGCTGTTTTTAGCCAATAACAGTTGGTGGTAGCGGACATCCTGCTCGCCTCTGGCCCGCGAAAAGCTCTGCTTGCGCCGGTCTTCTACCAGGTAGAATTCGCATCCTACAATGGGTTTGAGGTCGTTCTTGCGCGCTTCCGATACAAATTTGAAGGCGCCGAACATGTTCCCGTGGTCGGTCAGGGCAACCCCCTTTTGGCCATCTGCTGCTGCTTTTTTCATCATCGCCTCGATATTGGAGGCTCCGTCCAGCAGCGAATATTGCGTGTGGTTGTGTAAATGGCAGTAGTCCGGCATCCGCTATAATTGAGGTGAATATTTCCAGGGAAACCAAAATGGTGGTCGCCCCAACAAATTGTTGTACCTAGTTAAACACCTAAATTAGGGGAAAGGGTCGAGGGAAAAAAGGTTGGAAAACTGCTTTTTTTCCACATCCGTGTTAGCAATTATGTAGGGAAGTTAGGAGGCTGGGGTGGAAAGTCCTACCCGCAACTGTTGGGTTAGGCGGCGTGTTTACGCAGCAGGGAGCAAGCGTCGAGTACGGTTTCGATTCCGTTGGCCTCCTCCGGTGAGAAGTAAACTTGGTACTGGCTTTCCAGTTTGGCGATGAGTAGCTCCTTATCAATTGGATCCAGGTAGAGATCATCGCGTAAATCGGTGTAAAGATTGATGCGTGAGACAGGAATGTTCAGCATCCAGGCGATCATGGCAATGAGGCGATCTTCGAAAGTAACCTCGGGCTTTTCTACGACCATCATGTCGATTTGTGGTTGAAAAATCGTTGTAAGAACGTATAGTATCCGACATTGGTTGCCTCGGTAAAAAATTATATTCTCCGAAAGGTTGAAAAATAACGGTGAAGAGTGGATATCGGTAGCTGAACTGCAGCTGGCGGTTACAGCTCGTAGTTGGGCCCTAATTTACCGCGGTCAATGTAGAAATCATTGATCATTCTTACGACCTCTTCGGGCTCTTCGACAATGGGCATTAAGTTGAGGTCCTCTTCGTTGATATTGTGGGCATATTCGTACATGATTTGTTGCATCCAGTCTTTGAGGCCGCCCCAGAAACCTCGACCAACGAGGATTACCGGTACGTGGCTGATTTTATTGGTTTGCAAAAGCGTAAGCACTTCGAATAATTCATCCATCGTACCCATGCCGCCGGGCAGGACGACAAACCCCTGCGCGTATTTGACAAACATCACCTTTCGTACAAAAAAATACCGGAAGTCGATCGACTTGTCGTGATCGACAAACTGATTACTGCCCTCCTCGAAAGGCAGTTCGATATTCAACCCGACCGACTTGCCGCCGTGTAGGGCAGCACCCTTGTTCCCCGCTTCCATAATGCCGGGGCCTCCTCCCGTGATAACACCATAGCCCGATTCAGTGAGCAGCCGGGCGATCTCTACCGCCTTTTTGTAATCCGGATGCTCGGGGCGGGTGCGGGCTGAGCCAAAAATGGAAACACAAGGCCCGATCTGATTCAGAGATTCAAAGCCTTCTACAAATTCGGAAATGACCTTAAACATGGTCCAAGAATTCTCTCCTTTGACTTTCTCCGACCATTCCCGCATGGGATATTTGGAGCCCAGGTTCTGTTCTGTCATGGCTGCTAATTGGATGCAACAGCGGCAAAGTACGCAAGCTGTTATGGTAAATCCTAATTAAAGAAGGGAAATACCCAACCTGTCCGCTATTAAACATACGCCTGAACCGGTCAGGAGGTTTGTGGGGTGCGCCGCAGGTGGCTTTCGTAGTGCTTGCCAATGTAAGCCTGCAACTCCTCGAGGTTGTCAAACTGCTGGAAAAGACGACGCAGCGGGAAGGTATTGGCGGGCGTTACACCGGGTGCGTACTGGCGCACGTTCCGTAGTGTGATGGTCTGATCACCCAGGATGATCAGGCGTTCGACGACATTGCGCAATTCCCGAATATTGCCGGACCAATGCATCTGCATCAGCAATTCTTTGGCTTCGGGCTCGAAAACTTTGGCCGCTATACCGTAGTCTTCGCAAATTTGCCGGTTAAAATGCTCGACAAGCAGCGGAATATCCTCCCGCCGGTCGTCCAGGGGGGGAACATCCATTATGATCACGGCCAAACGGTGATAAAGGTCTTCGCGAAAGTTCCCGTTCTGGATGGCCTGGCGCAGGTCTTTGTTGGTGGCGGCAATAACCCGGACATCGATTGGCAGCGCCTTATCTCCGCCTACCCGAACAATGCGTTTGTCTTGCAAAGCACGCAGTACCTTGGCCTGGGCCGAGGCACTCATATCGCCGATTTCGTCCAGGAACAAGATGCCGCCGTTGGCCTGCTCGAATTTTCCGATGTGTTGCTTGTGAGCGGAGGTGAAAGCGCCTTTCTCATGACCAAATAATTCGCTTTCAATCAATTCGGTAGGAATAGCTGCGCAGTTGATCTCAATTAAGGGTTGGCCGGCGCGCTGGCTGTTGCGGTGAATCCATTGTGCCACCAACTCCTTGCCGGAGCCGTTGGGCCCGGTGATCAAAACCCGCGCCTCAGTAGGTGCCACCCGCTCTATTGTTTTTTTGATGTGCTGAATGGCAGGAGATTGGCCGATCATTTCCGGAGCCGGACGGCTCGATACCTTGCGTTTTAGGGCCTTGGTTTCCGTCACCAAGTTGGACCGGTCCATGGCGTTGCGCAGGGTGATCAGTAAGCGATTGAGGTCTGGCGGCTTACTGATAAAATCAAAGGCACCCTTCTTTACCGCCTCCACGGCTGTATCTATCGTACCGTGGCCCGAGATCATGACCACCGGCGTGTCCGGACTTAAAAGCTGGATGCGCTCCAAGGCCTCTAGGCCATCCATGCGGGGCATCCGGATATCCAGCAGGATGACATCAAATGTTGCTTTTTTGAGCTGACTGATACCGTCCAAACCGTTGGAGGCCTCGGTCACCTCAAAATCTTCGAACTCTAATATTTCGCGCAGGGTGCGGCGAATGCTCGACTCGTCGTCGACCACCAGGATCTTCGGTTTTTTCACTGTTTTTGGTTTTTCTTCAGTCGGTCCTCCTCCACTTTCGCATCTGCCGGTAGTGGCTAAAAAATAGGAGCTTAATGATTTTTACGTCAAATTTCCCCCTATGTTGCAAAGGCCACTGCTTTCCATCCGGTGCGACCGAAGATAACCTCGATACATTTAAAATAAATATAATTTATAATAAAATTTATTTATTCCGGCCGTTTATTCTGCTCTGGCTTAGAAGGGCCAGCTTCCTAGGGAAACGCCTCGGGCAGGCCCCTACTGAAGTCTGCGGGCGGTAAGGCTATAACGCACGGCCAGCAATGCCACTAAAGGCATCACTTCGTATGGAAGTTGTTGAGGCAACCAGGACCAGGTGATCAGCAGCAGGATGGTGGCCACACTCAGCAACTGGAAGAGCCGCAGTCGCAGAGCGCTGCCTTGCGGGGTCAATAGCGCAATAAGAAAAAGCGGATTGGCCCAGAAAAAATTCCAATTCGCTTTGGTGGCTTCGTGGTCGGTACCGTACATCATAAAGAGGTAGAAAAAGCCAAGCAAGGCCAGCACCACGGCCAGAAAAGCGTCGGTCCACCTGGTTGGCCGCCGGCGGCGCAGCAGGGTGGGCAAGGCCAAAAGCAATGTAAAAGCGGTTAGGATGAAGCCTGGTTTTTGCCACCAGGCACTGGCCGAGACGGGAAGGGAGCCGGGGGTTTTTAGCAGCAGCTCGCGATCGCCCAGCAGGGGCGACCTGTCGATTCGGGCTGCACCCAGATTGTCGGAAAGATAACTGGGTAGAAACATTTGCGCACGGTGGTCGGCAAGCCGGTCGGCAGGTCTTCCGAGAATGAGGTCGATACCGACCCGCGTCCAGGGCATGCGGGTCAGTTTTTCGTGCAAGAGCTGACGGAGAGTGGGATGCGGACCTTCGGACACCTTCTGCGGATAAAAAGCGCCGAGTTCGTTTTCCACCAAATCGCGGATTCGGGTTGAGCAGTTGTCGTAGAAAAAATCGTAGTAGTATTCCCGGTTTTCCGGCCGGTAGTTCCAGCTCAAAAAATGGAGAACTTCCCGTTGTTGTTGGTCGGTAAGTAGCAGCGGCTCCTGGTAAACTATGCGTCCCGGTTCTTTGAAACTGGCTAAAAACTGGGGCAGGGTTTCTATACTAAGCTGGTAAGGCAATTTGCCGCGCACAAATTTCCAGTAAAAATTAGGGGTATTGAAGTTAAACGTACCATAATTGAAGAGTTGGTCGGTACCCGCAATGGAGTCGCGAACCCGCAGCGCACTGTGACCGAAAGTAGCATAGAGGTCTTTTCCGGAAGAGCAGGTGACCAGCGAGATCTCTACGCCCGAAGCCGAATGGCTCGGATATGCTATGGCTATACCCATGCCCACCATAATAAGCGCAGCTATCACTTTATAACGGCAGCTCCGTCCAGCAGCTCGACGGTTCATATAGAAGTCTTTTTTAAGCAAAGATAGGCTATGCGCCTGATAGCTCCTGCAAAATCATTTCCATCCTAACGAACAGCTAAATTGTTGTATTTTCACCCGGACTAATATAATCATATGCACATCGTCGTTTTATCCCGTGGACCTCAGCTTTACTCTACGCAAGTTCTCAAACGTGCCGGAATCCGGCGCGGCCACAGGGTGCTGGTAGTCGATCACATGCGCTGTGACCTATACATGGAATCCGGAGAATTGGAAATTTGGTACGACGGCAAACCGTTGTCTGATGTTGATGCCATTATTCCACGCATCGGTAGTTCCGTGACCACGCACGGCGCTGCGGTCATCAGCCATTTCGAACAGATGGGCATTTTCTCGACAGCGCGCTCCCAGGCATTACTGGAAGCACGGGATAAATTGCGTTGTCTGCAGAAGCTGGCGGGCTATGGGGTCGAAATCCCGCGTACCGCTTATGTGGCCGGAGCCTGGGATGTACCAGACGCGGTGCGCCTGGTTGGGGGCTTTCCGGTGGTTATTAAATTGTTAGAGAGTACCCACGGTGTAGGGGTTATGTTGGCCGAGACTCAGGCCAACGCAGAGACCACGGTAGGGGCTTTTCAGCAGTTGGGAGAGCGCGTTATTATTCAGGAATACATTCGCGAAGCAACCGGAACGGATATCCGGGCACTGGTAGTAGCAGGTAAGGTTGTCGCGGCTATGAAGCGGGTTGCGCAGCCCGGAGAATTTCGTTCAAATTTGCATCGGGGCGCCAAGGGGTACCGTGTCCGTTTGACCGGACGGGAGCAGGAGCTGGTGCTGAGGGTGGTTGACTTGATGGGGCTACATGTTGCAGGAGTGGATCTGTTGCGCTCCGATCGCGGTCCGTTGGTCATGGAAGTTAACGCCTCACCGGGCCTGGAGGGCATTGAATCGGTCACCGGCGTGAACGTAGCCGGTAAAATTATTGAATTCGTTGAAAACTGGGTGAAGCAGCAGGCCGCTTCCGGCGTCATGGAATAATTACAATTATGGCAGAACCTATCCTCATCCATCACACAGAGGTGCTGCCGGGCACCCAGCATTTTCTGCGCATACCCGTCGGACGTTTACCCTCCGGTAATCAAATCCTTGTGAACACCCATGTTTTCCGGGCGGTTGATCCCGGCCCGTCGGTACTCCTGCTCGCCGGGGTCCACGGCGATGAGATCAACAGCGTAGACATCGTGCGGCGAGTTATTGCCGAGGGTGTACTCAAAGACTTGCAATGCGGCATGGTGATCGTCATTCCGGTACTCAATATCTTTGGACTGATCAACTTTTCGCGCGATCTACCCGATGGCAAGGATGTCAATCGCAGCTTTCCAGGACGCTCGTCGGGATCGTTGGCCTCAAGGGTGGCGCGGGTGCTTACGCGCCGCATTCTGCCCCATGTCGATTTTGGGGTCGATTTCCATACCGGTGGTCACCACCATTACAATTATCCACAGATCCGTTATTCCGCCGGACATGCGCAGAGCAAAGCGCTGGCCGAGCAGTTTGCGCCGCCTTTTATCCTGGCTAGCAAACCGATTGCCAAATCACTGCGCAAAGTCGCCCTGGATGCCGGAAAACCCATAATCGTTTTTGAAGGTGGAGAAAACCTGCGGCTCGACCATCGTGCTCAGGAGGCAGGCTTGCAGGGCGTTCGCCGCTTACTGCAGGCCCATGCGATGCTGCCTGCAGCACCGGTGGCTTCCGAGCCGGTCTGGCTGGAAAAGTCCAGCTGGGTCCGCGCCGGTGAAGCCGGCCTGTTCCGTTACCTTAAAGGATCGGGTGAGGCAGTGGAGAAAGGGGAAATCATTGGGAACATTCACAACTTGTACGGCGAAGAATACCGCCAGGTGGCCGCCTCGCGCACCGGTTACCTGATCGGACACAATAAATCGCCGATTGTCAGCTCTGGCGATGCCTTGTTTCATATTGGATATTGAGTCAACTTTCGGACCACCGGAAGTTTTCTATATTTGAATAGCAGCCATTGCAAAAGTGTTTTTGGTGGCAAAACAGTCAGATTTCGGTCCTAGGTACGGGGCGCAATCTGCATCGACTTTTTGCAAAGGTATTCAGGAGCAAAAGGAAATTTTACAGTCCGACAACTATAAAGGAGTCCGGTTCTGGTCGCTCCGGAACATTTGGGTTCCTACGTAACGCAGTGAATTATGCTAAACCGACGGTTGAGGAATTTTCGGACCTATCATAAAATCATTGGATTAATTTTGGCCCTGTTGGTGATCATCAGTGCTGTCACGGGTATTTTCCTGGCCCTGAAAAAAAATATCGACCTGCTGCAGCCCTCCACTCAGAAAGGACAGGCTGCCGATCTAAACGAATGGATGCCGGTCAACGAGCTGGCTGTCATCGGCCAAGCAGCATTACAAGACCACTTGCGATCCGCTGCACCGCCCACCATCGACCGCATGGATGTCCGGCCGGGTAAAGGGGTTGTCAAGGTTACTTTCGAAGAAGGATGGTGGGAAGTCCAGGTCGACGGTGCTACCGGTGAGGTGTTAAGCATTGCCCGTCGGCACTCCGATTGGATTGAGCAAATCCATGATGGGTCTATCGTGAGCGATGGCTTCAAATTGGTAAGCATGCATACATTGGGCATAGGCTTGCTGCTAATGATCTTTACCGGCTGGTGGCTCTGGTATGGGCCGCGGAAAATTCGTCAGCGCCGACGCCGCCGGGAAGATGCTGCTCCCGCGGCACCCCAACAGCAAACAACCTTACGGCATGAATAACCATCCGACCGCACCACCGGACTTGGAACCTGCATTACGGCGATGGGTGGCCGAAGGCATAATCGATGCGGAGCAGGCCGATCAGATTCGGCAACTGTACGGTGATTCGGAGCCAGCTACCAAGGACCGCTCCATCCTGGTGGCAGTCAGTATCATCGGTGCTTTACTGATTGCCGGTGGTATCATCTCTATATTTGCCTACAACTGGACGAGTCTAAGCCGGGAGGTGCGTACGGTGATGAGTATTCTACCGGTGCTTTTAGGTCTCGTGGTTTACGGAATCGCCTACTTTCGTTATCCAATGGCACCCTCCTGGCGGGAGGGGAGCTCCACTTTTTTATGTCTGGCGGCCGGCGCCTCCCTCGGGCTGCTCACACAGACTTACCACCTGGCCGATTCCTGGGTGAGCTTACTACAGTGGTGGCTGTTACTCACCTTGCCGCTGCTTTACCTAATGCCAACGACTTTAACACCGATGCTTTACTGGATCGGATTGACCGTTTGGACCTTTCAAGCTCCGGAATACGGACTGCCGGCCTATTGGCTATGGTGGGGGCTCAGTTTGCCGCCATTTCTGGCCCGGTACCGTGAAAATCCCTATTCGGTTACCGCTATTCTTTTAACCTGGACTCTGCTGCTGACTTCCTTGCTCTCGTGGTTCCGCCTGGTGGAGTTAGATTTAGTGATATTTTCTTTGTTCGCCACGAGTTGTTGGCTTACCGGTGTTTACTTTATTGGCTGGCACGCGCGGCGACGGGGTGAAGATTGGTGGGCTCAGCCCTTTGTGATGTTTGCCGTCAGCGGTATACTCTTGCTTAATATCTTATTGCTATTCGAAATACAACCGGAGCCCTGGACCTGGGAAAACCTGTGGAACGGCCTGGACCGGCCTCGGGCCAGCGCCCATGTCAACGCCATTGCCGGCGTCGTAATGGTTCTTTTTTGGTTGCTTTCGGCCGGTTACCGGTTAGACCGGGACATTGATCTGTGGGGGCTTCGCTTGTTCCCGTTGTTGGTCTTGTTGGTTTTACTGCTCAACCGCGGCGGGGCCTATACGGCGGCAGTTACGCTGGCAACCCTCTACGGTGGCATCCTGGGCGTCATCTATCTTTGGAAAGGACGTCAGGCGCTCGAAATGTGGGCAATACACCGGGGTATGCTTTTTATTTTGGCAATCGCCTGCGCTCGTTTTTTCAATACCGACTGGAATTTGGTGTGGAAAGGTATCATTTTTATCTTTTTGGGGTTGCTATTCCTAGGCGGCCATTACTGGCTCGCACGCCAACTGCGTGTGGAAAAAGAGTAGAGGGGATGAAGCGACGGGTTTAGAGCCAGCTCCTGGTTCACTGAATCGGGCAAAACTATCCGGCCTATGTTATGTCAAAAAAAGTACGCCCGAGCGGTGCCCCTCGTGATACTCCTTTTTCTGGTCATTACTATTGCTGCTATGGGACAATCCCCTGTTAAGCGGTTACGCGATTACGGCCTTTTTCCTGGTGTATTACCCGTCGGTCCGTATAATGCGATCACAGATGTAGCTCCTGTACGGGTAGGACACGTTTCCCTTATCGAAGGTAATAATATCCGTACTGGGCTGACCGTGGTTATTCCTCATCCGGGAAATATGTTCCAGGACAAAGTTCCTGCTGCCGTCTTTGTCGGTAATGGCTTCGGTAAGTTGATGGGGAGCACCCAGATAGCGGAACTGGGATCGTTGGAGACACCAATTGTATTGACCAATACCCTGAGCGTGCCCGAAGTTGCCGCTGGCTTGATCGAATACACCCTGGCACTGGATGGCAACGATGAGGTAGGTTCGGTCAATCCGGTAGTGGGGGAAACGAATGACGGCCGCCTTAACGACATTCGCCGTCGTGCCATTCGGCCTGCACAGGTGCTGGAGGCAATCGATAAAGCCACTGTCGGTCCCGTGCCGGAAGGCAACGTAGGAGCCGGAGTAGGCACGGTTTGTTTTGGATTTAAGGGCGGTATCGGGACCAGCTCCCGGCGATTGCCCGTGCAGCTTGGAGGGTATACCGTAGGTGTGCTCGTGCAAAGTAATTTCGGGGGTGTCTTGCAAATGGATGGCTTACCGGTCGGCAAGCTTTTAGATCAATATTATTTGAAAGATCGCCTGCCGGAAAGCGCAAACGGTTCTTGTATGATCATCATTGCCACAGATGCTCCGGTGGAGGCGCGTAACTTGAAGCGCATGGCGGCCCGTAGTATGATGGGCCTGGCGCGAACCGGCGGCATTGCTTCCAATGGCAGCGGCGATTACGCTATTGCTTTTTCTACTCATCCCGCCCTGCGTATGCCCCACCGCAGCGATACTTTCACGGCGGAAAATCGAACGCTCCGCAACGATGCTATGTCTATGCTCTTTCTGGCAACGATCGAAGCTACAGAAGAGGCCATCCTGAATAGCCTGGTAGCAGCGGAAACCATGACCGGTAATGGACAAACCATTCAGGCTCTCCCTATGGATACCGTTGGAGATTGGCTGCAAAAATACCGCCTCTTCCTACAATCCATAAAATCAAAGTAAGGGGCGCCGACCACTTATTCCATCTATCTAAACAATGCTACGATTCATCCCCTCGATCCTACCGTTGGTCCTATTTTTCTGGACTCGAGGCCGTGATTACGCTACTTTGCAGAAAACTTTAAAAACTATAGAAACTTTTTTTTCAAAAATTGTTTCCATGTTGTCTAGAAAAAAGAAAAGCCACGAATCCAAGAAGCTTGATGGGCACCAAGGAACAAATTCTTTTGCGGTCGCGTGATCTGTTTATGCGATATGGGATTAAAAGCATCACCATGGATGATTTGTCGCGCGAGCTGGGTATATCGAAAAAGACGCTATACCAATATGTTGACAATAAGCAGGACTTGATTGAGCAAATTTTCCAGGCCACAATAATGGAGGAAAAGAATTGCATGGCCGAAATCCGCCATTCGTCCACCGATGCGATCGAAGAAATTCTGGGGATCGGCCAGTTCGTCATTGAGGAGTTGCGACAGATCTCGCCGGTGACGATGTACGATTTACAGAAGTATTATCGGGATACCTGGTTGAAAGTCGACTCTCTCTACCAGCAGCACGTCTACCAGATTATTCGCGACAATCTGGACCGGGGCATTGCAGCTGGTTTGTACCGGTCAGAAATCAATCCCGACATCATCGCCAAGCTTTACGTAGGTAAGACGGCAATGTTGGTCGATGAGGAGTTATTTCCGCTGAGGGCTTACAGCCGGGAGTCGCTTTTTAAGGAGTATATCAACTACCATATTCACGGCATTGCCTCGCCGGAAGGCTTGGCGTTGTTGGAAAAGTATTTGGAAGCCGACAACCAAAGGTGATTATACCAGAAAATCGATCATTAATTATGAGGGATAATTTATTACTCGTATTTGCCATGGTCCTGGTGGCGAGCATTCGGCCGGTTTGGGCTCAGTCAGATCCGCCCCGCGAGATGAACCTTCTGGAAGCGACACAGTACGCTTGGCAGAATACCTTGACCATGAAAAATGCACAGCTCGACCTAGTTGATGCCGACGAACAGATCTCGGAGCGCTTGGCAACCGGACTGCCGAAGATTGACGGGACGGTGAGCTATCAGCACTACTTACAGATTCCAGCCCAGCCCCTGCCGCCGGAGTTTATCCAATTGCTGGAAGCCATTTTTCCGGGGGAGGAGATTTCCGGAGAGACGGCCTTCTTCCTGCCCGATAACTTTACGGCCAGCGTAAGCATGGACGCTATGCTTTTCGACGGTACATTCTTCATTGGTCTGCAAGCCGCTCGGGCCTACAAAGAATACATAGCACAAGATATTGCGGTCAAGCGCCGTCAGGTACGCAGTGAGGTCTTACAGGCCTATTTGCCTGTTCTTTTAATCGACGAAAACCTGCGCATCATCGGGCGTAATATCGAGAACCTCGATAAGCTTTTTTCAGAGACCAAAGCGACTTACGAGCAGGGGTTCTCTGAAAAACTCGATGTAGATCGCATCCAGCTATCCCTTTCGAATTTGGAAACGGAGCGGGATCGCCTTCAGCGGCAACGCACCAATTCCCTGAACGCACTTAAGCTAGCTATCGGCTACCCGCTCGACGAACCATTGGCCTTGACTGAAACCCTAGAAAGCGCCCTCAGCGGCATTGACGCCGAAGATCTGACGGGGGAAGTGGTCCTTACCGAACGCCCGGAATTTCAACTCGTCAACCAGGCAATTGAACTTTCCGAACTGGATGAGCGCAATTTCAAATCGCGCTTTTATCCCTCTCTTTACGCCTTTGGTTCGTACCAACAGCAATACCAGGGTGGCGGAGAACAGGATGGTTTCTGGGCGCCGTCATCCTTCCTAGGCGTACGCCTGAACGTACCCATTTTTGACGGTATGAACCGGCAGACGCAGGTAGACCGTGCCCGCATTCGCACCGAGAAAACCCTCAACGAAAAATGGAATGTAGAGCGTTCCATTCGCTTGGAAGTCATGAATGCTCGCACCAAATACAACAATGCACGCGAGGGGTTTCAGCGCCAGCGGGATAACCTGGATCTGGCAGAGCGCATCTACGAAACCACTCAGATCAAATACCGCGAGGGTATAGGCTCCAGCATTGAAGTGACCCAGGCCGAACAAGAACTGTACGATACCCAAAGCAATTACATTGCCGCATTATATGATCTGGTCGTAGCCAAATACGAATTAGAATTAGCGCTCGGAAAATAGTCCCTATTCATTGTTCGATTAATCCATTCACCCATGCAAAAACTATTATTTCCACTTTTTTTGATGCTGCTCCTGGTCAGTTGTAATTCCGAACCAGAGGAAGGGGAAATCCCCGAGAGCTTGGAGGAAAAACGGGCCCTGCTGAAAAAGCAGAAAGCGGAATTAAAAACCCTTACCGATCAAGTTGCCCAGCTGGAAGCTGCAATTGAAGCGCAGGACCCCAAGGCCAGGCCCCAGCAATTTGTATCGACTACCCAGGCTATTCGCAAGGACTTCAAGCATTATGTGGAGATCCAGGGCCAGGTAGAGGCTGAAGACCACATCAATGCTGCGGCTGAAACATCCGGGCGAATTCTCAAGTTACTGGTCGAGGAGGGTGATTACGTACGCCGCGGCCAGCTGATTGCCGAGCTCGACGTCGAACAATTGCGCAAACAATATGAGGAAGTCGAGACCTCCCTAGAGCTGGCCGCTACGGTTTTCGAACGCCAAAGCCGGTTGTGGGAGCAAAATATCGGATCGGAAATCCAGTATCTCGAAGCGAAAAATAACAAAGAACGGCTGGAGAAAAGCCTGGAGGCCCTGCAGGTGCAACTCAATAAGTCTAAAGTCCACGCACCGGCCAGCGGCATCGTCGACGACGTGCTGCTGGAGGCCGGCGAACTAGCATCTCCGGGAGCTCCGCTGATTCGCATCCTGGATACCTCTCGGCTGAAAGTCGTTGCCGACGTTCCTGAGACCTACTTGCGGTCGGTGAGCAGGGGCGAAGAGATAATGGTGCGCTATCCGGTACTCGACCAAGAAGAAACCGCGCGCATCTCCCTCATCGGCCGTACGATCGACCCGGCTAATCGTACATTCGAAGTAGAAGCCCGTGTAGGCAGAGCCGTCAAGGGCCTGAAGCCCAATTTATTGGCCGCCATACTCATCAACGACGAAACGATCGAGGACGTGGTGACGGTTCCTTTAGATCTGATTCAGCAAGAGGTGAGTGGCAAGGAATTCATCATGGTCATGCAGAAAGGAGAAGGAGGCGCCTTCGCCAAAAAGCAATACGTACAGACCGGCGACAGCTTCGAGGGGGAAATCGTTGTCGAGAGCGGGCTTACCGGCGATGAAATCCTCATCCTGGAAGGTGCCCGCGGTTTAGCCGATGGACAAGCCATCAAAGTTGTTCAACCCAAAACCACAGCCGAAAATGAGTAGCCAACACCCAAAACAACGCCGGTTTGGTCTGACCAACCTGGCAGTCGATAACGCCACCAGTGTCTTTATTCTGGCGATTATGATTTTTCTCTTCGGTATTCAGGCCTACCAGAACATGCCGAAGGAACAGTTTCCCGAAGTGGAGTGGCCGACGGTCTACATCAATACGCCCTACTTTGGTAATTCGGCAGCAGATATTGAAAACCTGATTACCCGGCCGATTGAGAAGGAGCTGCAGGGCATTACCGGGATAAAAGATATCAAGTCCACTTCTATCCAGGATTATTCGGTAATTACCTGTGAGTTTGAGACCGATATCGATCTGGAAGAGGCGGTGCGCAAAGTAAAGGACGCCGTGGATAAGGCGAAAAGTGATTTACCTACCGACCTGGACCAAGATCCTACCGTTTTGGATATTAACCTTTCCGAAATTCCAATCGTAACTGTAAACATTTCGGGCGACTACACCAATGATGAGCTGAAGGAATACGCCGAATTATTGCAAGATCGCATCGAGGAGCTCAACGAAATCACCGAAGTCGAGTTGAAAGGCGAACTGGAGCGGGAGGTAAAAGTCGATGTAGACTTAGTCAAAATGAAGGCACTCAAGCTTTCTTTCCGGGATATCGAAAACGCCATTGCCAGCGAAAACGTCACCATTTCGGGTGGGGAGTTGGTGCGCAACGATTTTCGTCGCGCCATCCGCGTGATCGGAGAGTTCGAGGCGGTAAAAGAAATGGAAAGCCTGATCGTGAAAAGTGAAAATGGCCGTCCCATCTATTTGAAAGAGTTAGCGGATATTGAATACGGCTACCAGGAACGGACCAGTATTGCCCGTGCCAGTGGTTTACCGGTAATTTCGCTCGACGTCATAAAGCGGAGCGGCGAAAACTTACTCCAGGCGGCCGATAAGATCCAGGACATCGTGGAAAAGGCCAAAAATGAATTACCCGAAGAGCTGAGTATTACGCTTTTCAACGATCAATCGGTGAATACCCGCAACCAAGTGAATAATCTGGAGAACAGCATCATTTCCGGAGTTATTCTTGTCGTCACCGTACTATTGTTCTTTTTAGGTATCAGGAATGCGCTCTTTGTAGGTATCGCTATTCCGCTATCGATGCTGATGGGTATTCTGTGGCTGGCACTTACGGGTGTGACCCTCAATATTGTGGTGCTCTTTTCCCTCATTCTGGCTCTTGGGCTTTTGGTCGATAACGCCATCGTCGTAGTAGAAAACATTTATCGGTTCCGACAGGAAGGAGCATCGCAAAAGGAAGCAGCTAAGCTTGGCGCCGCCGAAGTGGCACAACCCATCATTGCCTCTACAGCAACCACCCTTGCTGCCTTCGTACCATTGGCCTTTTGGCCTGGCATTATGGGCAGTTTTATGAAGTACATGCCGATTACATTGATTTTGGTGTTAACCTCGTCTCTGTTCGTGGCTTTGGTTATCAATCCGGTTTTTACCTCGCGTTTTCTCAAGCTGGACGAACCAGCTGAAGAAGCCGCAGTGAGGCAACGCCGTCGCCGCAACATATGGATCGGTGCCGGTATCATGGTCCTGTTAGGTGTTGCCTTTCACTTTGTAAGTATGGCTAGCCAAGGGATTGACCTGCGCTGGGCACGCAATTTGCTGTTTTTTGGTGCGATTATCTCTCCGGTCAACTTCTTCATCATGCGCCCGGGAGCCTTCCAATTCCAAAACCGCGTCTTGCCAGTGCTGGAGAGTATCTACGATCGTTTTATCCGCGTGGCTTTGCGGTTCCCAAGTGTATTTTTCCTGGGTACAATTCTCTTGCTCTTCGGTGCTATTGGGCTGTTGAGTACTAATATGCCCAAGGTCGAATTTTTTCCTTCTGCCGATCCGCTTTACATCAACGCGTTCGTGGAGCTTCCGATGGGTGCGGATATCGAGGCAACCGACCGGGTGGCGCGAGAGCTGGAACAGCGCATCATGAAAACGGTCGAGCCGTACGATCATATCGTAGAGGATGTCCTCACCCAGATTGGAGAAAATACTTCCGACCCCAATGCCCCACCAGAGCCGGGATCTTCGCCTAACAAGGCTCGGATCACCGTGGCTTTTGTGCCTGCCGAAGAAAGAGGGGAAATATCGACTTTCGATATCATGGAAGAAATCCGCGAAACGGTGCAAGGGATCCCCGGTGTACAAGTGACGGTCGATAAAAATGCTGATGGACCCGCTACCGGAAAGCCAATTAACCTGGAAATTCAGGGCGAAAGTATGGACTCCCTGGTAGTGTTGTCGGAACAATTAATCAATTTCTTCAATGAGCAGAACATCCCCGGAATCGAGGAGCTACAAGCCGATGTGAAAATCGGTAAGCCCGAAATGATCGTTAATATCGACCGAGAAGCGGCTCGCCGGTACGAAATCTCGACTTACGATATTGCCAGTACGATTCGCACGGCTGTCTATGGCAAGGAGGCTTCTAAATTTAAAGAAGGCGAGGATGAGTATCCCATCATGATCCGCTTAGACGAGAAATACCGCAATGATGTAGAAGATGTATTAAACCAGGAAGTAACATTCCGCAACGCATCTGGCGTAATTGTACAAGTGCCGATTTCGGCAGTGGCCGATTTTGAGTTTACTTCTACCTATAGCTCCATCAAGCGGAAAGATTTAGACCGTATGGTTACCATATTTTCTAATGTATTGAGCGGTTACAACGCCAATGAGATCATTCAAGAGATGAATGCATTAATGGCGGATTACCCCCTACCGGCGGGCTACGCTTACGAATTTACGGGTGAGCAACAGCAACAGGCCGAGGATAGTGAATTTTTGAGCACTGCCTTCCTGATCGCCCTATTTGCTATTTTTATCATCATCGTCGCTCAATTCAATTCCGTGATTTCACCCTTCATTATTATCCTGACCGTACTGTTCAGTACCATTGGGGTGCTGCTTGGCTATGCGTTTAGCGGAATGGATATTTCGGTGGTATTCACTGGCGTTGGGATTATTTCGCTCGCAGGTATCGTCGTCAACAATGCTATCGTATTGATTGATTATACCGATCTGCTCGTTAAACGACGGTTAGAGGAAAGGGGGCTGGCTAATCCGGTTGATCTGTCTGATAAGGATATGCGGGCAGCCATCATCAAAGGAGGAGCGACGCGTCTGCGTCCGGTTTTACTTACCGCTATTACGACTATTCTGGGTCTGGTCCCGTTGGCCGTTGGTTTCAATATGAACTTCTTTACCCTGATCACCGATCTGGATCCGCAAATCTTTATTGGAGGGGATAATGCAGCGCTTTGGGGACCCCTGGCCTGGACCGTTATTTATGGTCTTTTGTTTGCAACCTTTTTAACGCTGATTGTCATTCCCGTAATGTACTGGTTGTCACATAAGCTAAAAAAGAGCCTGTTGCATTTGTTTGATGAAAGAAAAGCGGCAAGAAGGGAGCGCAAAGTAAAACCGAGTGTGGGATAGGTTACCATCTCATCGATACATCAGAGTGAACAATCGGCCGGGTCTTTGGGTTGTAGAACGAAAATTCTTAAATTAGATGTTATGAAATATTGAAGAAAGTGCATTTTATCAAAATTGTTGTTACTTTTATGTCAATAGAGATTTCTTTTTTGTTAAGTGCCTGTCTGAACTATCCACTTGGAATACTTTGTTTTCCACTTGTGCCTCTTTTATATTTTACCTTTAACTGATCACAATCCACTTCGGTGGAAGCATATAAAGATTGTTTGTTCATAGTTTTTGTTTTTATCTTGCACCCTCGGTTATCCGAGGGTTTTTTTTGCCCTCCCGCTGCTTATCGCTTGCCTAAAAGATGCTACTATGCCACTCAATGTAGAGAACTTGCGAAAAGAGTATTCTGCCCGCACTTTTGATATCGACGATTCCCATACCGATCCAGGTGCTCAATTCAAGGCTTGGTTTCAAGATGCTATCCAGGCCCAGGTGCCGGAGCCCAATGCCATGACCTTGGCTACGGTATCGTCCGAGGGCAAACCGGATGCCCGGATCGTGCTTCTCAAGGAATTTGACGGAAAAGGATTCGTTTTCTATTCCAATTATCAGAGCCGTAAGGCCGAAGAACTAGCTACCCGGCCTCAAGCAGCATTGGTATTTCTGTGGCACGAACTGCAGCGCCAGGTCCGTATAGAGGGGTCAGTTGAACAAATAGATGCCGAAACTTCGACGCGTTACTTTCAGTCGAGGCCGCGGGGCAGCCAAATCGGAGCTTGGGTTTCGCCCCAAAGTCAAGTTATTCCTGACCGTGCCTTTCTGGAGCGCCGCACCCAAGAGATGGAAGAAAGATTTAAAGGGAAGAAAGTGTTACCCCGGCCGAAGCACTGGGGAGGATATCGCGTCGTTCCCGAGCAAATAGAATTTTGGCAGGGACGTCCCAGCCGACTCCACGACCGTATCCAATATCGGAGAGACAGGACCGGGCACTGGGTGCGCGAGCGATTGGCGCCCTAGTACGGCGGAGTTGCCGATCGAGTATGGAAAACGAACGGCGGGTTACAATCCACGCCGTCCGACTTGCGCTTAGCAATAGCGGTCAAATGCCATTTTTAAATTCTGGGCGATGATTTCGGCGGAGCGGCCCTCAATATGGTGACGCTCTAGGAAGTGCACCAACTTCCCGTCCTTAAAAAGTGCAATTGACGGCGATGAAGGCGGGTAAGGCAACATGTATTCCCGAGCCTTCTCCGTAGCTTCGATGTCAACGCCGGCGAAAACGGTCGCTAGACGGTCGGGCTTTTTCTCATTGTCCAGGGCCATGCGTGCACCCGGACGGGCATTAGCTGCTGCACAGCCGCAAACAGAATTGACAACGACCATGACTGTCCCTTCCTGCTGTTCCAACAGTCCCGCTACGGCAGCCGGCGTTTGCAGGGATTCAAAGCCAAAATCATTTAGCTCCTTCGCCATGGGAGCGGTTAATTGCGGTGGATACATGCGGAGTTTATTTTTAGTCTAAGTTAAATCTTTGATATATACAACTCGCAGCGAATCTTGGTTTGCGAATTTAACGTATATCTCGGGGAATCTCACCCGGTAAGCGGACTTTTGCCGGCAGAGTAGTTGTTCATCTTCCGGGAAACTACAAGCGCACAAGGCCTGAATAAATACGCTCTTGGCGAAAGCCCTTCCATTTTTTATTCTTTCAGAATGACGGTACTCCTCAAAAATAGGGAATTTCAACTTTTCCACCGTTTGGCTGGCAACAAAGCCGGTACGATCCCAGTTAACTTTTTGCCTATTCTCACGGTGGTGCTTCTGCTGTACATTTTATCTCATTGAAACCAATGCCATGAAACGAGTTTTCGTGTGGTGCGGCTTGCCGGCGCTGTGTATCTACTTGGCGAGCTGCACCCAGGATCAATTGCCCCAGCCTTCGGAACCAGAAGAGTGTGTTGATATCACGCTTACCTATCTCGAAGATATTAAGCCCATTATCGACCGGTCCTGTGCCTACAGCGGCTGCCATTTGGAAGCTACCAACGGCAGCTACCAGGATTTCTCGGGGTTAGTCACTGTTATTGAGAGCGGCGCTTTCAATAACCGGGTCTTTCAGTTGAAGGACGACCCTACCGTTGGCATGCCGCCGAACTATGCTCCACCGGGGCGACCCCAGGACCTGACACCCGAAGAGCTGGAAATCCTGCAATGCTGGATCGCTAACGGTTACCCCGAACAATAGAATCACCTGGCTCGATTGTCGTCGCTTATCCAAAACATTATCATGACTCGCACGCTGCTCTTTTTCACATTCCTCTGCGCGCTGGGCCCGCTGGCCGCTCAGCAAGCCACCCCCGTCTATCATACTTTTAAAGATACCCGGGTTATCAATGTGCATTCCATAGAGACGTTGCCGAAGCACAAGCTCGACGTCCGCATCACCCATCGCTTCGGCGATTTCTTGGGGGATAACGGCGGATTCCAGACCCTTTACGGACTTGAAAATGCCGCCGATGTGCTCATCGGAGCCGAATATGGAATTACCAACCAGTTTACGGCGGGCATTTACCGTTCGAGCGGCGCGGGCGTTACGCCCGACGGTACGACCGGTTTGCGGCAATTGATGAACGGAATTTTTAAATACCGGATCCTGCAGCAGACAACCGACAATACTATGCCCCTGACTCTTACCGCTCTGGGCGTGGTCACCATATCAACTGTCAAAGCGGTCGATACCGAAGAGGATGTCATTCAACGCTTCGATAAATTCGCACACCGCATGGCTTACCATGGGCAATTATTAGTGGCCCGCAAATTTTCCGAGGGCTTCACGCTGCAATTAGGGCCGGCCTTCACGTACCGTAACCTGGTGCCTTTCGGTGACGAAAACGGATTATTTAGCCTGAATGTCGCCAGCCGGATACAAATGAGTAAAGTTGTGGGCATCATTACCGATTTTACTTTTCCTTTTTCCGACCTGCGAACGACTGGTAACGGATACTACCCAGCGCTGGGGGTGGGGGTAGAAATCGAGACGGGAGGACACGTTTTTCAGGTTAACCTCACCAACGCCCGTGCTATAATGGAAACGGACTTTATCCCTTACACCACCAGTAACTGGCTCGACGGCGAATTTCGCCTGGGCTTCACGATTTCTCGAATGTTTAATTTGTAAGCCAAATACATATGTCTACCAAGCGCTTATACCACTCGCTTTTTCCGGGATTACTCCTCAGTGGTCTGTTGTATTTTTTAGGAAAACAGGCCGTCCGTGGTACTCCCCATCTGGAGCCTGATTTACCCGTCGCCGAGGTGTTGGTTCGGCTGGGAGACGAGCCGTTACCCCACCAGCCCGACACTTCGATCGAAGCCGTATCGGTGGCTCGAGGCGAGGCACTGGTCAAGTACGGCATCACCAAAAACAGCAAAGGGAAACGTGTCGACCGGCAAAGCGCGCATTTTGTGTGCACCAGTTGTCATAACCTGGAGCGCGATCAGCCCGATCTGCGGGTTAGCGATCCCCAGGCCAAACTACGATATGCGGCCGAAAAGGGCATCCCCTTCCTGCAGGGCAGTGCGCTCTACGGGGCTATCAATCGCACCCGGTTTTACAACGGGGACTACGAGAAGAAATACGGCGATCTGGTAGTGCCTGCCCGCAATGATCTGCGGGAAGCCATCCAGCTCTGTGCGGTAGAGTGTTCTCAAGGCCGGCGCCTGAACGATTGGGAGCTAGAATCGGTCGTAGCTTACTTGTGGACCATCGGCCTGAAAATGAAAGACCTGCAATTAACCGAAATAGAAAAGGATACGGTACGTCTGGCGCTCCGGAATCCGGCCCTCGCAACCCGCGCCATTGCCTTGATTAAGTCCTACTACCAATCTGGCGAGCCGGCTACATTTGCGACGCCCCCTGATGACCGTAAAGCAGGTTACCCTGTCGGGCCGGCCGATCCGGAAAACGGCAAACGCATCTATGACCTTTCCTGCAAACATTGCCATGAAAATAAGCGCTATTCCTACTACAACCTCGATGATTCCCCCTACAGTTTTCAGCACCTGGCCAAACACTTTCCCCGTTATAACCGGTACTCGGTCTACCAGGTCAGCCGCTACGGTACGCAACCCATGAATGGTAAACGGGCTTACATGCCCAATTTTACCCTGGAGAAAATGAGCCACCAACAGGTGGAAGATCTGCGCGCTTATGTGGAGCTGCAAAGTTCCCAATAAATGTGCTCGGGTTTGCCGGGGAAACACTATTTTCAGGATAACACCTCCAGTAAGAAGGCCGCTTTTTGCGACCTTTTTACCAGAATGTTGATTTTAGTCGTAAAAGAGCGGATAGTGTTGTCATGAAAAGATTTTTTTGGATCCTTTTACTCTTTCCAATGGCTGTCTTCGGACAAAAAGGGTTGGGCGGCTTCTGGGAAGGTCAAATAACAATGGGTGGGTTAGAAAGTCGAAAGGCTTATCGCATCGAATTGCACCTGGAAGTGGAAGGTAAGGAGATTCAGGGCCGGTCGTTTATCCATCTGGATGACGGCGGAGTACTGCAAATGAAGGTCAGGGGCTATCTCTACCACGATCGTTCGCTTTCGCTCAAGGAAATCGAGTTTGTGGGCGACCCCAACAAGCCGGAACTGATCGCTCCATTTAATCGCAAATATCAGTTGCTCTGGCACCGCAGCATTTGGGATTCCAAGTTGGAGGGATACTGGCAAGAGGTTCGCCACGATGTTTTTAACGACAAACGGGAGCGGGGGCGCTTGCGCCTGGCTAAAGTTAAAGCCGCGAAGGCTTAGTCATCAAAGCCCTCGATCGGCCAGCCGTATTTTTTCCAGTCTTCTTCGTAGTCGATGTCCGATAGCTCAGGTAATTGGTATACCGTCAAATTGGCTGCAGCTGCTGCCTGCATCGTATGAGCGAACACCGATTCGGTACTCCAGGCGATATTGCGAAAAAGGGTCGAATGCACTTGTTTCATGCCCAGCAAGTAATAGCCGCCGTCCAGCGCCGGACCAATGACGCAGTCGTGATCGCGCAACCGCTCGAATCCTTGGGCGATAATGCCGGAGGTCAGAGAAGCGCAATCGCTGCCGATGATGAGGGCATACCGGTGTTGAGTGAGGGCCCTGCGAAAAGCGGTTTCCATTCGGGCGCCCAGGTCTTCGCCCTGTTGCAGCAACTTCTGGAAAACATCGGCAGGCCATTCATCGGCCGACTCTATCCAATGACTGTAATAGAGCAACCGGGAGGCAGGTACGGTTGCGGCCACCTCGCGGGTATGGCGTAACAATTCCTGGTAAACAACCATTGCTTTATCCTCCCCAACTGTGGCGGCCAGCCGCGTTTTGACCTTACCGGGTACGGGGTTCTTGATAAAAATCAGCAACGCACGCTCTTCCGGTCCACCCATCGATTAATTCTTGTCGGAGTATAGTTTATCTTCCTCGACCCGCTGAATTCGATCGCCTTTCTCCAATTTTCGAGCAATGGCGTTGTAGGGTCCGGTGACGACGTTTGTGCCCTCTTGCAAACCGGACCGTATTTCCAGATAAGTATCGTCCTGGATGCCGGTTCTTACTTCTACGATTTCCACCGTATCTAATTCGGATACCTTGAACACGACTTCCAGCACCTCGTCGGCATCCGGTATGTCCTCCTTACCGGTCACCTCCTTGCGTTCACGGGTGGTCACGGCTTGAATAGGAACACTCAGTACACCTTCCCGGGTCTCCGTATTGATCTCTACCGAGGCCGACATGCCCGGGCGGAAAGGGTAGGGCATCGTGGGCGTGACCAAATCCTGATAGGTATCCGGATCAATGTTAATGCGTACTTCGAAATTGGTTACCTGGTCGCTGGTCAGGGTAGCCGTGGCGGTATTGGTAGCAGAGTTGGCAATTTGGGTAACCCGGCCTCCGAATTTTCGGTCCAGGTAGGCATCCACTTCTATAGTGACTTCGTCGCCGATAGAAACGCGAGGGATATCGTTTTCACTCACATCTACCCGTACCTCCATAGCGTTTAGGTTGGCGATGCGCATCATCTCCGTACCCGCCATTTGGATGGTACCCACCACGCGTTCGCCTTCTTCTACACTTAACTGAGAGATAATCCCGTTCATCGGGGCATAGATAGAGGTACGGCGTAGGCTGGTCTTCAGCTCATTCAAGGAAGCTTGCGCGCTTTTGACAGAGTACTGGGAGGAAGCTACGTTCTGTTCGGCTGCTTTTACACTTGCCGTTGCCGATCTTTTGTTGGCCTCCAGCGCTCGCATATTGCTAAGGGAAGCCTGGTAGTCGGCCTCAGAAATGACACCCTGATCGTATAGCTCCTCGTTGCGTTCGTGAATCTCGCGCGCATTAATCAGTTGAGCCTCGATTTGTTCCAGCTGGGCATTGGAGTTTTCTACCTGTGCTTTTGCATTGGCGAGCTGAGCCCGTGCACTATTGACGTTGGCCTGGCCGCGTTCGACCTGTGATTCGAAGGCTTCGGGGTCTACGCGGACCAATAGCTGGCCGGACTGAACCGAGTCGCCCTCTTCCACACGCAGATCAACGATTTCGCCCGAGACATCGGAACTGATGGCGACCTCGGTTTGCGGGAAAATCTTGCCCGAGGCGCTAACGACCTCGCGGATGGTGCGTTTTTTTACCGGTTCGACGGTTACCCGTTCACCGCGGGGTTTGGTACGCGCCTGGTAGATGGTCACGCCGAGTAAAATGAGGATAACCCCGACCAAGATATAGATCCAAGTATTGTTGCGTTTTTTCTTGCTCATACGGTTTGATTTTTCCGAATTATCGGCCTAGCGTTTAAAGGGAACAGTTATCTGCTGACCTTGATAAAATTGAACTTGAATCACGTTAAACACATACTGGTATTTGGCGCGTAGCAGGTTCACCTGCGCTTGATCCAGGTTATTCTGAGCATCGAAGTAGGCATAGCTGTCGATGGCGCCGGCCTGGAATTGTTTTTCGGCATTTTCGAATGAAGCCTCGGCGGAGGCGACCGCCAGGCGGCTTGCCTGGTAAGAACGCTGCGCCGCTTTAGCATTGGCGATGGCATTTTGAACGTCTTGCTGTAATTGTTGCCGTACCTGCAGGTTGTTTAGCTGGGTGTTCAAAGCGTTGAGTTCGGCTTGCTCCACCCCAATCTTATTGCGGTGATTGTTGTAAATGGGAATTGACAAATTCAGCCCTAGGCTCTGGCCGAAGTTATCATTTAGCTGACTGAAATAAGGCGATTCGGAAAAAGTCGGAAACTCTTGTTCGAAGAGCACATCCACCGGCATGTCTTCGATAATCAGGGTCTGGGGGACAAGAACCGTCTCACTGCCGGTTTGGCGTCTCGATTGATTCGAATAGTTGGTGTTCAGACTACCGAAGAAATTAAGAGTGGGAAAAAAATTAGCCCGCGCAATATCGCGACCGACTTCTGCACTCTCCAGTTGTAGTTCTGCTACTTTTATTTCCGGTCGCACGTTCAGCGCTTGCTGGTAGACCTCTCTGAAAGTAAAATTATCCGGATCGACGGATGGGATCTCCAGCTCAGGTGCTTCGATTCGGAGCACCTCGTCAGGCGGCAACTCCATAAGCTGGCGTAAGTTCAGGTAGCCGATATCCACACTATTCCGGGCCTCGATGATCGCTTGCTGGTCCAGGGCCACCTGGCTTTCAATCTGGTAGCGCTCATTGATTGGTAACGAACCGGCCTCGATCAGGCGGATAGTCCGCTCTAATTGATTCTGGGATAATTCCAGTTGTTTTTCTGCATTGGCCAGTTGCTCTTCGGCCAACAGTATTTGCAGGTATGCGTTCGCAATGTTGAGCGCCAGGATGTCGGCGTTGGCCTGGGCGTCGTATTCTGCAGCCTGTAAATCAAGGCGGTTCCGTTTAATGTTGTTATTGATGCGGTTGCCGTCGAAAAGGGTGATGCCAGCATCCAAAGAAAAAGAGTTGGACAATAATTGATCGTTTCGAAAGGTGTTGGTCGTGGGGTCAATAGTACGACCAAACTGTAAACCGCCCCGCATGGAGGCGTTCAGGGATGGCAACCGGTCGAATACGCTTTGTCGTTCGTTGAGTTCGGCGGCGCGTATATTGTTCTCGGCCTGCCGCATCGAAATGCTATTTTGCTGAGCGTAGTTGATGCATCTTTCCAGGGACCAATTTTCCTGCCCCCGGGCTAGTATAGCACAAATGCAAAAAGTAAGAATGAGTGTTAATCGAACCATTTCCAAGTTTTTTCCGGATCTTCTAAGTTATCCGGCGCAAACCTAGTGAAGGACGAGCTGTTGTTCGAAAATTTTATATCAAAGGAAGGTCTGATTAGATGAACGATGAAAATACCCCTACTCGGCGGAATCGAAGCTCACTGCTCCCAGTAATTGATCGTAACGGCCACCGAACGGACGGTAGTAAATCAAAATGGTATACACATTTTCGGTCTCGTACCAATTACCTTCTGTAGTTTCAATCGCGGGGCGCCGCTGCGGGCCGGTCTTGTCGACCATTACGTACTGGTATTCATAATATCCTTGCTTCAAGAAAGCCCGGGTCACATAAGCACTCAGGGCTTCGTTATATATTAATTTATAGCGATCCTGGAGGTGCCAGTCGGTGAGGGCCCCCATGAGGTAAATGTCCTGATCGGGGTAGGTGCGGCGGGTGTCTAAGGAAAATAACACATTGGCGTAATCGGAGGCCAATGCGTCGTTATTCTGGTCGCGGGTTTCGATGATAAAGCGGCCGTTAATGTCCTGGCGCAAGACGTAATTTTCCCGGTTCCGCAATTTATCCATAAAGAGCAGCACATCAAACCCGTCGTCGTACTCCTGTATTTCGGCCACGTTTTCCGACCCCGCACGCAGGGTCCGGATGTCGAAGAACCGAAATTCTTTCCCGGCCGGGAAGATAATCTTGTCCTGATAGTCGAAAATGAGCTCCTGTGGGCGTTCGAAAAGCGGGGGGATATTGTACTTGGCAATGTCCCATCGGTTGTTTTGTAATACCGTGGCTTTGATCTCTTGCAAGGGCGCGCGCAATGGAAAGTTTTCGTAACGGACAACGAAATCGATTTCCTGGTGGGTGCGAATTTTAGAGGCCTGCTGCGGCCGCACCAGACGGGGTATGATGGTCAGTCGGCGATCGACTACCAGGAAGCGTCGTGATAGCACCAGGTTTTCGAAACTGGAATCGTCGTAGATAAGCAGGGCGTAATTGCCCGACTTGGTCCAGCGTACATTATTGTTGGGCAGGGCAAGCCGGTAATGTGTGTAAGGGGTCACGGTCTTAAAAGAGTAATTAAAGTTGAATATCCGGTCGTCGGCGAACCCCTCGAGGTATTCAATATCGGCCAGATCGGAGGCCGTCCAGTCCATATCACAGTGAACAATGCGGTAGTAGAAATTGCGCTCCACCGGTCCGACATCGTCGAAGGTAAGAACCAAAGGAGCACCACCGTTGAGATCGGTGATCGGATTGGATAACGCCAGGCCGTTAACGTGAAATTTCACGGTAGCAATATGGTCATCGTAAATCCGGTCTTCGTAAATCTGCTGGGCGTCCACCAAACCAAACGCCCAAAGCCAGCAAAAGAGACCCAACCAGCATTTCATAATAATGGTATTTTCTCCCGAAGTTTATTTGCTTACCCAGGGATGGCCGGCGATGTAAAAGCGCCAAGGCCAATTGGCGCATTCTTCCGCATAGGCGATGCCGATACGGGGGCCGGCGGTAATCCGATCGTCGGAAAATA
The DNA here is from genome assembly GCA_964530825.1 of uncultured Saprospiraceae bacterium. GTDB lineage: Bacteria > Bacteroidota > Bacteroidia > Chitinophagales > Saprospiraceae > CAZHCA01. The sequence continues at coordinate 334,445 of CAZHCA010000001.1, forward strand.
CAATGTTTCGATCCTCTATCCAAATGGGAGCGGAGGCGGCAAAGAGGGCGGTTCCGTTATACCGGCGATCGATTCGGAGGGCCTGAGTAAGACGGCCCGGTCCGGCGGTCAGGTCGGTGCCCAGGCGTTGTTTTCCCCGCCGCTCGAGCATGAGGGCTGTATTATCGGCCGGCTCAATCGCCCGGATCAGTACTGCATCGGCTTCCTCAGGCGGTCCGCTTACCACATTGAATAGGTGGTGGATACCGTAACAGAGGTAGACATAGGCATGGCCAGGTGCGCCGTACATAATCTCCGTGCGGGTGGTGCGCCGGTTGGGGTAAGCATGGCAGGCTTTATCGTCGGCACCGCGGTAGGCTTCTGTCTCCACGATCATGCCTGCGGTGCGTTGCCCTTCCCATTCGGATACTAAAAATTTACCCAGGAGCGCACGGCTGAGTCCCAACACATTGTGGCGTTGGTAAAAGCCGGCGTCCAGTCGCTTGCCCGGGTTGGTTGCCTGCATTAGCGTCTCGTGTAGTTCGGTGCTTCTTTGGTGATGGTGACATTGTGCGGGTGGCTCTCCTGGAAGCCGGCCCCGGTGATTTTGACGAACTGCGCATTCTCCTGTAATTCGGCGATCGTGCCCGCACCGCAGTAGCCCATGCCGGCTCGTAAACCGCCGATATACTGGACCATCACCTCGGCGAGGGAACCTTTGTAAGGCACGCGCCCCTCAATGCCTTCGGGCACCAGTTTCTTGATGTCGTCTTCTACATCCTGGAAATAGCGGTCTTTAGAGCCCTGTTGCATGGCGCCCAGCGAGCCCATACCCCGGTAGACTTTAAATTTACGCCCCTCGTAGATGATCGTTTCGCCGGGGGCTTCTTCTACACCAGCAAAAAGGCTACCGCCCATGATCGTGCTCGCTCCGGCGGCAATGGCCTTGACAATATCGCCGGTATAGCGAATGCCGCCATCGCCGATAATCGGCACGCCGGTGTGCTTGATGGCCTGCGCAGTGTTGTAAATAGCAGACAGTTGGGGTACGCCCACCCCCGCCACTACGCGCGTTGTACAAATGCTACCGGGGCCGACGCCCACTTTTATGCCGTCGACGCCAGCTTCAATCAACGCCATAGCGCCTTCGCCTGATGCGACGTTGCCCCCGATCACCTGCAGGTCCGGGAAGTGTTCTTTTACCAGTCGCACAGCGTCCAGCACCCCTCGGGAGTGTCCGTGTGCAGTGTCGACCACTACCACGTCTACCCCCACGCGTACCAAGGCATCGACCCGCTCCAGCATGTCGACCGTGACACCAACGGCGGCCCCCACGACCAAACGGCCATAGGAATCTTTACAAGAGTGGGGGTAATTCTGCACTTTCATGATATCCTTGTAGGTAATCAAACCGGCCAGGTGGTTGTCACCTTCTACCACAGGTAATTTTTCGATCTTGTGTTTCTGCAAAATATCCCGGGCTTGCTCCAGGGTAGTGCCCACCGGAGCAGTGATCAGGTTTTTGGCGGTCATAATTTCAGCAACCGGCCGATCCATTTGGGTTTCAAAGCGCAGGTCCCGGTTCGTCAGGATGCCGAGGAGTCGGTCATTATCGTCAACAATAGGGATACCTCCGATTTTGTATCTTTTCATCAGGTCTAGAGCATCCCCTACGTTAGCGGTAGCTTTCAACGTAACCGGGTCGATGATCATGCCGCTTTCCGACCGTTTTACACTGCGTACTTGGTCAGCCTGATCGGCGATGGACATATTTTTATGAATGATACCGATCCCGCCCTGGCGCGCAATGGCGATCGCCAATTTGTTATCCGTAACCGTATCCATGGCCGCCGATACAATAGGTACATTCAGCTTAATGTCGCGGGTGAGCTGGCTGGAGATGTCAACTTCACGTGGAAGAACTTCAGAGTAGGCCGGGACGAGCAGCACGTCATCGTAAGTCAGTGCTTCGCCCAGAAATTTGTCGGTCTGTATTTTTAATGTTTCCATGTGCAAAGTTATGGAAATTGTAGGCAAAAAGGAAAGCCGGTTTCCTAAACTTTCCTGTCTACATTTCTACATTTATGGACGTCGCGGTAGGCGTGAAAGTCACCGGCCGCCGCGAGCGATGATTATGCCAAAAGTACATTTCAGCTATGCTCAGTGTTCAATCCGATGCATTTTTTATGGAACAGGCCTTGAAGGAGGCCGAAGGTGCCTACGAAAGGGGCGAAATACCGGTCGGTGCGATCGTCGTAGCCGAACAGCGCATCGTCGCGCGCGGAAGCAACCATACCGAGCAGTTGGGCGACGTGACGGCCCACGCCGAGATGGTTGCGCTGACGGCGGCAGCTTCCCATCTCAACAGCAAATACTTGCCCCAATGTACCCTGTATGTGACGCTCGAGCCTTGTGTGATGTGCGCTGGAGCGCTTTTCTGGGCACAGATCGGTCGGTTGGTTTTTGGAGCTAGTGACGACAAGCGCGGTTTTATGCGCTACGGGAAAGACCTATTGCACCCGCGTACGGAGGTAGCATACGGGGTGCAGGAAGAAGTATGCCGGCAACTCCTGCAGCGCTTTTTCCGGTCGCGCCGTTAAACGCAGCCGGCCAGCGGGTATCCATGCATCGGGGAAATAGGGTTAAAAAGCCGTTAAGCGGGGTTAAAAACACTTAAGAAAAAAAGGTCATCTATCTTTTTGCCTTACTTTTAAAACAAAACGAGTTATGAGCAATCGCATATTTTGGGGCGCATGCGTCGCCCTGACGATTTTTACCGGTTGTACCCCCCAACTAAGCTACTTTACCGAAGGCTTATACGAGAACTACGCCTGGACAGAAGACGAACTCCGCCGGGTCCAATTTTACTTGTCGGACGATATCGTGCTGCGCCGCGAATTCAAAGGAAGCAAGTCGGAAATATCGAGTGGAGAAATCAAAGTGGTCGACGGTAAAAAAGTTGAAGAGGTAGTTATCCGCAAGGGCACGCCGGGCGTTTTCCTTTTTTCACCAAAACAAGACCGGCTGGCCGTAAGCTTCGAAGCGGATAATGACCGGTATCTCATGTTTGGACCGAATCCAAAATTAGACGACCGGTTTGCTTTGTTGGCCAAAGACTGGCGCCGCCGGGCCGGTGCAGTAACCTATGATGGACGGCTCTGGCGTGTCGGCTCCGAAAGTGCCTATGCGTCTTTAATGGTTAATTTGAAAAAGGTACGCAAAATTAATGTCGATAGTCGCACAGCAACCGGGCGTACAGTCGATAAATAATATCGTTACGGATCCTTTTGCCCCTTGGCACCCGGGTTAATACCGGGTAGAAATGGGACGAACTTAAACGAGCCTAGGTCTTCGTATTGGTAATCCCCGGCTAGCCGGCGAGTTATACGCATCATACTTTGTTGGGTTCGCCCCACCGGGATCAACATAATTCCGCCGAACGCTAGTTGCTCTAAAAGAACCTCAGGTACTTCTGGCGCCCCGGCAGTGACTAGGATTCGGTCAAAGGGGGCGTACTCTGGCAGTCCTCTGGAGCCATCCCGCAGGAACGTCCGCACTTGTACAAAGCCCAGCTCTCGCAGCCGCTGGGTGGTTTGATGGAAAAGGTCTGCTTGGCGCTCGACGGTAAAAACGCGGGCTCCGAGCATGGCCAATAACACCGCCTGGTAGCCCGACCCGGTTCCGATCTCCAGGATCTTTTGCCGGCGTTCTACTTTCAGGTGTTCGGTCATAAAGGCGACTGTGTAAGGCTGGGAGATGGTTTGATCACTTCCGATGGGGAAAGCCTGATCGCGGTAGGCCCAGTCGCTGAAAGCATCATCCAGGAAAAAATGGCGGGGGAGTGTATCCATGGCTTCGAGTACACGTTCGTCTTTGATGCCCTTTTTACGCAGGCGATTAACCAGGCGTCTTCGCAGTCCTTTATGTCGGTAGGTATCTTTCACAAATTAAATTAATGTTTTCTTCAAGCGCTCGACTGCGGTAAATATCTCCAAATTACTATTTTTATCGCTGCGATACGTATGTATTCCTCTCACCAAAACACATGCCTGCTCTATGCCTATGCAAAACATCAAATTTGGAACCGATGGCTGGCGCGCCATTATTGCTGACGATTACACCGTACATAATGTAAAACGCGTAGCGGAAGGAACCGGCCGTTGGATGGCAAAAAACAATGGCAAACAGGTCGTAATCGGATTTGATTGCCGTTTCGGCGGTCCGCTATTTGCCGAGACGACGATCCGGGTGCTAGGGGCTATGGGCATTAAAGTGCTGTATGCTAAAGAATTTGTCTCTACCCCGATGGTGTCGCTCGGCGTGGTAAAAACCAACAGTGATGTAGGTATCGTTATTACCGCTTCGCACAACCCGCCATCTTACAACGGATTCAAGCTCAAATCAAAATTCGGCGGGCCGCTTGCACCGGCGCAGGTCGGAGCGGTCGAAGCCGAAATTCCGGAAATCTGCTCCCTCATTCTACCCACCCTCCAAGAACTGGAGACCAAAGGGTTGCTAGAATACGTCGACCTGGAGCAAATGTATCTGGACCACGTAGCTGCCAATTTCGACCTGGATGCCATCCGCAAATCGGGCATCAAGGTGGCTTACGATGCAATGTACGGCTCCGGTCAGCGGGCTATGGAGCGCCTCTTTCCCGATGCAGTGCTGTTGCATTGTACTTATAATCCTTCTTTTATGGGGCAGGCCCCCGAGCCTATTCACCGCAACTTGCAGGAATTGGCGAACCTCGTAGGGCGGGACGCCTCCATCCAGTTGGGCATTGCCAACGACGGTGATGCCGACCGCATCGGCATGTACGATGAAAAAGGCCAGTTTGTCGATTCCCACCACATCCTGCTATTGCTGTTGTTCTATCTCTATGAGTTTAAAAAACAGAAGGGTAAGGTAGTATTCACCTTTTCGGTCACGGATAAAATGCGCAAGCTTGCCGAGCAATTGGGGCTGGATTACGAGATCACCAAGATCGGGTTCAAATACATCGCCGAAATCATGACGAAGGAGGATGTTCTGGTCGGAGGTGAAGAGTCGGGCGGATTGGCGGTCAAAGGGCACATCCCGGAGCGCGACGGCATCTGGATCGGCCTGATGATTATGGAGTTTATGGCGGTGACCGGAAAAACGGTCAGCCAACTCATTGGGATGGTCTATGAAAAAGTAGGCAGCTTTGCTTTTGACCGCGATGATTTACACATCCAGGAATCGCAAAAACAGGCCGTGATCCGGAAGGCTAAAGAAGACCCTTATAAATCCTTCGGGGATTACCCGATTGCTTCTATTGAGTCGCTCGACGGCTTCAAATTTAACCTCGGGGATGATCGCTGGGTGATGATTCGCCCCTCGGGCACCGAGCCCGTGTTACGCGTCTATTGCCAGGCCGGGAGTGCCGAGGAGGTGCGCACCATTTTGGATGCAACCCAGGCTACGATTTTATAGTTTCGCGTACCATGGCAATGTGGGGGATGTCATCTTCCAGATAGGATTCCCCAACCGCTCGGAATCCAAAAGATTGGTAGAATTTCAGGAGGTAGTACTGAGCTGAGATTTTTACGGGTACATTGGGGAAGTGTTCTTTTATGCGTTTCAGCGACTCGCGCATGAGATCGCGCCCCAGGCCTTTTCTCCGCAACCGGGGCGAACTTACAACGCGCCCAATCGAAGCGTATTCCGGGTAGGAGACGCCGCGCGGCACCAGCCGGGCGTAAACTGCTAATTCGCCCTTGTCGGCAGTATAGCCAAGCAAATGCCACGATTGTGCGTCTTTCCCATCAGCGTCGAGATAGGGGCAATTTTGCTCTACAATAAAAACCTCCTGTCGCAACACCATGCTGGCGTAGAATTGATCGAGCGTGAGCTCGTAAAAGGGGCTGCAGATGTATTGTACACGCATAAAATGGAGCTTAAAACAAAAGAGACCAAATCTTGGGTATAAATATCCAGAGTCCGATGCCCGCTGCGCCCATGGCGGCCAGCAGCACACCCGCTGCGGCGGCGTCCTTGACCTTGCCAGCCTGGGGATGGTACTCGGGCGAGACCAAATCGGTCAGATATTCCAGGGCAGTGTTAAAAGCTTCGGCCATCAGGACTATTGCAAAAAGCACTAATACGATCAACCACTCCATACGGCTGATGTGTAAACCGACGCCTAAGGCTACCACCGTCAGCGCTATCGTCAGGTGAATAAGCGCATTAGGCTGGGTTGTGAACAGGTCCATTAATCCTTGAAAGGCGTACTTAAAGCTAAGCAATCTTCTTTTCCACATGGCGAGCGATTACCGGTTCCGTTATTGGGCCGAGGTTATAATCTGCCGGCCAAAACTACGGGTTTTTTCATTTCTTCCACGGTTCCGTCTGTGAGGAAGAGCTCAATCCGGATGATGTAGATCCCGATTCGCCCGGTATCGCCTTCGTCAATCGTGCCGTCCCATTTGATGATGCCAGCGTTGGCGAGTAATTCATTCCGCGCTATGCGCCGCACCATTCGGCCGTTGGCATCGTAGGCGTTGATATTGGCTACGTACCCCGGCTGATCGGTCTGGTATTGAATGAGTAGGACGTCCTGAAAACCGTCGCCGTCGGGCGAGAAGGTCGTTTCTTCAATACGGAAAACATTATCCACTTCTTGGTTGATGGGAAAAAACTGGGAGTTTTCGCCACTGGGCGTCGCGAAGCCGGCCGATTCGGCAGCGGAGTGCCAGTTGCCGGGGCTCTGCGTCGGAGCATCGGGGCTGATGCGTTCGAGCGAAACGCCTTCATCGTCGTCGAGAACGGCCAGATGATAATCATCAAGGTAATCGAAGATGTCAATTTCCAGGCTATCGTTGGAAAGCAGCGTAATATTGCCTTCGTCGTCGTCGAAGGTCGGCAGGTCATTTTCCAGCAATACTTCCGGTCGCGGAACGGTATACCGGTCGAGAATATCCTGAGGTGATTCGGTGATGACAACCAATTCGCCGGGGAAAAGAAGGTAGTTGTTTTCGACGGTGCCAATCGTGTCGCCGCTTTCCTTGAACCGGTTGCGGATTTCCCATCCACCCAAATTGATGATTTTTTCCGATACATTGAGCAACTCCAAGAAGTCGCTGCCGCCACTCTCTGGGTTGAACAGGATTTCATTGATCAGGACATCGCCGGCCTGAGCGGGTTCGGGAAGGCCGAAGTCAAAGACCTGAACTTCCGGAGCAGTATTGCCCAGGCAGTCTCGCAGACCGGGTTCGACCCTTAGCTGGAAGCGCTGACCGCCATTCAGTCCTGGATTCAACTGCAAGCGTATTTCCTCGAAACCAGGTAGTTGCGGACGTGCATTGAGCACGCCGATGCCACCGGAGAGGGTATACAATGCCGTAGATGTACCCGAAGCGGAGTCGATCGGTTCGCTGAGGTCTAGTGCAAGCTCGGAAGCATTTAGGATGCGCAGTTCCGTGATGAAAGGTGGCTCCTGGTCCAGCAAGTCGCCAGTTACGGCATTGGGACCGCCGGGTGTACCGCCGCGGTCGCTCAGGCTAGCGTGCCAGTTACCGGCGCAGGCATTGGAGCGATTGGGGTCAATAATTTCGAGCGCGTAGCCTCCGTCATTGCGGTCGCTATCGCGATACCAATCATCTTCGTAAGTGAGCGCCGCAATACTTTCTCCCTCGGCATTGAAAAGCTCGATGTTGTCGGCCGCATTGGAAAGGGCCGGAAAATCGTCGACGCCCAGTACCGGAACTCCGACGGGGAAGCTATCGCGGAAAGCCAGCGGACAAAGCACAACGTAATCGCCTGCAAGTAGCAAATAGTCTTCCAGTGGCTCGGAAGTGCTGCCACTGACCAGTTGAAAACTGGCTAGATTCAGGGTTTTTTCACTGACGTTGAGTAATTCTACGTATTCGGTTTCCGGCAGGTCGGCTACTACCGGCGACGGGTCAGCCATGATCTCGGTGAGCTGAATATCGCCGGGGGCTGCCGGTACGATATCCCGGAAGATGAAAGTCGTCGTTAACGGATCAGCGGTATTATCATTGCGATCGGCGATACCGGAGGCTGTGAGCAGGTAGGATTGCCCGTCAACCAGCGGTTGGGACAGTACCAAGCGCACAGTATCGTTGGCCGGACCGGTGAAGAGCGCATCCATGGGATTGCCAATGCCATTATCGATAGTGTAGTTGGCCGGTTCGAGGGCAGCGGTTTCTTCCAGCGCCTCATCAAAAGCCACGTCAATGGTCAGCGGGTTGCGAGGGAAAGCGCTAACTAGTCGGGGGGCTTGTCGATCTCGAAAAAGCGGGCGGATCAGTACATCGTCCATTTCGAAGTTGGTCGATCTGGTCGAGGTATATCGGCACACCCATCCGAAATAGTTGAGCAGGGAATAGGTGCTATCTAGGGCGGTACCCTCGAAGGTGAAGTTGGCCCCTCCGGTGTAGTCAGCTTCGACCGTCCAGATGCCACCGGGGGTACGCTGCACCTGAACGCGGGCCACTGCGGGGTCCTGTCCCAAGGAACCGGCGGTTCCCCCCAGGATTTTGGTAGCGCCGCCGGGGTCTTGTCGGTAGAGCTCCAGTGAATCTATATCGCCTGATGTTCCGCCGAAACGCAGAAAGTATCCGCGCCCTGCTGCTGTGAGGTCGGGGTTATCGGCGCCGAGGTAGACCACGGCGAAATTGCTACTTGAAGGCGAGAAGGATTGGCGAATGAAAACATTCCAGGTGGTCGTGGTGTCGAGGCTGGTTGGAGCCAGGGTGCTCAGGTACGCCGTACTTTGCACGGCTGCCGTGTCGTTGAGCTGCAGGACTTGTTCCAACGCCGTGAAGCGCTCGACATCCCCCTGCCAGGGCGGCGCAGTCAGGAATTCTCCGTCGGTAAAGTTGTCTTGAAAAGACTGGGCAAATAAAAAAAGCGGAAAAGCGAGGAACGCAATAGCCGCGTATGCAGTTTTCATTACGACAATGATTTTGGGCGCCGGTAAGATAAAGCCTTAATGGCATACAGTCCAGAATAGGCGGGCACACTGTGAAATTTGAGGAAAAAATTTTAGATTGTTGGACCATTGCCTGCTGTAAAAGTATAAAAGCGGTTTAATCCTCGCTTCCCCAATGACCAATATCATCCATGTATTTTATTGAGCCGCTAAATAGGTACTGTGGGAAGGCCGTTTCAGACGATTGTTTTTCAGTTGTAAATAGAGAATAACGAAACACATGAAAGTTGCAGTAGTAGGCGTTACCGGATTGGTCGGTAATGTGATGTGCCGAGTATTAGAGGAAAAAAACTTTCCGATCGATCAATTTCTGCCGGTGGCTTCGGCGCGCTCCGTAGGCAAGGAGGTGAAGTTTAAAAATCAGTCGCATTTTGTCATCAGCATGGAAGCGGCGGTAGAGGAGCGTCCGGATGTCGCCATTTTTTCTGCCGGCGGGTCGGTATCGAAAGAATGGGCGCCGCGCTTTGCTGCAGTGGGTTGCACAGTAGTGGATAATTCATCGGCCTGGCGCATGGACCCAGGTATCAAGTTGATCGTGCCCGAAATCAATGCCCACCTTTTAAAAGATACCGACAAGATTATAGCCAACCCAAATTGTTCGACCATTCAGATGGTAATGGCGCTGGCCCCCCTGCACCGGGCTTTCGGGATTAAGCGACTGGTGGTCTCAACCTATCAATCCTTCACCGGCACCGGCGTGCAGGCGGTTAAGCAGTACCGCCTGGAACGTAGAGGGTTTGAGCCGAAGCGGGAAGAAATGGCCTATCCCTATCCCATTTTTGAAAATTGCCTTCCGCACTGTGATGTCTTCTTGGATAATGCTTATACTAAAGAAGAGATGAAGCTGGTCAACGAGACCCGCAAAATTCTCGGCGACGACACGCTGGGCGTTTCGGCAACGGCTGTTCGGGTGCCAGTACACGGGGGGCACTCGGAATCCGTAAATGTAGAATTCCATAAGCCCTTTGAGGTAGAGGAGGTGCGGCGTCTGCTGGCCGACACGCCAGGTGTGGAGGTGCAGGATAATCCGGCCCAACTCAAGTATCCGATGCCGCTGATGGCCAAAGATCGGGACGAAGTTTTTGTGGGCCGTATTCGCCGGGACGATTCTGTTGAAAATGGTTTAAACCTCTGGGTGGTAGCCGATAACCTGCGGAAAGGCGCTGCGACCAATGCCGTCCAAATTGCGGCGTACCTCCAAGAAAACAAGCTTCTGAGCAGGGACCAGATTTCTGTTTAACGGCGTTTGTCCGGATTTTTATATTTTGGAAGAGCAAACGGTATCGATAAAGATTGAATAAAAAGAGAACTAATTATCGAGTACTTCCGGTTATAAAATATGAGCGCCCACAACAACCAAGCCACAAACGGCCTACGGATGTACAGGAACTACCGGATATTGGAAAACGGCGACGGCCAGGAAATCCACGTTTAATCGTTCACGCAAACACTGCCTGCATATGAAGACCAAGCTCGTACTTTGGGGAAATGACGACCAGCAAAATCGCATCCTGCTCGCCATGGAGTTGCAAACGGAGGAAAATAAGGTGCATGTGCATACCTTCCCGGAGGAGGTTTCCACCGATGCGTTTAGCGATCAGTTGATGAAAGAGTGGCGCGATGGGGAGGGACTTGAATTTCCATCGGGTTACCAAACCCACGAAATGGAGCTTAGTGTATCCGATTCTATTGTTCCGGAAGGCATTTCCGTTGATCGGGAAGACGTGGTGCAACGCGCACAAACCGAATGGCATTTTATCGTACTTTCCTCGAAATTACACCACACCTACCAAAGCGAACTGCAGGAGTTGCGATCAAAAATCGATGCGCTGGAAAATTTCGACTCCAAAATCTGGAATGAGCTCAAGTCTTTCTGGGATAAAGTGCAGGTCCAGGTGCGCGACCGTAATCTTTTCCGGGAACACGCTAATGTATTACGAGATGCCACCAATGATGCCTTTGCCAAGCTCAAAGAATTGCGCGCAAAATTAGATGAACAGTTTCACCGCCTCTCCCAGGAGAACCACGACCAATTCATGGCTATCCTGGATGATATCGAAAAACGCGTAGCCGATGGATCCCGGCTGCAAAAGGTCTTCGAAGAACTCAAAGAGATTCAGCGTAAATTTAAAGGCGCTAAATTTACGCGCGAACATCGCTCTCAGGTCTGGGAGCGACTGGATAGTACGTTTAAAAAGGTTAAAGAAAAGCGATTCGGCCCTGGTGCCAGCCAAGACCGCTCACCACTGGAGCGCCTGAAGCGGCGCTACGAAGGGTTGTTATCGGCTATCGAAAAAATGCAGCGTAGCATTAAGCGGGACGAAGACGATTTAAAGTTTCAAAACCGGAAGATCGAAACGACTGACGGTCAACTCGAGGCCCAGATTCGCCAGGCTAAGATTAAAATGATCGAAGAGCGTATTCGCTCTAAAGAAGAGAAACTGGGCGAAATGCACGTCACTAAAGAGGAACTGGAAAAACGTATGGTGGTGCTGGAAGAAAAAGAAGAGAAACGAAAAGAAAAAGAGAAACTGGAAGAAGCCAGGCGCCTGGCCGAAGAAAAGATTGCCGAGCAAATCAAAGAAAAAGCCAGTCAGCTGGAAGAAAACAAGGATAAATTGGAACGGGCAGCCGACGCACTAAAGAAAAAGCCAGAGTCTGCTCCATCGGAACCCGCTCCGGAGCATGCCGACGGAGCACAGCCGGTCTCCAAAGGCCATACCGCTGTCAATGCTATGGGCGAACTCATCGGCGACGCCTTCGAAGACGCCGTCGATACCGTCAAAGCCGTAGCAGTCGTTATCGGTGACCACATGGAGGCTTTTTTCCATCGTTCGGGCAAGGAAGGAAATGGGAATGACAAATCCGGTGATTAATTTTTCCGCACCATCAATTATTTACAAAAAAGATCACGCATCCCCACTTGATCTTTTTTTTCACTTCTTTTCTAAGTAAATGATTGATTTTCAGTTTTTTTAAGAGTTTATAGGTGGCTTTTCCCATTCACAATGGTGGATTTTTGTCTTTGGTCTTGGCGCCGGAAGCATGCATATTTGTAATGTGATCGGAGGAAAGAGGTAGAAATAAAGCCGAAAATGATTGGCAAGCAACAATTGAAATATGTTCATGGGATTATAATAGTTGGTGGAGGTCGTCCCGATTTACTATCGGGGCGATTTACGCTTTCTACCACAAAAAAAGAGCAAAAAAAAGGCGAATCCTACAGATTCGCCCTCAGTAAATTAGGTCATGCTCATGGGATAAAAAAAGTCAAGCTGAGATTACAATTTGTTTAAGAAGGTCAATTAGGTCTGCTCATTTCGTTTACTGATGTCAAAATTAAACTTATTTATTTGACAGGCAAAAATATTGTCAAATAAATCTCCACAAGCAAGCTATTTATTTTGGATATGTTCATGGGATTATAATTTAAGAGTCGCGTATTTAACGCGACTTTTTTTATGGTCGAAATTCCATTTTTGTCTGATAATCAGCAACTTTACACACTTCTCCACCATTGCTGATTTGTTTAGAAATACAGATCCTGGGCCAAACGGAAGGTGTTAGCGTGTGCTTCGATAATGGTAGCCAATCGCTCGGCGTAGCCCCCGCCCATGCTGACTGCTACCGGTATATCGTTTTTGCGCGCCGTTTCAAAAACAAAACGGTCTCGTTCGCGGCAACCTCGTAGACTCAGCGATAGGCGGCCTAATTTATCACTTTCCAGTACGTCCACGCCGGATAGGTAAAAAATGAAATCCGGCTCAACCCGGTCGATGAGCCGGGGCAGGGTTTCGCGCAGTAACTTTAGGTAGGGAGTATCTTCTGTACGGTCTGGGAGCCCGATGTCCAGCTTGGAGTGTTCTTTGCGTAACGGATAGTTCTTGGCTCCGTGCATACTGAAGGTGAAAACCCGGTCCTCTTCGGCAAATATTTTGGCCGTACCATTGCCCTGGTGTACATCGAGATCAACCACCAGTATTTGCTGAACCAGTTGACGATCCAACAGATCGTTGGCAGCAATCGCAATATCGTTGAGCAAGCAAAAGCCTTCTCCCCGGTCGGCGAAAGAATGGTGGGTACCGCCAGCCACATTCAGTGCCACCCCGTATTCCATAGCATAGTGTGCACAATCTATAGTGCCCTGTGCAATGTGCCGGCCCCGCTGCACGAGATTTCTCGATAGAGGAAATCCGATGGCCCGGATCTCCTTTCGCGTAAGTGATAGATTCTTTAACCGGTTCCAGTAAGATTCGCAATGGGTGCGCAGCAGGGTTTCCTCAGACAGGGGGTCGGGATGAAAAAACTGCCTTTCCTTTACCGTACCTTCATAGAGCAATTGCTCGGGTAGTAGCTCATATTTTTCCATGGGGAAGCGATGCCCCGGCGGCAATTGGTATTTGTATATAGGAGAGAAAGCAATCTTTAGCATAATAATTAACGCAACGGTAGTAATAAATTCCAGCGTAATCGCATACACTTCCAGATCAACAAACATCTGCTTTCCATTCTTGTTGAGTTCCGTGTTTGTCGCCTCCTTAAAGTTGACGGGGGCGAGAAGTATTGCGGCCGGCAGTTCAGATGCGTGCAAAAAAACTTATTTTTGCAGATCGTTGCCAAACACGCCAGAAACGACTAATCATTCTTATACCTTAACTGACTATGCATTTAAGTGAGCAAGAAATTATCCGTCGAGAAAACTTGCAAAAGATTCGGGATTTGGGCATTGACCCCTATCCGCCAGAAGCATTTCCGGTAAATGCTCTTGCCGGTACCATAAAGGAAAACTTTGAAGATGGCGCTGAGGGATTTACGGATATCTACCTGGCAGGGCGCATTATGCAGCGCCGCGTGATGGGCAAGGCTTCTTTTGCCGAGCTCCAGGACACCAGCGGCCGCATCCAGATCTACGTAGCGCGGGACGAAATCTGTGGAGGCGAAGATAAAACCCTTTACAACACGGTATTCAAGAAACTCCTCGACATCGGTGATTACATCGGGGTTAAAGGATATGTATTTCGTACCAAAATGGGCGAGATTACCCTGCACGTCAAAGAGCTTAAGCTACTCAGTAAATCGCTGCGACCGTTACCGGTCGTGAAGACTCGCGTCAATGAGAAGACGGGCGAGACGGAGGTGTACGATGCCTTTACCGATCCGGATCAACGCCACCGTCAGCGCTACGTCGACCTTACCGTCAATCCCGGTGTGCGCGATATTTTCGTTACGCGTAGCCGCATTATTTCCGCTATGCGTAAATATTTTGATGCCAAAGGCTGGCTCGAGGTAGAAACCCCGGTACTGCAGCCTATCCATGGCGGAGCCGCCGCCCGGCCGTTTGCTACCCACCACAACACCCTCGATATCCCGCTCTACATGCGTATAGCCAACGAATTGTACCTCAAACGTTTAATTGTGGGGGGGTTCGATGGCGTTTACGAAATCGGTAAAATGTTCCGCAACGAGGGCATGGATCGCACCCATAACCCCGAGTTTACGTCTATGGAGATCTATGTGGCCTATAAAGATTACAACTGGATGATGGACATGGTAGAAGCCTGCCTCGAGAGCATCACCCGTGAAGTGCTTGGAACAACGCAGGTGCAGGTAGGCGAGCATACCATAAATTTTGCCGGTCCCTACCCGCGCCTTTCCATGTATGAGGCGATCCAGGCGCATACCGGCGTCGATATTGCCGATGCCGACGAAGCTCAGCTGCGCACCATCTGCCGCCAGTTGGGTGTTCCCATCGATGAAACCATGGGGCGGGGCAAGCTAATCGACGAAATCTTTGGCGAAAAGGTAGAAGACCAATTGATTCAACCTACCTTCATTACCGACTATCCGATTGAGATGACGCCTTTGGCCAAGAAGCACCGCACACGGGACGGTTTGGTCGAGCGTTTCGAGCTTTTCGTAAATGGTAAAGAAATCGCTAATGCCTACACCGAGTTGAACGACCCCATCGACCAGCGGGAGCGTTTTGAGGATCAACTCAAATTGGCCGCCCGGGGCGACGAAGAAGCTATGGCCCTGGACGAAGATTTTCTGCGGGCATTAGAATACGGCATGCCGCCCACTTCCGGCTTGGGAATAGGCATCGACCGACTCGTGATGCTGCTGACCGACCAACACTCCATACAAGAAGTATTGTTCTTTCCGCAGATGCGACCGGAACGTTCCGGAGCGGAAGAAGAGGAATAGGCTCAGGTCCTGCGAATATTCCGTACCTTAAAGGTCAAATTTGGTCAACTAAACTTAGATGCCATGTGCACGAATGCTCGTTTTGGGGTGTTGTTGCTGTTTGCTTTCATTGTTATGGGTTGTGGCAATACGGAAGAAAATGCGGCGGCTGAGAAGGAAACTTCCGAACCGGTGATCGAAATTGAAAGCGATCAGGGAACCGTGAAAATCGGCAACCTGGAAGAAACGGTCAAAAAGATGGAAGAAGCTTTTAACAGCGAAGAAGGAAAACAGCGATCAGCGGTTGATTATCGAGACCTAAAAGATCTTTTACCTAAGAAAATGGCTGGTATGCCACGTACCGAGCACGATGGCCAACGCACTAAGACTTACGGCATAGAAATAGCCACGGCCAGTGCCGTCTACACCTCTGAAGATCGTCGTCTGAATGTATCCATTACCGATGCTACAGGCCTCGGGGCAGCCATGATGGCCTTGGCTTCCTGGTCGAATATGGAATTCGACCGGGAGGGTGATGATGGGTACGAGCGTACGACTACCATCGAAGGGTACAAGGCTTTCGAACAATACAATAGGAAAGATCGCTCCGGCAGCGTTGCCTTACTGGTCGAAAACCGGTTTATCGTAGCGATAGAGGGCAGCCAAATTGAGGAGGGCGATCTTCAGCGCGCTATCAAAGGTATTAACATGCACAAGCTGAGCCGGATGCAATGAAATAATCCTTTTTGCTTTTGGCGCTCAACCCTTATTTTTGCTCATTGATCCGCCAATTGGAGTCGGTCACTTAATACATGGAAGAACCACTATTCAAGATTCGTGAGCGCCAGAAATACGGCTTCATCAACCGGTACGGAGAGGTGGTGATCGAACCACAGTACCTGGAAGCAGAGGATTTTTACCAAGGATTTTCCCGGGTACGCCTCAACGACAAGCTCATCCCAATGGATCCGTTGGGGCGCTTGCTGATAAAGCATTTTTTTCGTTTCGTTGGCCGGTACCAAGGCGGCTTGGCGCGGGCCAAACTGGTTACGCGGTGGGGCTTCATTGATACTCGTGGTGATTTGGTTATTCCCGTTCAATACGAATATGCCGGCGATTTCAGCGAAGGGCTGGCGGCAGTTTCGCTGAATGGCTTATACGGTTTTATCGATACTCATGGGAAGGTGCGTATTGAGCATCAATTTGAAGAAGCCGATCCCTTCGTGGGTGGTTTGGCGCCGGTCCAGTACGGGCAGGAGTGGGGCCTCATCGACCCTTTCGGTAATTGGCAGTTTGTCGTGCCCTGCGATCGTATTCTGCTGCCCCAGCCTCAGGTAGTACTCTTCGTGCAGGAGCGGCTCTGGGGCCTCATGAATATTCAGGGTCAGGTCATGGTACCGCCTCGCTACCAGTATTTCCGCGACCAACCGAACGGAGAGTTTTTCGAAGACCGCTGCCTAGTAAAACTTGCCGGCAAGTACGGTTTTATCGATCCTACGGGTTCTGAAGTCATTGCACCCCAGTACGATGGTGCCGGCGATTTTTCCGAAGGTCTGGCTCCGGTGCAGAAAGGGGGTAAATACGGCTTTATCAACCGGCACGGCGAAATAGTTATTCCCTTTACTTACCAGGATGCAGGCTACTTTAGCGAGCAGCGGGCGCCCATCCGCAAAGGCGATGCCTGGGGATTCATCGACCGCGAAGGCCGTCTCAACCTCCCTTTTCGCTACGAAGCGGTAGCCCCTTTTTCCAATGGGCTGGCCTGGGTGCAACAAGACAGCCGCTGGGCGTACATCGATAAAGACGGCGAAATCGTTTGGCGGGAAAAGCGATCCTAAAGGTTGAGCCAAGGGTAATACTGTACCCTTTTCATTCCGGTAGCGCCGCCAGAATATCCACATTTCCTTTTACTTGTTGTCCAATCTCGACCTGTACTTCGGCGCCGGGTGGTAAGAAAAGATCGACCCGCGAGCCGAACTTGATAAAGCCCAATTCACCACCTTGCTCGACGGTTTGGTTTTCTTTTAAATAATTATGGATGCGACGTGCTACGGCCCCAGCGATCTGGCGCAGCAAGATGGGATGGTGCCCATTGTCGATAACGATCGAGGTGTGCTCATTTTCTTTGGAGGACTTGGGATGCCAGGCTACTAAATAACGCCCCGGGTGATGACGCAGGTAGCGCACCGTACCGCCTACCGGATTCCGGTTGGCATGTACATCCCAGATCGACATGAAGATGGAGATCTGCAAGCGTCGGTCACCGAAATACTCCGCCTCCTCCGTTTCTTCAATGACCACTACTTTGCCATCGGCAGGGGAGTATACCTGCCGATTATCCGCTACCGGGATTGGGCGTGCCGGGTTGCGGAAAAATTGCAGCATAAACAACAGCAGTAGTAAAAAGGCGAGCGAGACGATCCACCACAAACCGGGTAGGAAGCGGGCCGCGATCAGGCTGGCGGCCAGGCCAAAAACAAAAACCAGGATCAAGGCAGGAACTCCTTCGCGGTGGATGCGCAGCATGGCTGTAAGTTGAGGTGGATAAATGCCCGGAAAATAGGGGATAAAACCAATTCATCCCAAAGAAAATAAAAAAGCGAACGCAAAGGGCAGATGAAAAATAAAAGAGTCGAAACGGTCCAGTACGCCGCCGTGCCCGGGCAGCAAGTTGCTGGAATCCTTAACCCGGAAGCTGCGTTTGAGCATGGACTCGATCAAATCGCCAAAGGTGCCGAAGACGGTAACTATGACGGCCAGGACCTGCCATTCCCACAATTGTAAACGGCCGTTCAGGTGGTAGAGCCCCCAGGCTGCCAGCAGGGTGAAAAACAAGCCGAACAGCACCCCCTCCCAGGTCTTCTTTGGAGAAATCCGTGGGAAGAGTGGGTTTTTCCCCAGCCAGGAGCCGAACAGATAGGCACCGGTGTCGTTGGTCCAGGTAAGCAGGATCAGCCCTAAAACTACGGCGTAGCGGTACTCGCCCGTGTCGAAGGCCAGCAAACAAAGAAACAGAAACGGCATACTCACATACAGCAATCCCAGTAGGATGAGTGACATGTTGAGAAAGGGCTTGCGGGCGCCGGCATATAACTCCACGATGAACAAGCTGAACAAAATTGGGACGATGAGCAGAAATGCGCTGTTAATTTCGGTGACGCTCAATGGAATATAGCCTAGGTTCCACAGCATGGCCAGGGTAAAGGGTAGGGTACCCAGAAGCGTGCCGGCCGAACGGCGCAACCAGTGGAGTCCACCAGTGGTCGAGATAGTCATCCCGTAGAATTCCCAAAGGCAAAGGGCGTTAATCAGGCCAAAGAAGAGCAAGAAGGTAATCGCTCCTCCATAAATAGCTCCTAAAACGGCGCCCACAAAAAAAACAGCCGTCCATAACCGTAGGCCGAATCCATTCATAACTCCGGCGGGGTTGTTTTCGCTTTGCGGTAATCGATCAGCGGTTTGGCGAAGAGGACCATCAGGCCGAGGCCCAACAGGGTGCTCCACCAATTGGCAGAGGCGGTTTCCTCGAATTGCATGGCGTCGAGCTCTTCCCCATAAAAATACTGCGCCATCACCTGCCCGCCGTTAAACACCAGGTGGGCCAGAATGGGGACCCACAAATTGCGCGACCAGTAAAACAAATAACCTAAAATAGCACCCAGTAAAAACCGGGGGATAAACCCTGCAAATTGGAGGTGTACGGCACTGAAGATAAGGGCCGTAACCCAAATCGCCAGATGGCCGTTGCGGAACCATTTTTCCAATTGTTGCTGGAGTACACCCCGAAATAGCAATTCCTCGCCCAAAGCCGGAATTACGCCAATTAGCAATAAATTGAAAAACAATTCGGTCGGGCTTTTCATCGTCAATACGGTGCGTAGCATCTGTTCGGCAGAGGCTTCCATTTCCAATAAGTTTTGCGGCAGAGGGAGCTGTTGATTGAGCCAATACGTAAATTGGGCCAACGGAAAGGAAGCCGCGATAAAGCCAATAGCAAAAAGAAAAATCGATGGCGGTGCCGGCGACCCTAGTAATCGCAAAAAAGCCAGCCACTGCGGGCGGTAAAAAAAGTAGGCAACGACCAGTGCCGGTATAGCAAAGGTGAAGATGTGGCTGACGAGGTTCGCACTGCGCAGGTAGTTGCGCACTCGGAGGGGTGGGTCCTGGCTGAGGTTATTCATGAGCGTCATCAGGTTGAGGCCCTGAGCCTGACCGATGACCAACGCAATCCCGCTGCCGATGAGCGCACCCACCAATACGGTCAGTAACAAAATCAGCAGACTCATGACGATCCGATTCGATTCGGTTTGCGACATAAATGTTAGGTTTACGGCGAATATAGTTAGTAGATGGCAGATAATAGGTAACCGGATAACAGGTGGCCGAAAACAATGGGCATTGGAAAAGATTTGCCTGCCGCTGCCTGGTAACCAGAAACTAAACTACGACCTATGCAACCGCGACTAAGCGTCAATATTAATAAAGTAGCCCTGCTGCGTAACGCACGGGGCGGCAATATTCCCGACCTGATCCAGGTAGCTCGCGACTGTGAAGCCTTCGGCGCGCAGGGCATTACGGTACACCCGCGGCCCGACGAGCGCCATATCCGGTACGAGGATATTCCAAAGTTGCGGCAAATCGTAACGACCGAGTTCAACATCGAAGGGAATCCGACCGAGCGTTTTCTGGAACTAGTGCTAGCACATCCGCCCACCCAATGTACCCTAGTGCCGGATGATCCAGGTCAGCTGACCTCTGATGCGGGCTGGGATACCGTAAAAAATGCCGATTTTTTGCGTAGGGTGATCGATCGACTACACGACCAGGGGGTCCGGGTGTCGATTTTTGTCGATCCGGTCGAACAATACATCGCAGGAGCTCGGGCAACTGGTGCCGATCGCATTGAGTTGTATACGGGGCCCTACGCACACCAATTTGTCCAGGATCCGGAAGCGGCCGTGGCGTCCCATGCTCGTTGTGCCGAGCTTGCCCACGCGCTGGGTTTGGGTGTTAATGCTGGCCATGATTTGAATTTGAATAATTTGCGGTACTACCGGGAGCACGTGCCCCACCTGGCCGAGGTCTCGATCGGTCATGCGCTGGTTACCGATGCGCTGTATTACGGGCTCAGCAATACGATTCAGATGTATTTGCGCCAGTTGCGGTGAAGCATTGCTGTTTCAATTTCTGCTTTGCCGTTGGAGCAGTGGAATATTTTTTGGCTATCGTAAAATCGCCGCTAAAGAACCTTAACTTTTTTCTAACACAGCGTATTTTGCCACTCGGCTATTTTGAACCCCATAAAATTCAGGCTTTGGTAAAAAGCCGGAATTTTTTTTGGGAACAAGCAGCATTAGAAACGGTTTTTTCGTTGGTTTAATATGTTTTGTTAATTAATTGTTACTGAAATATTTCGGAAAGGCCTATTTTTAGGTTACTTGGATTACTCAACAAAATTTGGATTAGTATGAGAAACATCTCACTAGTGCTTGCACTAGTGCTTTGCGCCTCCTTTTCGTTGATGGCGCAACGCACGATTACAGGTACCGTTACCGATCAGGATGGCGAGCCATTGATTGGAGCGAGTGTTTTGGCCAAGAACACTACCTCCGGCGCCATCACTGATTTTTCCGGTAACTACTCTTTAACGGTTCCGACAGGAACCCAGACACTCGTTTACAGTTACACAGGTTACGAGACTCGGGAAGTAGCCCTAGAAGCTTCCAATGTCATTGATGTCCAGCTACAAGAAGGGGTAACCCTTAATGAGGCGGTTGTGACGGCCGTCGGTTTGGAGTCGAATAAAAGGGCTTTGGGCTACGCCGTACAAAACGTCGATGCCGATGAGCTCGTGCAGGCTCGCGAAGTCAACGTAGTCAATTCCCTAAACGGTAAAGTCGCTGGGGTACAGATTACCTCTTCTGCCGGTTCGCCGGGCGCCAGCTCCAATATTCGGATCCGGGGGGCTACGTCCATTGGTCGTTCTAATGATCCGCTCTTCGTAGTGGACGGTATTCCCATCTCTAACGATGACATTGGCAACGGCGTAGGCGGTGTTGATAACGCCAATCGCGCGATCGACCTGAACCCGAATGATATCGCCTCAATGACGGTATTGAAGGGGCCAGCTGCTACCGCACTGTACGGCGTACGTGCCGCCAACGGCGCCATTGTCGTTACGACCAAGCGGGGATTGGAAGGAAGGCCCACCGTTACTTTAAGTGCCAACTACGCACTGGATCAAGTTAACAAGTTGCCGGATCGCCAAAACGAATTCGCCCAAGGTCGGCCAAGTGATGGCGAAGCGATTTGGAGAGGACCGCACACGTTCGAAGGATTTAGCTGGGGGGCGCGAATTTCGGATCTGGAGTATTCGAATGACCCCAATCACCCCAATGCACCCCCTGCCAGTGCTTTTGCCAATGGTCAGTATATCTTTGATCGCAACGGCTTTTTGGTGCCGTCCGGCACGGGCAATGGCCAGCCTGCACAGGCCTATGATCCTTATGATTTCTTCCGTACGGGTAATACCTCTGACATTAACCTTTCTATTCAAGGTGGTACGGATAAGGTCAAGTACTACTTTTCTGCCGGGCGCTTAGCTTCTGAGGGTGTCGTACCCAATGCTGATTTTGAGCGCAATAGTTTCCGCTTGAATGCCGACGCCCAATTAACGGACCGCCTTTCCTTCAGTATGTCGGGTAGCTTTATCAACTCGGGCGGTTTCCGCGCTCAGCGTGGTTCTAACTTGCGTGGGGTGATGCTTGGCCTCTTGCGGAATACACCCACCTTCGATATTGGTAATGGCAAGGAAGGCCAGGCGGCAGCCGACGATCCCAGTTCTTACCTATTGCCCAACGGTGGTCACCGTTCGTATCGCTCGGGTATTTACGATAACCCGTACTGGGTGGTGAATAAAAACCCGACGATCGATAATGTGAACCGCATCATCGGTAACATCTTTGCGCGCTACCAAATAACCGATTGGTTGAGCGCCAATTACCGGATCGGGGTTGATCAGTATACCGACAAGCGAAATTCTGCTATCGATATTAACTTTGATCACCTAGGCGGTACTAATGATGCCGGGTCCGTAACGCAATCTGTATTTGATAGTCGCGACTTGAACTCCGATTTTTACCTGCAATTGAACACCAATATCTCGGATGGGCTAAGCCTATCGGCCGTTGTGGGACACAACTACTTGGATGAGTTTTTTGAATCGCACGAGTCGGTTGGTACGACCCTTTCTGCGCCTGATTTCTATAATATTTCCAACGCAACGGATATTCAGGCTTTCCGGGATATCTCAGAGCGGGACCTGGTAGGGGTATACGGTACGGTAGACCTGAACTACAACGACTACCTCTTCTTGAACCTGACTGGCCGTAACGACTGGTCATCTACCCTACCCGAAGATGATAATGACTTCCAGTCCTACAGTGTAAGTGCCGGCTTTGCCTTTACCGAGGCTTTTGGTATGCAGAACAATCCCATCTTGCCATACGGTAAGATCCGCGTCTCCTATGGTAAAGTGGGTAACGATGCGCCGCTGTATTCTACCATTAATTACTTTAACTCTGCCTTTTCCGGCGGCGACGGCTTTATCACCGGTATCCAATTTCCATCCTTTGGCGTGAATGCTTTTGAGCGTAGCACGCTATTGGCAAATACGATGTTGGTACCCGAGGCGACGACGACCTTTGAAATCGGCGGTGAGTTTAAATTCTTCCGCGGGCGGTTAGGTTTGGATGTGACTTACTACGATTCAGAATCTACCGATCAAATTATTGGGGTAGATATTTCTTCTACTACCGGCTTTACCGACTTCACCCAGAATGCCGGACGGATCACCAACCGGGGTGTGGAAGCCATTCTTAATCTGAATCCGGTACGCCAGCCTAATTTCAGCTGGGATATCGATTTCAATTTTACGACTTACGAGAACGATGTAGAAGAGCTGGCGCCTGGCATCGAAAACATCACGCTGGCTGGCTTTACCTCTACCTCCTCTCGCGTTATTGAAGGTGAACCGTATGGCGCCATTTTCGGTAACCGTTTTGCTACTGACGATAACGGTAATACTTTGATTGATGCTAATGGCTTTCCAATCGTATCTTCTGTAGAGGGGATCGTAGGTGACCCTAACCCCGATTGGTACGGCGGCTTGCGCAATACGTTTACCTTCTGGAAAAACCTTACCGTTTCGGCCTTGCTCGACATTCGTCAGGGCGGCGATATGTGGTGCGGTACCTGCGGTATTCTCGATTACTTCGGTACTTCTCAATTGTCAGGAGATACGCGTGGCGAGACCGTGGTTTTTGAAGGAGTGCTCGAAGACGGAACGCCTAACACCCAGGCCGTTCCCTACGCTGACCCGGCCAATGGTTTGGGATCCTATTACTTCGTACGTTATGGGTTTGGCGGAACCTCTGAGATGAACATCTTCGATACGAGTTGGCTGCGGCTGCGCGAGTTAACTGTTTCCTATCGTTTACCGTCTAACCTGTTCAATAGCATTCCCGTCCGGGGCGCTACCATTACCTTTACCGGGCGCAACCTTTGGCTGGAAACCGATTATCCAGGCATTGATCCAGAGACCAACCTGACCGGTGCGTCTAATGGATTTGGATTGGATTATTTCAACATGCCGAACACCAAGTCATACAACTTGGGCTTGAATGTTACTTTCTAAGGCAGGTTGACGTAATTTTTTAATCAAAAAGGAAATTATCTATGAAAATCATAAAACGTTTATTGCTGGTCGCAGCCGTTCTTGCTGTAGCTGCTTGCGATTTGGCAGAAACAAATGTCGATCCTACCCGCTTGCAGGATACGGAGCTCAACCTGGCCCTACCCGAAGGTATTTCCTCTACGGTATACAACCAGTCGGCCAACCCGGCCCGCGTATCGGGAATTATTACGCAGCAATTTATTGGATTTGACGCCCAGCAACTTCAGTATACGGAGTACGTGATCGAATCTAATACCTTCAACAATTATTGGAATTTTGGACTCTACAGTGGCGCCCTTAAAAGCCTAGACGTAATTGTTGAGAAGGCACAGGCGGAAGGGAATTCCTACTACGACGGGATTGCCAAAATTCTCATGGCCGAGAATTTTGGGCAAGGAACCCTGATGTTTGGTGATATGCCGTTCTCCGAAGCTTTGCAGGGACAGGAAATCCTGCGTCCAACTTACGATACGCAAGAACAGGTATTGAACGGTGTTATCGCTATGCTCGACGAGGCCATTGGCTTGCTGAGTAATCCCACGGGACTACCGCCGACCAGTGATGATCTGATTTACGGTGGGGATGCCGAAGGCTGGATCAAAACTGCACAGGCTTTGAAGGCGCGCTATTTGATGCAAACCTCCAAGCGCAATCCGGGTAATGCCGCTCAGGCATTAACGGCAATTGCGGCCTCTTACACTTCCCTGGCTGAGCAATCGGACTTTGCCTACGACAACAATCAAATCGGCAATAATCCATTGGCTAAGTTTGGTATCGAGCGAACCAACACGCTCATTATCGACGACCGCTTTGCGGATGCAATGACGGAGCGGCAGGATCCTCGTCAGCCTCGATACATGGCTTTTAATGGTTCAGAGTGGCAATACTTTGACGGTGGTAATCCAGACTTGGTTTGGGCGCAGAATAATTCCGTCATTCCATTAATTTCCTACGTGGAATTGAAATTCCTGGAGGCAGAGGCTTTGGCCCAAACTGGCGCCAGTACAGGCGAAATCCAGGCTGCACTGGCTGAGGGTATTCGCGCCAGCATTGAGCAGGTAGGGTTAGACCCAGCCGAACACGAGGATTTCATTGCTGCACAGAGTGACCTGAGCGGACTGAGCGGCGATGCGGTGATTCAGCGCATCATTGAAGAAGCCTATTATTCTTACTACGGCTTCGGTTTTATCCAAGTGTGGAACAACTACCGGCGTACCGGCTTTCCTGAATTGACGCCATCACCCAATGGCGTGAATGGCTTGAATCCAAGTGGCGTGATTCCGCGTCGTTATATTTATCCATTAGATGAGCAGACGACCAACCGCGAAAATTGGCAGGCTGCCCGCGACCGACAGAACGGTGCTCTACTGGATGTAGATGTTTGGGCTTTCGAGTAAGCCTTTTCGATAAAAGCAGACAAAAGCCTGGAACGCGCTTTGGCGGGTTCCGGGCTTTTTTTTTATTTGTAATTAAATATTCGTGTTATGGCGTATCAGATAATACTCAGTTGGTGCGGTCTGTGTTTGTTGGTAGCAAGTTCCTTGTACGGCCAACGAGAACGTACTTTCCAATTAGGGCTGAACGGCCTGTACTCGGGGGAAGCAATTGACGTGTTTGATCTCACGCCCCCCGAAGAAACGGGCAGTGTATATTACCAAGACGAATGGCTGCCAGGCGCCATTAAGATCACTGATAATAAACAAGTTGCCGACTATCCAATGCGTTTCAATATCGAACGCAATACCATCGAGATTAAGCTCGATTCTTTTTCGGTAGAACTGGCCGGGGCACGGGCCCTGGAATTTATGTTGGTCGAGACCAACGCAAGTGGAGAGGTAATCGCGCGCCACCAGTTCGTTAATGCCCAACAGGTGGGTATTCCCCAAAGCGGATTTGCAGAAATTTTGGTCGATTCTGCCGTACAATTGCTCAAGCTGCACGAAGTGGAATATTTGAAGCCCGACTACGTACCCGCCTTGAATACCGGAAGTAAAGTAGCCAAAGCAGTGAAAGAGGCGACCTATTACCTCTTTGACAACAGCCGCCTGATCGAAATTCCCACCAGTAAACGCCAAGCCTTGAGGGTCTTTACCAGCTACAGCCCCGAGCTGGCAAAACTTTCGAAAACCATGGGCGTGAATCCCAAAAAGGAAAAGGAGTTGGTTGACCTCTGGCAGGTCTGGCAGGCCGGCCCCAAGGATTAGTTGCCTACAGCAGGTTGTCTGGTCAGGACGATATTTGATCACCCAATCCAATATCTTTACTATGTGTGTCCGAATGATCCTTACCGTTTTTTGGCTTTGTGTTACCTTGAACAGTGCCTTTGCACAACGTTCTCCCGGCCGGGTATTCGACCTTAACTTCGATGGGATGTACATGGGCGAATCGATCACTTTGAAAAATCTTCAGGAACCCGATCTAGTAGGCAGTGTTTACCTGGACGATAAATGGCAGGCCGGCGATATCATTCTAGCCAGCGGTAAAAAGGTAGGGACCTTTCCGATCCGCTTCAATGTTCAGCGCAACGTGATCGAAATGAAAATGAAAGGGAAAGTTTACGAAATGCCGGGAGGTAATGTCAAACGATTCCAAATGGTAGACCGGGAAGGCCGTCGCCGGGTCCTGATCAATGCCGCCGACATCGGGTTATACGGCAACGGTTTTGCCGAAGTGCTAGCCGATAAAGGAGTGGCCTTACTCAACCTTTATCGGGTAGAAATCCTGCAGCCCACCCACAATAGGGCCCTGGACCTGGGCGAGGAAGCCTACCGGGTTAAACTCATTGAAAACTGTTACCTCACCGACGGTAGCCGATACGTTAAAGTACCGCACAAGCGAAAAGAAGCCTATTCCATATTTGAAGATTTTAATTCGCAACTGGGTGCTCTTGCAGCCGAAGAACGCATTAATCCCCGCAAGTCCGAGCAACTCGTCGATCTCTTCCAAGCCTGGGACCCCGAAGGCTGAGTTTTCCACAATCCTTGTTTATCTGGTAAAGCTTCGGTAACTTATTTATCCGTCAATTTTCGGACAGATGGATAAAGAACGTTTTTTTCAATTCTTACAACACGAAAAGCGTTTTTCCAGGCACACGCTGGAAGCTTACCGGCGTGATATTCATCAATTCGAAACTTTTCTGGTCCGACACGATTCCCATCGATCGATCACCCAGGCCGACACCCGAGTTTTGCGTTCCTGGATGGCCCACCTGCTACAGCTAGGCCGGACGCCCACGACTGTACGCCGCAAGATGGCCGCATTGCGTACTTTTTTCCGGTTTCTTCAGCAGCAAGGTGTCGTCGATCAGAACCCGGTGGCTTCATTGAACCTGCCCAAAATCGGAAAACGGTTACCATCGGTTGTCCGGGCAGATGCCATGGCGCAGCTACTCGACCAACTAGAGGTGGCGGAAGGTTTCTTCCTTTTGCGTGATCGCGTGCTATTGGAGCTGCTTTATGGATTAGGCCTACGCCGGTCCGAGTTGATTGACTTGCGGTTGCCAGACCTCGATCTGCAGCAGCAGCAGGTACGTGTGCGAGGTAAGGGAAGCCAAGAGCGCATCCTGCCCGTCGGCCGGCCTCTAGCTAAACTGCTGGAACACTACCTGGAGGAACGCTCCGCCCAGCAACCGCATCCGGAAACCGATCATTTACTGCTAACGAATAAGGGGGCGCCGCTCTATCCAAAATGGGTATATAACCAGGTACACCGCTATCTTTCGGCAGTCTCTACGCTGGAGCAGCGCAGTCCGCACGTGCTGCGCCACGCTTTTGCTACACACCTGTCGGAGGCCGGTGCCGACCTCAATGCCATAAAGACCCTTCTGGGGCACGCCAACCTGGGTGCTACCCAGGTATATACCCACAATTCAATCGAACGACTCAAAAAAGTATACGATCAGGCCCACCCCAAAGGCAGGGAATAGCTTGATCACCTAGTCGATTTTCTCACCAAAATGTATCGCTATGCAAATTCACACCGAAGCGGTAGCTTTTAAAGCCGACAGCAAACTACACGACTACATTCAGCAGCGTTTAGAAAAAATGGAGCAGTTCATTGACCAGATTATCGAAGCCAACGTAACCTTGAAGCTGGAAAACTCCGGCCAGATTCGCGATAAGATTGCTGAAGTCAGACTCCGGTTGCCTGGCCGCACGCTGGTCGCCAAATCTACGGCCAAGACCTTCGAGGCCAGTATCGATCAAACCCTGAATGCGCTGCGCCGACAGGTGATTCGCCATAAAGGGAAAAAACAGACGCGCAATAAGGGTAAATCCCTACCGGAATAAGTGCATAGTGCCGGGGACCCTTAACCCAGCTCCCCGGCATTCCTTTCCCTAAATTTCCTTAACAAAAACAGGTGTGCTATTTGAGTTTAGCGCATAATGTTATATCTTTGCAATCGCTTTGAGAAAAAGATCTCATTAGAGCGGCATTGTGGGGTGTTTTATCCCTTCCTGGAGGGAATTATGTTAAATCTTCCAGCACCACGGGTAAAGCTTGTAACATCCGGTGGTCCAACTTTTGGTCTTTAACCGGGACCCATGCTTACCTGTGTTTAGAAGGTAGAAAAGCTCAGGCCGCTGTTGCCCGGCTTTTTCAATAAGATGCCAGCATAGCTCAGTTGGCCAGAGCAGCTGATTTGTAATCAGCGGGTCGGGGGTTCGAATCCCTCTGCTGGCTCTCGTTTGTTCTCCCGGACCAAGCGGTTTGGAGGGTTTGAAATGGGGGCAGCTGTTTTGCGACCGGAAGGGAGCCATCCCAGTGCCGGCTCGTATCAGGCTAGTTCGATTGACAACATGGGGGTGCGCCGGAGTGGGAGAGCCGGGCCAGACTGTAAATCTGGTGACTCTGTCTGAATAGGTTCGAATCCTATCACCCCCACAGATAGAGTTTGGTAGTGTGAGTTGGTGTTCACTATAAAATTGGTGCACCCACACCCAAAATGCGGGAGTAGCTCAGTTGGTAGAGCATTAGCCTTCCAAGCTAAGGGTCGCGGGTTCGAGTCTCGTCTCCCGCTCGAATTTCAGCTTTTAAACCGGTAATGGCCGGATTGGGGGCTGGATGTTTGTATTTACAGGGTTAACACCATTAGCCGACGTAGCTCAGTGGTAGAGCACTTCCATGGTAAGGAAGGGGTCATGGGTTCAAGTCCCATCGTTGGCTCTGGCTTTGATACCGGTTTTAAACATCTATTTTATATCCAAAATCGTTTACTGATGGCAAAGGAAACCTTTAATAGGACTAAACCTCACGTGAATATTGGTACGATTGGGCACGTCGACCACGGTAAAACTACACTGACAGCTGCAATCACCTATGTACTATCCGATGCAGGCTTCGCGCAAAAACAAGATTACGATTCGATCGACGCGGCACCGGAAGAGAAAGAGCGTGGTATTACGATCAACACGGCTCACGTAGAGTACGAAACGGAAAATCGTCACTATGCACACGTAGACTGTCCGGGTCACGCCGACTATGTGAAAAACATGGTCACGGGTGCTGCCCAGATGGACGGCGCCATCTTAGTTGTCGCTGCTACCGACGGTCCGATGCCCCAAACGCGTGAGCACATCCTGCTTGCCCGTCAGGTCGGCGTACCGAATATTGTAGTCTTCATGAATAAAGTTGACCTGGTCGATGATGAGGAAATGTTGGAACTGGTAGAGATGGAGGTTCGGGAATTGTTGGACCAGTACGAATTCGACGGTGACAACGCGCAAATTGTCAAAGGTTCTGCACTGAAAGCCCTGGAAGGCGATGCCGATGCAGTTGCCGCTGTCCAGGAATTGATGGCTGCCGTAGATGCCGAAATTCCGGAGCCGGAGCGCCTGATCGACAAGCCCTTCCTGATGCCGATCGAAGATGTTTTCTCCATTACCGGTCGTGGTACGGTAGCTACTGGCCGCATCGAGCGTGGTGTGATCAACGTTGGCGACAATGTTGAAATCGTAGGTATGATGAAAGAAGGTGAAAAGCCGCTGACTTCTACGATTACAGGCGTGGAGATGTTCCGCAAGCTGCTCGACCGCGGTGAAGCTGGTGACAATGCCGGCTTGCTACTGCGTGGTATTGAAAAAACCCAAATCAAGCGCGGTATGGTTATCTGTGCACCTGGGTCTGTAAAGCCGCACAAGAAATTTAAGTGTGAGGTATATGTGTTGAGTAAAGAGGAAGGTGGTCGTCACACGCCTTTCTTCAACGGCTACCGCCCGCAGTTTTACTTCCGCACAACCGACGTTACCGGTGATGTGAAACTGCCCGATGGGGTAGAGATGGTGATGCCCGGCGACAACGTTACGCTGGAGGTATCCCTGCTGAACTCCGTAGCCATGGAAAAAGGTCTTCGCTTCGCAATTCGCGAGGGTGGCCGCACGGTTGGCGCGGGTCAGGTAACTGAAATTATTGAGTAATCGTTGCGGGCTCCCAATGGAGGAGTCTTAATAATTCGCAACCCGAAATACATTGTGGAATTAGGCGCTCTCCGGAGTGCTTAATTCCTCGTTTTACGGGCATAGCTCAACTGGTAGAGCGACGGTCTCCAAAACCGTAGGCTGGGGGTTCAAGTCCTCCTGCCCGTGCAAAAGTACAGTACATGGATAAGTTGAGAACCTATTTTAAGGAGAGCTACCACGAGCTGGTTAACAAGGTGACCTGGCCAACCTGGAAAAACCTGCTGGCCAACACCCGCCTGGTAATTGTAGCTTCCGTCATTTTAGCCCTACTGGTATTTTTGATGGACGCCTTATCCAAGACGGTCCTGGATCAGATTTACGGCTTGTAGTGGAAAACAGGAGGGACAGTATGTCGGAGGAAGATAAAAGATGGTATTCTCTACGTGTGATTAGCGGAAAAGAACGCAAGATCAAAGAACGCATTGAAATGGAGGTGCAGCGAAATGGCTGGGGTGAAGCCATTACGCAAGTGCTGGTTCCAACGGAGAAAGTGTATAAGATCCGCAATGGGAAAAAAGTTATTTCCGAACGCAATATCCTGCCGGGGTACATTCTCATTGAGGCGGTACCGAAACTATTCAGCGGTGAAGCTATTTCGGCTATTGCCAATATTCCCAACGTGATCCACTTTTTGGGAAAAGACAACCCTACCCCTATGCGGGCCTCCGAAGCCAACCGCATGTTGGGCAAAGTGGATGAATCCCAAGATGCCGGCGAGGCGTTGATCGAACCCTTTATCGTGGGAGAAACCGTCAAGATTATCGACGGCCCATTCAGCGAATTTGTGGGGGACATCCAGGAGGTGAACGAAGAAAAGAAAAAGCTGAAGGTCATCGTGAAGATCTTCGGTCGTGGCACCGAGGTCGAGTTGAACTTCATGCAGGTAGAAAAACAAACGTAGCTGTTACGCACCGAGCATACAATATAGTAGAGCATGTCATTCACCACTGAGTGTGGGCTTCCTGAATAACTTGCTTTCATCACCAGCTAAACAAACGAGCGAATGGCCAAAGAAGTCAGTGGATTTATCAAGCTTCAGGTTAGAGGCGGTCAAGCGAACCCCGCTCCTCCCGTAGGTCCGGCCTTGGGTGCCAAGGGGGTGAACATCATGGAATTTTGTAAGCGCTTCAATGCGAAAACGCAAGATACGCCCGGGCAGTTGCTGCCGGTTGTCATTACCGTTTTTTCGGATAAGTCTTTTGAGTTTATCATCAAAACGCCCCCGGCAGCCGTTCAGCTGATGGAGGCAGCGAAACTCAAAAAAGGCTCTCCGGAACCAAACCGGAACAAAGTCGGCAAAGTCACCTGGGATCAGGTGAAAGCGATTGCCGAGAATAAGATGCCCGACCTGAATTGTTCTAGAGTGTCCTCGGCAATGCGTATGGTTGCCGGCACGGCGCGCAGCATGGGACTTACCATTGAGGGTGGCACCCCGCCCGAAGAAGTCGTCGATGCACCGGTCGCTGAAGGCGAAGGATAAAAGTATTTTACAACCATGCAGGGAGCTTAATCAATGAGTTGTTTAAGCGTTCGGACCTCAAAAATAGCAATCATGGCAAAAGTAAGTAAGAAACGAGCAGCCGCTGCTGAGAAAGTCGACAAGACTAAGCAGTACCAGCTAAACGAAGCAATGGCGCTCGTTAAAGAAGTAAATACCGCCAAATTTGATGCTTCGGTAGATGTACACGTGCGGTTGGGTGTTGACCCCCGCAAAGCGGATCAATCGATTCGCGGCACTGTTTCCCTGCCCAATGGTACGGGTAAAACCAAACGCGTACTGGTATTCTGTACCCCCGATAAAGAAGAAGAAGCGAAGTCGGCCGGCGCCGATTACGTGGGACTCGATGAGCTTATGCAAAAAGTACAGGGCGGTTGGACCGATTTTGATGTGGTGATCGCCACGCCGCAGGTAATGAGTCAGGTGGGTCGCTTGGGCCGTATCTTGGGTCCGCGCGGACTCATGCCCAACCCGAAAACGGGAACGGTAACCATGAATGTGGGCGAAGCTGTGGGCGAAGTAAAGAAAGGTAAGATTTCCTTTCGCGTCGATAAATACGGTATCATTCACGCTTCTGTCGGACGGGTTTCCTTCAGTCCGCAACAACTGACGGAAAATGCAAACGAGCTACTCAGCACGCTTCAGCGCATGAAGCCCTCGTCGGCTAAGGGAACCTATATGAAGTCCGTCACCGTAGCCAGCACGATGAGTCCCGGCATTAAGGTGGATACCAGAACCATTCGCTAAGTGAAAAAATGGTAAAGTCATGACCAGAACAGAAAAAGCAGCGGTGATTGAAGCGTTGAAGGAAAAACTCAACGATACGGAATTCTTCTACGTGACGGATTCCTCGGCACTCACTGTAGAACAAGTCAATAACTTTCGTCAGCTGTGTTACGAGAAAGGCGTGGAAATGAAAGTGGTGAAAAACACTTTGTTTCGCAAAGCGCTGGAGGCTGGCGATACGGAAAAGAACTACGAACGGCTCTATGAGGTGCTGAAAGGTACCACTGCAGTTCTTTGGACCAAAACTGCCAACGCACCGGCGAAAGTCATAAAAGAGTTTCGTGAAAACCACGAAAAGCCAGTACTCAAGGCGGCTTACATCGACACGGCGATCTACATAGGCGATGATCAGGTTGAATCCCTGACTAAGCTCAAATCGAAGGAAGATCTGATCAGCGAGGTGATCACCCTGCTGCAGTCGCCGGTGAAAAACGTTATCGGATCACTCCAATCGGGGGGCAATACCCTGGCCGGGTTGATCAAGGCCCTGCAGGAGCGGGCCGAAAGCGGCGAAGCGTAAGCGCCGCATTTTTTTGGTGCGTAAGCGAGCACCTTGCGAATAAGGCTTCCAAGCTACACGCACGATATATTTTATCGTCACATTTTAAAAATTTGTACAATGGCGGATTTAAAAGAATTTGCGGAGCAGTTAGTTAACCTTACCGTAAAAGAGGTAAACGAGCTGGCTGACATTCTCAAAGATGAATACGGTATCGAGCCTGCTGCTGCTGCCGTAGCGGTAGCTGGTCCTGCCGGTGGTGGTGAAGGCGGCGAAGCCGCAGCTGCCGAAAAAACAGAGTTCGACGTTATGCTGAACTCGGCAGGTTCTGCCAAACTGAAAGTGGTCAAAGAGGTGAAAAACCTGTTGGGCCTCGGGCTGAAAGAAGCCAAAGAATTGGTAGACGGCGCGCCTAGCGCATTGAAAGAAGGTATTCCCAAGGAGGAAGCAGAACAGATCAAAGAAGCGCTCGAAGGCGTTGGTGCAGAGGTGGAGCTGAAATAAGCTTACCCGCATCGATCGGGGGCCATGACAGGCTTATTACCGATATAACGTCCGGCAAAACAGGCTTAGCGAGTTATTAGAACTTGCTAAGCCTATTGTCGTCCTGGTAAAGTTTATTGCTGGTTGAACTTTTTGTCAATCGGAATCGTTTTTCAATGGCATTAGTGGCTAAAAGCGAGCCGCTGAAACTCAAACCACATTTACAGATGACATCAAACGGTAGAGTATTGATGCCCGAAGAGACCCGAGTTAACTTCGGGAAAACAAAATTTCCAACGCCGTATCCCGACTTTCTCGAGATCCAAATTAAGTCTTTCCAGGAATTTTTCCAACTGGAAACTACCCCGGAAAATCGAGTGAACGAAGGGCTCTACAAGGTTTTTCAGGAGAATTTTCCCATTACCGATGCCCGTAACATCTTCGTACTTGAATTTCTCGACTATTTCATAGATCCGCCCCGCTACACCATTGACGAGTGTATGCAGCGCGGGCTCACGTACAGTGTGCCGCTGAAAGCGAAACTGCGACTGTCTTGTAACGACGAAGAACACGTCGATTTCCAAACGATCGTGCAAGATGTATTCTTGGGCAACATTCCCTACATGACGCCTAAAGGTACCTTTGTCATCAATGGAGCCGAACGCGTCATTGTCTCTCAGCTTCACCGTTCGCCGGGCGTCTTCTTCGGTCAGAGTTTTCATCCCAACGGGACTAAAATCTACTCCGCCCGGGTCATTCCGTTTAAGGGCGCCTGGATGGAGTTTGCTACCGATATCAACACGGTCATGTACGCCTACATCGACCGCAAAAAGAAGTTTCCGGTTACGACGCTTCTGCGAGCCATCGGTTACGATTCCGATAAAGCCATCCTCGACCTGTTCGATTTAGCCGACGAAGAGCCGGCTACGCGCGAATCGCTCGAGAACGCCATCGGGCGTAAACTGGCAGCGCGCGTTTTGCGAAGCTGGACCGAAGACTTCGTGGATGAGGATACCGGCGAGGTGGTGACCATCGAGCGTAACGAGATTATCCTGGAACGCGATATCGTTCTCGACGAAGAAAATATCGAACTCATCCTGGAGGCAGATACCGAAACTGTAATTCTACAGAAGGAAGATATTGAGCAGGATTACTCCATTATCTATAATACCCTGCAGAAAGATCCCTCCAGCTCTGAAATCGAGGCCGTACAGTATATCTACCGTCAATTGCGTGGTACCGACCCCCCAGATGAGGAGACGGCCCGCGGTATCATCGATAAGCTCTTCTTCTCCGATAAGCGCTACAATCTCGGAGATGTAGGGCGTTACAAGATCAATCGCAAGCTCGATCTGGAAACCGACGATGAGATTCTGGTCCTGACAAAAGAGGATATCATTGCCATCGTGAAGTACCTGGTGAGCCTGATGAACCAAAAGGCGGAAATCGATGACATCGACCACCTGAGCAACCGTCGGGTACGCACGGTGGGTGAGCAACTCTACGCCCAGTTCGGCGTGGGTTTGGCCCGTATGGCGCGCACCATTCGCGAGCGTATGAACGTGCGCGACAACGAGGTGTTTACGCCCATTGACCTGATCAATGCGCGCACGCTTTCGTCGGTGATTAACTCTTTCTTTGGCACCAGCCAACTTTCGCAGTTTCTGGATCAAACGAATCCGCTGTCGGAGATTACCCACAAACGGCGCATTTCCGCTTTGGGGCCGGGTGGTCTTTCGCGCGAGCGTGCCGGCTTTGAGGTGCGCGATGTTCACTACTCCCACTACGGTCGCCTGTGTACCATCGAAACGCCGGAGGGACCAAATATCGGACTGATATCCACGCTCTGTGTACACGCCAAGGTGAACAAGATGGGCTTTTTGGAAACCCCCTACCGCCGCGTTACCGATGGCTCCGTAGATATCAAAGACGAGCCGCTTTACCTGTCGGCCGAAGGAGAAGACTTCAAGCGGATCGCCCAGGCCAACGCGCCAATCGATACCAAAGGATCCTTCCTCTCCGAACGGATTAAATGTCGTGACCACGGGGAATTCCCGGTACTGACGCCCGAAGAGATCGAATTCATGGACGTAGCGCCTAACCAAATCGTTGGTGTTTCCGCCTCCATGATTCCTTTCTTGGAAAACGACGACGCCAACCGAGCTCTAATGGGATCGAATATGCAACGCCAGGCAGTACCCCTGATCCGCCCCAGCTCTCCGGTAGTAGGTACCGGACTGGAAGGTAAGGTAGCGCGCGATAGTCGGATGCTCATCAATGCCGAGGGCGACGGTGAGGTGGAATACGTGGATGCAACCAAGATCCGGGTGCGCTACGACCGCTCGGATGAAGATCAGCTGGTATCTTTTGAAGAAAACCTGAAGGAATACTCGCTGATTAAATTCCGCCGGACCAATCAGGGGACCTGCATCAACCTGCGTCCCATTGTTCGTAAAGGTGACCGGGTGATCAGAGGGCAAATCCTTTGCGACGGCTACGCTACGGAAAAAGGCGAACTGGCCCTCGGACAAAACCTCAAGGTAGCTTTCATGCCTTGGAAAGGTTACAACTTTGAAGACGCCATTGTACTTTCCGAGCGCGTGGTACAGGAAGATATCTTCACCTCTATCCATATCGAACACTTCGAACTGGACGTGCGGGATACCAAATTGGGCGAAGAAGAACTGACTAATGACATCCCAAACGTAAGTGAAGAGGCCACCAAGGACCTCGACGAAAACGGTATCATCCGGGTAGGTGCCTGGGTACGTGAAGGCGATGTGCTGATCGGTAAGATCACTCCTAAAGGAGAGTCAGATCCTACGCCGGAAGAGAAGCTGCTGCGCGCCATTTTCGGCGACAAAGCGGGCGATGTGAAAGATGCATCGCTGAAGGCACCTCCTTCGACCAAAGGGATCATCATCAACAAGCAACTCTTCGCGCGTGCTAAGAAAGACAAGGTGCAGAAAACCGCCGAGAAGGAACAGCTGACCAAACTGGAGGATGATCACATGATTTCCCTCAACAAGCTGAAGACCATTCTTGTGGATAAGCTGCTGATCCTGTTGGAAAACAAAAATGCCAACCGGGTACGCAGTATTTATAACGAGGAGCTGATCTCCAAAGGGGTGAAATTCAACACGGAGGTTCTGCGGGACATCGACTACACAACCGTCGATTACAGCAGCTGGACCGACGACGAGCACACAAACGGTTTGATCGCCCGCCTGTTGCATAACTATAGCATAAAAGTCAACGAAGAAGTCGGCCGCTACAAGCGGGAAAAATTCAATATCAGTATTGGTGACGAGTTGCCCGCCGGCGTGCTCAAGCTGGCTAAAGTATACATGGCCAAGAAGCGCAAGTTAAAAGTGGGCGACAAGCTGGCCGGCCGCCACGGGAATAAAGGTATTGTGGCCCGTATTGTACGGATCGAAGACATGCCATTCCTCGAAGACGGCACACCAGTCGATATCGTCCTGAATCCGCTGGGCGTGCCTTCGCGGATGAACCTGGGCCAGATCTTCGAGACCGTACTCGGATGGGCTGGAGAAAAGTTGGGCATGAAGTTCGCTACGCCAATTTTCGACGGCGCCAGCAAAGAAGAGATCGACGAATATATCCAAAAAGCAGGGTTGCCCAGCTTGGGCCAAACCTACCTGCACGATGGGGAGACCGGCGATCGCTTCCACCAGCAGGCTACGGTAGGGGTGATTTATATGCTCAAACTGTCTCATATGGTCGACGACAAGATGCACGCCCGCTCGATTGGTCCGTACTCCCTTATTACCCAACAACCGTTGGGCGGTAAGGCGCAGTTCGGTGGTCAGCGCTTCGGCGAAATGGAGGTATGGGCATTAGAAGCATTCGGCGCTGCTAATATCCTGCAAGAACTCTTGACCATCAAGTCAGACGACATCAACGGGCGTGCCAAGGCTTACGAGTCCATCGTCAAAGGCGATAACCTGCCCGAGCCAAATATTCCGGAGTCGTTCAACGTACTGGTACACGAACTTCGCGGACTGGCTCTTGATGTGAAATTTGATTAACCCACGGAATTGGGGCGCCGTTGCCAACTCAGTGGTTGGTACCGGCGCTCGCTTTCCATAACCCAATAGAGGAATCGGTATGCCATTTAAAAAGAAAAATCAAATCCAGAAGCAGAACTTCGACAGCATCACGATCAGTCTGGCTTCTCCCGACGAAATCCTGGAGCGTTCGTATGGGGAAGTGTTGAAGCCCGAGACGATCAACTACCGGTCCTATAAACCGGAACGTGATGGGTTGTTCTGCGAGCGGATCTTCGGTCCGGTTAAGGACTACGAGTGCTACTGTGGTAAGTATAAGCGGATTCGCTACAAGGGTATTGTCTGCGACCGCTGTGGGGTAGAAGTTACCGAGAAAAAAGTGCGGCGGGAACGCATGGGCCATATCAAACTGGTGGTGCCTGTGGTACACATCTGGTTTTTCAAGTCGCTTCCCAATAAAATTGGCTACCTGCTGGGATTGTCATCCAAGAAGTTGGAGTCGATCATCTACTACGAACGCTACGTCGTCGTTCAGCCTGGGCTGAAAGAAGATGAAGGCATCTCCAAAATGGATCTGCTGACGGAAGAAGAATACCTGGATATCCTGGAGACCCTTCCGCCCGAGAACCAAATGCTGGAAGAGACCGATCCCAACCGCTTTATCGCCAAGATGGGTGCCGATGCGGTACGCGATCTGTTGATGCGTATTGACCTGGATCAGTTGTCTTACGATCTGCGCCACCAGGCGGCCAACGAAACTTCTCAGCAACGTAAATCAGAAGCCCTCAAGCGCTTGCGCGTGGTCGAGGCTTTCCGCGACGGTCTTTCCCGCATGGAAAATCGCCCGGAGTGGGCCGTTATTCAATATTTGCCGGTCATTCCGCCGGAGCTGCGCCCACTGGTACCGCTGGATGGCGGTCGCTTTGCCAGCTCGGATCTCAACGACCTGTACCGCCGGGTAATTATCCGAAACAATCGCCTGAAGCGCCTGCTGGAGATCAAAGCGCCCGAGGTGATTCTGCGCAACGAGAAACGCATGCTGCAAGAGGCAGTTGATTCGCTTTTTGACAACTCGCGTAAATCCAACGCGGTAAAAGCGGAGGGCGGTCGCGCATTAAAATCGCTAAGCGACATTCTGAAAGGTAAGCAAGGCCGCTTCCGTCAGAATCTGCTCGGTAAGCGGGTCGACTACTCCGGCCGTTCGGTGATTGTGGTCGGTCCGACGCTGAAACTGCACGAGTGCGGTATTCCGAAAGCGATGGCTGCCGAGCTCTTCAAACCGTTCATTATTCGCAAACTGATTGAACGCGGCATCGTAAAAACCGTCAAATCAGCCAAAAAACTGGTCGATCGCAAGGATCCGGTCATTTGGGAGATTTTGGAAAACATCCTGAAGGGCCACCCGGTACTTTTGAACCGGGCTCCGACCCTGCACCGCCTGTCAATTCAGGCTTTCCAGCCCAAGCTGATCGAAGGTAAGGCCATTCAACTGCATCCGTTGGTGTGTGGCGCTTTCAATGCCGACTTTGATGGCGACCAGATGGCGGTACACGTGCCGCTCAGCCAGGCTGCTATTCTGGAAGGACAGATGCTTATGCTGGCATCGCACAATATGCTGAACCCACAAAATGGTTCGCCGATTACCTTGCCCTCCCAGGATATGGTTCTTGGCCTTTACTACATTACTAAAGAGCGCCGCTCTACGGAGGCGCTGCCCGTAAAAGGCCAAGACCGCAAGTTCTACTCGGCTGAGGAGGTTATTATTGCTTACAACGAAGAGAAAGTAGATTTGCACGCACCCATCAAAGTGCGCGCCAAGGTAGAGGATGAAAACGGTGAGTTTGCAATGCGCCTCGTCGATACCACCGTAGGTCGCGTACTTTTCAATGAGGTGGTACCCGAGCATGTACCCTTCGTAAATGTGCTGCTGACCAAGAAAAACCTGAAAAAGGTTATCGGAGATGTGATCGCCCGCACTGACTTCTCGGTTACTGCTAAGTTTCTGGATGATATCAAGGAAATGGGTTTTCTGTGGTCATTCAAGGGTGGTCTTTCTTTCAACCTAGGCGACCTGATTACACCTTCCATCAAGCTCAATACATTAGAAGAAGCTCAATCGGAGGTCGATGAGGTTTGGGAGAACTACAACATGGGTCTGATCACCAACAACGAGCGGTATAATCAGATCATCGACAAGTGGACCTACGCCGATAACCGGATCACGGATACCCTCATGAAAGAGCTGGCAACCCACAAGCAGGGTTTCAACTCGGTATTCATGATGCTAGACTCCGGTGCCCGGGGGTCCAAACAGCAAATTAAGCAGCTTTGCGGATTGCGTGGGCTCATGGCTAAGCCCCGAAAATCGGGAGATACAGGTGGAGCAGTTATCGAAAACCCCATCCTGTCTAACTTTGTAGACGGTCTTTCGGTACTGGAATACTTTATCTCTACCCACGGTGCTCGTAAGGGTCTGGCCGATACCGCCTTGAAGACAGCCGATGCTGGTTACCTGACCCGACGTCTGGTAGATGTAGCGCAAGACGTCGTGGTAATGGAGGTAGATTGCAATACGCTGCGCGGTATTGAAACGACGGCCCTAAAGGATAATGAGAAAGTGGTAGAGCCGTTATCCAGCAGGATTGACGGTCGCTACACGCTGCACGATATCCTGCACCCGGTTACCGACGAGGTGCTGGTTAAGTCCGGGGAGTATATCCACACCAAAATGGCTGAGCACATCGAAAAAGTCGGCGTAGAAATGGTGACCATCCGATCGGTCCTGACTTGCGAAACCAAAAGGGGTGTTTGCGCCAAGTGCTACGGTAAGAACCTGGCGACCGGTCGTATTGCTGAGGACGGTGACGCTGTAGGTATCATCGCCGCTCAGTCAATCGGCGAACCTGGAACCCAGCTGACGCTGCGGACCTTCCACGTGGGGGGTATCGCTTCCGTTTCGAAAACTGAATCGGAAATCGTCTCCAAGTTCGACGGAAAGATTGAGTTCGACAGTGTACGTACAACTGCCAGCGACGAGGTGGAAGGAGATGCCCGAATCGTACTTTCTCGTACGGGCGAAATTCGCATCGTAGACGCAGATTCCGGGAAGCAGTACGCATCGCACTATATCCCTTACGGCTCTACACTGCACGTAAAGGAAGGAGAGAAAGTGAAGAAAGGGGACCTCATTTGTGAGTGGGACCCGTTCAACGCCGTGATCGTTTCCGAGTTTAGCGGGACTGTCAAGTATGAGTCGATCGAAGAAGGAGTAACCTTCCGCAAAGAGCGTGACGATCAGACAGGGTACGAAGAGAAAGTCATCGTTGAATCCAAAAATAAGCGCAAGATTCCGACCATCCGGATTTTCAATAGTAAAGGCGAAGAAGTAAAGAGCTACAACTTGCCCGTGGGCGCCTACCTGTCAGTTGACGAGGAGGCCAAAGTTAAAGCGGGTGAAAAAATCGCCAAAATTCCGCGTAAGCTAGGTAAAATCCAAGATATTACCGGTGGACTACCGCGGGTAACCGAGCTTTTCGAGGCGCGTAACCCATCGAATCCGGCTACGGTATCGGAGATCGACGGGGTGGTGGCCTTCGGAAAAATCAAGCGCGGTAACCGCGAAGTTATTGTTGAAGCCAAAGACGGCCAAAAGCGCAAGTACCTGATTGGTCTGTCGAAGCACATCCTGGTACAGGACGGTGATTTCGTTCGCGCCGGTACGCCGCTATCAGATGGCTCTATCGCGCCGAAAGACATATTGAATATCCGAGGTCCATTTGCAGTACAGCAGTACTTGGTGAATGGTATCCAGGAGGTTTATCGCTCGCAGGGTATCACCATCAACAATAAGCACATGGAGGTTATCGTGCGACAGATGATGCGCCGCGTACAAATCGAGGATCCGGGCGATACCAGCTTCCTCGAAGGTGAAGCAGTTGAGAAATACGATTTCCTGGAGCAAAACGACTGGATCTTCGACAAGAAAGTCGTTACCGATTCGGGAGACTCCAATCGCTTGCGTCCGGGCCAGCTGGTTACCTTGCGACAAATTCGGGAGGAAAACTCCTTCCTGAAGCGCAACGACCGCGAGCCGGTGCAGTTCCGCGATGCCATCCCGGCTACCTCTAGCCCGATCCTGCAGGGGATCACCAAATCGTCCCTGGGTACCAGCAGCTGGATTTCGGCGGCTTCCTTCCAGGAGACCACAAAAGTGTTGAGCACGGCCGCCATCGGCGCCAAGCAAGACTTCCTGTTGGGCTTGAAGGAAAACGTAATTGTTGGTAAGCGCATCCCGGCCGGTACCGGTATGCGTCGCTATGACAACCTGTTTGTAACCACCGTAGAGCAACAAGAAGAATTCGAAGCGCGCCGCGCCCGTTTCCAGGAGATGGAGATGGAGGATGTGGACGTGGATGAATAAATCCAACTACCGAAACTATAGTAGTGAGCGGCTGGCATCAAAACCGGTGCCCTACAGGGATAAAAAAGGCCTGCTCCCGGAAGGGGGCGGGCTTTTTTAGTCGATCGATGGCAATGTGTTGGTCGCAGCTAGTAGGTATAACCGTATTGCTCTATCCTTTACCATGGAGTTACCTGTTTCTATTTTTAAGCATTCGCCTAGTTTATAAAATTGATTGTCAACGGTATAGATTTGAATACGTGAGAGGGGGTGGTAAGAAGATATGTGCTTTTTGTGGCGCCTTGAAATTGCTTCATCAAGTTGATTTACTTATTTTGAATAGTAACCATAAGCTGTGAAATCAATAAATTTTTTTAGAATGAAAAATCGGAGCGTTGTGACTCGTGTTTTTTATCCCAGCCTGTTGTTG
The DNA here is from genome assembly GCA_964530825.1 of uncultured Saprospiraceae bacterium. Classification (GTDB taxonomy): domain Bacteria; phylum Bacteroidota; class Bacteroidia; order Chitinophagales; family Saprospiraceae; genus CAZHCA01. The sequence continues at coordinate 376,899 of CAZHCA010000001.1, forward strand.
GTTGTTTTTTTATTGCTTGGTTGCGAAAAAGAAGTTGGCTTGGAAAAAGTGAACAATCGGGAATATAGTTCAATCAATGACTTACTCGAGTCGCTTGAGTCAAAAACAACTCCAGCTGAGTATGGTATTTTCACGGAGATTGTTTATGACAAGAGCACCGGTTCAGTTGAAATTATCAAAACAGCAGAAAAAGAACTGGGAATAGAATATTTATTCTTTTATATGGAGGCGGATGAGGATAGGAAGAATCTGCCGGTCGAATCCCGGGCAAACTATACCGTTAGTTGTTCGGGAGGTTCCGAAGGAGAATGGGAAGAAGATTGTAACGGAAAAATTTCTTGTGGTAGGCTGGTAGCAAGATGCTTGGATGAGGGGGGCTGTGCTACGGTTTGTAATGCGTTGATTATTACCATTCCGGAGTTGCAGACGCACATCGTACAGACAAAGAGTATCTAACTTATCGTTTTGTGGTGGATGGCCATAACACTCCTGTAGGGGGGGGTGTTTGAATAAGCAGCTGAGCGCGCCGCGCCCGTTTCCAAGAGATGGAGATAGAGGAGATGGACATATGAATAGATCCCCACCTACCGTAACTATAATAGCAGGCGGCTGGCCTCATCAAAGCCGATGCTCTAAGGGAATAAAAAGCTCGCTCGGGATTAGGTTTTTTAGTTAATGGCGGTGGGTTGGTTGCCAGTGTGGTTTGCCGATAACAGGAGACTGTTCCTTCCTTTTCTACTCCAGTTCCCACTTCTTAAATTGCCTCGGTAAACCTTTTCTCACTCCCTCAAGTACAACTTCGCATACCGGGCGATGTATTTCCCCAGAATATCAAACTCCAGGTTAACGGAATCGCCCTTGCGCAATTGCTTAAAATTGGTATGCTCGTACGTGTAGGGAATAATGGCTACCGAGAAGCGGTCATCGACCGGCTCGACGACGGTGAGGCTAACGCCATTGATACAAATCGAGCCCTTGTCGACCAATAGGTGTTCTTCGGTGGGTTGGTAATGAAAATGAAAATACCAGCTGCCGTCGATTGCCTGTACCTCGTTGCAAGTACCGGTCGCATCAACATGGCCTTGAACGATGTGGCCGTCCAGCCGGCCGCCACTAATCATAGCGCGCTCCAGATTGAGCTCGCTGCCCACCTGTAACTGGCCTAGGTTACTGCGATCGAGCGTTTCCTGCACAGCGGTCACCGTATGGCTTTTGTCGTCGCAGGCCACGACTGTCAGACAAACGCCATTGTGCGCCAGGCTTTGATCCACTTTTAAGGCCTGCGAAATAGAGGATTCCATCGTGATATGTAGATTGGAGCCATCTGGCTCTAATGCGCGTACGGTCCCTACCGTTTCAATTATTCCCGTAAACATGGTTGCTTCCGATTTTTCCTAGGAGAACCATCAAAAATAAGGAATGGTTGTGGCCATATCACAGTAGCAACAACCGGTTGACTTATCTGCTACTGGCCACCCCGGATCAGTTCGATATAGCCACGCAAAAGCTCCGGCTGCTGCTCAATGCCGGTCACACGTTGCTCGAACACGCGGCATTGATAAAAGTACGTACCCTGCGCCAGATCCTCGCCCTGCAAGTTTGTACCATCCCAGTTGAGGTTAGGATCTTCGGTTTCAAATACCAACTGTCCCCAACGGTTATAGACTTTAAACTCCACGCTTTCAATAAAGCAGAAGGGGAAGGGGGTAAACAAATCATTCTGGTTGTCGCCATTGGGCGTGAAGGCATTGGGCAGTTCGTAGTTCGGACAATTATCCACGCAAAATTCGTTACTGAACTCACTTTCATTGTTCAGGTTATCGAAAGCCGTAACGTGATAACAACCTGCAAGTCCAAACTCGGGCTGGTGATCGTAGGTCGTGGTGCGCGGATCGTCGATGCTGGCGATCAGGCGGAACTCGGCCCCTTCAAAAGGTGCGAAGTAGACATTGTAACCGGCCACATCATCGCTGTCTTCGCACCGGTCGGCAGGGTTGTCCCAGGTCAGTGTGTTGACCAGTTGTGAGGCATCGGTGCAGGTAATGTTCTCACTGCATATATTATCGACGAACAGTTCGGGCGGACAGGGTGGTACGTCGTCGATGGGTACCGTACAGACGATTTGCGAACGATTCGACAATGGGTCTTTAATCCCTTCAATGCCATAAGAGCCTACCGCTTCTATCCGGTAACAATATTCCTGTCCGTTCACCAGCCCCTCATCACGATAGCTGGGATCTTCCGTTACGGTAAGCGTATCAAAGCCGCCGGTGTCATTTTCGCGCAGTACCCTGTAGGAGAAATTGTCCCAGGGCACCGTCTCGGTCCAGGATAAAACGACGGCCTCATCGGTCGGTGCCGCATTCAGAAAGACACTCGAGGCCGGGTTAGTGGCACCCAGCGGCTCGGGCCGGCCGGAGGTCAGGAAATTGATCACATAACTATAGGATTGGTCCTGTGTATTCAGCCCGGTGTCCAGGAAAGTAGTATCATTAGCCCCCTGGAAGGTAGGGCTTTCAAAAGATATTCCGGTCGGTTGAAAGTCGTCGGGGATCGTCGTCTGCCCGGGCGCACGTAGGATTTCGTATAGGTAAGGGCCGGGGTTACGTATGGTATCCAGGTCCTCAGCGATAGGTTTCGACCACGAAACTTGGATCGCCCCCCCGGCAGGGTCGGTCTGTTCCACATCGACATTCGTTACGATGGGTACGTCGCGGCCCAGCTGAATACAGGCTTCGGCAGAGGGTAGGCTCTCTACCCGGTTATAGGTAAACATACCGCCCGGGGTTGTCAGCGCAAAAACGGCCAGAATGCGGTAGCAGTAAGTTCGACCGCTTTCGACATTGGGGTCGTCGAAAACGTAGCGGCCGTCTTCTAATTCCTGTACTAGGCCGGGCGAAATCTGCTGATAGCCCCTGCCTGCTAGGCCGGGCAAACAGGTATCGATCGGGAAGGAATTGCTGTTTTCCCTGCGCCAAACTGTGAAACCCTGAAAGTACTCATTGGCAGCATCCTCGCATTCGTAGGGTGCTGCCCAGGATACCGTTACCATGTCTTCTTCTGCCACGGCATCTACTTCTTTGGGCGGCGGCCCGACCACCTTGATGCGCACGGTCTTAAGGGTCGCCAGCCCAGAAGTAGGACCCAAAAAGTCATCGACCGCCCTGAACACAACAGAATAAAACTGATCGAATATATGCTCGCAGGTGGTTAGCCAATTGAACCGCTTAACCACCGGATCGTCCTGGAATTCAAGGGTTTCCGGTACAAAGGTAGCCGGACTGAAATCTACTTCAAAGGGACCGCCCAGTGCAGTCAGCCGCACCTTTTGTCCTACCTCTTCAATGGGCGCGGTGGCGCGCACATTGAAGGCGATCTCCTCGCCAGCCACGACGCATATTTCGTCAAAGGGCGTCTCTACGACCGGCGGCAGGTTTTGGCAGTCTTCCACCAGAATTTGCATATCCCGGGTAAGCGTATCGATGGGAATGCCGTCGCGGTATTCTACAATGATGATGCTGATGTTGTATTCCCCGGCCCGCTGGGGGGCATCCCACAGTATGTCACCCGTTACCTCGTTAATAGACAGCTGATTATCAGGGCCGGGTGAGATCATATCCGGAAACTGGTAATTGGGTACTTCGAGTCCGACATCCTGCAGGGGAATGGTAAAATGATAAGACAAAGAGTCACCGTCGACGTCGTAAGCGTTCGGATTATGCTGGAAGGGTTGGCCAACACAACCAATATCCACCGGCGGCTGCAGCAAAACTGGTGTATTGTTACAACCCTGGAACTGCGGATTGGGAAAAGTAAAAACCGTACGAATATGAAATTTGACCTGCTCCGAGTTGGGGAAGTTGACGTTCAGGATGCCGCCATTCCGGTTGGGGTCGGTCATCGAAATGATATACGTTCCCCGGGCCGGATAGGTATGTGTGGCAATGTAGACGTTGCGCTTGATGTCATTTTCCAGGATATCACCCTGGGGCGGATTCCCCGGTCCATTGGCGCGCACCACGCGCGTCGAGGTACCGTCGCCCCATACCAGGGTAAGCGAATCGCGATCGGCCTGCGTACTACTAGCTTTAGTATACGTAACGATAGTAGCGCGCACGGTAAGGCTATTCACGCAGTTTCCCACCTGCTCGATCGATATTTCTCCGGCACGGTTGTGGGTCGCCCACCCAAGCAGGGGCAGTCCCAGGAAAAACAAAATTACAATAGGGCGAATAGGTCTACTTGAACAGGAAAAAAAAGAGAGTGCTTGCATAACGCCTCGCTTCAAGATGTTCTTTATGCTCATAGAAGATGATAACCGATTAAATGGTTCGGTAAAAAACTTAGTATTGGTAAATTAAGAAAAGATCGACAAACGTGTTGTACACTGGCGTACAATGCAGGAAATAAAAGGATCGGATACGCGGCTTTTACGCTGTTTTGATGCGTGCCAGACAGTGGAGCATGCTCGCCTGCCAATAAGGAATATCCAGGCCGAACCGGCCCCGGATTTTTTCCGTATTCAACACGCTGTAAAACGGCCGGCTGGCAGGGGTTGGGTAGTCACTGCTCGGTATGGGCGTTACCAGGCATTCGATACCGGCCGTTTCAAAAATAGCTACTGCAAAATCGTACCAGCTGGCTACCCCTGCATTGGCATAATTGTAGATGCCGGCAACTGCTTCGATAGGCGGGGGAGCTTCACTTATTTGGTCTACAATATGTAGTAGCGCCTGTGCAATATCGCGCGCGTAGGTGGGCGCACCAATTTGATCGCACACTACCCGGAGCTCCTTGCGTTCGCCGCCCAGCCGCAGCATGGTCTTCAGGAAGTTATTGCCGAAAGGTGAATATACCCAAGATGTACGTAAGATAATACTCGCCGGCTGTTCGGCCATGGCTGCCTGCTCGCCTGCTAGTTTGGTGCGTGCATAAACCCCCTGTGGCCGGGTGGGGGCGTCTTCGCGTAAGGGCTGATTAGCGCTGTTATGATACACGTAATCCGTGGAAAGATGTAGTAGGGGTATATCCCGTTCCCGGCAATGACGAGCAAGACCGGCAACCGCGTGGTGGTTGACTTGCTCGGCTAATGCCGGCTCGGACTCGGCCTTATCCACTGCCGTGTATGCGGCAGCATTGATGCAGTAGTCAAATGTCTGCCGCTCCAATACGGTCCTAATCGCTGCAGGCTCGGTGATGTCGAGTTGCTCGCGCGTAAACCCTTGGATGTGGAAGTTGGAATAGGCCGGCGATAGGTCGAGTATCTCCCGGCCCACTTGTCCGCCTGCGCCAGTAAGCAAAATGGTTTTTCGATCCATCAGCTCTTGCGGTGTTCGCCTAGCCCCGGTAGTTGACGATCTTTTTCAGACAGGACGAGGTCGGCATCCGGAATCTGCCAATCGATGCCGAGCTTAGAGTCGTTGTAGCGGATACCGCCCTCGTAACCGCGGGCGTAAAAATTATCGACCTTGTAAAAAAACTCGGCCATTTCGCTAAGTACGACGTAACCGTGTGCAAAGCCGCGGGGTACAAAAAGCTGTTTTTTGTTCTCGGAGCTTAGCCGCACGCTGTACCACTCGCCGAAGGTAGGAGAGCGATCTCGCAGGTCGACCGCTACGTCGAGTACCTCGCCCTGTAGTACGCGTACCAACTTGGCTTGGGCGTGCGGATTCACTTGGTAGTGCAATCCGCGCAGTACGCCGTAGTTCGAGCGCGCTTGGTTGTCTTGCACGAAAGTAAGGTGTAAGCCGGCGCGAGAGAAGGTGTTGACATTGAAGCTTTCAAAAAAATACCCGCGATCATCGGTGTATACCTCGGGTTCGAAGAGCAGGAGATCGGGAATGGGCGTTTCGGTAAATGGCATAAATTTCAGACTTCTTACAAACGGGTGCTTTATTTTTTTCGGAAAAAAACACCAATGGGAACGCCCGTAAAATTAAAATTTTTGCGTAGTTGATTCTCCAGGAAGTTACGGTAACTTTCCTTAACATGTTTAGGATAGTTGCAAAAAAAGGCAAACGCCGGGTAGTAGGTAGGGAGTTGGGTGATGTATTTAATCTTAATAAACTTCCCGCGGTGGGCCGGTGGCGGATATTTCTCAATAGCCTCCAGTAAGACGTCGTTGAGCTTACTGGTCGTAATTCGCCGGGACCGGTTTTCGTAAACCTCCAGAGCCACTTCTACTGCTTTAAAGATGCGCTGTTTTTCCAAAGCCGAAATGAAAACCACCGGAATGTCAGTAAATGGAGCGACCTTGCGCCGCACTGCTGCCTCGTAATCGCGGGCCGTATTGGTTTCCTTTTCGATGAGATCCCATTTGTTGACGAGGAGCACGATCCCTTTATTGCGGCGCTGGGCCAGCCGGAAAATACTCATATCCTGGGCTTCGATCCCCAGGGTGGCGTCGATCATGAGCAGGCAGACATCGGCTTCTTCGATGGCCTTAATGGCGCGCATGACCGAGTAGAATTCCAGATTTTCGTGCACCCGGGCTTTTTTGCGGATGCCGGCTGTATCAACCAGGATAAACTCCTTACCGAACTTGGTATATGTCGAGTGTATGGAGTCGCGCGTCGTACCTGCTACATCAGTGACGATGTTGCGGTCCTGACCCAGCAGCGCGTTGGTCAGGGAGGATTTACCGACATTGGGTTGGCCAACGATCGCAAATTTGGGCAAATCGGTTGCTACCAGCTCTTCCTCTTTAATGCGTTCGGCTACGGCGTCGAGCAATTCTCCAGTACCGCTTCCCGTGAGCGAAGAGATGAAATACGTTTCTTCAAATCCCAGGCTCCAGAATTCGTTGGCCTCCAAAAAGCGCTGGTGGTTATCGGCTTTGTTAACGACGAGGATGACTTCCTTGTCGCCGCGCCGCAGCATGTCGGCTACCTGCTCGTCGAGGTCGGTGATGCCGGTGGTTACGTCGACCAAAAAAATAATGAGGTCGGCTTCCTCGATGGCAATTTGTACCTGCGAGCGGATGGCCGCCTCAAATACATCTTCCGAGTGAAGTACAAAGCCTCCGGTATCGACAACCGTAAAGGTTTTTCCATTCCAAAAGCAAGAGCCGTATTGCCGGTCGCGGGTCACGCCGCTGATGTTGTCGATGATGGCTTGGCGGCCACCGATCAAACGGTTGTACAGTGTTGACTTACCTACGTTGGGTCGGCCGACAATGGCCACAATATTTCCCATTCCACGAATTGGGTTTGCATGAACGATAAAGATAGGATCAATTCCGGAAAAACGCAGTTATCCTTTGTACCCAAGGTGTTTGAGCATGCGATCATCGTCGCGCCAGTTTTCTTTGACCTTGACGTGTAAATCGAGGAAGACTTTTTGTTCCAGCCAAACCTCCAAGGCCTTGCGCGCCTCCGTGCCGAGTTTCTTAATGGCGGTGCCCTGCTTACCAATCAGGATGGCCTTTTGGGTTTTCCGGCCGACAAAAATATCGGCTTGGATGTTGACGATTGGCGCCCCCTTAGTGGTGGTTTGCTCCTTAAAGGCGTTCACAATTACTTCGGTATAATAGGGGATTTCCTGGTGGTACTGCTCCAGAATTTTTTCCCGGATTATTTCGCTGACAAAAAAGCGCTCCGGGCGGTCGGTCAGTTGGTCTTTCGGATAGTAGGCGGGCCCTTCGGGTAAATACTGCCGAATAACTTCCAACAGGCGTTCGGTGTTGGTACGGTGCAGGGCAGCGATCGGTATGCTTTCGGTAAAAGATAACCTCTCATTCCACTCCTGCAACAGCTGCAGTACCTTTTCCGATTTTACTAGGTCGATTTTGTTCAAGACGAGAAATAACGGCACCTCCACCCGGCGCAATTTTTCTAAAACCGGATCGGCCTCGTGATAAGTTTCCCTTGTATCCGTTACAAAAAGCAGCAGATCGGCATCTTCCAGGGACGAGTTCACGAAGCGGTTCATGGCTTCGTGCATTTTGTAGGCCGGATCGCTTATGATGCCGGGCGTGTCGGAAAAAACGATCTGAAAGTCAGCTCCGCTGACAATGCCCAGGATGCGGTGGCGGGTGGTCTGCGGTTTATTGGTGATGATGCTCATCCGCTCGCCCACCAGGGCATTCATGAGGGTTGACTTTCCTACATTGGGCCGGCCGACGATATTCACGAAGCCCGAGCGGTGGTTGGGATGGGTTAATTGCTCCATGGTAGTGGACTATGGCTAAAACAACAAGCTAGCGAAAGTCGGGGAAATTTCAGGATAGGTCGGTTGCAGGTTGCTTTGCCCTCAGCCTCCGTATCCATCCGGCAATTCCAGAATCTCGTCAGTAATTACGGCGTCGAGCACTCCGAAGATGTTCTTTGGCTTGTGGGGACGCCAATTAAAATCATTGAAAGCGCCGCCCAGGTTGACGTAATGATGAATATGTGTATGCTCCATCTCCTCGGAGACATGGTCCAGGCTGTTCAGGATGCAGATCCAGCCGTCGTGTTCTTTGACGTCATCGTACCATTCTTCGTAATAGCAATTATCGTCACCGTGGAAATTGAGAACATTTTCGCAGATCAGGATGAATTTGTGAACGCCTTCGCCTAGCATGGGGTCGATTACGTGCCGCTTAAGGAGCATCACGTCGTTGTGCAGGCAGTCGTTCCACTCACCGATCAGCTCGAGGATCGCATAGTGCAAATCGTAGTCGGCGAAGATAACTTTGGCGTAGAGAGTGGACGAACCGAACTCATCCCACTGGGGGTGGATATAATAGTTATAAACCTTGTTGGTGAACTGAAACTCGCTGTTTACCTTCCCGTAGAAGGGCGATCGTGCATCTTTGGCAGCTACGTAGTCATCGCGCCAGCGGTAGTAAGGTTCGATATCATGCATATCACGGCTATTCTGTGTTCAAATATACAGTAGGGCGCTACTTTTGCAAAGCGTCGAGCTTGTATATTGAGGTTTTCCTAATCAAAAACGTGTGGCGTCTTTGAAAGTTTTAATCGACCAGGATAGCAAAGATTGCTCCGATCACGCCTCCGACGATCAAAAACAAGGCAAAGCCAAAGACATTGATCAGGATAGCTTTGATCAAGCTGTGCAGCCAACTGATTCCAAAAATTGGCCGGTAGCCGAATGCATAGTACACTACGCCGGCCAGGGTGGTAATTGAGAGCACAGTCCCCAACTCATGAGGGATAAAAACGGCCAGCATGTAGACCAGCGAGGTGAGCAGGGTGAGGTGCGCGTACAGATAGGTATTGATAACCAGGTGCTCGGCAAAAGTCTGTTTGCGGCGGTAAAACAATACGTAGCTGACCAGGGTCATCAGAGGGACCACTAAAATTAAAAACACATTGAAGTACTTCCCTATGAAGTCATTTACTTTTTCTTGTAAAGCTTTGGCTTCGGGGTCTTCGGTTTCGGGAAAAAACGACCAGGAGGAAAATTCCTGTTCGGTCATTTCCAGAATATCGAAACTCAACAGGATGATGACCGAAATAGTTACCCAGATGATCAAGTAGCGAAAAGGGGCCGTGTAGTCGCGGGTTGCTCCGCTCAGGTAACGGTTGAGCATGTACCCCGGCCGCACCGTAAGGTCTTTGGCCGTCTTCAGTAGGCCGTGCTCCAGGTCAAACATACTCTCAAAAAATTCCCGTAAAAGCGGCTTCATCCGAAAGGGAGCCTCTACCACGGGTTGCCCGCAGTGGGCGCAATAGGTTCCGTACAATTGCGATCCGCAGTTCTTGCAGTTATTTCCAGGTGTATTTTCCATTCCGTAGCGCTATTTTGTGAGGGCAAAAATCAACCCGACAATAAAACCTCCGAAGCCGGCGGTCAGGCCAAAAAGAAAAAAGCCGCCGATAGCAATGACCAGATATTTCAGAAAAGCGATCAGCAAACTGACTTTCATGATTCGGCTGGTGGCATAAGTATAATATACGGCTCCAAATAAAAAGCCGATGAGGGGAATATAGGGTATAACGGATGGAAAAATCGCCGCCGGTATCATAATTGGTAAACCAATTAAGGCGTTTTGCCCAAACAGATAGGCATTCATGACGCCATGTTCGGCATAATTCAATCCTTTTTTCCGGTACATCCAGTGGGAAACCAAAGCAAAGAAAGGAATCACCAGCAATACCACTAGGTTGAGGTATTTCTTCACCTCTTCCTGTACGGCTGATTGCATGGCGACCGTTTTTTCGTCTAGATTGCCCCCAAGCGCATTTTGAAACCCTTTCTGCTGACTATCGTAAATGCCGAAAGACAGTTGCAAGAGTACGGAAATAGCCATCATGAAAACGAGATAGCGCAATGGCGGATAGTAGGGGCGCGTGCGACCGCCCAAATACCCCAATACCACCTCTTCGGGACCTGAGAATAACTTGCGCAGGGTGAATAAGAAGCCCCGGTCGACGTTGGTAATTGTTGCATAGAACTGGTGGGCGAGGTAACGCACGGTGATGCGATCTGTGATCAGGCGTTGGCCGCAATTCGCACAGTAATTGATCGCGACGGGGCGTCCGCAGTTTTTGCAATTCGGGTCTTCCATGGCGTATGCTATTTCTTTTAGAAAAATAGCGATTTTTAGCATTATGAAAAAAATCGTTTTGACTGGGCCGGAAGCAAGCGGTAAAACGACCCTGGCTCGAAGCTTGGCTCAGCACTTCCAAACATTCTGGACGCCGGAATATGCACGCTTTTATCTCACCCGCCTGAACCGTACCTACACCTTTGAGGACCTGGAGGTGATTGCGCGAGGCCAGTTGCAGTGGCAATGGGCTTATGAAAAACTTGACCGCAGGTACCTCTTTCTGGATACCCACATGCTGGTACTGCGGGTATGGTCGGAGGTCCGCTTTGGAAAAACGGCTCCTTTTATTCGGGAGCAATTACGGGCAGATCGCGTCGACTTCTATCTCCTCTGTAAACCCGATCTGGCCTGGACTTTCGATCCGCTGCGCGAGAATCCGCATGATCGCGATGCACTCTATCTGCGATATCGCGAACACTTAGACCAATTGGCTGTTCCGTATGCTGAGATTCAAGGCGTCCGGTTATCCGAACGGTTGGGGAATGCCCTCCGGGCAATTTCCCGACAATTCGCTTAGCGATTTACGGCTGTACGCCTATTTTTGCGTAAATCTCATTTGGGGTGCCCTTCGGGCTGAGATCATACCCATTGAACCTGCCCGGGTTATGCCGGGAAGGGAAATGAGGACCTTCAATGGTGTAGGGAGAAGAACGCCGGTCCGGCTGGTCGTCTCCCACGGAAGGCATACACTGCTCTAGCCCCTTGAGCGGTGCTTACATCACTTCAAGATTATTTTAGATGAAAACTTGGATGCTACCGCTGATGGCGCCTTTGCTGAGCGCTACTCAATTATTTTCGCAAACGGTGGTTACCGGGAAGGTGCGCTCTGCCGACGGCAAGCCATTGGCCGCTGCCAATGTGGTGGTGCTCGAGAACCAATTGGGCGCTGCTACCGGCAAGGGAGGAGACTTCAAGCTGCCTCCGCTGGAACCCGGCAATTACACATTACAGGCGTCGTACTTGGGATTTGAAAAAACTACACGAGCTTTGAAAATCACGGGTAATCGGCCAGTTGTGACGGTCGATTTCAAGCTGGAAACCAGCGCTGCTACTATGGAGGCACTGGTCGTCAGTGGTACGCGAGCTAATCGCAAAACCCCCATGACTTTCCTCAATCTACCCCAACGTGCGCTGGACGAAAATAACTTGGGGCAAGATTTACCCATTCTCCTGCAATGGACACCCTCTGCCGTGTCGACTTCCGACGCCGGTACAGGTATTGGCTATACGGGGATTCGCATCCGTGGGACCGACCCTACACGTGTCAATGTGACCATCAACGGCATCCCCTTGAATGATGCCGAATCACAGGGTGTGTTCTGGGTCAATTTGCCTGATTTCGTAGCTTCGACCGAAAATATCCAAATCCAGCGCGGGGTGGGGGGGTCGACCAACGGAGCCGGTGCTTTCGGGGCTACCATCAACCTGAATACGGTGCAGCAAAAACGCGATCCTTTTGCCGAGGTGAACGTATCGGGCGGTTCTTTCCGTACCTTTCGGCGAAATGTCGCCTTCGGATCGGGATTGCTCAACGACCGATTTTCGGTGGAGGGGCGCTTGTCAAAAATCAACTCTGATGGCTATATTGACCGGGCTACAGCAGATCTGAGTTCCTACTATCTATCCACCGCCTACCAGACCGATGCCACAATGCTGCGGTTTAATCTATTCTCGGGACAGGAGCGAACCTACCAAGCCTGGTATGGAGTACCTGGGGCTTTGATCGACGATCGGGACACCCGTACTTTTAATTCGGCCGGTACAGAAAAGCCCGGCGAGCCCTACGAAGATGAGGTCGATAATTACGGCCAAACTCATTACCAACTGTTGTTTAACCATGCCTTTAATCCGACCTGGCGCATCAACGCCGCACTGCACTATACCCAAGGCGCCGGGTTTTTCGAGCAGTACAAGGCCGATCAGGATTTCGCTTTTTACGGATTGACGCCCATTGAAGCAGGCCAGGAGGTTGTCCGAACCACTGATCTCATCCGCCGTCTTTGGCTGGATAACGATTTCTATGGGGGGATATACGGTATCCATTATGATGCCGAATCTGCACCCCTAGCCCTCGTTCTTGGCGGCGGGTACCATATCTACGGAGGTGACCATTTCGGAGAAATTACCTGGGCGGAATTTGCTTCGGATAGTGAAAAAGATCAGCGCTATTACGAAAACGATGCTCGCAAGATCGATTTCAACACCTATGCCAAGTTGACTTATGATTTTTTACCTAACCTATTCGGGTACCTGGACGTACAGTATCGCCGAGTCGACTACGAATTCCTGGGGCGCAACCTTCAGGGCAACCCTGTCGACCAGCAAGTGGAGCTGCACTTTTTTAATCCAAAAGTCGGGCTGAAATACGATTTGCCGCGGGGTGCCTCTGTTTATGTCAGCTTCGCAGTCGGTCAACGCGAACCCAACCGCAATGACTATGTGGAATCGACTGTCAATAGCCGGCCTGAACCCGAGACCCTCTACGACACCGAGGTGGGATACCGTCGCGAGTGGGGACGCGCTCAGCTCGAAGTGGTCGGTTACTACATGTATTACCGCGACCAGTTAGTGCTGAACGGGGAGGTCAATGATGTGGGTGCCTACACGCGCATCAATGTGGATCGGTCTTACCGCCTGGGTATCGAACTAAGCGGTGCCTACCGTCTGAACGACCGTTGGCGGGTAAGTGGCAATGGCACCCTGAGCCGTAATAAAGTCAATGCCTTCACTGAGTTCCTCGACCGGTACGATGCCGAGGGCAATTTGCTCCCCGGGCAGGAAACCGTTCGGCACGAAGATACCGACCTGGCCTTTTCGCCGGGTATCGTTGCTGCCGGCGAGCTGAGCTACCGGCCGCTCGATGACCTTTGGCTGAGCCTGCTGGGAAAATACGTGAGCCGGCAGTTCATTGATAATACGTCTGATGAAGATTCCGCCATCGATCCTTATTTCTTCGCTAACCTGCGTGTGGAATACAATCTTCCGTTAACCTTTACGAAGGGAATTCGGCTGACCGCTATGGTTCGCAATGTGTTCGACAGCCTTTACGAAACCAACGCCTATAACTACCGGGCGGTATACGACGGAGCGGTAGGGGTATCCAATTTTTACTTCCCCCAGGCTACGCGAAATTATCTGGTTGGCATGGAGTGGCAGTTCTGAGTAGGTTTCAGGGTAAAATGGAGCTAAAGAACCGCCCGGGCATCCGGTCGATTTTTCTCATCCTGTTCGACCTTACCGGATTATTCTAGACCCCTCATCCTCGTGATAAGGCACATCCGGTCCCCCTTCCGGACTGGATGTGCTCGGGGTGTACCGGGTGAGCAGGAGACCTTTGCCTAAAACCCCTGGGTAAACCCAAACCGGAAAATCCAAGGTGACTGGATGAAGCCGATGTCGTTGTCTTGTTGATTGACGTTATAGAGGGCAAGGATTTCAAAATTACCAGCAGTGTAGCCCCCGCCCAGGAAGACATTGTTTTGCCGGAATCGGACGATCTCAAGCGCGTCGGCAGTAACAAAGGGAAGGGCTTGGTCGGCAAATTCATATTCGGCATGCCCAAAAATATTGGGGGTAATCTTGTAGCGGCCAAAAGCGCCTACCGACCAAGTAATGGGATTAGCGCGCTCGCGATTGCCGTTGAAGGTAGTAGCGCTGTAGAAATCAGCCAGGATGCCGGCGCGCGGACCGAAAGTGAGGCGGTCACTAAATTTATAGCCAGCCATTGGTTGAACGCCAATAGTAAACACGCTGATACCGTTAGAACCGGTAAACCCCAGGGTGAAACCACCGCCGAACCAAATGCGGTCCGCAAACGATTCCTGCATACGGGTGCGATTGTCAGAACGTGATTGTGCCGCGCTCCAGGATGGAAACAACAATACAATGGCAAAAAAAAGGAGCAAGTAGATCCGTTTCATATAGCATTTAAAAATTGTCAAAAAGAAAACATAATCTTCTTAAAATACCAAGACCTTGGCGTTGGTTGATGACTTTTCTGCCAAACTGCCTGAATTGTAGTAAATTTACCTAACTCTATAGACGTAGATAAATGAACGGTCGTTGTGAATTTGTATTTTTATTTGACGACAAACCCAGTGCGAAAGTAATCCCAAGAACGGTTTTATCCCACGAACATGAGGTCTTTATACATCCTGTGTGTTATATTTTCTTTTACGATTCCGCTTGCCTTTGGTCAGAACTGCGGCCTGAACGGTCCGCTCGATATTCCGCCAAACGATACCGCTTCTTACACTTTTGAAGTTTTTGACGTGGTTGACAGCAATTTGGCCAGCCCCGGACAGGGGGTATGCGCTATTGAAATAACTTTTTTGCACAATAAACTTACTGATTTAGAAATGTGGTTGGTCTCTCCCGGCGGAGATACCGTACAACTCATTGGCCCGAACGCTACCGACGGTAGTAACACCCTTCTGGGGAGGTGGGATGTGACCTTCCTACCCTCCAGCCAGCTAGCTAGTCCCGATGTACCCTTCCAAGCCCAATGGGATAATGAGGTCAATGATTTTCCTCCGAACGATTACAATGGGTCGTACTATCCATTCCGGGGGCGTTTAGAAGACTTTAACTCCGGTAATACTAACGGTGGATGGAATCTTATCGTAGCAACGAACCCTACAAACGTAATTATTCCGGGGCGTATATCCGACTTCCGGATCGTCTTTTGCAATGACCTGGGGCAAAACTGTTGCTTTGCGAATGCAGGGCTTATCCGGGAAGATACCATCTTTGCTTGCGCCGACGACGATAGCCTGCGCCTGGCGCCCCAACCGGATTTTGTTTTCGGTACAGCACCCGACACAACAGCGTACGACTTTCTTTACGCCTTCAGTCAGAATGGGATATTGGTCGACTACGTCGATACGGTCGATCTGCGTTCCTTCCCGGCGGCAACCTATGATATCTGTGGCCTTTCTTTCCGTAGTACCGAGCGCGATAGCCTACCTGTTCCCGACGGCGCCTTGCGTCTTGATGCACTGCGCGATACTCTTCTTGCGCCCGCCGCACCATTCTGCGGAAATATTTCAGACGAATGCCAGACGGTAGTAGTAGCTCCGGTACCCGACACAGTGCGCATCGATACTACCCTCTGCCCCGGGGAAAGCATCTTCATAGGTGGGACAGCCATTGACACGGCTGGTACGACTCGGCTGACCTTGCAAACAATAGCAGGTTGCGATAGTGTAGTGGTGGTCAACATCAATTTCTTTCCTCCCAACATAACAACTATCGACACTACCCTCTGCGCTGGTGAATCCATCCTAGTCGCCGGTAACACCTATGACGCTTCCGGTTTTTACACCGATACCCTGGTATCTGCCAACGGTTGTGATAGCATCATCAACCTGGATCTTACTGTCCGGGACATCCTCTCGGGTAGTGATACCCGAACCATCTGCGCAGGAGATTCTTTGTTTATCGGTACAGATACCTTGACAACTGCAGGCTCCTATCTGGTGGTCCTGCAGTCGGTTACCGGTTGTGATAGCCTGCTGGCGCTCAACCTGGTTGCGATCGAGACACAAGCCATTATTGATCCCGCTGACCCAATTGATTGTAACAATCCATCGGTCGTTCTAGACGGACAAAATAGTACGACCAACGCAGCTACCTTCAACTACGAATGGAGGGATCCGGGTGGGAATATTATTGGAAACGACCCTACCCAAACGGTAACGGCCGCAGGTGTTTACACGCTTACTTTAATCGGCGAACGCAACGGGGTGATCTGTAGCAGTACGGTTAGCACAAGCGTGGCTGCCAATCTGACCCCACCCGAAGTCGTCATCACTTCGCCCGAAGTGATTACCTGTGATCGGCCGCAGATAACACTCGACGGTAGCGGTAGTGACCAGGGACCCAATATCAGTTATGTTTGGACGACCACTGACGGTACCATCATTGGGCCTACGAATGCCCTTACCGCTAACGTGGAGGCCGCTGGCACCTACCAATTAGCGGCCACGAATAACCTCAACGGCTGTGTAGGAACAGCTGAGGTGGTAGTCGATGCCGATAATGTGCTGCCGGTTGTTGACGCCGGCCCGCCGGATACCCTCAATTGTGCCGATACGGTATTGACGCTCGATGGAAGTGGAAGCTTGCAGGGGGCGGCAGTTAGTTATCTTTGGACGTCGCCGGTCGGTAACCCAATTATCAATCCTGCCTCGCTCAACCCGGTGGTTAGGTTGCCGGGCCTGTACCGCTTGGAGGTGCGCAACACGGATAACGGTTGCGTAAATACCGACGATGTAGCTATTGCTGAAGATTTTCAGGTGCCCGTAGTTAATATTGCCGATCCGCCAATGATCAGTTGCGGGCAGCCCTTGGTCATCCTAGACGCATCGGCCTCGAGCATCGGTTCGGCATTTTCCTATCGATGGAACGTAGCAGCGGGCGGCAGTATCGTATCCGGTGGAGATAGTTTGACGCCAATCGTCAATGCCGGCGGGTTCTATGAATTGGTGATCGCTAATGAAAATAATTTCTGTCAAGACAGCGCCTTTGTTATTGTCTTGGATACCTTCAACACCGTGGTGGCAAATGCCGGGCCGACCGACACGCTCAACTGCCGGGATAGCGTACTGCTGCTCAGCGCCGCGGGATCGACTTCGGGGCCCGATATCGTTTATGATTGGTTTACCCTCAACGGAAATATCGTCCAGGAAAGCGGAACCGGAGATATAACGGTCGACCAGCCAGGCATCTATACGCTGGCCGTACTGGATACCTTTACCGGGTGCGCCGATACCAGTTCGGTATTGATACGGCAAAATTTACAAACTCCAGTAGCCGATGCCGGGCCCGACCTGGAGCTTACCTGTACCGATCCCATCGTGGCGCTCGACGGATTCGGCTCCTCCCAGGGACCGGATTATTCGTATCTTTGGTTAGGTGGTTGCGTGAACGGCAGCCGGGCCCAAATCACCGTAGATGCCACCTGTGCCGACATCTACCGACTGCTGGTTACCAATGAGCGTAATGGTTGTACAGCTCAGGACTCTATGGTGTTGGATCTGAGCTCGATCAATCCGGTGGCTACTATCCAGGGAGATACGATTGCCATAAATTGCAATTCCGGCTCTGCATTGCTCGATGCCACGGGGTCCGGAGGAGGGCAACTGTTATGGTTTTTCGAAGGAAACCCCATTTCCAATAACACTACGGTAACCGTCAATGAACCGGGCAGCTACTTACTTACGGTGACCAATACTATGCTGGGGTGTGCCGATTCGGCTAGGGTAGAAGTTGTACTCGACTGCGATCCGCAAATCATCCTGGCTGATGTAGATACCCTCACCTGTTTGCGACCCAGTATTCAGCTGGATGCGAGTGCTTCCTTGGCCGGCACCCAAACCACTTTCCGCTGGTCGGGGCCAGCACCGGGTTGTATCATAAACGGAGAAAATTCAGCACAGCCAAGAGTTGCTTGCGGGGGTAATTACCGGTTGGTCCTGACAAACCTGGCCGTTGGTTTATTTGATACCCTCACCGTGTTCGTCCCAGCCGATACGGTGGTCCCCAATGTGACCATTGCCGATCCCGACACCCTGAACTGTCAGGTCGAGGAGGTTATGCTCGACGGCATGGGGTCCGATTCGGGTCCCAACATCGAGTACCGCTGGATCGATTTTTCCGGTGATACGCTCGGTACCGACCCCACCCTGATTGTCGATGAGTCCGGGATTTATGCCCTGGAGGCCATCGATCTTTCGAATGGTTGTATCGGAACGGATTTCGTGGTCGTACCACAGGATCCTGCCATACCCGCTATCCAATTTCCCGGCAACGTGTATCCCTGTAATCAGGATAGTTTCCTGTTAGTAGTCGATCTGACCCCGCCGGGGAACTACACCTATCAATGGTCGGGCGACAGCATTCTGCAGGTCACCGACAGTACGGCAATTTGGATCGGCGGGCCGGGTACCTACAGGCTATCTGTCGAAAACCTGGATAATGGCTGCATCGCTTCTGATTCTGTCACCTTGCGGGAACAAGCTTGTGGCCCTTGTCTGGAAGCCGATACGGTACTACCGATCACCTGTGATCGGCCGGAAGTGCAACTGACAGTGCGGCTCTGCGCAGCCTGCGCAGGGTGTACCTATAACTGGACCACTACCGATGGCAATATAGTAAATGGAGCATCCACGCTCACACCGTTGGTCAATCAGCCGGGTCGATATCGACTCCTGGCGATAGACGAAGACGGAAGACGAACGGAGTTGTCGCTACAAGTCCCTGACCTGACTTCGCCGCCTGGCCTAAGCGCGGGGCCAGACCAATTGCTCAACTGCGTAGTCGAAGAAGTGCGCCTCGGCGACCCGGGCGTTTCACCCGATTCGGCTTTGCTTTTCCAATGGACGGATGCAAATGGTAATCTTATCCCTGGAGCGGATGTCTACCGGCCCGTTGTAACGGAACCCGGTTCATACCGCCTGGCGGTCACAAATACCCTAACCGGCTGCACGGCAGCCGATGAAATTGTGGTACGTACCAACTTCAGTATTCCATTCGCCGATGCCGGACCGGATGGAAACCTGACTTGTGAAGCGTCCTTGGTGCGACTGGATGGAAGCGCCTCCAGCCGGGGAGATACGATTGGATACCAATGGACTGCCCTGGGTACCAATTTTCTGCAGAGTGGGTCGAATACCATCAATCCCTTGGTCAACGGCCCGGGTAGTTACGTGTTGACCGTGCGGAATTTATTGTCGGGCTGTACGGCTACCGACACGGTAACCGTAACGACCGATAGCGAGTTACCCGTATTCGAAGCCTTACCCGATACCAACTTAACCTGCGCCATCGACCAAATTAACTTGACCGCGAATTGGTCACAGCAGCCGGGTTTAATCCCGGAATGGTGTGCGCTGGACGAAAACGACCAACCGGTCAATTGTACGACTGGCGAGGCCATCACCATTACCCAAGCGGGGGCCTATCGGTTCCAACTCGTCAATGACCAGTCGGGCTGTGCCAACCAGCAAATCATCAACGTGGAGCTCGATACTGTTACGCCGGTCGTAGAGGCCGGCGCCGATCAAATTTTAGATTGTACAGACGCCAGCGTCGACCTCAGCGGACAATTGCTTTTCGGGGCCGATCCCGACTTATCCATAGCATGGACGTCCGAAGCGGGGGCTACCATCCCCTTTGCGGGCGATAACCCTCTAGCGGTCACCGTCTTTAATGGGGGAAGGTACCTGCTGACGGTCAGCAATGAAAGAAATGGTTGCACGGGCGTAGATAGCGTTAGGGTAACCGAGGATGACCAGCGGCCTTTTGTAGATGCAGGACCTGATACTTCGATCAATTGCCTCAGCGATGTTTTGCGCCTGCAGGGCAGTGCAATAGGCAGTACCATGAATGGGGCTCTTGGCTACCAGTGGCGGTCAGGAAACAGTGGAGGGCAAGTTTTGGAAGACGCCGATCAACTCCGACCGTTCGTCCGGGGGCCGGGTATTTTTTTCCTAGAGGTGATCGATTCGGTCAATGGGTGTACGGCTATTGATGCGTTGGAAATTATGGCCGACACTCTAGCGCCTCGCATTCAGCTTAATCCAAGGGCCGAAAGGACCCTCACCTGTGCTCAGGATACGGCCCGGCTAAACGCCGGCGCCAGTTTTTCCCTGGAAGGGCATCCGCTGGAATTTATCTGGACTACCCCGCAGGATCCTGCTTTTAATCCGGTAGATCGCCCGGAGCTTTTGACCAATAGGGCGGGATTATATCAGGTGCGCGTACAGGATCTAATCAATGGCTGTGTCGACATCCTTGCGGTAACCGTCGATTACGATACCCTGGTGCCTGCTTTCCAGGTGCTGCCCTCCGACCCCCTAACTTGTGACCGTTCATCCACCCAGTTACAAGTGCGGCTACCGGGTTCGTTGAACAATTTTCGTTACCAGTGGGAAAACAGTCTGGGCGATCCGATTGCGGGCACCAATCAGCCAGCTATCGTGGCCGAACCGGGCACCTACCGCGTACGGGTCACGAGCCTCCGTAATGGATGCACGGATGATGCACTACTCACCGCAACCCTGGACACGCTGCCGCCAGTAGTAAATATCGGCGTCGAAGGCGCCATCGGCTGTGAGCGCCCTACGGTTGATTTGGTTAGCATGGATGCAACATCCGATGCTTTTACCTACCAATGGGAGGCCATAGTCGGTAGCCTGGCAGAACCCGTCGATCGCAACCGGGTGACGGCCCTGGAGGCCGGGACTTATCGCCTGACCTTAGCGAGGCTGCGCAACGGCTGCCAAGCTTCCGGCGAGGTTACAATTGTGGAAAACGCCAATCCCATAGGGGATATCTTTATTTCTAGCACCCTTCCAGATTGCCAGGGGGCTGCCACTGGTGTCTTGACCGTAGATTCTGTGCAAGGTGGAACGCCTCCCTTTGTCTATGCGCTGGACGATGACTTTTTCCTGACCGGCAATACCTTTACGAGCCTGTTAGCCGGTTCATACCAAATACGCGTGCAGGATGCCAGCGGGTGCGAAAGATCCATCCGGGTCGACTTGCCAGCTCCTACTCCCCTGGCGGTTGATCTAGGGCCGGACCGGATGATCCGGCCGGGCGATAGTGTGATCCTGGTCCCCCAGATTGTGCCCAGTAATTACCGGGAATTAATTTGGGAACCTGCCGGTTTCTTCTCTAATCCGGATGAGGACGTACAGGTGGTGCGCCCTAGCGTGACGACCATTTACCGGGTACGGGTCATTTCCGAAGAAGGTTGTATAAGTACCGACGCAGTAACCATCGGGGTTGACCAGCGTGCCCCGGCTTTTGTGCCCAATGTATTTTCGCCCGACGGCGACGGGACCAATGACCTGTTCAGGATCTTTCCGGGGCCGGAGTTCGTACGGGTACCGGTATTTCGCATTTTCGACCGCTGGGGGAACCAGCTCTACCAGGCAGTAGACGCAGACCCTGACTCACCGAACTTCGGGTGGGACGGTCGCTATCGGGGACAAGACCAGAATAGCGGTGTGTACGTCTTCTACGCTGAGCTGGAACGCCGCGATGGAACGATCCGTCGGTTGGAAGGCGATTTTGTTTTGATGCGCTGAACCTTCCGCTTTTTTCGCCAATAGTTCACATCTGCCAAGTTTATTGTAAGACCATTGGTTTATTTTGCTATTTTCAAAAATTCACCAATCTAATTGGTCATGTCTTTACTTGGTATTCGAAGATTAACGTTAAGGGTAGGCATGAAACGGCAAATTTTATTTGTCCTTGCAAGCCTGGCGTGGACGGCTACTTATAGTCAAGACAACTTTCCGGTGGCCGATGCCGGAGAGAACGACACCCTCAACTGTATAAAACGGGAAGTCACCTTGAATGGCACTGGGAGTTCTCAGGGACCGGATTTCACCTACACCTGGCGATCACTGGATAACAACCCCATTAAAGAATTTGATACTCCTACCCCCCGGATTAACCAGCCTGGCGTTTATGAGCTAGAAGTATGTAATCAGGTATCCGGTCAGTGCAGTACCGACCGGGTGAACATTGCGGAGGATGTAGAAACTACTGTATTTCGAGTACGGTCGCGCTGCAATTACCGCGATGGAGATGGCCTTTTTCTCGACCCTGTGCCTGGATTTACTGGGGATAACTATCAATATAGATGGTCAGCGATAGAAGGTGGGAATATTGTGCGCGGTGAAACGACCAATCGGCCCCTAGTCAACCAAAAAGGTACCTACCAGGTCGTCGTAACGAATGTGGATAACGGCTGCCGCGATACTGCTATTGCCATTTTAGGCGCCCGCAACCTCCCGATATTTGTAGATCGGGATACCGCTATCCTTACTTGTTTAGACACTGTGGCAGATATTGCCATAACCAATTACGACGAGAATATTTCCTACACCTGGAGGGCTATCGAACCGGAAAGTAACCAGGATGCCATTGAGCGCCTGTCGCCTCAAAGGGCACGCATCTCGGCTCCCGGAAAATACCTGGTACGCGGGTTCAACAACCTTACCTCCTGCGATACCTTTTCCAACATGATTACGATACGGGAGGACATCGAAAAACCTTTCGCCAGTGCAGGGCCTGACGACACCCTCACTTGTAATCAAGATACCATCACCCTGGATGGCTCCAATAGCACCCTAGGGGCAGGAGTGATCTATGCCTGGTCTTCTCCGGATGAGCATCCTATCGGGAACTCCAATAGTCTAAATCCGGAGGTCACACTTCCGGGATCTTACAACTTGAAAGTCACTTTCGCTCGTAATGGTTGTTTTCGCGAAGCCATGGCTGTTGTTCGTGAGAACAGGCGGTCCCCCATCGACCGTGTCTCCCCTCCGGCATTGCGGACCTGCCGCAGGCCGAGGATTTTTTTAGACCCTGTCCCCGGATTTACCGGGGAAAATATACAATACAGTTGGGAAGCCATTGAGGGGGGGAATATCGTTTCGGGGCAAAATACCAATCGACCATTGGTCGATCAGGAAGGTACTTACCAAGTAGTTGTGACCGACTTCAGCAATGGATGTCGCGATTCTGCGGTGGCGGTAGTCAGGGACTCTTTTCCCACAATCATTGCTAAGGCGAACCCCGTACGGGCTACACTTAATTGTTCGGATACGGTCGTTACCCTGTCGGGGACGGGTTCTATAAGTAATACGGGCCTCACCTACCTCTGGGGTGTAGATTATGCGAACTACCCCGATAGCCTCGAACCGCCGAGGCCGCCAAATAACCCATTTTCTCCCATCGTAGAAGTTTCGGAACCTGGAATCTACTACCTCTTGGTAGAAGATCCGTTTACTGGCTGCCGCGATACCTTACCTAACATCATTGTCGAATTGGACAGCACGGTACCCCAGGCACGTATCGCTGTGCCTATGCCTATCACCTGTGACCGACCGGTTATTCAGTTAGACGCTTTGGCTAGCGTGTGGGGTCCGAATACCAGCGTTGAGTGGATTTCACCAGACCAACATCCTATCGAAAATGATACTACGCTGAGGCCGTCTGTAAGCCGTCCCGGCCAATACATCCTTCGTATATCAAAAGATGAGGAAACCTGTTTTGACGAGACCCAAGTTGTGGTAACCATCGATACCCTGCCCCCAGTACTTGGTATTCGGCAAGTTGGAATACTGGGATGTGGAGACGGAACGGTTTCTCTAAATGTGTGGGATACTTTGGAGCAGCTCGATAGTTTTTCCTGGGTTGCGGTAGAGGGAAATCTTGCGGGAATTTTGGATCAGGCCAAAGTCAATACCCAAGAGCCTGGAATATATCAGTTGTCGGCTCGCAGTATGCGCAACGGGTGCCTGGCGACCGCTACCACGGTAGTCCAAGATAATCCCAATCCCATCTCAGCAATTGGGTTAACCGTCCAGCCAATTGCCTGCCAAGAGCCTGGCAGTGGAGCCATTTTGGTTGAAACAGTCGTCGGTGGAGAAGGTCCTTTTCTTTACGGGTTAAATAATGGTCCGTTAAGTACAAAACCAGCCCTGACCGGTTTAACTGCGGGTAGCTACGAAGTAATGGTCGAAGACAGTCGCGGTTGTCGAGGGGTGGAAACGGCCGTTTTATTCGAACCCAAACCCATCCAGGTAGACCTCGGTCCCGATCAATTCGTGCGCTTGGGCGATAGCTTGGTATTGCGCCCCGAACTGAGTGCCACGACTTACCGCTCTATTCGCTGGCAACCCCAGTCAGCTTTCGCTGACCCTACCGCAGCAATGCAAGTCATACAGCCTTTGACCAACACCCTGTACCGAATTATTGTCGAGTCGGAAAATGGGTGTATTTCTTCTGATGATCTATTCGTTCAGGTCGATCGGCGGGCCGATTTCTATGCGCCCAATGCTTTTTCACCTAATGGGGATGGCATTAATGATCGCTTTCGGATATACCCTGGCCCCCAATACCGTACCATACGCCGATTATTGGTAGTGGACAGGTGGGGTAGCGTTGTCTATCAGTTGGAAAATGCAGACCCCGCCCAAGCTATTAATGGCTGGGACGGAACACTGGATGGAGAGCAACTACCCTTGGGTGTATACTTGTACATGGTAGAACTGGAGCGACTGGATGGTCAATTAGAGCGTAAACGCGGTGAGGTGGTCATTATGCGCTAAACCATCGTACTCACTAATTTCACCACCCCTCCAATGATGAGCTGCACCCCGATCGCCATAACAATAAAACCGATAATGCGGGACATGGCGCGAATACCCGAAACGCCCAGAAATCGGTTGAGGAAGGGTGCAGAACGCAGCACCAGGAAAATGATGAGCCCCATGGCTAGGACAACTCCAATCACCGTAAATTTTTGCGACCAATCCGGATATTCATCCCATAACCCGATCAGGTACGAGATAGAACCCGGGCCTGCCAGCATGGGCATGGCCAGCGGCGTAAATGAAATATCGTCCTTCTCCAACGCCTCATCCCTTACCTTTTCATTAATTGCACGGCTTTCGGCGAACTTCCCAGCCAGCAGCGAATAACCCGAACTCAGAATTACCAGGCCGCCCGCAATGCGCATTGCACTCAGGCTGATACCGAAAAAGCTCAAAATCGCGGTGCCGGCAAAAAAGAATACCATTAGGATGGCAATTACATAAATGCTGGTAAACATAGCAGAACGACGCCGCTCGGCAACGGTGTAGTCCGGACTAAGGGCCAAAAAGATGGGGATTGCGCCAATGGGATTGACAATTGAAAATAAGGAGCCCAACACAGCAATAAATAATTCCAATGCTGGCATGATCTACTTGATGTTTTATTGGTGATCAATCGCGTTGTAAGACGCCGCAATGTGCTACTTTCAACACTGTAAATCAACTGGTGTTTGGTCTTATTTTCTATAAAAAATACTGGACTTATAAAAATATGCTAAAAAATAGATCAAATAGAAAACGAGCGCCCAGATAGAACGCTCGTCATCCAACTCCTGAAATCCGTAACTCCTGAAACTCTATGTATTGGGGTGGTGATGCAGAAAAAAGGGGAGGAAAATTCCTCCCCCTCAAAAAACACCTAAAACCCATTTCTTAAGGGGTTAACAAATTGTTACCCAAATAAATTGTAAATAAATAGTTAGTGTGTAAACGGAAAGGTTAAAACCGGGTGAAATCTTCCCGGCTTGTACCCGTACTTCGGCAGGTTGGCCGAAAATGAAAGATGCAATAGTAATTATATCGTGAGCAGATCCGGGTAAAAAAGGGGAGGAAGTAAATCCTCCCCGTAAACCTAAACCCGTATTCCACTTATTTACGCATGAAAAGGCTGAGTGAGGGCCGGTTCCAGCCCTCCCTTAGCCGATGCAAAAGTCCTTAATTAAAAACCTTATCTCGTATTATGAGCCGCTATTAGAGGCTTAATTTTTGTTAGAGGCCAATCGTTTTTGACGCTTTTTCTGTTTTGTTTCGCTCTTTAGACGAGTAATGCATAAGAAGTCACTTCCCACTGTAAATTTTTTTCTTTTTTATGCACGCTACTGAATTTTTATTGTTACCAAGCTTAATGGAACGATTCAATACCCTTGATGACTATTTTAAGCATTCCTGGAATTTGCTTTTTCAGGCTGTCGAGAAGCGCAATGACCCCATGCGCACACCGGTGTTTGGAACGCTTGAGGATCAGGAGAGTCGCTTGCGCATGGTTGTGTTGCGCTATGCAGAACCGGTTGCGCGGCGTACTCTATTCTATACGGATGCGCGCTCGAATAAAATAGCCGACTTACAGCGGCAGCCCCGGTCGACAGTCCTTTACTGGCATCCGCAGAAAAAAATACAGATTAGGCAACGCGGAAAGGTTGTGCTGCACCAAGAAAACGAACTCACAGCTGAGCATTGGTCGAAACTATCGGTTCGGGGTCGGTCCAGTTATGCAACGATCGATCCGCCGGGTACGCCGGTGGATCAATCTACTAACGGCTTGCCGGAGCATTGGTCAGATGAAATGGCGCTGGAGGATACCGTGTATGCTTACCCCCATTTTATGATCATCGATATGAAAGTGGATTATATGGATTGCCTGCACCTGCAGCAGGAGGGCCACCAACGGGCTTCCTGGCAGTGGTCGGAAGACCGTTGGCGGGGTAGCTGGTTAGTACCTTAGTTGATGCGTTCGAGCGTAATGGGAACATCCAGGGTTTCATTATCGCGCAAAACGCGCACCGTGACGGTCTCGCCTGGTTTGAATGGTTCCAGAGCGAGGAATAAATCGGAGTAAGAGGTCACCTCCTTGCCATTGATCCCCACAATGATGTCGCCGAGCAAGATTTCTCCCTGTTGACTGCGACGGGTGGGACGCAATCCGGCTTTATCGGCCGGTCCGTCCGGAATAACATTTATGATCAGTGGTCCGTCTAAACCAAAGCGGTCGATTGTACGCTGCTGTGCAAGTTCTACACCAAGGCCGGCCCGGCGCACCTCACCGTACTGAATAAGTTCGGGAATAACCCAGCGCACCACATCGACCGGAATGGAAAAGCCGATCCCGGCCGAGGCGCCGGAAGGACTGTAGATAGCCGTATTTACGCCGATTAGGCGGCCGGAGGAATCGAGCAGCGGGCCACCCGAATTGCCGGGATTAATAGCCGCATCGGTCTGGATGGCGCCCCGGATCGGAATGCCGGCTACTGATTTGATTTCCCGGTCGAGGGCGCTGACGATTCCGGTGGTAAGGGTTTGGTCCAATCCGAAGGGATTGCCGATAGCAAAAACCGACTGCCCGACACGCAGGCGGTCGGAAGCGCCGACGGGGATAGGGCGCAGTTTTCGCGCAGGAGCATCAATACGCAGAACAGCCAGATCCTTCTCAGGAGCAAAACCGACCAGGGTAGCTTCCCAGGTACTCTGATCAGAAAGGGTTACCCTGGCTTTATCTGCCCCCCGAAGTACGTGGAAGTTAGTTACAATGTGCCCTTCCTGGTCCCATACAAAGCCGGAACCCGTGCCGCGCGGGATCTCGGTAATGTTGCGATCGAAGAAATCTTGCCGCAGATTACTGGTGGTAATGAAGCATACCGAAGGCGCAGCATCTTCAAACAATCGAATGGTGGCGCGCTCCTCAGCAGTGAGTTCGCTAGCCTCGCTCACTGCCCGGCCGCCAGGTTTATTTTCCGCTTCGATGGCGCGGTCCTGGGTCGTACGTACATCTATCATTGCCGTGTCATCCGCCACTTTTTCCGGGGGTGTTTCCGCTGGTGGGGTAACCTTATTGGTCCAGGCACTACCGGCGAAAAAGCCGGCGACCAGCAACAGTAAGCCAAAGAGAAGGCGCAACATATTTTTATTCATATCTGGTTATTTTATCCTACAAATTGTACCGCCTCTAGACAGTACTAGGTCTTGCGTTTTTTCTTTTTTGCTGCCGGAAATAGGATATTGTTCAGAATCAGACGGTAGCCCGGTGAGTTGGGATGGAGGTTGAGGTCGGTCTCCGGATCGTATACATAGTGCCGGTAATCCTCGGGATCGTGGCCGCCGTAGAAGGTCCAGAAACCCTGCCCCAGGGTGCCGTGGATATAGCGGGCTTCGTCTTCTGGCTTGTTTTCTCCCATGACGAGGACGGAAGACTTGATGTAACGCTTGCGAAAGGCCGTGGTCTGTCCCATAAAGCCCTTCACGGTGCGGGTATGATTCTGAGTTAACATAGTAGGGATGGGGTCCCACTTCGCCGAGAAGTCAAACAGCGAAAAGTAGTCTTGTTCAGCAGGTAGATTGCGCCCCGGTGATCCATTATCAATGGAAGAATACTCGTACTCTAACGGATTACGGCTCAGCATGAAATCAGTAAAGGCGAAAGTATTATCATAGTTGAGTTTGTCCTGGGCATTCGGATCGGCAGGGTCGCCGTCGTAAATATCCGCGCAGATATCCGTGCCTTCAGCTGCCAGGGCAATATCGTAGGTGTCGGTAGCGGAGCACATGGCGAACATAAAACCACCGCCGACTACGTATTCCTTAATTTTTTTCACCACTGCCAACTTTAACTGGGATACTTTAGCAAACCCTAAAGTAGAAGCCAGCCCTTCCATGCGGCGCACGTTTTCGCGGTACCAGGGTTGCATGTGATAGGAGCGGTAAAATTTGCCGTATTGCCCGGTAAAGTCTTCGTGGTGCAGGTGCAACCAGTCGTATTGGACCAATTCGTCGTTTAGCACTTTGGTATCGTACACGGTTTCGTAGGGAATTTCGGCGTAGGTGAGGACCAGGGTTACTGCGTCATCCCAGGGTTGGATTTTTTCCCCTTTGGCGTTGAACTCAGGGGTGTAGACCGCAATTTTAGGTGCCTTTTCTAATTTGATGGCTTCCTTGTTGACCTCCGGGTCGGCGATTTCTTCGAGGATGGAATTGAAAGCACCATCCGGAATTACTTCAAAGCTAACGCCCCGGGTGAGGCACTCTTTTTCAACACGTTTGCTGTGCGGAATGACAAAGCTGCCACCCCGGTAATTCAGCAGCCACCAGGCTTCGATGCCCTGATCGAGTACCCAATAGGTAATGCCGTAGGCTTTTAAGTGGTTGCGTTGTGTCTCGGCATCCATGGGTATAAGGATGCGGGCCGCGCTTAGGGAAACACAACTGAAGAGGAGCAGGCCGGTGATTAATCCATAGATCTTCATACTGATACTTACTTTTTTGCCGAATTATCCACTGGGAATAGACACCAGATTGGTGGAAAAAGACGTTTTGGAACGAAAAATATAACGATAATCCGAAGCGATTCCTTATTAAGCTTCTCGAAATTATCAACGCCGCAGGTTGCGAATCGTTTGCCTAGCCACCCGGATGCCGCAGAAAAAATCGCCGACGAAACTATGGCCGGTATCGGGCGTTGATTATGATAAATCTGTCTTAGCTTTACGGGCTTGAAGGATATGCAGCTATACCACATCTATGAATAATCTGACCTTTCAATACTCCCCTTGGTGGATCGTTTTGTGTTTGGCCATTGGGCTGCTCTACGCGGTACTTTTGTACTTTCAGGAAAAACAGTTTCAGGACTTGCCTGGCTACGCACGTTGGTTGATGGGGGGCTTCCGCTTCCTCACTGTGAGCTTTATCGGAATCTTACTATTGGGACCCTTGCTGCGCGCTTTAAATATCCAGCGTAAAGATCCGATAATCGTGTTGGCGCAGGACGTTTCCCAGTCCGTGGCGGCGAATTGGTCGGCCGATGAACAGCTCGCCTACGCTCGACAATTTGAAAAGCTAAAATCGGATTTACAAAAGCAGTTTCAGGTCGATATCTTATCTTTTGGCGACGAGGTGCGTACCGGATTGGATACCGGATTTCAGGATAAGGTGACCAACCTTTCCAAGTTGATGTCGGCCATCGAAGATCGGTACGCCGGTGATAACCTAGGGGCCGTCGTACTGGCGACCGACGGCATTTATAACCAGGGCAGCAACCCGATATATCGAAAAACCAACCTGGCGACGCCGGTTTTCGCACTAGCGCTTGGCGATACGACCCAGCGTAAAGATTTGATTCTGAAGCGTGCCTTTTTCAACCGCATCGTTTATCTGGGCGACCGCTTTAGCGTGCAAGTGGACATTAACGGCATCAATAGCGCCGGTAGTACCACGCGATTGCGTGCTTATCGCATTACATCAGGCGGACGTGAACAGGTACACGAGCAAACCATCCGCATCGACCGCAACAGCTTCTTTCAAACCGTCGAGTTTATTCTGGATGCCAAAGAAGCCGGCGTGCAACGCTATCGCTTGGAGTTGAGTCCAATAGCCGGAGAGCAAACCCGTGCCAATAACTACAAAGATATTTTCGTGGATGTGCTGGACTCCCGCCAGAAAATACTGCTGCTGGCGCACGCCCCTCACCCTGATCTTACGGCAATCAAGCAAGGTATTACGAGTAATAAAAATTACGAAGTTGAGATCGGTTACGCCAACCAGCTACCCGGAGTATCGGGTTACGACTTTGTAGTGCTTCACCAATTGCCTAGCCGGGAGTATCCGGTAAGCGCCACCTTGCAACGACTCGACCAGGAGCGTATCCCCCATCTTTTTATTACCGGTCCCAACACCAGCTACACGGCATTTAACCAGGCCCAGGGTGTTTTAAAGATCAAAACCGATGGACGGAACACCAATGAGGCCCAGGGTCGTTTGTTGCCGGGCTTCAATCTCTTCACGGTAAGTGAAGAGCTGGAAAAGACCGTGCCGCAGTTTCCTCCCCTGGAGGCACCTTTTGGCGAATATCAGGCCGGAGTCGGGAGTAGCGTGCTGCTGGCCCAGCGCATTCGCAAGATTGATACCCAATATCCGCTTTTGGTGTACGGTCCGGCCGCCGAAAACCGGGTAGGTGTGCTGGCGGGTGAAGGTATCTGGCGCTGGCGACTTTTCGATTATCTGCAACACGAGAATCACGTCCTGTTCAATGAGCTGATTTCCAAAACCGTTCAGTATTTGAGCGTCAAGGAGGATAAGCGTAAATTCCGGGTGAGTCTGCCCAAAAATATTTTTGATGAAAACGAGCCTGTCTTTTTCGATGCCGAACTCTATAACAACAGCTACGAGTTGATCAACACCCCCGACGTACAACTCACGGTTACCAATGCCGATGGCAAAGATTTTAATTACGTACTCAATAAGGTCGGCCGTGCTTATCAACTCGAAATTGGTATATTACCGGTTGGCAATTACCGGTATCGAGCCTCAGTTAGCAGCGACGGCCAGGTCTTGAGCGCCGAAGGGCGATTCAGTGTACAGCCGATCCAACTGGAGCTCTTCGAGCGTACCGCCGATCACAATCTATTGCGCCTGATCAGCAACCGGTACGGTGGCCAACTGATCGCTCCTGATTCCATTAGCCAACTCCCGGGCATTATCGCTGGTCGCGATACCGTTAAGCCAGTCGTTTTTCAGAATACTACGACGCGTTCGGCCATCAACCTGCGCTGGTTGTTCTTCCTGGCCTTAGCGTTGCTGAGTGCGGAGTGGTTTTTGCGCCGTTACTGGGGCGGCTATTAATCGCTGGCAGCATGGCTACTAGAGCCTGGCCGGAGAATCCGTTTGAATAGTTCGAAGCCGCTAGCTTCAAAAAAGAGTAATCATATGGCTGCTCCATATCACACCCTGCGCATCCACGATCTGCGGGGTGAGACCCACGATTATACCGTTCTGCATGGTCGAAATCTGCGAGAGGAACTGCTGGAAATCGGCTGGTCGCCTTATACGGTTTACACCCGTAAACTCAACTGTGGGGGACGCGGCCTGTGCGCAACCTGTGGAGTGTGGCTAGTCGGAAGGGGTACTCCAACTCCCAGACATTGGCACGACCGAGCGGCAGCGCATTTTGGCTACCTGAGGCTTTCCTGCCAGATAACGATAGATCGGAATCTGGAAGTCGCCCTGGTAGATAAATGGATTTGGGGAAAACGCAAGAAGAATAGATGATCCGGACTGGGTAGACTACCAGCTGATATCGTCTTCGCTCTCCATACCATTGTTGCGGACGGAAAGCCCGATGTTATCGTCGTCGGGCTCATTATTGGTGTTGTTTAACTTTTCCTCTTCGTAGGCCTGATGACGACGGGTGTACTCATCGTAGTCGTAGTCGGGCATGAGCTCCGTCTTCACGTGGTCGATCACCTCCTGCAGCCCATCAATGAAGCGATTGAAATCTTCTTTGTAGAGAAAGATCTTGTGACGTTCGTATCCGTCGCCATTGAATCGTTTAGTGCTTTCGGTCAACGTGAGGTAGAAGTCGTCCCCTTTGGTTTGCCGCACATCGAAGAAATAAGTACGGCGTTTGCCGGCGCGCACCTTCTTCGAATATACACTCTCAAATCGTTTGGAGTTTCGCTCGTTATCCACTGCTCAAAAGTTAATTACCAAAATGGGTTTCGGATACAAATGTAAAGATTTGCGTGCGCTTTCAAAAAATTCGGCTAAAAAAGAAATATGGGGGCTGGTCGGCTGAGGGAACGCGTTAGACTTCTTCCAGGCTTTGCTTTTCGAAGAGTTCTGCGTAGTACCCCTTGGCACCGAGTAGATCTTGATGGGTACCTTGTTCGACGATCCGGCCCTCTTCCATTACCAGGATCAGATCGAACTCGAGCAGGGAATAAATGCGGTGGGTAATTATGATGGCCGTCTTGTCGGCTAGTGCCGTGTTAAAATAGCCCAGAATTTGTTTTTCGGTATTGGTATCCACCGCCGAGAGGCAGTCATCCAACAACACGATATCGGGCGACTTGATCAGGGCGCGGGCAATGGAAACGCGTTGTTTCTGGCCACCCGAAAGGGTGACGCCCCGCTCGCCGACCATGGTGTCGAAGCCCTCGCTCAGCCCAGCAATATCTTCGTACACAGCCGCATGGTGGGCATAAGCTTCCACCTCTTCGCGGGTAGCGTCGGCTTTGCCGAAAGCGATGTTACGGTCAATCGAATCGGAAAACAGGAATACGTCCTGCGGTACGTAGCCCACACGGCGGCGCAGGTTTTCCAGGTCGATTTCGCGTATGTCCTTGTCGTCGATCCGGATAGTGCCATCGCTGACATCGTACATGCGCACGAGCAGATCGGCAATGGTGGTTTTCCCGGAGCCGGTGCGGCCGATAATCGCCATTTTTTGTCCGGGCTGCAAGTTGAAATTGACATTGCGAAGAGCCGTAATTCCCGTATCGGGGTAAGTAAACGTTACGTTTTCGAAGGCAATCCCGCCCCGCAGGGCATGGCCGGGCTTAGATGCCGGGTTGGCAATGGTGGGCTGGGTGCTGAGAAACTCGTTTATCCGCTTTTGGGAAGCTGCAGCCTGCTGAATAATACTGGCAATCCAGCCGATAGCGGTAACCGGCCAGGTGAGCATATTTACATAAATCACAAATTCGGCGATATTGCCAGCCGTAATATTACCCTGTGCGACCTGCAAGCCACCAATGAATACAGTAAGCACTGTACTGGCACCAATCAAGACCAGCATCAGGGGCTGGAACAGGGCATTGACACGCGCCAGTTCCATGGATTTGTCCTTATACGATTGGCTTTCGTCGGCAAAGTGTTGGACCATTGCCTTTTCCTGTACGTAAGATTTTACGACCCGGATACCCGAATACACCTCTTGAGCCGTGCTATTGAGATTGGATAACTGACGCTGAATGGCCGTGCTTTTTTTGTTGATTAGATTGCTGACAAAATAAATCGACAAGGAAAGCAGGGGAAGGGGCGTAAGACACCAGAAAGTTAACTCCGGACTCACGCTTACCATGGAGTAGATCACTAGTACGAAGAGAGAAATCAGGTTGATTCCGTACAATACTGCCGGGCCCAGATACATACGCACCTTCGAAACGTCTTCGGTAATACGGGCCATGAGGTCGCCGGTCTTGTTGCGCTTGTAAAAGGCCAAATCCAGCTTCTCGTAGTGGGCGAATATTTCTTTGCGCAAATCGTATTCAATTAAACGAGACATCACGATGATGGTCTGCCGCATAAAGTACATGAAAAGCCCCATAAGCAGAGCCAACACCAACACCGCCCCACCGAAGTACAGGAGGTTTTTTCCCAGAAAAGCAAAGAAATCATTCTGCAATTCAGATCCTTCAAAGGCCTTGTAGAGATTGATATTTTGCACGACCAAGTCCAGCGCTTCACGAATCATCTGGGGTTGCAGTACCCGGAAGTAGTTGGATAGGGATACAAAGACAATCCCCAGCAGGAAGTGCCACTTGTAGCGGACAAAATATTTATTGAGAAAGGCAAGATCTTTCATGCAAGCAGATGCGAATTGGCCGGAGATAGAAAATTAACGCTCCGTAATGTACAGGAAGCATTTAGCTACATCAAATAACCAATGAGGCGCTAGAAAGTTGAGCAGGAAGGAACGCAATGGGGTGAAGCGGGTATTTCCGGCCGCTGAGGGGTGCCGGATCATTGCAAAAACAACCTTCCATGAAAGGGCGCAGCTAGCGGGTAAAGGCCCGTACCAGCTGATCCCACTCATCCTGAAAACTCATTTCAGGGCGTAGCTTTCCGGCGCGTGCGTACCAGGCATCGGCATTGATGTGGTCGCCGCCTTTGCGGTGTAAATACGCGTTTACCCAGGCGCCGGCTGCCGAACGGTCATCTTGTGCGATGCGTTGGGCGCGGTGCCAGTGGCCTTTAGCGTCGTACCAAAGGGCGCGTAAAACGTAGTTGTAGTCGTGTTGCGGAAAACGATCACCTTGAAGCGATTTCAGGAAGGCTCTGTACGTCATCGGATCGGCATTTGCTCTTCTAATTACACAAATTACCCTATACGATCAAATTAATCGAGTTAAGAGTTGAATAAAAATGACCGCAACCTGGTCAATGCTGGTCCTTCGACGCCTGATTGGGGAAAAAAACCTCGTCGATACTCCGTTGCAATTCGTTGGTGTCCTGGTCTAAGTGCAGAGGGTATTCTTCGCCACCCGGAGCGGAAGAACCGCCCGGCGCCGATTTGCTTGCGGCAGAGATTCCTAGGACCCGTTCGACTAGTGCCAGCACCTGCGGATCCTGGCATTCGGTCAGTATACGGATGCACTCCAGCTTTCGGTGATTAAAGTTCATAACGTGACCGGTTCTTTTCCCAGAACGGTCCGGAGCGCTTTTCTGTTTTCGCTCTGAGCCTTATGCCGGCTTTCGCCACAGACTATCCACAAAATACGAATGGCTATCAGTCAGGTGCTCGACAATTTCGAAGCCCAGCTCTTCGGCCATAAGGTCGATCCCCGACAGGCTGAATTTTTGCGACAATTCCACGCGGATCGACTCCCAAGCCTCGAACTGAATCGTCGTATCGAGCTTCGTAAAGTGAACCGCTTGTGCTTTTTTACTTAATATAAAGCTGCGCGTTGCTCCAGTTTCGGGGTTATACATCTCCCAATGCTTGAACTGCTCGAGGTCGAAGTCGGCTCCTAATTCCCGGTTCATTCTAGTGAGTAGGTTGAGGTTGAACGCGGCCGTGATGCCGTGGGGGTCGCTGTAGGCCTCCATGATTTTGTCGGGATCTTTTTTGAGGTCAAATCCGATAAGCAGCAGATCGCCTGGTGCCATGCGCTCCCGGATAGCCTCTAAAAATGCCTTGGCGCGGTCGATTTCCAGATTGCCGATATTAGCGCCCAGGAACAGGATGACCTTGCGGCTTTCTTTCCGTCCTTTCAGCTGATCGAGCATGCGAAAATAGTCGCCTTGCAGAGGGGAGATAGGGAGGTCGGGCCACTCCTTCCGGCAGGCTTTTTCTAATTCCTTTAAGATATGACCGGAAATATCAATTGGATAATACTGAAAAGGAGCGTTCTGACCAAAGAAGTAGCCAAGGAGTACCTTTGTTTTTAATCCGTCACCGGCACCCAGCTCGATGAGGTCGAATTGCTCCGGACCGAAGTAGTTCAGCAGTTGCTGTCGGTGGGTGTCCAGGATTTCAAACTCGCAATCGGTGAGGTAGTACTCGGGCATCTGCATGATCTGCTGGAAGAGTTTATCTCCCTGCTGGTCATAAAAATACTTTGAGGGCAGCCGCTTAGGGGTGGCGGAAAGGCCTTCCAGAACATCCTGTTCGAAGGCGGTAATAACGGTAGAGGTATTCATCGGATAAATTATACTTGCTTTCTAATGGGAACGAGCTAACCGCAGTCCGGTGATGGGCCACCGTTTTTCGGGTTGAAAAAAGTTGCGATAGGTGATGCGAGCATGCGAGCGAGGGGTGCCGTAGGATCCGCCCCGGAGCACCATCTGATTAATCATGAACTTGCCGTTATATTCGCCCAGAGCGCCTTCGAAACGCGGATAATTGGGATAGGGCAAATAAGCGCTACCAGTCCATTCCCAGACGTTACCCAGCATCTGATTGTCTTGCGGATCGTGTGCCGGAAGGGCCTGAAAATGCTGATCTTCCAGAAAGTTGGCATCGACGGGTATTTCCCGGTAATATTGCTTGGCGGCTACCTCCCACTCCAATTCGGTGGGCAACCGGAAACCGCTCCAGCGCGCGTAAGCATCGGCCTCGTAATAACTCAGGTGGGTGACCGGCTGGTTTTCCTGTAAAGGATGTAGACCGCCTAGATTGTATTCCATCCAGCGACCGTCGCGTTCGTACCAGTAGAGTGGCGCGTCGATGTCTTGTTGGTTAATCCAATCCCAGCCATCGGAAAGCCAATATTCAAATTGACGATAGCCGCCAGCTTGAATGAATTCGAGGTATTCACCATTGGTGACCAGGCGGGATTGCAATTCGAAAGGGGTGAGCTTGACCTCATGTACGGCCAACTCATTGTCCCAGCAGAAGTCCTCCCCTTCATGGCCAATTGTGTACAAGCCGCCCTCAAAGCCGATCCAATTAGCTGGGGCCTGCGTAGCCGGTACTTTTTTCAAATCTTCACGGTAAGCCGGAAAATAGGGGTTTGTTCCCAGGGTATACTTGATATCCATCACGAGGAGTTCCTGGTGTTGCTGCTCGTGCTGCAAACCGATGACCAGCAGGCGGTGCAGTTCATCATCAACCGAATCGCTGAGCAGTTCCTGCATGTGCTGGTCGACAAACCGCCGGTACTCTAAGATGGTACTTAAACTGGGGCGCGTAATGTTACCGCGTTGGCTACGCAAGATGCGCGGCCCCTGACTTTCGTAGTAGCTGTTAAAGAAATAGTCCAGGCGAGCGTCGAATTTGCGGTAGTTCGGCAGTTGTTTCGCTAGGATAAAATTTTCAAAAAACCAGGTGACGTGCCCCAGGTGCCATTTAGGCGGGCTCACGTCAGGGGCTGCTTGTACAACA
Organism: uncultured Saprospiraceae bacterium; assembly: GCA_964530825.1. Classification (GTDB taxonomy): domain Bacteria; phylum Bacteroidota; class Bacteroidia; order Chitinophagales; family Saprospiraceae; genus CAZHCA01. The sequence continues at coordinate 414,220 of CAZHCA010000001.1, forward strand.
TAGTCTTCGGGGTGAAGGGGCGTACAAATATCAATGCTGGTCTGGCGCACCGCATGATACAAGTGTCCTAATTCCGTCTTTTGTTGAAAGTCAATCGGAACGGTCATAATGAAATTATCAAATTTGTAATAAGTAGTTGAAAATAATGCCTGGTCATTAGGTGACGCCGGAGCAACAGGCAGGGCGTTTTACATCTGTATGATAAAAGGGATAAACCGTAGATAGTTTGATCGGTCGGGATCCTTCTAGTATGACATTGAGCGGATTTCATTGATTGCTTAGTAACTGAACGCTTCCCCGGATGGCAGATTGCAAAAATTTGTGTACCGTCTTTTCCTGTTCATCTGCCTGTTTGCTGCGCACGATTTCGGAGGCAGTGATGATGGCCATGGGCAAACTGTTGTTCAGCCATTTTCCAGCACTGAGGATCGGCAGATCACCCATATCCGCTTGTTCGCTTTTATCAACGGGCCGTACGTAATAGTAGAATTCCCCAACCGTGTTATCTGGAATAGCTAGGCCGGCCAGCACAAAGCGAACAGTATTTTTTTGTTGATCGAGCTGCACCGGTACAAGAACGCCGGTGTCGAAATGATGAGGCCACACGCAAATGGGCTTGTGCTCTTTGTATTCTTCCGTCGCCTGTTCCAGCGCTAAGTTGGCATTGCTGCGGTAGCGAATGGCTTCTTGATGGTAGATAGGTTTTACGACCTGAAAGATATCGCCTTCCGCCAGTGGGTGAGGGGGTAGCTCATAATGGGTGATGGGTTGTATTTGTTTCGAGGCTGCGCCAACGCGATCGAGTACGTTGCGCAGCCAGCCCATAACCTGGCTTTCCGTCTGCCCCGTCAAGGGCAGGAATGCTAGGGGTTGTAAATCGCTGGTGAGTAACAGCAATTCAAACTTTTCATAATGCAAACCAAGGCGGACTTGCTGGTCAAGCGGCAGCACTTGGCCAACCAACATTTTTTCTTTCGTCATCCATTTCATGCTCGTATGGCTATCGTCAGGCTCGGGTTGTAACAAGCTATTGCCCGCAATGGCAATAAATTGGGCGGCACGGTGCAAATAAGGGATAGCGGCATTGAGGTCTGTCGGATTCTTATATTGTTGGAGGTGCCAACTCGTTTGTGTAGACTCCATCTAAAAGGCTTTCTTAATTGTAAAAATTTTTTGGGGCTTTCGTTCAAACTACTCTACCCTACTAAAAAGTTAGGAGGGTGAAAAAAACATAAGGAAGCGT
>CAZHCA010000002.1:0-364236 GCA_964530825.1 uncultured Saprospiraceae bacterium
AAATCCTTTGTCTCTCCTCTTCCAATGCTCAATCGCAAAGGAAGTGCAAAGATAGACCTAATTTTTAAAAGCCGCAATTTAATCTTTCCTCATTTTTTCTGCCCCCTCTCAAAAAGGATGTTTCTACCCTTTTTTCCGATTGAGCGACGGCAAAGATAACCGCATTCTCTTTCTCCTGCAATACCAGCTATCGATTTATTTTTTAGCTCATAGGTGGTATTCGTCGATGGACTACCCCCGGAGATGATGATAGGCCCGCCTGCCGTACCTGCAGAATAATCAAATACCGACCGAACGATCGAAGGAATTAAATTTTTGGTGGGCGCAAGTGCTCGAACAACGTGATGATGCCCAATAGCATTAGAAAATTATACACCGAATCGTCGAGGGGCACCGACCCTACCCGAATGCCTAGATAATGAGCCGGATTGTATACTACCACCGGAGCCTCGGTAAGGCCGCCCGTTAGCACGCCATTGACCAATAAAAATGGGATCCAGGTTACGAGATAGGCCAGGTAAAACCGACCGCGATAACGCCCGCCGAGAAAAAGCCAGTGGTAGGCGAGCAAACCGGCGCTGAGCAAAAAGGTCGTACTGGTATATAAATGCCCCCAATATAGCAGGCCTACCAAAGCGAATAGGGTTACCAATGCAGGCGTCAACCAAGGCTCCAACGGCGCCAGCAAGTCCTTTTTTACATAAAAATTCAAGCACTCGTAGATGAAAACACAGGCAAACGGGACGGTGATAAAAAACAACCATTCTTCAATGGGTAGTCCCCAGAATCGAACACCTAGGAAATAGTCTTCATTGAATCCCCAGACTGCGTAGCGGGTAAAAAAGACATCCCACAGAATGAAAACAACCGCTACGGGCAGGATGGCAGGAAACAACCATTTCCACTTTCGGTAGTAGTGGACATTGCGGTCGAAACTCAGCAAGAAGACGGGGATCACGGTAAAGAAATGTAAATAGGCATAAGTCCAGGAGGTCTCCAGAAACTTCCATCCCCCCAGGCGAGGCACTTCATAAAGCAATTCATCGCTGGTAGCGGGCTCAGCGGCCCACCACTGCCAGCTCACCATGAATATTAGCAGTGCGGCAATACCTACTCGTAAGACCGGTCGCAGGCTGCGCGGCACAGATGCGATTCGGGCGGCAGAATAATCCATCTACAACAGATTGAGGCTATTGCGCAGGGCCGAACTGAAAAGCAGCACTACTTTCTTACGGTCAGGCACCCGGATGCGCTCTTCTTTCACGCGGGTGGCGGGCACTGCCCGAATTTTATCAAACAGGTTGATGTAATAAACATACGCCAGGTAGACACCCAGACGAACGCCCTTCGGCAGTTGCACAATCCCTGACAAGGCGTCATCAAAGTCCTTTTTGATGTCGTCCTCAATTGTGCGCTTATCTTCGTTGGTAAACCGGGTAAAATCAACGCCCGGGAAGTATACGCGTCCGCGGTCTTTGAAGTCGGATCGCATGTCACGCAGGAAATTGATTTTTTGAAAAGCCGACCCCAGGCTGCGCGCCGGGGCTTTCAGGTGCTGATACATAGCATCATTACCTTCACAAAAAACGCGCAGGCACATGAGGCCAACCACTTCAGCTGAACCATAAATATACTTTTGGTACAGGCCATCTTCGTATTTATCGTGGTAAAGGTCCATCTCCATACTATCCAAAAAGGCATCGATTAGCTCTTGCTCGATGTGGTATTGATTTACCGTCTCTTGGAAGGCCTGTAATACAGGGTTGAGGCTGATTTTTTCTGCGATGGCTCGATAGGTATCTTCGCGAAAACGGTCGAGCAGCATTTTTTTCGGATACTCGTGAAAAGTATCGACGATCTCATCGGCAAAGCGCACAAAACCATAAATGGCGTAAATCGGATCGCGAAAGCGTGGGGCAAATACGCGGATACCCATCGAAAAGGAGGTGCTGTATCGGTTGGTGATGAGTTTGCTACACTCCGTACAGGTTTTGTTATATAAGTCCAGCATGACCATGGCGTTTTGGCGGGCTTTAAAATCGTTTGCTGATTTCTTCGGCAACGACCTGTCCGGAGATAAGCGAGGGGGGCACCCCCGGTCCCGGCGTGGTCAGCTGCCCGGTATAAAAGAGATTGCGAACTTTCCGGTTTTTGAGCTTAGGCTTGAGAAAAGCTGTCTGAAACAAGGTATTTGCCAAACCATATGCATTACCCTTGAAGGCGTGGTAATCTTGTTTGAAGTCCCGGTGGGCAAAGGACCGCTTATACGTGACGTAGTTGCGAATCTCTTGTCCCGTCAACATTTCCAGGCGATCCATTACCAGGTGATAGTACCTATCACGCTGCTCTTCATTGTCCTCCAGGTCAGGGGCTAAGGGAATGAGGATAAAGAGATTTTCTTTGCCCTCTGGGGCTACACTCGGATCAGTTACACTTGGCGCACATACGTAGAACAACGGCTTGCTCGGCCATTGGGGGGTTTCATAAATCTCAACCGCGTGCTGTTGAAAATCCTCGTCGAAAAATAGATTGTGATGAAGCAACCCGTCTAATTTCTTATCTACCCCCAAATAAAACAGCAGGGAACTAGGCGCCATTACACGTTTATCCCAATAGGATTCGGTGTAGTTGCGATGCCGTTCACCTAACAACTTTTGATCGATATGATGATAATCAGCGCCCCCCACAACCACATCTGCTTCGAATTCGCTGTGCTGGGTAACGACCTTTTTTGCGTAACCGTTGGGTACATAGATCTGTTGGACTTGCTGGCCAAGTTGAAGTTCCACCCCCTTTTCTTCCGCCAAAGCGGCCATGCCCTCCACGATCTTATGCATCCCGCCCATGGGATACCAGGTACCCAATTCCATAGCCGCGTAGTTCATCATACTGTACAGGGCGGGAGTCTTCTGGGGGGTCGCACCGAGAAACAACACGGGAAACTCAAGCAACTGAATCAACTGTTCGTGCTTGAATAATTTGCGCACATGGGTGGAAAGAGAGGTGAACATCTGCAGCCGGAACAAGCTTTGTAAAATGCGCAGATCAGCAAACTCCCAAATGTTGTGTCCAGGTTTGTGGACAAAATCGCGCATGCCCACTTCGTATTTGTATTTTGCTTCTTGCAGGAATTTCCGAAGTTTTGGACTACTCTGTGGCTCATAGTGTTCAAACATCGCTTCCAAACCTTCCATAGTATCGGGTACGTCCATAATATCACCCGGCCCGAAATAGATGCGATAGGAAGGGTCAAGGCGCTTTAATTCATAGTAGTCAGACACCTGTTTGCCAAAGCGCTGGAAGTACTGGTCAAACACATCTGGCATCCAGTACCAGCTAGGGCCCATGTCGAATAAAAAACCATCTGCCTTAAATTTGCGAGCACGCCCACCGGGCAATTCATTCTTTTCTACAATCGTAACAGCATAGCCCTTATCTGCAAGGCTGGTGGCAGCTGCCAAGCCCGCGAAACCGGCGCCGATGACAACGACTCTTTTTTCCAATAGATAGGAGTTTGGTGGAAATTTGATTCATTAACAGTGCGGTGGGGGTTTTGTTTAGGGTCCGGGGTACCTGATACTGGCCTTAGGGGGCAGGTGAACGGGTGGGTGGAGAAGGGCGTTGTTGATGCACCGGTCATAAATGTATAGCTGCTTTTTGCGAACTTGCTCATGCTATTGCAAATATGCCTACTGATGGCCTGAAAAAAGTGGCCATCCTTGTGAGAAAAAGAGCATATAAAGCTTATATGGACCACGAACGATTCCAACATCTGGATGAAAATACCCGCAGACCCTACATCTTCGCCATATACGTTATCCCCAAGACAGGAACTAAGCCCACGTAAACTCGATCATACCATTGAATTTACGCACTTCTCAGAGATCCTCGAGCGCTTCCAGCTTCTATGGTATTCTTAGAAACAATCACTTACTATGTATTTGGCCTTATTCTGTAATGAATGACAGGCCCAATCGCCTCCGGTATAACAGATCGTGGCTACATCGCCGTACATTTCGCATTTACTCATGATGCCGACCTTGCCATGGCTCATCATATCTACTTTGCGCGTGCCATCTGCTGCAATGACAAAGGTGAGGCTCCGCTTCTCCCCCGGGGCGTGGATTCTTCAATTATCCACCTTCCCAACATCATCCTGGCTGTAAGCAGGAATGCCATCAGCGTAGCTAAAAAACAAAATGGCTTATAACAATTTATGGGTTTAGATAAAAAATTCCCATTATCGGCCCGATGCTTTCCAAGCTACATAGCCACCTTTGAGGTCAATGATTTCCACAAACCCCGCAGTAAGCAATTGCTGAGCAGCAGCTGCACTGCGTCGACCTGTACGACAATACAGGTAGACTGGTTCGTCTGGATTCAATTCGCGAGTTGCTTTCTCCAAAAAATCCGAAACCTTATAATCAATATTCACAGCTCCTTCTATGGTGCCTTGAGCTACCTCGGATGGCGTTCGTACATCTACGAGCTGTATATCGGGCGAGTCAATTTGCCTGGTAAAAGCCTTTGGCCCGATAATCCGAAAGGCAGCTGATTCCGTGTTTGGCTGGCAAGCAGTGAAAATGAAGACGGACGTCAATAAGCAAATGATCCGGTAAAACATGTCTTGAATATTTTAACCCTATAAAAAGTTTGGGCAGCAAAATACCTAAACCAATAATGAAAAGCGCCTGTTAGAGTAGTCGTTTCAATTAATTAAAATACACGGGGCGGGGCAATTTCCACCGTGTCCTTATTTTTGGCAAGTGAAGAACCTCGAACATATCCTCGACCTTTACCGCGATGACGCGCGCATCGCCCGATTGACCGACGGCTGGCAGAGTAAGCGGCCAGTACGTCAGCAAGTTTTGGGCTTGATGGGCGCCCAGGATTGCTTTGTCATCGCTGGAGCTTACCGCAAATCAGGACGCAACCATCTTCTGGTAGCCAACGACAAAGAAGAAGCAGCCTACATTCAAAATACCCTGAACAATATTCTAGACAAAAAGGCCATTCGGTTTTTCCCCGACTCGTTCAAACGTCCTACCTATTTTGAGGTCCTAAACAATACCAATAGCCTGGAGCGCACCGAGACGATCAATGCCATCAGTACTTCGCGCACCAGTGGCGAAATTGTAGTAACCTATCCCGAGGCTTTGTTTGAAAAGGTCGTATCGCCCGATATCCTTGACGAAACCCGGCTTAACCTGGTTTCGGGCGAAAGCCTGGATGTAGATACCATCATTGATATTCTGGTAGAATATGGCTTCAGCCGGGAAGACTTCGTTTACGAGCCAGGGCAATTTTCGATTCGAGGCGGCATCGTCGACATTTTCAGTTATGGTAATGAATACCCGTATCGCATCGAACTGTTCGACGAGGAAATCGAAAGCATACGCACGTTCAACCCAACTACACAGCTATCGGTGCGCAATATTGCCGAAGTTTCGATTGTACCCAACATCAATACCAAGTTCTCGAAAAGCCAAAAAGTGTCTCTCTTTCGCGTATTGCGGGAAGATACGGTCATCTGGATCAAAGATTTTCAGGTTTTAATCGACAAATTGCAGACCTGTTTTGATAAAGCCCGCGAATTTGCTAAGACCATTACCATCCTTGATGAAACCGAGCAGGCCGAAATCTTTCGCGACCGCGCCTTCCTACTACCCAACCAAGTGGTAATCGATATCGAGGATCACCACATCGTTACCCTTACCGATAGCCTGCAACCGCTGGACTTTACCCAGCAAATCATTTTTGCTACCCGGCCCCAACCGAGCTTCAATAAGAACTTTAAACTCCTTATTGAGGATCTGACCAATAACACCAAGGAGCACCTGCATAACTACATCTTTACTGATAACGCCAAGCAGGTCGAGCGTTTCTGTGCCATTTTTGAGGATCTGGGGGCTGATGTACAATTTCATCCGATCACCAAGTCTATTCACCAGGGTTTCATCGACTTGGACCTAAAGATCGCCTGCTATACCGACCATCAGATTTTCGAGCGCTTCCATCGCTACCGATTGCGGCAGGGCTTTACCAAAGACCAGGCGCTGAACCTGCGCATGTTGCGCGATTTACAGCCCGGCGATTACGTGACCCACATCGATCACGGCGTGGGGCGTTTCTCGGGGTTGGAAAAAATCGACATCAATGGTCACAAGCAGGAGTCGGTGCGGCTGATTTATAAAAACAACGATATTCTCTACGTTAGCATCAACAGCCTGCACAAAATCAGCAAGTATACGGGTAAGGAAGGCAGCGAGCCAAAACTAAACAAGTTGGGTTCCGACGCCTGGAAGACCCTCAAGGCCCGAACGAAGAAGAAAGTCAAAGATATAGCCGGCGAACTCATCAAACTTTATGCTAAGCGCCGGGCCTCCCAGGGATTTGCTTTTCCGCCCGACGGCTACCTGCAGAACGAATTAGAAGCATCATTCATTTACGAAGACACGCCCGACCAACTTAAATCGACCAATGAGGTTAAGGCCGACATGATGAAAGAATACCCTATGGACCGGCTGATCTGTGGGGACGTTGGCTTCGGCAAGACGGAAGTTGCTATCCGTGCCGCATTTAAGGCCATTCTGGGCGGTAAACAGGTAGCAGTTCTGGTGCCAACCACCATCCTGGCGCTTCAGCACTACCGCACGTTCTCCGAACGCTTGAACGAGTTCGGCATCACCGTCGATTACGTTAATCGCTTCCGGACCGCCAAAGAAAAGAGCTGTGTTTATAAAGCATTACAAGAGGGTGGTGTCGACATTGTCATCGGTACGCATAGCCTGCTGAATAAGAAGGTAAGTTTTAAAGACCTTGGGCTGCTCATCATTGACGAAGAGCAAAAGTTCGGAGTAGCGGCGAAAGAGAAATTACGCCAACTCAAAGTAAACGTAGATACGCTCACCCTGACTGCTACGCCCATCCCGCGCACCTTGCAATTTTCACTGATGGCGGCTCGCGACTTGTCGGTCATGCGTACGCCACCGCCCAACCGCCAACCCATTCATACCGAGGTGCGCATCTTTAGCGAAGAATTGGTCAAGGAAGCAATATACTATGAAGTGAATCGCGGCGGCCAGGTATTTTTTGTCCATAACCGCGTGAAAAACCTGCCGGATATTACCGCCATGCTTCGGCGCCTCTGCCCGGATGTAGATATTGCTTCTGCTCACGGCCAAATGGACCCTAAGCAACTTGAGCAAACCCTGATCGACTTTATCGACCGCCGCTACGATGTACTGGTGTGTACCAACATCATTGAGACGGGCCTGGACATTCCCAATGCCAATACGATGATCATCAACAATGCTCATCAATTCGGCATGAGTGATTTGCACCAGCTGAGGGGCCGGGTGGGGCGCTCGAATAAAAAAGCATTTTGTTATCTCTTCAGCCCGCCCTTGTCGACCATCACTTCCGATGCGCGAAAGCGGTTGCGTACGCTCGAGGAGTTCTCCGATCTGGGTAGCGGCTTTAATATCGCAATGCGCGACCTCGACATCCGCGGGGCTGGTAATCTGCTGGGCGGGGAACAAAGCGGTTTTATCACCGAAATCGGCTATGAAACCTATCAAAAAATCCTGGAAGAAGCCATTCAAGAGTTGAAAGAAAACGTGTTTAAGGATCTTTTCAAGGAGGATCTAGCCCAGAAGCGGCAATATGTACGCGAGGTACAGATCGATACCGACACCGAGATGCTCATCCCCGATGAATACGTGAGCAACATCCAAGAGCGACTGCGCCTATATACCGAACTGAATAAAATCGAAACGGAAGCGGGTATCGAGGAGTTCAGCCAGCAGCTCGACGACCGCTTCGGTCAGGTACCACCCGAAGTGTACCAACTTTTCGACGGTTTGCGCTTGCGCTGGGTTTGCCGATCACTGGGCTTCGAGCGACTGATTTACAAGAACAATAAGTTGCGGTGCTACTTTGTCGAAAATCCTCAATCGCCCTTTTATGAAAGTGAGCTTTTCCAGAACGTACTACAATATGTTTCCACCACCGGACAACAACAGAATCTGAGTTTTAAAAAGACCAATAGGCACTTCATACTGGTAAAAGATGGAGTGCGCAGCCTGCAGGCGGCCTACCAATTGCTGCGCAACATTGAAGTGGCGATCGAACCGGTTGCTGCCGGATAAGTGACGGCTCACTTAACAAGTACCGACGCTGACATTTTCTGTGTTTAAATCAGGGAATTGCCTCCAATCAATCAACTGGATCATTGATGATGCCCAGAAAGATAAGCGTATTAGCTCGGTTTTCGCGCACGGCCAGCAGGAAGGGTCGGTCGACCACAACCAACGGGAAATCCGGACCTGACGACGTGGGTACGATACCGATAGTCGTTACTGCAGCACCCTCTGCACCTTTTTCGTCCACCCGCAATACCGTTTCGTGCATCACATCATTAATCATCAACCCTTGCGCACCCATGCCCGAGAAATTGGCCTCAGCCGGATCAAAGGCAGAGGACATGCCTAATTCAGCCAGTGCATTTTTCAGCGTTTCACGATAGCTGATGTCCAACCTCGGCATACTAAAAAAACTCCTTGCCAGGTGAAAGCATCGGTCCATTCCTGCCAACTTTTTTGGGTATAAATATCTCCGTACACCTCTGCCAGTGTTTGTTCTTTCTTAGGCAGAATCAGCGTGCAAGAGAAAACGGAATCACCATAAGGGAGATCCACAGCATGATAAGCATCGGTACTGAAGTAAGAAAGCTCCGTTTTACCGTAGGTCATCATATCGACGGGTACTTCCTGACCGGCAGCAGTGGTGAAGGTCGATGGAAAGGTGGCTTCCTCTTCAAAGGCATTCCGCCAACCGCCATTGAAATAAAGCGCGTTGATCAAATACATGACGATATCTTCGGGGACCTCCTCGATCATTTCTGGAATGAAGCCTTTGGTCTGGTCGCTCACCCAGTTGTTGATCTGATCTTTTGCCCCCGGATCTTTAAAGTCGATAGATAGCACATCGCTGAGATAATATGTAGCGTTACTTTCCACAAAGCTTTCGGCAATGGGAAATTCCTGACGATACCAGATGCTGTTGGCCAGACGCAATGTGACATTCGGATCCAGATCCGGAAGGGTAGTAAGCAGGAGCTGATAGATTTCATTCCACCGATCGAGATCACCTAGGCCGTTGGCATGCAGGGTAGCCAGCATTTCAGTCTTTGTATTGCCTTCAGCCTCGTTCACCGCCATGCTGAGGGCGGTAGAAATACTAAGGGGACTGATGAGTATATTCTCCTCCGGCGCCGATGCTGAAAGTTGTTTTACCAGATCAAACCCTAGCTGGTTATTGGATTCGGCTACGGTACAAAGTTCGGTGTTTTCGGCACAGTCAAAAGTAATTGGGTTGTTGCCTGGAGCGTTGGTATCTGCATTATCGTCATTACAGCTAAAAACGATCAATATAGTGCCCAGGCTCATCAAAATTTTTTGGAATCGGTTCATGGTCTGTTTTTTCTTGCTAGACGGGAAGCCGGGCGCCGGGGTTGGGGAAAGATCTTAAAATTCCTGAAAATTGGTCGCGATACTAAAATGATTGGTACCTCCGCCAACATGCCAGTTGGTGCGGCCATAATCGATCCGGAAACGATTGATCTTGAAGCCGGCTCCAAAAGTGAAACCCGACAAGCTTCCAAAACCGTCAATCGATAATTCATTTCTCAACAGGTGGTTATAGCCAAAACGCAAGCGCAGATTTTCTCCTTCACCGAACAAGAATTCACCGTTGAAAACGAAGTGCTGGAATAAATTATCGGCAAAGCGCTCGAAGTCGGTGCGTTGGCCAGCATCCTGGCCAAAGAAAATTTCGGCCCCGTCATCATTGGGATCGTCGTAAAGAATGTCCCAATCTTCCAGGTGGCGGTAGGTGACGCTAAAACGGAAAGGTAGATAGCGGAGTTTTTTCGAAAATCCGAACTGGATCTCGAAGGGTAGTGTTTCCCGTTCACCTCCTTCAGCATAGACCGAAAGCTGCGCCCCCATATTGCGGAAGAGAAAAGTAGCAGTGAAATTTTTGGCGGTATCCTGGTAAACCGCCGAAGCATCTGCAGCCAGACCCCAGGATGTGAAGCCCTCTAAATTAGAGGAAATCACTTTGAGATTAACGCCCAGATTGATTCGCTCATAGACAGTCTTGGCCCCACCGAAAGTAATGGCATAGTCGGCTGCTTTGAAAGTGCCTTCCTTTTGAAAAAAGGCGTTGGTGCGGTCGATTTCCCCATAGCTCACATAATTTATTCCGCCATGCACAGTAGCGCCCCATTTATCGATGTGGTGGCCGTAAGCTGCATATCCGTGGTTGATCCCTGCTACGAAAAAAGCGTGGCTGAAGGCGATCTGTTGGTGCATCTGCGGATTGAGGAGCCCCGGATTGACAAAAGCCAAGCTCACGTCGTCGTCAACAACGGCAATCAGATTCCCACCCAGGGCAGAAATGCGCGGTGAGGGAGAAAGATTGAGGAACTGATAGATATGATCACCTCCCGTTTGGGCACGAAGAATGGCTGGCAGGAGCCATAATAAGCATAGGAGAAGGGGTAGCAATCGTTTCATGCATCAAATATTTTCGTCGTTGCGCGACCAGATGGTCCGGCAGATACCCACTTTACAATCCATTTTTTTAATGAGGTTACCCGCTTCGTCGTAAAGCTCCAATAAACCGTGCTCGTTATCGCCGTCTTTATAGTTCCCCCTTGCCTTGATGTTACCATTGGGATGGTAGGCCGTGAAAGGTCCGTTTTCTTTGTTGTCTTCAAAAGTCACTACTTCTTTCAGCGTGCCATCATCGTACCACTGGTACCATTTTCCGCGCATGGCATTATCGACGTACAGGCCCTTTTGCTGAAGCCGGCCATTTTTATAATAAGATCGATAAGGACCGTCAAAAACCCCCATATCGTAGGTTTCTACGATATGGGTGTCGCCTGCGGCGTAGTACAATGTACGCTGCCCATTAAGCGTATCGCGTACAAAAGTAGCCTCTTCGACCAGCGTACCTTCCGGGGAGTGCCGAAAAAAGAGGCCGTGGCGCTCCTCCGTTCCGGCAATAACGAAATACGATTCTTTGTTCCCGAAGACATCTTCGCCTTTGACTTGTTTGAGTTGGTCGGGCCCGATACCATTGTCAGCCTCACCGCCTTTGGGTTCCATTTTGGTACTTTCTTCCACTCCCGGAGAATCGGGAGCCACTTCTTCTTCGGCGCCTCCCGCTTTTTCCGAACAAGCCGAGGTGAAGCAACCGGCAGCAACAATCAACAGGAATAGCCACAAACGTTGCATGGATAAAGGGTTTTGAATTGCACGAGCTTCGTAAGCCGAGCAGCGTTGGGTCGACACCCGCCCGCGTAAAATTAACGCAAGGATCTCGAAAATTGTACGTCGGCAAGACGTCAAAGATGATTAGATTTCGCCGCCATTTGACTTACGGTCTGACGCCCGATACTCTCGTAATAAAATCCTTCTTCGCGAATGACTTCGAGGTCGTAAAGATTGCGACCATCAAAGATAACGGGGTGCTTCATCAGCTGTCTCATCACCTGATAACTCGGCGTACGGAAAACACTCCATTCGGTACATATGGCCAACCCGTCGGCTGCGATGAGCGCCTCGTATTGATCTTTGACAAAAGTGATGCGGTCGCCAAAAACCCGTTTTACGTTTTCCATTGCTTCGGGGTCGTAGGCCCGAATCTGTGCACCTTTATCCAACAGGCGCTCGATGATGTACAGTGCCGGCGCCTCCCGGATATCGTCGGTATTCGGCTTGAAAGCAAGCCCCCAGATTCCAATGACCTTTCCGGAGAGGTCCTGCTTAAAGTAACGCTCAATCTTATCGGCCAGCACGACCCGCTGCTGGGTATTGACGTTCATCACCGAATTCAGAATGCGGAAATCGTAATCAAACTGGCCGGAGGTTTTAGCCAACGCTTGTACATCTTTGGGAAAGCAGGAGCCTCCATAACCAATTCCAGGAAACAAAAAGCGCTTACCAATTCGGGTATCGCTACCGATACCAAGCCGGACATTGTCGACGTTAGCACCCACCTTTTCGCAAAGATTGGCAATTTCGTTCATGAAAGAAATGCGCGTGGCCAGGTAAGAATTGGCGGCGTATTTGGTCATTTCCGCCGAGCGCTCATCCATAAACAGGATCGGATTTCCCTGGCGAACGAACGGCTCGTAGAGTTGGCGCATCAACTTACGTGCACGCTCCGACCGGGTACCGATAACGACCCGGTCAGGCTTGAGAAAGTCTTCTACCGCTACCCCCTCGCGCAAAAACTCCGGATTGGAGACGACATCGAAAAGTGCCTCATCCAGGTTATCCGCCATTACCGCGTGTACCTTTTCGGCCGTACCTACCGGCACGGTGCTTTTATCTACAATAATCTTGTAGTCCTCTATTATGTGGGAAAGCTGCTGGGCCACGTTGAGCACATACGACAGATCTGCAGACCCATCTTCACCGGGGGGCGTGGGCAGCGCCAAAAAGATGATCTGGGCATCTTTGATGGCTTCCGCCAGATCAGTTGTAAAATGCAAGCGCCCCTGACGGGTATTGCGTTCGAATAAATTTTCTAATCCAGGCTCATAAATCGGAACCTCGCCCCGTTGCATTCGTGCAACCTTATCTGCATCTATATCGACACATACCACTTGGTTACCCGTCTCTGCAAAACATGTGCCTGATACCAAGCCTACGTAACCGGTACCTACTACTGCAATGTTCATAGTTAAGGATTTAATTGAAGTGTTTGTATAGTTTTTGTTCTCCCAGCTTAACGGAATAAGCCGTAAATATAAATTCCATTTTTAGCGCAATCCTCCAACAGTTAAAACGGTTTGGTCGAATTATCGGTTATTTCATTAAGTTCCAAAAGACGCAACATGTATCTTCTTGTAGTTATGCACTATCTTTTGCAACAGAATAGTTTTGCCCCTTATGCGCTCCATGTGGTATAAATTCTTTTACTCCTTTCCTGTGCAATTGGTCATTATCCATCTGCGCAGCAACCTGATTTTCCTGGCGCTTTGGGTTTTTCTCGTCATGCTGATTAACGGATACATCGCTCAGAAATTGGGAATTCGCTATTTGTTTCTCGACCCGGAATACCTGGGAGCAGTCAGCTTCTGGAGCTTCTTCATACCAGGATTAGCATTTGGGGGCTTTTTGCTGACCTGGAATCTGACCACCTACCTTCTCACTTCTCATCACTTTCCATTTTTGGCGACCCTTGCCCGACCGTTTACTAAGTTTTGCCTTAACAACCTCATACTGCCCGGCGCTTTTCTGCTTTTTTACTTAATCAAAATCATTGAATTTCAAGGTGTTTTCTCGCAAGCTGGATTTGAGGCGCTTTTTTACTACTGCTTCGGGTTCCTCAGCGGCTTTTTGACTACTATTCTAGTTTATTTCATGTATTTCTATTACACAAACAAAGATATATCCTTTTACGAAACCGGGAAACCGATCCCCCCCAATTTAAACCGCCCCATCACACCCGGACGCCCCGATGTGGACCTTGATGAAATCAAGCTCGATGATCGTCGCTGGCGGGTGGATACCTACCTCAATGAGTATTTCCGCCTGCGATTGGTGCGCAGTGTGGCCCATTACGATGCCTCTATGCTGCTGAGCATTTTCCGTCAAAACCATCTAAATGCACTGATTATTCAACTTTTTACGATCATCTTGCTGATTTTGTTGGGCTGGTTGATCGAATATCCCGTTTTCCGAATCCCGGCGGCAGCCAGCCTGCTCATCTTTTTTAGCATCATTGTGGCCATCGTCGGTGCCCTTTCCTATTGGCTTAATCGCTGGCGTACCACTGTTATTCTGGTTTTGTTGGTTTTGATCAACTGGATATCTTCTTTTGATATCGGAAAACTAAACAACCGTGCCTACGGTCTTGACTACTCCCCCGATGCACGCCCGGAATATAGCTATGACAAACTGCTGGCACATTGCTCAAGCGAACAGGTCGAACTGGACCGGAGGGCAACCATTGGCATCTTGGAGCGCTGGAAGGCCAACACTGGACAAGACAAACCCAAAATGATCATCCTCTGTGTGAGCGGGGGCGGCCTGCGCTCCGCTACTTGGACCATGCACGTTACGCAAACGGCCGACCGGATGCTGGGCGGGAAATTGCTCGATCATACGGTTCTCATTACTGGCGCTTCCGGAGGAATGTTGGGAATGGCTTACTTGCGCGAGCTAATGCTGCAAAAAGAAAACGGAGCCGATATCAACCTTTATGACCGGAAATACCTCGACCATCTTTCCCAGGACCTGCTCAACCCCGTCGCCTTCGCCTTTGTGGCAAATGATTTGTTTTTGCCCATCAGCCGGTTCGAAAAAAACGGTAAACGCTACCGGAAAGACCGAGGCTATTTTTTTGAAAAACAGCTCAATGAAAACACCAATTACCGGTTAGATAAGCCAATACGCGAATACCGGGATCCTGAAAAAGCGGCTACCATCCCCCTGCTCTTTATCACGCCTTCGGTAGTCAATGACGCCCGCAGAATGATCATTTCTCCTCAGGGGGTTTCTTATATGATGGTAGCTCCCATCGGATTTGAAAAGACCAACTCGGTTGAGGTCGATGCGGTAGATTTTGGCTGGTTGTTCGAAAGTGCCGATGCGCAAAATTTGAACTTCACTTCGGCATTACGCATGAATGCCACCTACCCTTACATTCTGCCCAGCGTACACCTGCCCAGCAAACCGGAAATTGAAGTCATGGATGCCGGATTCCGGGATAATTATGGCATTCTGTCAGCTACGCGCTTCATACAGGTTTTTCAGGATTGGATACGGGCAAATACCAGTGGTGTGGTACTATTGCAGATTGCCAGCTCGGAAAAAATCGAAGATATACGTCCGAGCGAAGGCCAGGGAGTGATTGAAGCGCTTTTCAACCCTTTTGATATTCCCCATAGTTTTCTAAGCCTCCAGGAATTCGAACAAGATAACAGTCTCGGTTTTATCTACGATATCCTGGGCCCGGATATGTTTAAGATCGTTCGCTTTATTTACCAACCCGGCTACGACGGAACACCGGTAGCCTCGATCTCGTTCCACATTAGTGAGCGGGAAAAAGAGGTCGTGATGGAAGCACTGGACGAAAAGGACAATCAGTCGAATCTACGACGTTTGCTCAACGCATTTCACCTGGCGGCCAACAATTGACCTGCCTGCAGCATTTTACTGAATAAAAGTTTAAACATGCAATTTATACCTAACGATATCTGGAACCAGGCCATGCTTTACAGCGACTATCGCCAACTGGCAGATGACCTATATGCACAGGGTAAAACCACTGGTGAGAACCACAGTTCATCCATGCTGGAATATACGCGGATGAACATCCAGCGCATGCAAAGACTCGACCGTTCAACCAAGTTAACGGAAGCAACATTGACGGCCCTCAACCAAGTGGACCGCCCGCAAAAGTGGCTAGTAATTACCGAAGCCTGGTGTGGTGATGCAGCCCAAACGGTACCCATAATGGTAAAAATGGCGGCCGCCAATCCGCTGATCGAATTTCGTGTCATTTTGCGCGATGAGCAGCCGGCGCTAATGGATCAATTCCTGACCAATGGCGCACGTTCTATCCCCGTTTTGATTATGATGGAAGCAAACTTCGAAGTGTTGGGCAGCTGGGCCCCTCGCCCGGAACCGGCCCAACAGATGGCCTTGAACGGTAAAGTGAAAAGCCAATCTCTGACTCCCGAAGAAAGAAAAGTTTTTAATCAAGAGCTGAAAAAGGAATTGCAAAAGTGGTACGCTCGGGATAAAACGCAAACCACACAGGAGGAGATCTCCCGGATGCTGCGCGAGGTTACCACAATAGGGTGTGCTTGAAAAATGTTCTTAGTCAGCGACAATCAGGTAAATGGCTACTAGATGAGGCACAAAAACGAAGCGTTTGCGTGCCTGCATATCAGAGTGCTTTTTAGCATGTGTAGGTGTTGCCTAAATGTTCTACTCGGTATAACTGATCCGGTAAATCTTGTCGGCATAATCATCCGATAACAACATAGACCCATCGGGCAAAAACTCGATGTCGACCGGACGCCCCCAGGCATTGTCTTTCTTTTCGTTTAGCCAGCCTTCGGCAAAAGGCTCATAACTAACCGCCTGGTTGCCATCCAGCTTAACCATCATGACGCGGTAGCCGATTTTTTCGGACCGATTCCAGGAACCGTGCTCTGCGATCAGAATCTGTCCGCGATAGGCTGGCGGAAACATATCGCCGGTATAAAACTCCACGCCCAAGGGTGCTACGTGCGGCCCCAACTTTTGCACCGGCGGTACAAAGTCGGCACAGTCTGCTTGACTTCCAAACTCCGGATCGGGCAGATCGCCCTGGTGGCAGTACGGGTATCCGAAATGTAAGCCGTCTTGAGTGGCCCGGTTCAACTCGCAGGCCGGTTGATTATCGCCCATCCAATCGCGCCCGTTATCGGTAAACCAAAGCTCCCCGGTCTCGGGGTGCCAGGTAAATCCTACTGTATTGCGGATACCGCGGTGCACAATTTCCATTCCGCTACCATCGGGGTTAAGCCGGGTTATGGAATTGAAGATTACCTCCTCCGACTCGCAAATGTTGCAAGGCGCACCGACTGGCACATACAATTTCCCGTCGGGGCCAAAATCAATAAATTTCCAGCCGTGATGAGTCTCTTCCGGGTAACCATCGAAAACCACGACCGGTTCGGGCGGGTCGGCCAGGTTGGCTTCGATATTTTCAAACCGCAAAATTCGATTGACTTCCGCTACGTAAAGGTCGCCATCGAGAAAGGCTACGCCGTTGGGTAACTTCAGATTTTTGGCAATCGTGTATTGCTCATCCACCTTTGAGTCGCCGTCGGTGTCGCGCAAAGCATACACATTCCCCTTAGAACGAGTCCCCACGAATAGGACTCCGGAGGGTGTCAGCTCCATGGACCTTGCATTGACGACTCCGTCGGCATACACGTCGATCCGAAAGCCTTCCGGAAGACGAATGGTCTCTAGCTTGGTGTCACTATTTACGAGAATTTTGGGTCCCGGAGGATTCACATTTCCACAGCCCGCTACTAACAAAGCGCTACAACAAAGCGCGACTATACAGGTGCGCATATCATTTATTTTTGGTAGTTACTTTTCTAATGCCCAAGTGGCCCGGATGTTTCCCGGCTGGTGCAAAGATGCAAAACGAAGGCATGAGGAGGAGGCAGCATACTGCTCTTTCGTAGGCCCGCTTAAATCCAAAAACGAAACGTTCTTCCTGGTTTATTTTCCCGCCATTTCCGGTAAAAAGTCGAAAAAATAGGCCTGGTAGAGATCGCGTTGCCCATGTCCATCTTTACGCGAAGAAGTAAAATACGCAGTATAGCCGTCTTTCGAAAGTCGAAAATGCGTCTCATCTCCTGCCGAATTGATAGGCATCCCAATATTCTCCGGGAGGGTCCATCTGCCCGTCCGGTAATCCTGTGTGGCTCGCAACACATCGAAACCACCCAGACTCAACTCGGGGTGGTTGCTGCTGTAATAGAGGGTATAGTTATTATTGGCAAGAAAAGGCGTCGTCTCATCGTAAGGGGTGTTAATGTCGGGTCCCAGATTCTTAGGAGCCATCCAGCGACCACCCCTTCTTACCGTACGGTAAAGATCGTAACCACCATATCCGCCAGGGCGGTTGGCCGGAAAAATAATCATAGTATCGCCGGCAAAGAAAACCGACCCATTCCCGGCGATGGCCTCTACTGGTGCTAGCAGCGGATCGGAAGTGAGGCTCCGAACGCCTTGGGCTTGGAAAGTATCGACCAAAATCTGACCGCTGTTCAGATCAGCTCCCCGAAAGTAATAGAGCACTTTTCCCGAGTTGTGAATATCCAGCAAGACTTCATGTCGCGGGCTGTTCAGTAAATACGTGAGCTGCTGGGGAGACTGCCACTGCTCGCCCGATCGCTGTGTCTGGTAAATATCGCTGGCGTACTGCCCCAGTTGCTCGTCAATCATCCCGTAACGATTGCGGGCACCGCCAATATTACCCCGGCGAATGCTGGAAAAGTACAGTCGGTCAGGATAATTTGGGCTTTGGATCGCGCCAAACTCGTCGTATTCGGTATTGATAGTGCCACCGAAATTTTCAACGTAGGCCCTGGGTTCGCGGAATTGCAGCTGTAGTCCATTCGAGCAACGCCGGATCGCATCCAGTACCAAGCGTCGGTTGCGCGCTTCTTTAACCCCCGTTTTCAGATAAGCTTTATAGTGCTCAGCGGCCTGTTCAAACTGGTGGCGCGCGTGGTAAATCCTGGCCAGATAGAGCCATACCTCGGGAAACACCCCCCGGTCGGCACCGGCTTGCATACTGAGCATGGCCTCTGCTTCGTCCAGGTCATTGACGTGAAAATAAGAAAGCGCCAGTAAAAATTGAGCTTCGGAGCCGTCACGCAAGCGCCGGTTATTTTTCAGCAGGCTGATAGTCTCCTCATAACGGCCGTGGTAAAAGAACTCTTCGGCTTTCTTTTGGATATCGCTCTCGGTTTGTTGTCCCTGCAATAGGGCCGGGCCGCCTGCAAACAGCCCGATGATGAGCAAGAAATACCAATGCATAGGCCTACTAAATTGTTCGCTCAGGATCGAATGCTTCCAGATAATCGCCGATTTTACGCAGGAAAGAGCCGCCCAGGAAACCATCGACTACTCGGTGATCATAAGAAAGCGACAAGTACATCAGCTGGCGAACAGCGATCATATCCCCGTATTCCGTTTCGACTACGGCCGGTTTTTTGCGAATGGCACCGGTAGCAAGTATGGCTACTTGCGGTTGGTTGATGATAGGCGTACCCATTACATTTCCGAAAGTACCTACGTTGGTAATGGTGAAAGTTCCACCTTGGATCTCTTCGGCCTTCAATTTATTGGTGCGGGCCCGGTTGGCCAAATCGTTCACGGATTTGGCAAGTCCCACCAGACTGAGGTGGTCGGCATTGCGGATGACCGGTACAATCAAGTTGCCATTGGGCAAGGCAGCAGCCATGCCGATATTGAGCTCCTTTTTTACGACCAGCTTATCTCCATCGACCGAAATGTTGACCATTGGAAAGTCCCGCAGAGCCTTAACCACAGCTTCGATGAAGATAGGCATGAAAGTGATCTTTTCACTGTACCGTTCCTGAAAGTCTTTTTTAATGCGGTTACGCCAGTTGACGATGTTCGTCACATCCACTTCGACGAAAGAGGTAACATGGGGGGAGGTTTGTTTAGAATGAACCATATGCTCGGCGATCAGTTTGCGCATGCGGTCCATTTCTACGATTTCGACATTGCTGTCGGCGCCAGCAACAGCAGGTTGGCTAAGCGGAGCAGGCGCGGCTGGTGTAGCGACGCGTTGCTGTGTGGGCGACGGTTGGGTCTGCGGAGCGGCGGCCCGGTGCTCAAGGTAATGCAGGATATCCTTCTTGGTCACCCTACCGTTGGCGCCGGTACCGTCGATTTGCTCTAATTCCTGAAGGCTGATGTTTTCTTTTTCTGCGATATTACGCACCAGGGGCGAATAAAACCTGTTCCCCGAACTACCGGAGAGGGTAGAACCTCCCTGTTCTGCGTCGGCAGAAGCTGCTACGGCTGGCTCGGGGGTCGCCGGTGTTTGCTCTTTTCCGTTGGAGGAGTCAGCCGGAGCTGGCCGTTTTTGTCCATTACCTTCGGCAGCCGCTGGAGAAGCTTTCGCCTCGCCTTCAGCTTCGGTCTCGATATGAGCGATTACTTTTCCGATCTCAACAGTATCATTGACCTCGAAAAGGATTTTACTGATCGTTCCGCTTACCGGCGAAGGGACTTCGGAGTCGACTTTATCAGTGGCAATTTCCAGGATGGTTTCATCGGCTTCCACGTAGTCGCCCTCTTTTTTCACCCAATTGAGGATCGTTGCCTCCATAATGCTTTCCCCCATTTTGGGCATGATAAGTTCAAACTGCGCCATATTACCTATGGTATTTATTCGGTTTGGCTGCCCAAAGTGGGCAACACTTTTGGTTAGGTGGTGCAAAAATAACTGAATTTCACCTGCGCAACAAACGCTTGCTTTTTACAAAACATTATTTGCTAGGAAAACCCAAAGGAGGAAAGATTGTTGATGGTTAGCTCTACAAAGGCCCGTTGGCTTGGCGAAAATAAAAGGGGGCGACCGATAGTCGGCCACCCCCTTTTCGGCGCAGAGGCTGCTGATCTCATTCGTTGAGCTGGGCCATTAATTGGGTGAATCCTTTTTCCAGCCCAGTGTAATAGGCATAAAGGCCTTGCGCCTGCTCAGGATGGTCGATTATGTAAGCAATAGAAGGATACTGCTCGAGATCAATCCCTACCTCTTTTTTCAAAATATCCTTTACAACCTGCAATTTCTCCGCTCGGTTTGTGTAATGCTTTCCAGCAAGAGTCACTTGCCAGTTGGACGGATGTGCAGAACTTACCGAAAAATCACTACCTACCTTACTGGCCATTGGAGTTGCTCTAGTAGCCGGGAAATAAAACGGCTCGTAATCAGGATGCACTTCACGCAGTGCCAGCTGCATGCGATTGACAACCTGTTGTAGTTGCTCAATGTGGCGTCCCATGTCGTTGTGATTCAATCCGACAGCGCATTTGATCAATTGAAAGTAATCCGCCCCGGAGGATGCTTCCCAGGCTACTCCTACGATTCGCTGATAATCGAGGGGGCGCATAGCTTCAGGTGCAACGGCAATGGCCAGTCCATCGCCGTTGCCCGAGGGTAGCAAATAATCGCCCACATTGACGGCTCCTTGCACGCGTACAGGCACCTGCCCCATGAAGGCGATTTTTTCGTACTGCACGGCTGCATCTGGTGGAGGCATATTCCCCAATACGATCGGTGCCGCTGAAACCACCATGAAGCGATCGGCATGCGTGAAGTTTTTGGACACCTGCCCGCCAATGACGCCGACGACCTCGCCAAATTGCAGTTCCTCTTCAGGATTCGCCCGCAGCAACCATTCGGCATAATCGCCTGAACCAGATTCATAAGCTACCCCGCGGTTAATGTCTGCATAACCTATGACGATAGCCAGGTTGGTCACGTCTACCACTACGTCAATTATCTCATTGATAGGGTCTTCGGGATCGAATGGACTGGCTACACTCAAAATCAGCTCACCAAAAGATCCGAATACATTAATAGAGCTGGTCAACACATCCTGAGTATAGCTGGATAGCAATTGGGATTTTAAGTTGGTCAGTCCCTCAGGATCCCCCTCTTCATGGGGATATAATCCGTTTTCCAGATTGCAAATTAGCGGCGCTGCTAACTCATCCCATATGACGCGCGCGGGTCCTGCGTTTGGCCGTCTAATGTACTCTTCAGACTGGCCGATTGCATTTGGGAAAGGGTCACCGACGAATAAAGCATTCCAACTGAAGTCAACATCGACGGGGAAAGTGCCAAAGCTTCCGAAACTCACCGACGCATCTATTTCGGGAAGGAAATCGATAATTTTATTTCCAAAATCATAGGAGAACCCATCGGGCGGATTCATCACCAAGGTGGAAACAATACTGGTCAACCCGGTCGGGTCCAAATCGCTGAAATTCATACCTTCAATACGGCCCTCCATTTCTCCATTTTTCCAGAAAGAGACATAGTTGTTGCCGCGACCAGAAGCCTGGATATTCTGATTGGCAGGATTTACCTCAATGGCTAATCCTTGCTGGCTACCCTTGATGAGCAACGGGTAGCTATCTTGCAATTGCTGGCTGCCGTCGGCACCGCCCTCAACAACCAAACGCCCCATAGCTTTTAGTTCGCCTTCTACGGTAGTGTTGCCGGTAATCAGTGCATTACTGTCAACCTGCACCTCCCCTTCGATTCGGGTATTGCCGCCTATCAGCGCATTGCGGTCGATCCGCATTTCGCCTCCGACCCGGGTGTTCCCACCAATTTGAGCATCGTTTTGAACGAGCAGGTCATTTTCAGCTACCAAATCAAAAAAGACGCCCGTACCGCCGACCTCCATACTGCCGCCTACGAAGAGGCTGCTATCCATGCGAATGTCGCCATCGGCCAGGATGCGTAGCCGTTCAACATTGTCGGTTTTAAATACCATATCTTGGTCGATAACGG
Organism: uncultured Saprospiraceae bacterium; assembly: GCA_964530825.1. Classification (GTDB taxonomy): domain Bacteria; phylum Bacteroidota; class Bacteroidia; order Chitinophagales; family Saprospiraceae; genus CAZHCA01. The sequence goes on from CAZHCA010000002.1 coordinate 22,156, forward strand.
TACCTAAGAAATGGCAATCATCCACAAACTTATTGCCGAGTTTACTCCAGAATGGAATTCCGGTGGTTGGGCAACGGCTACTTTTTTCCGGGTCGTGTACGTGGATGGTCTCCGCACTACCGGCGTGGAAGGCATAGGGTACAGCCAGGAGTTTACTGGCACCTACCACATGAAATGGCTCGCCAGCTTCTTCCGCCAAGCCTATTTCTAACCAGATGTTATTAGTGCTCCAGGGAATTTCTATGAAGCGGCCATCGAGGGGGGTTCCTTTACCGATGGTAAGGGTAAACAGACCGCGTTCGTTGGTGGTCGTGCGGTGTACTTCCCGGTAAGCAATGGCTCCTTTAGCCGACTCGGAACGTAAGCTCACCTCCAGGTAAATTATTTGGTTAGCAATTAACGCACCCGACTCGTCCCGGGCCACCGCCTGGTAATTGATTCCTAATTCTTGGATAGCTGTTTGGCCCACCAGATGGGTCCAGCACCCTATCCAGCATAAAATGGCTATTGCAATTTTTTTCATTTCAAAAAGGGTTAAAGATTGGGAATTATTTATCGTGTTTGACGATCGATTCGGTATAGAGCAGGCCTGACTGTTCGGACCGGAATACCAGGCGGTAGACACCGGCTGCAAGGCCCGACAAATCAAAGTCCTCGATAAAATCGCTGCGGTTTCTGGAAAGGGTTCGAACGATGCGTCCGGACTGGTCGAAAAGCAGACAATCAACTGCCGAGGCCGCGCCGTTCAGTTCTACCGCGACCCGCAGGGTACCCGTCGTCGGTACCGGAAAGCACCGAACCCGGATATCACCTCGATTCGATGCGGTTGTGGGTAATACGGAAAAAAGCGGTTGGTGAAACCCTTCTGACAGCGACCCATTAGCACTGCGGTGCGCTTTCACCGCCGGTTCGCCCAACGTCCATTCCAATTGCCAGGACAGTTGGTTAGTGGTTGCTCCGGCACTACCAATTACAGAGCGCTCAATAGACTGGCCCCTCAATACCATCGGTATTGAACAAAGCACCAGCAATAGGACTTTTTGCATGGTGAATTTATTTGTTAAGAAAAACTTGTAAGGCAGATAGCTACTCTAAAGGCAGGTCAAAGATTGGATGGCGTAGGGTTAAGTTTAAACTTTCTTGCGCATTCAAATTATTTTAATATAGTTATAAATAAAATAAATAGCAAGCGGGTCGCTCATTTTCCAAAGATTACACCATTATTTTAGGGTAGTGCATTAACACAAATTTCCGGACCTGATTCAGGGCGTGTACTCCGGCAAATTGAATATTCTTTTCACGGTCTTTCCCGGCTCTGAGCAGGAAGGTCTCCGTACGTTCGCCGTCTACTACGGCCATCCAAATGGTACCGACCGGCTTTTCGGGGGTTCCACCGCCCGGCCCGGCAATGCCGGAAATAGCGACGGCAAGATCGGTTGCTAGCAGTTCCAAAGCGCCAGTTGCCATTTCGCGCACCGTAGCTTCGCTCACTGCGCCGTAGGTTTGCAACGTTTCCGGCTTGACCCCCAGCAAGCGCTCTTTGAGCGCGTTGGAATAAGTTACGACGCTACCCATGAAATAAGCCGAAGAGCCAGCGATGGTAGTGATGCGGTGGGCTACGTAACCGCCGGTACAACTTTCGGCAGTGCCGAGGGTAAGCCCACGCTCCTGGAGCATATTACCGACAGCTTCTTCCAGCCGGATTTTTTCCCGCCCAAACACGATGTCATGCAGTTGGTCAGACAGCTCCAGGGCTTTTGCGTCAAGCTCAGCTTCCAATTGCTTTGCTTCAGAACCGCGACCACTCAGGCGCAAACGTACAACGCCCAAATTGGGTAAGTAAGCCAGTTTGATATGCCTGGGAAGTCGGGCTTCGTATTCGGCGATGCGCTCGGCAATTGCCGACTCGCCCTCGCCTACCGTGAGAATCGTACGGTGCGCGATAGGGGAGGAAGGAAAGGTGGCTCGCAACCGCGGAATCACTTCGTTTTCCATGAGATATTTCATCTCGTAGGGCACACCGGGCATGGAAACCACTATTTTCTCACCGTGTTGGAAATACATGCCCGGAGCAGTCCCCATCTTGTTGTGGAGCAGTTCTGCATTGGCAGGAGTATAAGCCTGCAGGCGATGTGCTTCGGTTGTTTTACGCCCCCAACGCTCGAAAAGCTTCCGGATGCGTGCGTAGGTAGGATCATGGAAGACCAATGCTACCCCAAAAAAATCGGCCAAGGCCTTTTTAGTTATGTCATCCTTGGTGGGTCCCAAGCCTCCGGTAAGCAATACAACATCGGCTTGGTCCAAAGCGATTTGCAATTCGCGTTGGATATCGGTGTAATCATCGCCCACGGAGGTGATCTGTACTACTTCGGCGCCGATCAGATTTAATTGTTGCCCAATCCAGGCTGAATTGGTATCGACAATCTGACCGATCAAAATTTCATCGCCTACTGTAAGAATGGCCGCTTTCATATCTTTTAAGGTAATTGAACGGATTCAAGACAAATCCCCCGGTGGTTTTGTTGTCGTTCCCGGGGTAAGCATTCGCACCTGATGCATAGCAAAAGCCGCGGGACCTGCATCCGTATCGAGGATCAGGTAGCCGTCCGAACGAACGCCTCTGATAGTAGCCGTAAATTGGGTTTTATCCGGTCGCTCAAAAAGGCTGGGAACGTTTCGGCCGTAAAGCCGGTTATGATAACCATTAGCAATAGCCTGAAAATGTCCTGAACGCAACAAAAGATAACGGTGCTCCAAGGCAGCAAAAAGAGTCTCCCGAACGTCCTTTAAATTGAACGTTTTGCCTTCGGCCAACGCCAGTGATGTGGGGTTGGGCAGATCGGCAGGAAATTGAAATACATTGACATTCAATCCAATGCCAACAATTGCGTACCGAAAACGTTGTTTCCGAAAATTAGCCTGAATGAGGATGCCTCCCGTTTTACGATCGCCCAGATAGATATCATTGGGCCATTTTAGCCGGGCAGGTCGGGAGTGTTCGAGCAAATTTTCAAGGGTGTCGGCCACCGCCAACGCAATGGATTGGTTGAAAATAAAATGCTGCTGCCCATTGAGGAAGCGTGGATAAAAAATAATGGATACTAAAAGGTTTTTCCCGGGCTCAGCTAACCACTCTCGGCCAATTTGGCCTCTTCCAGCCGATTGGTAGTCGGCCACAATGGCCGTACCCTCAGCAGGTACGCTATTTGCGAGGAGTCCTCGAGCATAATCATTGGTCGAAGGTAGACGCTCAAAAGAGAGCAGAACCTTTCCTACAAAAAGCGTGTTTTTAGTGTTCAAAGGGAAATATTTTTGTACTTTTAATTAAGTGGGAAGCATAGACTAAGGAGAAATGTGCAGTCAGTCAATTAAACAATTTTTTAAAACTTCATCATTTATTCAATCACATAAAACCATTTAAGCTGAGTTTGAATCAACAACTAAAGCTAAGACAACCCGAAATCACCGATGAGGCTCTCAACGCTATAATCATCGACTCCATTCAGAACACCAAGGGTAAAAATATCGTCAAATTAGATTTGCGCAGCCTGGAAGATGCACCAACCGATTTCTTTATCATCTGCGAAGGCGACTCGATCACCCAGGTTAAAGCCATCTCCGAGAACATTCATCGCAAAGTCAAAGAAGACGCCAACATTTCTCCAGCCCACGTCGAAGGTCAGCGCAGTGCTTTATGGGTTTGCGTCGACTATTTTTCTACTGTCGTCCATGTTTTCCACCCAGAGACACGGGCGTTCTACGAGTTGGAAGAACTCTGGAGCGACGCTCACGTGACTGAATACGAAAATTTATAGGGGAATCTGACGGTTTAGTCGATAAATTGCAACGTTTAAGTTGGCTTGGCGTTAACTAAATGCGCCGTAAGCAAGGCGTAGCGTACACTGGTATTATGTAAAAGTGAAGGTTGATGGAAAACGGAAAGCGAAACAGTAAAAAAGATCAAAATAACAAGCCCAATAATCCGAGATTTAATTCTTTTTGGATTTATGGGGTGATTGCCCTGCTCTTGCTGGGCCTTAACTTCTATTCTCTTACCTATTCGCAGAAAGAACCTCTGAAGTATAATGAGCTGAAAACCATGCTTACCGAGCAGCATATCGATGAGATCGTGGTGATTAATGAAAAAACAGCCAATATTTATATCAAAGAGGATCATCTCGAAGAGTACGAAGATCGCAGCAAGGGTAATCTGGGCGGGGACCGGTACCACTTCCGCTATAACATTGGCGATGTTAAAAGCTTCGAAGAAAAAATGCTCAGCGCTCAGAAAGAAGCGGGAGTGCCGGAGGAGGATCTGCTCTATCCGCAATACGAAGAACAAACCAACTGGCTTGGCCAAATTGCTAGTTGGGTTATTCCCCTGATTCTCGTTATTGCGATCTGGATTTTTATCATGCGCCGCGTCGGTGGCGGTGCAGGGGGCCCAGGCGCACAAATCTTTAATATCGGCAAGTCCAAAGCTGCTTTATTCGACCAGAATAGTAAAGTGAATGTCACTTTTGCCGATGTAGCCGGCCTCGACGAAGCCAAAGAAGAGGTCATGGAGGTCGTCGATTTCTTAAAGAACCCAAAGAAATACACTGCTTTAGGAGGTAAGATTCCCAAAGGCGTGCTACTCGTAGGCCCTCCGGGTACGGGTAAGACCCTGTTGGCTAAAGCGGTTGCTGGCGAGGCCGGAGTACCCTTCTTTTCCATATCCGGATCTGACTTTGTAGAAATGTTTGTAGGGGTAGGTGCCTCGCGTGTGCGCGATTTGTTTAAACAAGCGCGGGAAAAAGCGCCCTGTATCGTGTTCATCGATGAGATCGATGCTATTGGTCGGGCGCGCGGGCGGAACAGCATTCAGGGGGGTAACGACGAGCGGGAAAATACACTTAACCAGCTCCTGGTGGAAATGGATGGATTTTCTACCGATAAGGGGGTCATCTTGATGGCTGCTACCAACCGCCCGGATGTCCTGGACACCGCACTCTTGCGCCCAGGACGCTTTGATCGCCAGATTGGCATCGATCGCCCGGATCTGAAGGGGCGGGAAGCCATTTTCAAGGTGCACTTAAAAGGCATAAAGAAAGCGCCCGATATCGATCCGTTCGTGCTGGCCGAAATGACGCCCGGTTTCGCCGGTGCAGATATTTCCAACGTCTGTAATGAGGCTGCCCTGATCGCCGCTCGCCGAAATAAGAAGGCGGTCGACATGGATGATTTTAACTATGCGCTCGACCGCGTTATCGGTGGCCTAGAGAAGAAAAATAAACTCATCTCCCCGGATGAGAAAGAGATTATCGCCTATCACGAGGCGGGACACGCCATTTGCGGCTGGTTCCTGGAGCACGCCTCACCGCTAATCAAGGTGACCATTGTGCCACGGGGTATCGGTACTTTGGGTTACGCGCAATACCTGCCAAAAGAAGAGTACATCACCCGTACCGAGCAGTTGCTCGACCGTATGTGTATGACCTTCGGCGGCCGCGCTGCCGAGCAAATTGTCTTCGGTAAGATTTCTACCGGCGCCCAAAATGACCTCGACCAAGTGACTAAAATGGCCTATAGCATGATAAGTGTGTTCGGCATGAACGACCGAGTCGGGCAGGTATCTTTTTACGGTCTGCAGAATGAGTCTTTTCAAAAACCCTACTCTGAAAATACGGCCATGTTGATCGACGACGAGGTGCGGAAAATGGTCAACGCCCAGTACGAGCGGGCACAGGCTCTGCTAAGCGAAAAGCGGGAAGAACTGGAGAAAATTGCCCAGGCCCTCTTGGAAAAAGAAGTGCTCCTGAAGTCTGATCTGGAGAAAATGATCGGCCCCCGACCCTTTCCCGAGCCAACCAAGATTCCCCAAAACGGTCTGGATTCTGAAAAGTCGGCGAGAAGTAAGAACCAGGAAAACGGCGCTTCTGAATCCGGACACGACGATCAGGAAGGGTCAGCCGAGCCCGACCCGCAGGAGGAAGAAACAGAAAATCGCTCTTAGGATTTTCAACAGCTTTAAAATGATAACCTGGAGATGGGCACCTATCTCCGGGTTTTTTATTGCTGAAAATACCGCCGCAAAAAAGGATAACTAAAAACGGCCAAAAGGATAATGGCACCCCCAATGTAAAAACCCGGAGTGAGTTCTTCGTTCTCGTTTAGCAGGACCCAGGCAAGCAGGATTCCGTATACTGGCTCGAGGTTGATGGTGAGATTGGAGGCAAAAGCGGAGAGATAATTCAGTGCACGCAGGGCCAGTACGTAGGCCAGCGTGGTACATAACAATGCCAAGGTCAGCAAATAGCCCCAATCCTCTTTTCGGGGCATGATACGCAAGGGCTCATCAAGGGTAGTCGCATACAAGGGGATTACTATACTCAAGAAGAGGCAGGCACTTCCCAACTCCAGAAAGGTGATGCTCATTTCGTCGACCTTACCTATCATCCTTTTGTTGAGGGTGCCGAAAAGCGCCGCGAGAGCCGCTGAAAGCAAGCCTACCCAAACGCCATCCAGTAAGGATAACTCGGTACTGTTGACGATAAAAACCATCCCGGGAATGATCAACAGCCCCAGCATTAATTCGTACCATTTGGTGCGCTCCTGCATGATCACTGGTTCGAGTAAAGAAGTAAAAAAGGAGGTCGTCGCCATGGCTACCAGGGCAATAGATGCATTGGCTAACTTGATCGCACCGTAAAAACACAACCAGTGCAGCGCTACAATGACACCAATCCCCATGTACTGTAAGACCTGACGACGCGGTAACTTCCGAAAAAGACGCCTGAGTTGAATCAGAAAGAGTAGACTCACGCTCGTCAATAAAACCCGCCACCAGACCATAACCAGTGCGGTAAGTTGAATCAGGTCACCCAGGATTGCCGTAAAACCAAACAGCAAAACGGCAAGGTGTAATTCCAGGTAAGCGCGGCGGGTTGGATTCATGAACTTTTTATACTCCTGATAATTGTATTTTCGGCATGGGTAAACCGTGCGCAAATTTAGCAGCCCCTGATCGTTTTGGATCATTTCCTGCGTATTTTGTGCCCGTTTTTCCGCATTATTCATCAAAAAAACTTATGCATTATGGCCATTACCGCTGGCAACCAAGCGCCTGACTTCAAATTGTACGACACGGAGAAAAAAGAGGTCAGCCTATCGGATTACCAAGGCAAAAACCTGGTGATGCTTTTTTTCCCTATGGCGTTCACCAGTGTATGTACTGAAGAGCTCTGCACGATGCGCGACACCCTGAGTGACTACAACAATATGGGCGCTGAAGTCGTCGCCATTTCCGTAGACTCACCCTTCACCCTGGAAAAATTCAAAGCGGAACAAAATCTGAATTTTCCTTTGCTATCCGATTTTAACAAGGAAGTCTCGCGTGCCTACGATTCGATTTACGATGATTTTGTATTCGGGATGAAAGGCGTGTCGAAGCGGTCGGCCTTTGTTATCGATAGGGAGGGAACAGTACGCTACGCCGAAGTATTGGACAACGCAGGAGAAATACCTAATTTTGAAAAAGTTAAAGAAACTTTGGGCCAACTCAACTAGTTACCCTATTAAAATCTGGGTTAACTCACCGGTTATGCTGCGCAATCATCAGACAGAAGAGCTGGAAGAAGTATTATTGGAAGAAGAACTCTCCGACACCGACAAGGGAGAGGATTCCCACCTCGTAGTCTATAACGACGACCATAATACATTCGACTGGGTCATTCAATGTTTTATGGAGGTGTTGGATCATACGCACGCACAGGCCGAGCAACTTTCGCTGTTGATCCACTTCAAAGGAAAAGCGACCGTGAAAACAGCTCCCCGTCCGGTGCTTAAACCCAAAAAAGATGCCCTCATCGATCGCGGCCTCTCCGCGGTAATTGAAGATTAAAGGGCTCAACACGGCTTCAGCAAATGCAAGACTTTGCTGAAGCTGTTTTTACTCCCACTCCGCCATCTGCACCCCTGCTTTTCGTCTAAATGTCGAACACAATATTCAGTCGCAGACTAGATCCTTTGATGCCGAACACTTCCGGCAAATTGGGATGATCTAGGTAGTTCAACCGGCGTACATAGTCGAGCCGGAAAAACTTAAGAATATTGCCAATACCGAAACCGGCTTCCAGGTACGGCCTGCCGTCGATCACGTAAGTATAGGAGCTGCCGTCATCATTTTGAGAAAAGATCGGAATACCTGGAGTAAGCCGCGGATCGTTCTCTGGCGACAGGCTACCATAATAAACTTTAAAAGAAAGATATTCCCGTAAATCAAGCCGGCGCAACAAAGGTATTTGATTGACCAGAACACCGTTGAATCCATGGTTGAGATAAACTACCGCGTACTGATCGCTTACGAATTCTAGGAAGTTGAGATTATTGTAACCCCGCGGACGATAGGTAATCGAGGTGTTGACATCGGGGAAATGTAAGAGGGTGTAGGGTAAATTATCGCCAAAAACCTGGCCGGCCTCCAGCTGGACATCCAGCTGACCGAAGCTAGTCAAGAAAAAACGCTTCTGTATGCCAAGATTAACCCGTTGAAAGTTGTGGTCGCCGCCCAAGAAATCTTTAATGCCCATCCGGGCGTTTAGCCAAAAAGAAGGGAAGCGACTTGGATACACATAGCGGGTATATAGGCCTTCAAAAAATTCGGCATTTGGCGCAAAAGTAATATCCACGCCCAACTCAGCAGTTTCGACGGGGCCGTAAGGCTCCAGGGCATCCGCATCTGGATCGTTGGCTTCGAAGGTCCAATCACCTACCGCCCGCTGGCTGTTACGGGCTGCACTGTAGGTCATAAAAAGATTGTTGGGCAATTCGCGAAAATATTCACCTCGAATTTCCTCGTAGGATAGCATGCGATCAGTAGCGATAGTGCGAAAAGAGGCAAAGAAATTGTCGAAAGAGTTATACAAGCTAACCTCTCCCGGAAAGATATTGTCGCGCTGATAGGTGAACCGAATGTATTCGGTGGGAAAATTGCTGAACGTTTCGTCAAAGTTGTACTGGATGCGGGAAGAGAACTTCATCACTTTATCTTCGAGGCCGTATGCTAGATAACCACCTAGAACAAGATGGTTGCTGAAATTGGCATTGGTCTGGCCTCCCAGTTTGAGGCGCCAGCCTTCCACATCGTTAAAACTTAAGAAAGAAGCTACCGGACCGATGTCGACCGGTCCTTGGGTATAGTAGCCGGCGGTGATTAATTTGATGATTTCGAGGGCAGTCTTTACTGAGGGAACCTCCTGCAGCGTATCGATCATAAAATAAATATCCGCCTCCTGATCGGTAAGGGGTACCGGACGTTGTTCTTCCCAAAAAGCAGAATCCCGCGTTTCGGCATGCTCCTCGCGGTAAAGGTCGCCGGCACGTTCGTAGACGTGAGGTGAAGCCGGCTCATTGAATCGATAATTATCGTAGATGGTTGTCTTTCGTCCGATTATACCTACGAAACGCTTGGCAATTTCGAGTTCTAAATAGATGTCGTTGCGCGAGAGTACCCACAGACTGTCGACCTGGCGGAAGTCCTGATGGATCTGCAACTCATTGACAAAATTGAGGTTGGCTTCTTCTAATACCTCAAGTCTTACCCCCAAAACGGCAAAGCTGCTATCATGAGCAATGTACAAATCGCCGGAAAATCCAAGGTTGTATTTGTTGTTTGGTACAAAACTCAACTGGATGCTCTTGGCACCGTTGTAGGTTAATGTATCAGTGATATAGTACCGGTAATACTGTATGCCGATAGGCGCCAAGGGGCTGACGAACTGCTTGCCAAAAAGAAAAATTCGCTCGTCGTATAGATTCACTTCCTGATATAACCGGTCAGTGAGCCGGGAAATAGATTCCTCTGTGGTGTAATTGTCGAGGTTGGTCAGTTTTAAGCCCTTACGCACTTCCTTGAACGCCTGCGGATCTTTCCGGTAATAAAAGGTTGACTTATTCTCCTGTAAGAAAAACGGTATGTACGGTACCCCAGCCGAAGTAGTATCCATGTAATCAAACACGAAATGGATATCGTTCAGCAAGCGACGCTCCATTAGTTTTTCGGTGATATTGGTTACATCCAGCTCGATCTTTTCATACTGATCGTATTGGTAGTAATCCTGTAGTTTCAGGTTGTTCTCCCTGCGGTTATCCATGACCGATTTAATTAACGCCACCGCCGGATTACCTTTACGCCGATAGCGTTTGCGCTTCGCCCGTACTACAACCTCTTCGAGTTCGGCCGATGATTCGTAAAGCGTTACTTCCACGGACTGTGTTTCCCCCGCAGCAATAGGGAAAGTCTTAGAATCGTAGCCCAGAAAGGAAACTTTGAGGGAATCAACCGGGCGAGTTGTCCGGATGTCGAATGTACCATCCACATCGGTTGTCGTACCCACATCTGTTCCTTTGAACAACACAGTAGCAAAGCTTAGCGGAACACCCTCGTTACCGTCTTGCACGATACCCGTCACGATCGTCTCTTGAGCTTGTAAATAAGGCACCTCCCAGGCTAATCCAATCAGGAATAACACACATGTGAACAGGCTTTTCCAACAGTAGTGCATCATCACGGCTTTGTGGTTCCCTTGCTGAAAGAGGGTAGCGAAACAAAATCGCTTATTAGGAAACAGATGAGCCCGAAAATCAGCCGAATCTTTCCGAATTCCGGACCATTTTTTGCTCACTGTTCACCCTTCTATTGATGGTTTTGTTTGAACAATCCCCTACTGGTTTTTTAGTGTTTAAACTTTGATGTTGCAATATTGTTATGTTTGGTACTATTCCACGTGAAGAGGCGTAACACGATGAAAACTTTACTTGCTATTTTGACGCTCTGGTTTCCGTTCGTCACCTTCGGGCAAAATATATCCACTGGTTCTCCGGCCGACCAGACCTGGTCATTAGGATATGGGATCATCAATGAAATGTTGCCGGAAGGGCAGCCCTACGAGGCGATTACTTTTTTAGGTAAATCAGACGTACAAATTTGGGGGCGGTTGGCGCTTTATGCCGAGTACCAATTCACACAGGCTAGCTCCACACCCAATATCGATAGTGACTACGAGTTTGGATTAAACCTGGGTCTGCAGTTTCGCCAACCCATTACTGATGCACTAGGGGCAACTGTTGCCGTGGGCAGCGGCCCGCACTTCATTACGGTCGAAACGGGAAAGCAAGCAAATGGCTTCATTTTTTCCGATAATTTCGAGGCGGGCATACAATATCACATTGCATCATTGAACACCACTATTGTTGCTAAAGGGCGCTATCGCCACATCTCGAATGCCGGACTGGCGGAACCTAACGGCGGTATCGACAATTTTTTCCTCGTGCTCGGATTTGGAGCTGGTTTTTAATGAGCTTCGGACCTACCTATTCGAAGGGTCTGCCTTGTCTCGTTCTTCCAATAAGCGAATGACCTTTTCAAATCGCTCTACTTCTTCTCTTTTCCGTCGTTCATACAGGCGTTGTACTTCGCGTCCGCTCATGAATTGACCACTACGGGTTACCCCGCGTAGAAAGGACTCATAGCCCTTTCCGTGGTGATAGTATCCCAATGGATTAATTGCATAACTGGCCACAAACGCCTTACAACCGTAACACTGAACGTATACGCGATCGAGCCGGCCAGGCTCCCGAAACAGAATATTCTTCATTTTGTCTGAGCTGCAGTTTTGGCATTTTTGCACGTGGATTTCCATGGCTTCCGCAGATTTTAAGTAAATAAAGGAAAATAAACTACTGCCGCCAGAAGGGTCAGCAGCAGACCGATCACCAGTATTATCAAGCCAGGTCTCAAGAGGTCGCACGAAACGATCAATCCCGAGCCAAACGCAATCGCATTCGGAGGTGTACTTACAGGCATGGCCATAGCCGAGGAACACATGATCGAGATGGCCACGGCCAGCAGCAGTTGGTTGCTGGGCAATGAGATAGCAATCGGTATCAGCAGGTTGGCCGTAGCAGTGTTGCTCATGAAAGTAGTCATGAGGGCTGCCAGCAGCAGCATACCCGCAAAAGCTGGCCAGAAGTTTTGCTCAAGTGGGATGATATCTGCAATAGTATTGGTCAGGCCGCTAGCACTCAGCCCTACGCCCAGGCACAAACCGCCCCCCAGCATAAAAAGGATATCCCATGACATATTTCGGAAGTCGAACACATTTAAGAGACGCGTGCCGAAAGCGGCAATGAGAATGACTAGCCCCACGGTACCCGACGATAGACCGGTCACCCCGCCGGTGAGCCAACCTATCACCGAAAGGGAAAATATACCCACCACTACTTTTTGCTGGAAGGAAAACTTTGAAGACGGAGTTTCTCCGAGGTCCAGTGCCTGGTCCTGCTCGGGCGGAAAGATCCGCAATAGCATTTGCCAAAGCAACCAAAGCAGGATCAGCATAATAGGAAAGCTAATCAGCATCCATTCCAAAAAGGATAGGTCGTAACCTGCCGTTTGTAGGTAGTCCATGGCAATGGCGTTGGGGGGTGTACCGATGGGGGTCCCCAGCCCTCCCATGTTGCAGGAAAATGGGATCCCAATGGCTAAGGCCTTCGAAAAAGCCGAATTGGGCGGCAATGACCGAATCACGGGCGCTACCATCGCAAACATCATAGCTGCCGTCGCCGTGTTGCTCATCCACATCGACAAGAGGGCCGAAATTGCGATAATGCCCAGCAGCACGCGCTCGGGCCGGGTGCCGGTCTGCCGCAGTACCCACTGGGCCAAGAGGTTGGCGAGCCCGTATTTGTTCAGTAAGGCAGACAGGGTGAATCCCCCCAGGAACAACAGCGTGATGTCTCCAAAAAAGGCAAGGAAAAAGGCGTCTTCTTGCACGGGCAAGTTTTGTAGCTGTAGCTCAGGCAGCAACCACAGCATACTGAGCAAAAGCACCAAAAGACTCGTTACAAAGAGTGGAATCACCTCAGCCACCCATAAAATGGCGGTGACCAGCAAGATAACCAGGGCGATTTCTTCGATATGCTGGATGGAAAAATAGGTAGAAAAAATCCCTAGCGCGCCTGCTGTGGCAAGGATAGCGATGAGCCCCCAGGCAATCAAATGCCTGCGCAGGGTTTCGGGTGGAATGTCGGCTAGAAAAGCAGGTCGTTTGGTCGTGGTATCCATTAGACCTCTACGGGTTTTATGTACAATTCACCCTAATTGTAGGGAAAGATTCGAGAATGGGGAAGAAAAAGAGCGAAAAAGGAAAAAACAGAATTGCCTAGGTGGAATCTATTTACTGTGGCCGGCTACGGTAAACAAGTTAAGGGGTTTGAACCCAAGGTGCTGATCCTTTTGAGGGCAAAACCCAAGCAGGAGGGGATTATCTATTCGCAGCAATGGAAAACAAAAAGCCATCACATGGTACTACACATAATGGCTTATCTTAAATTTTTAGCGCCTCAGGTAGGGCTCGAACCTACGACCTACGGATTAACAGTCCGCCGCTCTAACCAGCTGAGCTACTGAGGCTCAAATGCAACAATGTTTAGCTAAATGTAACCTTTCCAACGAAAGGCGAGTGCAAATTTAGAAGATTTTCTATCATTGCGCAATACTAAAAAATTTTAAACCCAACTTTTTATGAGTTTACTCGCTGTAGGTACCGTAGCCTTCGATGATATTGAGACGCCGTTCGGAAAAGCGGAAAAGGCTATCGGTGGTGCCGCCACGTATTTTTCCCTAGCTGCCAGTTATTTTATCAACGATATCAAGCTCGTTTCGGTAGTGGGCGATGACTTCCCCCAACCGGTGCTCGATGATATGCGTCGACGCGGTATTGACCTTGAGGGCTTGCAAATCAAACAGGGCGAGAAATCCTTCTTCTGGTCGGGCCGCTACCGGATCGACCTCAATACACGCGACACGCTGGATACGCAACTCAACGTATTAGCCAAATTCGATCCCGTATTGCCAGACAGCTACCGCAACGCCGATTTCGTGATGCTAGGCAACTTGGTCCCCATGGTCCAGATGAAAGTTATTGAACAGATGGAGCAACGCCCTCAGCTCATTGCCCTCGACACGATGAACTTCTGGATGGACAGCGCCTTGGATGATCTCACGCAGGTGCTGCAAAAAATTGACGTACTCATTATCAACGACGAGGAGGCCCGTCAACTGGCCAACGAGTACTCCTTGGTCAAAGCTGCATACAAAATCCACGAGATGGGGCCGCAAAAACTCATCATCAAAAAAGGCGAACACGGGGCTCTGCTTTTCGAGGGCCACCAGGTCTTTTCCGCCCCGGCGTTACCACTCGCTGAAGTTTACGACCCTACCGGCGCCGGAGATACTTTTGCTGGCGGATTCATGGGCTACCTGGCGCAATCAGCCGACACTAGCTTCGACAACATGAAGAAGGCTGTCATCTTTGGCTCGGCTATGGCATCTTTCTGCGTAGAAAAATTCAGTATCGAGCGCTTGCAGAATTTGACGAAAGAGGAGATTGATGCCCGTTTTCGAGAATTCGTAGAATTATCGCGCTTCGATACCCGCGATGTGTAGCCGTCACCGGTAGGTAAATTATCCCTTATTAGCCAGTTGCCCGCAGGCCGCATCGATATCTTTACCGCGGCTGCGGCGTACCGTCACCATAATGTCTTGTGCCCGCAGGTGCTGGGCAAAGCGGTCGATCTGATCTTCTTTGGCGCGCTGGAAAGTAGCCCCATCGATCGGATTGTATTCGATAATGTTGATGCGCACCGGAAAATGCTTGCATAGTTTTGCCAAATGCTCCGCATCACGCTGGCTTACATTGAAATTGTGGAAAGCAATGTATTCGTAACTAATACGGTTACGCGTTTTGCGGTAATAGTACCGTAAAGATTCCATCAACCGTTCCAGGTTGTTTTGCTCGTTAATCGGCATGATCCGATTGCGCTTTTGGTCATCGGCAGCATGGAGTGAAAGGGCCAGGTTTACCTTGCTAGCGTCATCGGCTAATTTTTCAATCATTTTGGCAATACCGGCGGTACTGATCGTTATGCGGCGGGCCGACATATCCAGTCCGTCGGGTTCGGTCAGCAATTCGATGCTGCGCATAACCGGCCGGTAAGCTAGTAGTGGCTCGCCCATACCCATGTACACGATATTGGTAATCGGATGGCCGAATTGCACTTCCGACTGCTGATTGACCAGCACGACCTGGTCGTAGATTTCCCCCGGATCGAGGTTGCGCTCGCGCTTCATACGCCCGGTTGCGCAAAAGGAGCAAGTTAGGCTACACCCCACCTGGGAGGAGACACAAACAGTAAAGCGCTTGTCTTCCGGAACGGGAATCAGCACTGACTCGATCAAATGCCCATCTTGCAAGCGGAATCGGGTTTTGATGGTCCCGTCATTACTATGCTGAACCTTGTCGATGACGATTGGCCGAATAGCAAATTGCTCATTCAGAACTTCGCGCAGTTTTTTGGACAGATTGGTCATGGCCGAAAAATCACGCGCTCCTTTTTTCCAGAGCCATTCGTATACCTGCCTAGCGCGAAAGCGCGGCTCGCCCAACTCCTGGAATACAGCCTCCAGCTCAGTGAGGCTCAGCAGACGGATATCTTTGTGGTCGGTGGTTGTTGCCATGCGGTTTATACTATCCGGACGAATTAATGCCCAGCAATTTAAAGGATTTTCAGCAAGTAAACAGCCCGGAGGCAACCACTTGGGGCCAGCTCCGGGCTATATTGAATGACTGCTTTATCACAGCATAAATTCGTCGGAATAACGACTGGGGCGACAAAAAGGTTTACCCGGTCGATGGTCCGAACAGCTTTTTAGTCCTCCGCCTGCACGTGTCCGTTTTCGGAGGCCAACTCGTCGGGGTCCATGCCCAAAATTTGAGCCTTGATCTTGCCTTCCACTTCGAGCGCAACCTCCGGATTGTCGGTCAGGAACTGCTTGGCTGCTTCGCGCCCCTGGGCGATTTTAGCACCGTCATAGCTATACCAGGAGCCGCTTTTCTGGATGATGCCGTGATCAACTCCCAGGTCGATGATTTCCCCTGTTTTGGAAATGCCTTCCCCATAGACGATATCAAAGGTAGCGATGCGGAAAGGAGGCGCCAGTTTATTCTTGACCACCTTCACTTTCACGTGATTACCCACGATGTTGCCCTCCTTATCTTTAATCCCCGAGCCGCTGCGGCGAATATCCAAACGCATAGAAGCATAAAACTTCAGCGCATTTCCCCCTGTAGTGGTTTCGGGATTACCGAACATTACCCCAATTTTTTCTCGCAGCTGGTTGATAAAGATACAACAACTCTTGGTGCGCCCAATCGTGGAAGTCAGCTTACGCATGGCCTGCGACATCAAGCGGGCTTGCAGCCCCATCTTGGAATCACCCATCTCGCCTTCGATCTCGCTGCGTGGTACTAGGGCAGCTACCGAATCAATCACAATGATATCGATCGCGCCCGAGCGAATCAGGTTTTCGGTGATTTCCAGCGCCTGCTCACCGTTATCGGGTTGCGAAATGAGCAGGTTTTCGGTATCCACACCCAACGACTGGGCGTAGAAGCGATCGAAGGCATGCTCCGCATCAATAAAGGCTGCAATCCCACCCAGCTTTTGGGCCTCGGCAATTGCGTGAATGGCCAGGGTAGTTTTACCGGAAGACTCCGGACCATAGATCTCTACAATACGGCCGCGGGGGAAACCATCGATTCCCAGTGCAATATCCAATCCGAGTGATCCCGTCGGAATGACGTCAATATCCTGCACCTGCTGGTCGCCCAGGCGCATGATGGAACCCTTGCCATATGTCTTTTCGATACGATCGACTGTGAGTTGGAGGGCTTTTAATTTAGCTTCTTTTTCCTGTGACATGGACAAAAGTCAATTTTTTGTTTTCTAACCCTTACAAAAATAAACAAAAAGTTGTATAAACCAAAAAAATGTTTCCCGTCAATTATTTCACGTTTCTCAAATTACGCGAAAATCCACTGTTGCCCAAGTAGAAAAGCGTGTATAAACGTTTAAAACGGTATTAAATAACAAGCCCCCGGTGTATTGGGCACCGGGGGCTCATTAGTTTCGTTAGCGTAGACCTAAGCTTGCTTTTCCATCGTAGTCCGGCTGCTGTAACCCAGTATCCGCTGCAAAGTCTTTTCGGAAGCGGAAAACTGCGCCTTAGGCAGCTGGCGGTAAGCACTATTTAACCTCTCGTACTCCTTGCGAAGAGCAGCATCGGATTGTAGGGCTTCTTCTACCGCCAGGCGCTCGGAAGCGCTGAGCTCGTTGTAAAGCAATTGAATAAGATGAGTAGATGAGTAGCGTTGCTTCATAAATCCCGTTTTGGTTAATATAAGTGGGCGTTAAGATGAATTAGTTATTGAACCGTTCAACAGAGCGGATTATTGTTTTGAAGACTTTTTTTATGATGGATCTACTTTAACAATTTAATCTTTTTTTCGCCCTGCGCCAAACTCACCAAACGGAAGAACCTAAATCACACCCATCTTTAGAATTAAATTCCAGCGTATCATTTTCCAATCGAAAAAGGCTCTACCAACTAGCTCACAAAAAGATTAATTTACGCGCTCCCAGGTTTGGGTGCGGTAGAAACCGGTCCAATGTACGCCCCGTACCCTCAGCTGGTCGGGATCATTGTCGGCCAGCCAGATAACCGAGCCATAGATATTGCCGCTTTCAGGATCGAGGATTTTACCACCTTTCCAGCGCTCGCCCTCTTTTTCGAGGTCCCAGATAACCTGCAACCCTTTCAAGGGCTTACCTTTTAGCTTCCCCTTACAGGCTGTACAAGGGGTATCCTGTTCTACGCGCAGGAGCTTGACGATTTCGCCGTAAAGCTTACCTTCTTTCTGGTAAACGCGCACGTGCGATTTCGCTTCGCCCGTCTCATCATCAATCGTTTTCCAAACGCCCACGACGCTTTCCTGTGCCAGCAAACCCGTGCTCAACATCATGGTCATGGATACAATCAGTAGTTTCTTCATAAGGCATCGATTTCATCGGCATCCAGGGTCTCGGCCGGATGCCAGAATAGTTTATCAAATTGTTGTACACGATCGTTTTTAACGGCCACCCCTTCAGCCTCGAGCAACTCTTCCATAAGCGAGGGCGTGGCAAAATGGCGCCGGCCGCTTAGCTCTCCTTTGCGGTTTACTACCCGGTGGGCCGGAACATCCAAGCTTTTTAGGTTCTGGAATAGTGCCCATCCTACCATCCTCGCCGAACCCAGCGCCAGAAAGTCAGCAATAGCACCGTAAGTAGTCACGCGTCCTTCGGGAATAGCACGGGTAACGGCATAAACTTGTTCCCAATAAGTTGGTTTACCGGATTTAGGCATTTATTCTATTTTTAGCGCCTGTATTCAAAAAGCGACCAACAAATGTTACGCACAAAAGTCAAAGCCTCTTCCGTAAGCAACCTGACCGATGCCCGCTACTTCGCTGCCTGGGAAGTGGATTGGATGGGCTTCAACCTGGAGCCCGGGGCTGATCCGGCACAGGTAGTCGCCATCAAGGAGTGGATCGACGGTCCACTCACCACCGGGGAATTCAATCTTCAATCGGCCGAGGAGATCCGCGAACACATCCAGTTTATCGGCTTGGAAACTGTGCAGCTGGGTCATTTCAGTGCAATGGAAACGGCAGCCTACCTTCATGACGAAATCCCCTTGCTCAAAGTCTTCCACATCGATCTGGATAGCAGGGCTGATGAGATCGAAGACCACCTCAGCAATTTTGCGCCTTTCGTACAGCACTTCTTACTCAACTTCAGTAACCACGGCATTAGCTGGAGAAACCTGGAAGAAAAGACATCGCTAACCACCGATTGGTTGGCGGATATCTGCGAACGTTATCCACTGATTTTGGAAATAGATATTCCCGTCGATCAACTGCTAGGGATTTTGGAACGGCTCCAGCCCGTGGGGCTCAGCCTGCAGGGTGGAGCCGAAGAAAAGACAGGCTATAAATCGTTCGATGAGCTCGATGATATTTTTGAAACATTGGAGGTGGTGGAAGACTAACCGTCCTGCTGGCGCCGATGCCGGCGCATACGCCCTTTGGGCGGTCCACCCCGCCGGATGAGCTCGTGCAGCAACTCGTCGAAGGTAGCTTGCTGCTCCGGACGCAATATCTGCCGGATGTCTTGAAAATGAAGCAGGTTGAGGCTATCAAACCGCATCTGTCGCTTTCCGATGATTTCCAGCCGCTCTTGCTTAATGCTATCCGGGGTGCTATCTTGTAGCGTATTTACGTACGCGCTGCGGGCCTCCTGCAGTTCCCGCCCCACTGCCTGGATTTCCAGTTTGTGAGCTGCGACCAGTGCCTCCAGTTCAGTTTGCTGCACATCGTCCAGGCCGAGGCGAAAGGATAGGAAACGCGTAGGTGCCGCAGGCCGGTGACTTCCACTCGCCGATCGGCGCATCAATAGTGCAGCCAGAAAAACGAGATTTAGTATCAACAAAAAAATGGCGGTACCGACAATCCACTTCGTATATCGCTGATTCATTGCACATCATTTTGGTAAGGGTAAGCCGGTTGTAATTGATAATATTCGACGAAAGATTCGGCGCTCTGAACATCCGTGGCAGACCAACCTTCCCGGAAAAGCCAGATCGCTTCCAGGCTCAGGATCATCAGCACCGCCGCCATCAGCCAGGCAGGCTTGCGCAGTAGAACCCCACTCCAGGCAGACGCCTTTTCTTCTTCCCGGTCCAGGCGTGCTCGTAAACGGGTGTAGAAGTAATCGTCGGTTTTTGCCGGATCCGCACTGTCGAGTGCACTTAATGTCCGGCGCACCTTCTTTTCGATCCATTGCTCCCGATTATCCATGGCCATCCTTTTTTCTTTTTTCATAAGCTTCGGTGAAATGCTTCCTCAACGATTGCCTCAAATTCCCCTTAGCGCGGTGAAGCAACCCCTCGACTGCACTTGTGCTCTTATTCATAATTGTTGCTATTTCTCGTTGAGGTAATTGCTCCATTTTATGTAGCATTAAAGCGATTTTTTGCTGCTCCGGTAAGGCATCAATTGCCTTCATTAATAGGCTTGCCTCCTCGAGCTGCTCCAGCAAAATTCCCGGGTGTACCGGATCAACTGGTTGGCGAACCAGCTGATCGTCAGAACCATACAGGGCTGTCAGGCGGGCAAATCGCTTCTTACGCTTGCGAAATTTAATGAGGTCGCGGCAACGATTAACCGTAACCCGGTACAACCAGGTACTCAGCGCTGCTTCTCCCCGAAACGCGGCGGCTTTTTTCCAAAATTCTACGAAGACCTCCTGACTGACATCCTCGGCATCTTGGGGTTGCCCCAACAGGGAAAGTGCTGTATTGTACACCCGATCCTTATGGCGCTCGACCAATTGCCGAAAAGCGGCTTCACTTCCCTCTTGTACGCGTTTGATGAGTTGGAAATCTTCCAAAAAGAGCGTCTTTAATCCTTTAGACGCCAAATTAAGACAATCCCTGCGCCGGGCAGCGAGAAAATTCAGGAACTCAGTTCCGGGACCGGCTCAGCAGGTACGCCGTCTTTTTTAATTTTCGAGTCTTTGATGAGCCAACGGATCAGGAGCGGAATCAAAAATAAATCGCTGAATACGGCACTGAACAGCGTCAGGCTAATCAGCAATCCGACAACCACGCTGGGCGGATGGATGGAAAACAGCATCACCAGGAACCCAAAGAACAAAATAACGGAAGTAAGAACGATCGCTTTGCCCGTCTCCAGGAAAGTGATACGCAACGATTCTTCCACGCTGCTTCCCTTATTGCGCGCTAGTTTGAATTTACTCAGAAAGTGAATCGTATCATCTACTGCAATACCGAAGACTACAGCAAATACAATGGAGACACCGGCCTCCAATTCAATGCCCAGGAATCCCAACAGCGCTCCGGCCAATAGTAGGGGGATGATATTCGGAACGAGAGAAATCAACAACATCCGGGCATTTCTAAACAACAGGGCCATCAGTATGCTCACGATCAACACCGCCATACCAAGGCCCTCGATCAAGTTGCGGCGGATGTATTCGGCGTTTTTGTCGATGATCAGCCCAGTACCGGTGCGCTTTACCTGGACAATCGACGTATCCACGTTGGCATTAACCCAGCGGTCGATGCGCTGCCCCAGATATTTGACTGAGTCGGCACCTACATCCTGCACCTGTGAGGTGATGCGTGCCTTTTTTTGGTCTTTGCTGATGAGTACATCCACATTCAACTGGGGCACGCGATCGAACAGGCTTTGGTAGCGTTGAAATTTTTCCTGGGAATCCGGAAAACGGTATGCCTCGGGCGAGTTACCGCCAAACATTTGATTAATACTTTTGTAAACAGTCGTAATTGAGCCGATGCCATTGATGACCGGTATGTTGCGCAGGTAATTCTCGATTTTGTTGATCTCTCTTACGACCTCATAATCGGTCGCCAGATAATCGCCCTGGGCATAGATTGCGAATTCCATAGGCCTAAACCCGGTGAGTTCTTCTTCAAAAAAGGTGAAATCCTGGGTGATTTTCTCGCCCCGCGGCATATTACTCTTTAAATCGTAGTTGGTATTGATGCGGGAAATGCCCCAAAAACTGAGCAGGATAAATAGCAAGCTTCCGACGGCGATGCCCCGGCCATTATTTAGGGTGAAATGGTAGGTTCGGCTCATCAGCTTTTCCCAAAATTGCTGCCCTCGCCCGGGTTTTATGATCTGATCAATCCGGAACCAGGTTAGCAGGGCTGTGGTAAAAAGGATCACAGTCACATAGGCAATCATGACCCCTATTGCCGAATTAATCCCGAAATCCCGAATCGGGGTAACCCGGCTGGTCATTAGAGAAGCGAAACCGATGGATGTGGTCAGCGAGGTCAGCAGGGTAGCAAGACCGATTTCTTTGATACTAATGCGAATAGCATCGCGGCGGTTTCGGCCACGGCGCAACTCATCGATGTATTTGGACATGATGTGGATCACGTCTGACGTACCCACGATGATCATCAACACTGGATATAAGGCAGCCATGGCGTTAAGAGGGCGGCCCATGGCGCCCAGGGCCCCCATGAACAGAAGCATTCCCAATCCGATCGAAGTTAATGCCACCCCGATACCCCACGGACGCCGAAAGATGAAAAACATGATCAAAGTAACCAAAATGCCGGATACGATGGCCGATATAATGATTTCCCGCTTTTGCATATCTACGAGTTCCACCTGAAAATTGGGCCGGCCCAAGTAGTGATAGTCCTGAAAACCATAACGTTCCACCAAAGCATCCAAATCCTTCATGAGTGCACGGGCTTGATCGAGCTCAATGCTATTGACTACTTTGAGATATACGACCAGGGAGGTGGCATCATCGTTGATGAGGTAGTGGACAAAGCGTTCGTCCGACAGAATCCGCTCGCGATCGGATTGGTAATACTCAGGCCGATCGATATGGATGGCAGGTAGGGTGGTAAGGGCGAAAGGCGTTTTGACCGGATAAGCGAATTTGGTAAGCGACTGCACCTGCTCTACGTGCGGTAGGTGTCGGCAAGCCAAAGTAAAATCGTGGAAATCCCTCAGAAATGGCTGGTGAAAAACCCCTGAGTCTCGTTCAATGGCAATCAGCTGAAAGTTGTCATCGGTCTCAAATTCATCCACGAATTCGCGGAAGAATTCTAGATCTTCGTCGCCCTCCGGAAAAAACTGTTCGAAGTCGAAGGTAAACTGCAGACGGGTTAGCATGAAAAGGCTGCCAATCGCCAGCAGACTAAAAACTACTACGGAGAGCAAACGGTATTGGCGCGTCATATGAAATTGATCATGAAAGAATGTATCCTACAAACTTACGGGTGGGCCTTTGGTTCAAGACTTGCTGCCTATTAAATAGTTTTGACAGCGGAAAAACGATATCGCAGTCAAATGCAAGGGCATGCCTTTTTCTATTTAAACGGAATTTTTCCTACCTTCAGGTGTATATAGGAAATTCATCAGCACGATCCTATGGCATTAGCCTCCTGTTTCCAACCGGGTATAATTGAGGCGGGCTGCGACGAATCCGGTCGTGGCTGCTTGGCAGGCCCGGTTTACGCTGCTGCGGTTGTCTTACCAACAGATTTTTACCATCCCTACATCAACGACTCGAAGCAATTGACGGAAAGCAAGCGAGAAGCTGCCCGTAAGGTTCTGGAACAAGAGGCCATAGCTTGGGCAGTTGCCAAAGTTGATCCGGACGAAATTGACCAAATAAATATTCTGAATGCTGCCTTTGCTGCGATGCACCGGGCAATCGACCGGCTGACGGTGCGCCCGCAAAAGTTGCTCATCGATGGCAACCGCTTTGTCCCTTATCCAGAAATACCGCACCACTGCATTGTGAAGGGAGATGCCAAGCTGGCTGCGATCGCGGCGGCCTCCATTCTGGCAAAAACCCATCGCGACGCGTACATGCGCCAACTTCATCAGTCTCATCCTGCATACAATTGGGTCCGCAATAAAGGTTATCCAACGGCCGACCACCGTAAGGCGATCGAGCAGTACGGCCCTACGATCCATCACCGCCGGTCTTTCCGTTGGGTGGCGGGTCAAGATAATCAAATGCGCTTTCCCGGCTGGGTCTAGTACCTTTTACTTTAAAAAAGAATTGGACCGGCGCTCGGTACCGATGGTTGTTTCGGGGCCATGCCCCGGGTACACGATAACCTCATCTCCCAGGGGCAATAGCTGATCGTGAATGCTCCGGATGAGTGTATGGTAATCGCCGCCGGGTAGGTCGGTACGCCCAATGCTCCCCTGGAAAAGCACGTCGCCTCCGATCACCCAGCCATCGGCCCGGCTATAAAAAGCCAAGCTAGCCGGTGAATGCCCGGGCACGAAAAGAATTTCCAGTTCGGTATTACCGAAACGCACTTTATCCTGTTCACTTAGATAGGCGGTTGGCCTGGGTGAAGGATCAGGGTAAGGCACCCCAAAAAGGGCTGCTGCCACGGGCGCCTGCTCCAGGACCGCTAATTCTTCTTTGTGAATTTCTAAACCCAGGTCGTATTGGTCGGCGACGAATCGGTTGCCAAAAATGTGATCGAGGTGACAATGCGTATTGATCAGCCTTACGGGCGTCAGTTTGAGTTCGGTGATCTTATTGACCAGGATCCGCCGTTCGGATTCGTGATACATGCCAGGATCAATAATGATGCACTCCCGACTGTCGTCGTATAACAAATAGGTGTTTTCCTGGAATGGATTAAAGGTAAGCCGGACAACAACCGCCATTGTTTTTTAGTTTTTCCAATTGTTAGGTAGTACAAAAAGATTTAATTTGAGATGGCTCGTTACTTACTGGCTTTCCAATTTCACGGCGCTACATTTCTGGAGGATTCCCGAATAATGGCGCTCCCTAACTGAGCTCGATATAAAATACTTATATGTACAGATCGCTTATTCTTTTGGTCATCGGTCTGGGTTTAACTGCCGCACTGCCTGCCCAGCTCAACAACCAAGTGCAATTTGGAAAAAATCGGGTACAATACCACGATGATTTCGAGGAATGGTTGAAATATGAGAGCGACAACTTTATCACCTATTGGTACGGTAAATCCCGCAATGTGGGGCAGGCTGTGGTGCAAATGGCCGAGTACGATTTCCAGGATATCCAATCCGTTTTGGAGCACCGAATTAACGAAAAAGTACAGATCATTGTATATGCCGACCTAACCGACCTCAAGCAAACCAATATTGGTAGTGAGGAGACGTTCACCAACATCGGCGGCCAGACGAAGATCGTGGGCAACAAAATGTTCGTCTATTTCAATGGTGACCACAATCATCTGCGCCGTCAGGTTCGGGAGGGAATTGCCAATATTTACCTGGAAGCGATGCTCTTTGGATCAAATATCCAGGAAATTGTACAGAATGCCGTTTTGCTCAATCTTCCCACCTGGTTTAAGGAAGGGTTGGTAAGTTATGTCGGTCGCCGCTGGAGCGTGGAAGAAGATGATCGCCTACGCGACCTCATGCTTTCCGAGGACTACGAAGGATTCGAAAAGTTGGCTGAAAAAGAGCCAATATTGGCGGGTCATGCACTGTGGTATTACATCAGCCAGCAATATGGGCAATCTACTGTTTCCAACCTGCTCTACCTGACCCGTATTAACCGCAGTGTGGAAAGTGGTTTTCTTTACGTGCTGGGTAATACTTTTGAAATGGTGCAGTCCGACATGGAGGGTTTTTACCTGCAACGCTATACCCAGGAGGCTCGCCGGCGCGATGCTTCACAGGAAGGTAAGTTGGCTTTTAAAAACAAACACGACCTGCCGGTAACGGAGGCAAAAATCAGCCCCGACGGCCGCTATCTTGCATATGTGCTCAATGAAATCGGCAAATACAAAATATATCTGCACGACCTCACCACCGGCGACCGGGAAGTACTCATGAAAGAAGGCTTTCGCAATGCTTTCCAGGCTACCGATTACAGTTACCCGCTTTTGGCCTGGAACCCGAATAACCAAATGCTGGCCATCTTGTACGAAAAGCGCGACAAGGCATACTTGCGCATCCATAATATCCGCACGGACGACTACGAAGAAGAGCCGCTTTCCCCCCAATACCAGCGGGTATTCAGTATAGATTACGTAGACCCGTTTAGGCTGGTCTTTTCTGCCATGGTTGAAGGGTTTTCTGACATTTATTTGTACTTCACCAAAACCCGACAATCGCAGCAAATTACCCGCGATTTCTACGACGACCTGGATGCCACCTATGTAGAAATCCGCGGGCGTAAGGGTATTTTGTTTGCTTCTAATCGCTTGGATACCCTACTGCGCCCCATGCGCATGGATACAATCTTGCCGATCGGAACCTACGATATTTTTTACTACAACCTGGAAGAACAAAGCCAAGAGCTGGTGCGTGTAACCAATACGCCCTACGCCAATGAACGCCGTCCCATCGCCATCGATACCACTTGGTTCGGCTACAGTAGTAATCAAAGCGGCATTTTTAATCGCGAGACGGGCTATCTCGAAGAATATGTCCACCACTACGACCGGATTATTCTTTTGAATAGCGGCGATGAAATACGGCTGCATGTCGATTCCACGCTCGAGTCTCTGGATACTTCCCTAATCGATTCCAGCTACGTCGTACCCGTTATCAAGGAACGGGCTGTCACCCATATCAACTCTAATTTTGACCGCAACCTGAGAAGTCATCACACGGCTAGCCGATTGAATAAAACGGTTACCCACTTTATCCGTAACGGCAGCCACGAACTTTTCATCCGGGAGTTGAGGCCCGACTCGACCTACAATTTATACCCCACCACCTTCCGCAGGTCCATCAATCAGATCACGGAAAAAGCTGAAGACCCCGGAGCATCCGGGAAGGAGCCAGCCAGCCAGCCCACTCCGGAAAAGACTGAAAAGCGCGACAATAACTTGAATCCGTTGCTACCTCCGCTGCCCGAACGCGAACCCATCCCTACCGAAGCAGCTCCCGTACCGGCAGAAGCCGATACTGTTCCCGATATCAACGAGGGATACCTCTTCCAAACAGAATTCGGTGACCCGGAACCGAAAGCGCCGACCGACACGACGGAACGCACAGAAGAACTAGCCGGACCGGAGCTGGAACCGGAGGAAATCAGCATTCTGCCACCGATGAACAACGCGCTGAATTTGCCTACCCAAACGGAAGAACAACGGGATGTTCACCGATTTCGCCCCGGGCGTATTACCTCTTACCGGGTGAAGTTTCGGACCGATTACGTAACCACCAAACTGGACAATAACCTGCTCTTCCAAGGACTGGAAACGTTTGCTGCCAATCCGGAAGAATTTCAGTATCCTCCACCAGGGATCCTTTTAAAGGCTAATTTTAAAGACCTTTTCGAGGACCATGAAGTAGAGGGGGGCGTGCGCGTACCTACCACATTCAATGGCACCGAGTTTTTCCTCATCTACCGGAACAAAAAAACGCGCTTTGATAAGGAGTTTGCCGTATACCGCCGCAATCAGCGATTCAACGATGGTAGCCCAACATTTGTACCGCGCCGGCGCGAACTGGATATCGTGCTGGGGCAGTTCACCTTGCGCTATCCACTTGATATTTTCCGCAGCTTACGGGCAACCACTACCCTGCGCCGCGACCGGATTACCCAACTGGCCAGTGACGACGTCACTCTCAACGTACCGACGCAGAGCGATCAGCGTGTAGGGTTACGGCTGGAGTACGTTTTTGACAATACCCTCGATGTATCACTCAACATCAAAAACGGCACGCGGTATAAAATTTATGCGGAAGCGCTGAAGCGCTTCGACATCGACCTGGCCGATGGGGTCAGTCTTAGCTTCGACGAGGGCTTTATGACCTTGTTGGGCGTTGATTTCCGGCATTATCAGCGCCTGCTGAAGCGCTCGGTAATCGCCACGCGCTTTTCGGCAGGAACTTCCTTTGGCTCGGAGCGCATCCTGTACCTGATGGGAGGCGTCGACAACTGGCTTTTCCCGAGCCGGAACAACGACATTCCGATTGCATCGGATCAAAACTACGCTTTCCAGACCTTGTCAACCAACCTGCGCGGGTTTGACACCAATATTCGCAACGGGAGTTCATTCGCACTGGTCAACACCGAACTGCGCATACCGGTATTCCAGTATATCTCCAAGAATATCAAATCGCCGTTGTTACGTAACTTCCAGGCAGTAGGGTTTTTCGATGTAGGTACGGCATGGACCGGCACATCACCCTTCGACGATGACAATCCGCTCAATACGACTGAATTTATCAATAGTGACCAGATTAGCATCGAGGTCCAATACTTCCGTGACCCGATCGTAGCCGGTTATGGGGTAGGCGCACGTACTACGCTGTTTGGTTACTTTATCCGGGTGGATTACGGCTGGGGCATCGAGACCCGTGTGGTACAGGACCCCAAGTGGTTCATTGCCCTAGGTACGGATTTTTAAACCGTTTCACCAGCCTTCATCTTCTCGGCATTCTCCGCGAATTGCAAGGCCTCAATAATCTCTTCCAGTTGCCCCTCCATAACTCGGTCGAGGTTATAAACGGTGAGATTGATTCGATGGTCTGTAACGCGGTTCTGCGGAAAATTGTAGGTGCGGATCTTATCCGAGCGGTCGCCCGAACCCACCAAGGATTTCCTCTTTGCTGCCATTTCCGATTCGTGCTGTTTGGTCTGGATATCCTGAATTTTTTGGTACAGGCGGGTGAGTGCAATCTCGCGATTTTTGATTTGAGAGCGTCCGTCGGTACTTTCGGCCACAATACCCGTCGGTATATGGGTAAATCGTACCCCAGACTCGGTTTTGTTGACGTGCTGCCCTCCTGCTCCGCTCGAGCGAAAGGTATCGACTTTCAGGTCGGCTTTGTTAATGTTGACGTCCTCCATCTCCAGCTTGGGGATCACCGCAACGGTAGCCGCTGAGGTATGCACCCTTCCCTGCGACTCGGTTTTCGGGACGCGTTGCACCCGGTGCGCACCCGATTCAAATTTTAGCTTGCCAAAAACATCTTCGCCCGAAACCTCCAGTACGATTTTATTGTAACCGCCAGCAGCGCCCTCGTTTACCTCGACCACTTCGCTCGACCAGCCTCGTGCCTCGAAGTACCGCGAATACATGCGTTGCAAATCGCCAGCAAAGATAGCTGCTTCATCACCGCCGGCACCGGCGCGAATTTCAAACAGGACATCTTTTGAATCGTTGGGATCTTTTGGAATGAGCAGCAGCCGGATCTTTTCCTCCATTTCCACCTGTTGAGGTTGTAGTTCCTCGAGTTCGGTAGCGGCCATTTCCCGCATATCCGGATCTTGTTCTTTTTGCATTTCTTTGGCTGTGGCAATGTTGCCGAGTAATTCTTTGTACGCTAAGTAGGCTTGGACAATGACCTTGAGATCTTTGTATTCTTTGCTCACTTTCTTATACCGGTCCAGGTCGGAGATGACTGATGGATCGGCCATCTGTTCTTCGAGTAACTGATACCGGTTGTAAATATCTTCTAGTTTTTCCAGCATGGTCTTACATTTATTCTTTGCCGGCCGTGTGCTAAATCAGTCGGCCGCGGAAAGTAAAATTACGGTTATTCTGCTTAATACACTACAACGGGAACGAAGGAGGAGCAGTAATCGTTTCGACCATCGGGTCTTGCAAACCCATTAGAATTAATCGGCGTGGATAAAATTTGATAATTTCAGCGTTTATGAACGACAATAAACCAAATACATTACCGTTATTACTATGTGTAGAAACTGCTACGGAAGTGTGTTCGGTAGCTTTAAGCCATGGAGACCGGGTCCTGGGATCGATGGCAGCAGAAGAGCCTTATCAGCACGCCCGTGAATTGAGCCCGCTCATTGAAAAGTTGCTGCGGCAAGCAGCGATCGCCTTTAGGGATTTGGACGCAATTTCGGTAAGCCAGGGTCCGGGATCCTATACAGCTCTGCGGATCGGGGTCAGTACAACCAAAGGAATGGCCTTCGCATTGGGAAAAAAGATTATTGCAGTCCCTACGCTAGCTGCGCTAGCCCTAGCGGCACGTAAGGTCCACCCTATCGATCGGGGACACTACATTCCCATGATCGATGCACGACGAAAAGAAGTGTATATGGCGATATACGACGAAAATGGTAGCGAAATTTCCGCTCCAATCTCGGTCGATTTGCAGTCGCCAAGCTTTTCGAACGCGCTTAATCAGGATCATCCGGTTTTGCTCTGTGGTAACGGTATGCCGAAAGCCAAAGCAATAATCAACAGTCCGAGTATTCAATTTGTGGAGGTGTATTGCGATGCCATCCATTTAGTGGAGCCTGCACTCAAAGCATGGGAACAGGAAAGATGGGCCGACACCGCATATCTGGAGCCCATATACCTGAAACCGCCTCACGTTACGACGCCGAAAAAACGTATTTAGCCAACATCTTACATTATTTATATTTTTAATTTTACGATATTTTTATTATTTTTGGCTAGAAACAAAGGGGTTACAGTTGATGAGCCATCGTCATGCTTTAAATTTGGTACAGTATTTGACCCTCAATAATTGTCAGCATTCACAAATAATACTAATAACAAACGACAGTTTATGAGAAAGCAAAAAAATGAAACGGTGACGTTGAAGAAGGGGCAGGAAGACGTCAAGCTCGATTATGCTGAGTTGCGCAAGGCCGTTCTGGTTTTACGGGCCGTCAATCATAAATTGAGGCAGCGTATTATTGACCTGTTGGAGGAAAACGAAACCATGACGGTTACTGATATCTACATCAAATTGCGCCTGGAACAATCCGTCGCTTCCCAGCACTTAGCTATCCTACGCCGCGCAGGTGTGGTCAACACCGATCGCCAAGGCAAATTTATCTACTACTCGCTGAATCGCGAACGTTTGGAACAAATTTCCCGACTAGTAGACGAATTAGCCTCCTAAACTCGTTTAGGAATTACAAATATGCCATAAGCAACAAAAGATGCTGCACGCTTTAAAGCGCGCAGCATCTTTTTTGTCTTTGAAGAGAATAGAAAAAAATGCATATTTGTTGTATATATCCTTTTGTATGCAAATTAAATAACTATGAGAAAAGCTAAAGTAAACCTCACCAAAGACAGGTTGCAGACCTCGGCCGAGGTACTCAGGGCCCTGGCCCATCCACTGCGATTAAAGATTTTGGAGTTCATTGATCAGAATGAAAGTATCAATGTTAACAAAATCTACAACGCACTAAATCTGGAACAATCCATTACCTCTCAGCATCTGCGCATTTTACGGGCGGCCGAGCTGGTTAAAACCGAACGGGACGGAAAGTTTATTCACTATAGCGTAAATTACGATAAGATCGGAAGTTCCATTGAGGCGATAACCCGGTTCTTAGAAGAGTAGAAAACGGTTGTTTTATTCACCAATAAAAGCGGGGTATCTCCTTTCCTTATCGAGATGGCCCGCTTTTTTATTGGGAGGAACCTGTGATGAGCGGATTATTTGCTTTGTCTTTTTCTTCCGTTAGGCCTTCATCATCAGAGGTGAGTGGACTTTCACCGGTGGGCTCCCGACGGTGTTCAGGGGTCTGAAAAAACGACCGTTGAAATAAGAGGATATTGATCACTCCTAAGGTGATAGCGATATCAGCCACATTGAAGACGGGTTTGAAAAACAGTATGTAGTCACCACCCCAAAAAGGAATCCAATCGGGTAGCTGTCCGCGAAAAACAGGGAAGTAGAACATGTCGACCACTTTTCCATGCAAGAATCCTGCGTAGCCCCCGCCTGCGGGAAAAAGTTGTGCCGGGGCGCCGTGAAACAGCGACTCGGAGAATATCAGGCCGTAGAAGGCACTGTCGATAATGTTGCCGGTAGCTCCTGCCAAAATAAACGCGAAACTGACCAGCAGCCCCATTGGGGCTCCCACGCGGATGAGGGATCGCAGGTAGAAAACTAGAAATGTGATGGCCAATAACCGAAAAATACTCAGCAGAAGTTTGCCGTACTCTCCGCCACCCAGGGTAAGACCAAAGGCCATCCCATTGTTCTCAACAAAATGAATCAGCGCCCAGTGGAGCCCAAACAGCTGCATCTCCTGACCGTAAGTCAGATGGGTCTTCACCCAAATTTTCAGACCCTGGTCTAGGAGTAAGACCAACAGTACCAGTAATCCAATTTTAGTCGATCGGTTCAAGATACAGTGATGTTAATTCAATTGATCAGAACGTAGTGGAAAAGGGTCATATTTTTCGCAAAAGAAAAGTGATTACCCCTTTTTAAGGAGTAATCACTTTTGGGTCGAATCCGGTTTACAAGGCTACCGTTTTTTTCCTCTATTCATCTTTGCTTCGATGCTCAGTGTGGCATGGGGTACCGCGCGCAGACGCTCTTTGGGAATGAGTTTGCCCGTCTCTCGGCAAACGCCATATACCTTGTTCTGGATGCGAATCAAAGCATTTTCCAGGTGCTGGATGTGCTTTTTCTCGCGTGCAGCCATATTAGTAAGGCTCTCGCTCTCCATGGTACCAATGCTATCATCCAGGCCTTTTACTTTTGCATCATCATTGTAAGCCAGATCTTCTAGTTGTTGCTGGTAAAATTTCAATTGTTCCTTTGAACGCTTTAACTTTCCTTCAATGAGTTTTCGGAAGTCTTCGAGTTCTTCATCTGAGTACCGGGTTTTGTCGGCGTGCTGGCTCATAGCATCTTTTGGTTTTTGAGTAGTTTTGCGGTAAGAAAATAACCTATTCTTGGTAGCGCAAAAATAAACATATTTCGCGCAAGTCGAACAATTAATCGATTAAACTATCTCGTCTTTCGCCGGGATGTAAAATATACTTTTAGAAAGTTCCAAGCCTGCAAAAGGTTGAACGGTGCAGCGAGTAAAAAACAGTCGAGTGTAAAATTTTCTACTCTTCTTCTTCAGAACGCACTTTCCCGTTAGCACGTTGAAACCTATTGCTGGAAAGGGCGTTTTCGCGATCGGCGTGATAGGCTTTACGGTTCCGGGCCAAATCGATGGCTAGGTAAAGTGCTTTTCGAAAAGATGCCGGATTGGCCACATTCTTACCCACGATATCGAAAGCAGTGCCATGATCGGGAGAAGTGCGAACCCCATCAAGACCGGCCGTAAAATTTACCCCTTCGCCGAAGGCCAGTAACTTGAAAGGTGCCAAGCCCTGGTCGTGGTACATCGCCAGGATGCCGTCGCATTTTGCATACTGCCCCGAGCCGAAGAACCCATCGGCAGGATAGGGACCCATAACTAAAAGCCCACGGTCTTTGGCTTTAAGAATTGCCGGCCGAATGTAATGCGCTTCTTCGTCGCCTATGACACCATCGTCGCCTGCATGGGGGTTCAGACCCAGCACACCAACCGTTGGTCGCTCGATACCAAAGTCGACCCGCAGCGACTCTTCCATAATTAGAATTTTACGCAAGACTAACTCCTCGTTTATCTTTCCGGCCACTTCGCGCAATGGATGGTGATTGGTTACCAAGCCTATCCTTAATTGATCGTGAATCATGAACATCAGACTCTCTCGACCAGGGGCTAATTCGTGGGTGAGATACTCGGTATGGCCAGGATAGGGGTACTCAGCCATTTTCATCGCTGCCTTGTGAATGGGCGCTGTCACCAGGGCGTCAATCAATCCGTGCTTGAGGTCGCTGGTAGCAGTTTCAAGGGATTTCATGGCGTATCTTCCGCCCTCGGCTGTCGGTTTACCCAAAGTTATATTGACGTTTTCCTGCCAGCAATTGATAATATTGATGCGCCCCTCTTCGACCTTCTCCACGGTGCGCGATTGCGAAAACTGAAAATTCAAGTCGACGATATTCTTGTGGTAGGAAACCACCTTAGTGGAGCCGTACACAACGGGGGTGCACATGTCCAAAATTTTCGGATGGCTTAATGTTTTCAGAATCACTTCCAAGCCTACTCCATTAATATCGCCAACGGTTATGCCAATTCTCATTTTTTCCATAATGCTCATGCTTTTCCTTCCCTTTCCCGACTTGGCGGGTTCAAAGGGCCCCTTCAACCGATAAGAATAGCTGCGTGCTTATAAATAATTAGTAACGAAACCCGTTTCTCACCAGAGAAGATCAACGTTCTAACACAGATCAGTATAACGGTTAAAGCAAGCTATTTTCCATTTCATTTCCAAATAAATTTCGCTACATTCCGTCAGTAAGCAATCCGATCCGATTGAAAGCAAAAAAATCCTATGGCCAGCACTTTTTGCACCGCGAGGACATTGCCCAGCGCATTGCTGAAAGCCTGCCCGGTAGCCCTGAATTCGAGCATGTTTTAGAGGTAGGCCCTGGTCGGGGTATGCTTACCCAGTTTTTGCTCGATCGGCCCGAGCAACTTACGGTGGTAGAAGCCGACACCGATATGGTCCACTATCTGCGCAAGCACTATCCCGAACTGCGCGGCCACATCATACCAGCCGACTTCCTGAAGATCCGTTTTGCCGACTTTTTCGGCGATCGCTCCTTTGCCCTTATTGGGAACTTTCCCTACAATATTTCTTCTCAGATCGTTTTTAAAATGATCGACGCTCGACATCAGGTGCCGGTCATGGTCGGGATGTTTCAACGGGAAATGGCCGAGCGCATCATCGCACCCCATGGCAGCAAGCAGTATGGCGTCATCAGTGTGCTGACTCAATCGTTTTATGAAGGATCGTATTTATTTACGGTTCATCCTGGCGCCTTCCAGCCGCCGCCTAAAGTACAATCGGGTGTGATCCGTTTGGAAAGAAAAGCTGACTACGATTTACCCTGTGATGAAACGCTATTTCGCAAGGTGGTCAAACAAACATTTGGGCAGCGCCGCAAGATGCTGCGGAATACGCTCAAATCGCTTTTTCCGGACTTTACGGTGCTCTCCACAGACAGCCGCTTTCAACAGCGACCCGAACAGCTTTCCGTGGCGGCCTTCATCGAACTTACCCAATACCTCGAAACCCTGAGGAGTGAAGAGGAGTAATCTTTTTACAATCGAAAGCAATGTGTACTTTTACTACTTCACTAAATGACTGGAACTATGAGCCTGGAAGAACGTATTAATCAAGACCTCAAAGCTGCAATGAAGGCTAGAGACGAAGCATCCAAACGTGGAATTCGGGCCGTAAAACAAGCCATTCTCTTAGCGAAGACCGACGGTTCGGGCAAGGCACTGGACCAGGCGGGCGAGCTTCAACTCCTGCAGAAACTGATCAAACAACGTCGCGATTCGCTCGAAATCTATGAAAAAGAGGGCCGGGAAGACCTGGCCGCGACCGAACGGGAAGAAATAACAGTCATCGAACGGTATCTCCCTGAGATGCTATCACAGGAGGAGCTGGAAGCCGAAATACGCACCATCATCGAAGAAACCGGTGCTACCTCCATGAAGGAAATGGGTAAAGTCATGGGCGCCGCTACCAAAAAACTGGCCGGCAAGACCGACAATGCTTCCATTGCAACCACGGTTAAAAAGCTGCTTTCTTAACCGAATAGACCCAAATAGTAAAAAATGGATTTATCTTTTCTCAAAGAGCTAGGACTGGAAAGCGAAAATGCGGGATCCAGTACCGGCCAAAAATCAACCTCTTCCGGACAGTTCATCGAGTCACGCTCGCCGGTTGACGGCGTCTTGATCGCCAAAGTGAGTATCACCAGCCGCAAAGAGTACGACGAAATCGTGGAAGCAGCTCGGGAGGCTTTTCAAGTTTGGCGAAAAACACCGGCTCCGCAGCGGGGCGAGATCGTGCGGCAATATGGCTTAGCCTTGCGGGAGCACAAAGATGCACTGGGCCGGCTCGTCTCTTACGAAATGGGCAAAAGCCTACAAGAGGGTTGGGGCGAAGTCCAGGAGATGATCGATATCTGTGATTTTGCCTTGGGCCTGTCGCGCCAACTCTATGGTCTCACCATGCATTCGGAGCGGCCCGACCACCGTATGTATGAGCAATGGCATCCGCTGGGTCCGGTAGGGATCATCACCGCGTTCAACTTCCCGGTAGCGCCCTGGGCCTGGAATGCTATGGTAGCACTTGTCTGCGGCGACGTGCTGATCTGGAAGGGTAGTGAGAAAGTCCCGCTTTGTACGGTTGCCTGCCAGAATCTCTTCCGGAAAGTGATCGCCAATAACGATTTGCCGGAAGGCATTGTCAATATTATAACCGGCGATACGCGCGTAGGGGAGTTCATCACCACCGATACGCGCATTCCTTTGGTCTCCGCTACGGGTAGTGTTCGCATGGGTAAAGTTGTAGGCGCTACGGTGGCTGGCCGTTTGGGTAAAACCATCCTAGAATTGGGCGGAAACAACGGCATCATCATCACCCCCAGCGCTGATATGAAGCTGGTTCTCACGGGGGCAGTCTTTGGCGCAGTGGGCACCGCCGGTCAGCGTTGCACCTCTACCCGCCGATTGATCGTACACGAAAGCATTTTTGACACGGTAAAAGAAACCCTGATCCATGCCTACGGGCAATTGCGCATTGGCAATCCCCTCGACGAGAACAACCACGTGGGTCCGCTCATCGACCGCGATGCCGTTCAGATGTACCGCGAAGCCCTGGAAGCCATCAGGGCTGAGGGCGGTAATTTGGTGGTAGAAGGGGGCGTACTCGACGGGCTAGGCTATGAAAGTGGCTGCTACGTGAAACCGGCCATTGCAGAGGTTGGCAAAGATTCGGAGATGATCAAAAAAGAAACCTTCGCTCCCATCCTTTATCTACAACGCTACAGTGATATCCAGGAGGCAATGGACTTGCACAATGGCGTCCCTCAGGGGCTGTCTTCAGCCATCATGACCAATGACCTGAAAGAGTCCGAGTTCTTTCTCTCGCACGCGGGGTCCGATTGTGGAATCGCCAACGTAAATATCGGCACCAGTGGTGCAGAAATCGGCGGAGCCTTCGGAGGTGAAAAGGATACCGGTGGCGGTCGCGAGAGCGGATCGGATGCCTGGAAAGCCTATATGCGCCGGCAAACCAACACCATCAACTACAGCGATCACATCCCCCTGGCGCAGGGTATTAAGTTTAATTTGTAAAAACTCAATACAAAGTTATCCTACGACCTATCAAAGATGGAATTCCTCAAAAGGAGTTCCATTTTTTTATTATGATAGGCAGAGGCATTGCTATTCTAACCAGCAGCGCCTAATTTCAAGGTCCAATTTGTGGATATGATCTCCGTAGTGCTGAAGCTTCTTCTCCTCCTCTCGGGCGCAGGACAACCCATTGGGGAACCTATTGGCGGTCCCAAGGCTGCCTTTCGGATGCATTATGAAGGCACCCTCTTGTTTACGGAAGGAAAATACCAAAAAGCCGAACAGCACTTCAAAAGAGCACATCAGATCATACCGGAGAACTACAGCTTTGCCCTATCGCTCAGCCTGGCGATGGGCAAAACGGGAAATCCGGATGAAGGACTGGCTATCCTCAGCGAAGGAATTAGACGCCTGAATCCGGTCGAAGCAGAGTATCCACAGAAGCGAGCCCTTGGATACTTTATTGAGGGCATGATCCAGTGCTACCGGGGAGAATATGGCTCGGCCATTGATCAATTCGATTATGCCCTGGAGTGGAAAGGCGCTGACCACGAGCTGCGGGCCTTGTTCTTCAATGCAAAGGGCTACGCGATTATGCTCAACCAGGCATTGTCGGCACATCGGAGGAATAACCTACTGCCTCATTATCATGTGCACCGCCGAGACATGCTACGGGCGGTTGATAACTTCCGACAGGCCCTGGAACTGCATGTAGAGAATGAGGATGCTCAATATAACTATCGCACCATTGTCGACACCCTGGGTATTACGGCGATCGACTTTGATGTCATGCGGGAGCAGCAAGAGAAAACGCGCCCCAAATTTCGCGAGATCCCAGAGTATATAGCCCGGCTGCTTCACCTGGCCGAATACGACGAGCTGATTTTTCTGGTCGATGTCTCTGGCTCTATGGTTCAAGAGCAAGTGACTTGTCTCGGCCAAACACGCTTTGCTGTTATGAAGACCATGTCGCGAGGTATCACTCGCGGTATCCGTGAAGAGCAGCGCCTAGGCATCGGTACCATCGGCGGCAATTGCGGAGGCTCGCCTGCTATTTGGGCATCCGCTGGCAGTCTCAATATTGATGAGCTACAGTCGAAGCTGCGGTTTCTCATTCCCGATGGCACTACTCCGCTTCTGGAAGTGCTCAAGCAATCTCCCGAGTTATTTAGCGATACCACAGGGCGGGAAAAATCCATTTTCCTGATCAGCGATGGGGCCGATGTGTGTGCGTCACCTGGAATGGACATCTGCGAGTGGGCAGCCAGCCTGCAGGAGCAGCATATCAAAATCAACATCCTGACTTTCCTGAGCACTACCCTCAATAATACCGACGCTTTTTCGGACTACCTTTGCCTTGCCGAAAATACAGGCGGCGGTATCGTTTACCTAGATAATTACCACTGCCGTCTCGAGCCTTTTGCCTTCGACCTAGTTAAAAGTATTGACCTGCGCTTACCAGAATTGCACGACAGTGCGTGCAATGGGCTACGCTCCGAAAATCTCTGGATGATCTTTCAGGATGCGATCGATCATGAAGGGGGAGAGAAGGAGTGAAAGCGCAGCATTAACCTCGCACGCGCGCGCTTTTTATATTCACCGGGCCACGAAGAAAAGAAGGGGATGCCTATCCTTCGCCTGGCATCATGAGATCTTTCGGACCGCCGCAACCTTTGTAATCTTTGCCATTCAGACGAACCTCGACAATATCGGGAGCTTTGTGTCCACTCATCGAATCGGTACACTCCTGTCCGGTACGAACAATCATGCCGAATTCGTTGGCCTCGGTTCTTACATTGTAGCGCTTTGCCGGACGCATCGATTTATCCATGATGGGCTGGACATAAGGCATCTTGATAGAACCTTCAGGAGTAGTCCAAGTAATAGATTCGCCCGGCACGACTTCTACATTCCAGAAGGGTTCATTACCACGCGCAACATAAACGCCTTCTTCTTTAGTAGCTGGATCCCCTGCATCTGAATTTTCCGCATTTGTGCACTGAAAAGTCGAAAGAGCCAGGAACAAGAAGCCCGAAAAGGTTAGCAAAATTTTTTTCATCTAAATAGTTTTTAGTGTACTGGATGCTGAAAAATAGATAAAACGGAGCGCCAAATAACTGAATCGTTAAAAAAATTAACTTTTAGTGATTTTTTAATTATGTGTATAGCTCGTGTTAAACTAATTGTGCAATCCTCGGGCGATTATTTTCAGCAAAAACCCGCATCGGTTCTTGCAGGCATTATCAAATTGTTCTACTTTTGCATTCGCGATTCTAAGAGGGCGATTAGCTCAGTTGGTTTAGAGCACCTGCCTTACAAGCAGGGGGTCGTAGGTTCGAATCCTACATCGCCCACAGAGAAAGCTGGCCCCGTACACCTGTGCGGGGCTTTTTGTTTTCCAAACGGCTCGACCACAACCGCTTACTACCAATCTACTTTCCTGTGGGTCAACAATACACAACCCGTTGATCTTACTATATTGTAAACCGTACAATATAACACCCAACAAAGTCTGAAACCCGTGAAGAAATTCTTCAAGCGTTTTTTTCTATATCTGCTCCTTTTTCTTATCGTCGTGATCGGTCTCGGGGTTGGTGCGATTGCACTTTTCGAGGATCAGATTGGCGAGCGGCTCGTCGGGGTGGTCAACAACAACATTGCTACCGAATTACGAGTCGATGAAGTGAAGCTGTCCCTATTTTCTGCTTTTCCAAGGGCAGCCGTGCATTTAAATAGGGTGCAATTGCAAGACAGCCAGGGCGGCCTGCTCCTTGAGGCAGAAAAGGTCGCCTTCAAATTCGGCCTGTTAGGGTTGATCCGCTCCAACTATCAGATTCAATCGGTTACCCTGAGCAACGGTGGTATCCGCGTGCGCATCAATGAGGCAGGGCAGCCGAATTACCATATCTTCACCACCGACACGATCCAAACGACAACTGATACGATTGGCAAGCGCCATCTCAATATTTCGCTGAACGAGGCCGTCGTCAGCAATATGGAATTAATTTTTGAGGATGAGCAGCAGGGTGCTTATGTAGCTACTACCTTTCTTGAAGGGCGCTTTACCGGCGATTTCAATCCCCGGGCATTCACTCTGAAGAGCGATGGCCAAATGGAAAACCGCTTCATCGAGCTCGCCCAGGAGCGTTACCTGGCCGGGAAAAATATCCGGTATGATGCAGATATTTTCGTCAACCTGAAAGAGCAAACCTACGAGATCCAAAAACTGGCGCTCGACGTAGAGGCGAACGAACTACTGCTGGACGGCAAAATTGAAGTCTGGAATAATGGCCTACACTATGACTTGAAAATGCACACGGGCGACGGTCAGGTAGGTTCCGTATTGCAATTGCTGCCTCAATCGTACCAGAAATATCTGAGCGACTTCGAAAGCAAAGGAAAATTTGAGTTCCTGGGAGTCATCAAAGGGCTGGAAAACAAAGAGCAGAACCCCAACTTCACCGCCACCCTAAGCTTGCGTGAAGGTACCCTGAGCAGTCCGCGCCTAACCAGCGACTTGAAGGATGTCTCCTTCGATGCTTATTATGACAACGGAAAATTTCGTACCAGCGAAAGCAGCCGCTTTGAGTTGGAGAATTTCAGTGGTTATTTCAACCGCGAACTGATCGAACTGGAACTGATCGTTCGCAATTTTCAGGATCCAAAGATCAACTTTACCTGTGATGGTGTAATCCCTCTTAATTCAGTTTATCAGTTGCTCAACAATCCCGCGGTCACCAGTGGGTCGGGCGAGTTAGAAGTCAAAAACTTACAACTTGCCGGCGACTATGATGATATGATCGACACCCGCCGCATTGCCCGCGTCGAAGCCAGCGGCGCTATTGAATTCGACGATGCAGCCCTGACAGTGAATGGCGAAAAGGTCATCCTGGATCGGGGGGAATTGATTGTCGATGACAACCAATTGGTGATCAAGGAGCTAAAGCTGGAAGGCGCCGGCAGTGAAATCCGCTTTGAAGGCGAGGCCTATAACCTTATCCCGGTGCTTTTTGCCGACTCCCTGAATTCGCAACGGTCCGAGCTGGAATTCCAGGCAAAATTGGAATCCCCTCAACTCGACATTGACCGTTTGATGAAGCTTTCGGCCCTCAGTCAGGCGATCGCCGAGTCGAAAGATTCAGCAATCATCGACAGTTTACGCACCCTGCGGATCAAACAGCGCGAACGCCTGACCAATTTCTTAAAGGGAACCTTCGATGCGCGGGTCGACAATTTCAACTATCAGAAAATCGAAGGTGAAAACTTTACGGGTCAACTGAGTTTTGACAACAACCAGATGGGTCTCATTGGTTCGACCTACGCCATGAAGGGCATTGCCACCATCGATGGCAATGTATTTTTTGAGCGTCGCCCCCAGCTTTCCGCACAGATCGTTTGCGAAAATATCGATGCGACCACCTTTTTCGAGCAAACTAATAATTTCGGTCAGTCCACTGTAACCAGCCAAAACCTCGAGGGAAAGCTCAACAGCCAAATGGTCATCCGAGCACTCTGGAGCCCCGAAGGCCGTTTCCTGGAAGAAGACCTGGAAGTACTGGCCCGGTTAGAAGTGGTAGAAGGCGAGCTTAAAAACCTGGACCTAATGGAGCAATTTTCCAATTACGTGAAAATTAAAGACCTGCAACGGATCAAGTTCG
The DNA here is from genome assembly GCA_964530825.1 of uncultured Saprospiraceae bacterium. GTDB lineage: Bacteria > Bacteroidota > Bacteroidia > Chitinophagales > Saprospiraceae > CAZHCA01. The sequence continues at coordinate 63,267 of CAZHCA010000002.1, forward strand.
CTAAGCTGGAGAATGTACTCGAGGTCCGCCGGGAAGTTTTTTATCTCCCCATCATGTTCGTCCGCTCCAACGCTCTGAACCTTACAGTAAATGGAGAGCAATCCTTCGACAATGAGTTCCGGTACAACATCAAAGTCAACGCCGGCCAAGTCTTGACCAACCGCTTTAAGAAGTATGATCCCTCACTGAGTCCGAAGCCTGCGCGGCGCAATGGTTTTTTCAACCTTTACTACGAAATCAGCGGCACCCCTGATGATTACGAAGTACGCACGGCCAAGCGGCAGATCAAAAGTGAATTCGAGCGCAGCCAGGTGCGGAAGGATGAAATCCGCCAGGCCCTTCAGGAAGCGTTTGGCAAATCGGCCGACGTAGCCGAACCCAGTAGCATGCAAGATGAAGCAGGCAGTGCGCGGGAGGAACAACCCGAAAAGGAAGAAGAAAATGAGGTGCTTGACTTTGAGGTCGAAGGTGGTGCGGCTAAAGATACCACCACTATAGATGATTAATTGCTAAAGCCTCCGTAGATCAAGGCTACGCTTTTGGTGGCCGAGAAGAAACGGAGGGCTTCGATGCCACCCAAACGACCTGTTCCCGATTCCACTGTACCGCCGTATGGTGTGCGTGGGTCGTGGTGCAGCCAAGCGTTAAGCCATACGGTCCCAGCCCGCAGCTGTTCTGCCATGCGATTAGCCCGCATACCATCGCTGGTCCAGACTGAAGCTACCTGATTATAGCCTGGATTATTGGCTAGTTGGATGGCTTCCTCTTCCATGTCAAAAGGGTGCAAGCTCACGACCGGCCCGAATATTTGCTCTCGGCTGGCTCGGCCAGTAGGGTCGAGCCCCTCAATAATGGTCGGCCGCAGGAAATAACCACCCTCCAAGTCGCCGCTCAATTCTTTAGGGCGACCACCGGTAAGCAGCTTTCCGCCTTCTACTTCGGCCAGAGCGATGACGCTCAGCACCCGTTCCAGGTGATCATGTGAAATAAGTGCCCCCAGGTCCGTTACGGAGCTGAACGGGTCGCCCACTTTAACAAAAGAGCTCCGCTTAATGAACTCCTCCAAGAACTGCTGGTATAGGGGACGCTCGACGAATATGCGGGAGCACTGGTCAATGGTCTGCCCGTTATTGGAAAAAGAAGAGCGCAGGGTCCCGATCATGGTCTGATCAAAATTACAATCGGCAAAAATGAGGTTGGGGTTTTTCCCGCTCAATCTCAGATAAGTTTTCTTAAAATAGGGAGCCACCCACTGCGCAATCTCCGTACCCTCCTCCTGGCTACCGGTAAAAGCCACGGCCTGCACCTGAGGTTGATTGACCAGGAGCGGCAAAAGGCGATTATCTGTACCGTGCAAAATGTTGACCACCCCTTGCGGAATACCGGATTCAACGCAAGCTTTGGCAAACAAGTAAGCCGACATGGGTGCAAGCTCGGGACTTTTGATAACCACGCAGTTGCCCATTGCAAGCGCAGGCGCTACTTTTTCACAGAGGGTTTGCAGCGGATACCCCCAATGCGGCGAGCAAAGCACCACCCCAAGAGGTTGCTGCAGGGTGTAGCTGATCGCCTCACCGGGAAGATGGGCTACTGGCGTTTGGAAATGCATGCCCGAAGAGGCAAAATACCGGAAGGTATTAAACGCTCTGGGTATATCAGCGCTTACTGCCATTGCGTATGGCTTCCCCGTATCGATGGCTTCGGCCCGGGCGAATGCCGCTGTATATTGCTCGATAATATCGGCGATCCGCAGCATAATCCTAAAGCGACGGTCTGCTTCCTGCTTACTCCATTTGGGAAAAGCCCGCTGAGCGGCTTCCATGGCCAGCTCGATATCCTCTTCTTGGGACATGGGCTGTTGGGCATAAACTTTGCCCGTAGCGGGATTGATGAGATCGAGGTACTGCCCGGAGCTGGCAGGCACTAAAGCACCGTCGATATAGTTTTTCACGTACTTATCGGGTCCCATAGTCGTTTGTGTTCTGGCAGTAGGTCGCGTATGCGGCGCCAACCGAAGATAGCAAATAATCCTGCTTTTGTCGGACCGCCAGGCAATACGCGTGATTAACCTTTCAGTGCTTGACATTGCGCGCAAGGATCTCTATTTTTCGATGCGCATCTGTTACAACGGCTTGCCGTTTAATCCGCCTATTGAGAAAACCGGCCTGTATCGCTGCTTTTACCAAGTAGTTTCAATCTTTTTGCCACATTCTCCGTTTCTATTAGTGCTAAAACTGGCCATATCATGACAGGAAAGGACAACTATCAGCTATTGATCCAAAAGTTGGATCAATTTATCCGCAAATACTACACCAACCAGATGATCCGCGGTTCCCTTTATAGCCTAGGGCTCATCCTGATGTTATTTCTAGTATTCAACATTCTGGAGTACTACTTCTATTTTCCAAGTGGAGTTCGCAAGCTTTTGTTCTGGTCGTTTATCGGTATCAGTGGTGTGGCGCTCACAGGATGGGTGATCCAACCCATGATGAAGTATTTCCGGTTGGGTAAAATCATCAGCCACGAACAGGCAGCAGCTATTGTAGGTGGTCACTTCACCAATGTCAAGGATAAGCTCCTTAATATCCTGCAACTTAAACAACAATCCGACCAATTGGAAGACCCTTCCCTGGTCCTTGCCAGTGTAGACCAAAAAGCGGAAGAAATTAAGCCCGTCCCATTTCAGTCGGCCATCAACTTCGGGCAAAATCGAAAATACCTCCCCTACGCCTTGCCACCCCTACTAGTCTTGCTCATCCTACTGCTGGCGGCCCCCAGCATCATTCGCGATAGTACGATTCGATTGATCAACAATGACCGAGATTTCGAGCGCCCGGCGCCCTTTTACTTTGTCGTAGACAATCGGGATCTGGATGTCGTTCAATACGAAGATTTTCCGCTCACCGTAAAAGTAAACGGCGATCAGTTACCGGAAGAAGTCTACATCGATATCGAAGATTATCAGTATCGCCTGACTAAGGAATCGCCGAATACGTTCACCTATCAATTTCGAAATGTGCAAAAAGACGTTAAATTTCGGTTCTTCTCGGCAGGAGTACAGTCTGAAACCTACGAGCTGAGTGTACTGCGAAAGCCGAACATTCTGGGCTTTGACGTGAAACTGGATTATCCGGCTTACACTGGCCGCGAAGATGAAAAACTATCCAGCATAGGAGATCTGGTAGTTCCAGCCGGTACCAAAATCGACTGGGTCTTTAACGCCGAAAATACGGATGATATCTGGCTAGCTTTTTCAGGCGATGAAAAACAAGTGGCTGCCAAGCGCTTCGCTAATGATCTTTTCTCCTACAGCAAACGCGCCATCAAGGATGAACGCTACCAACTAATCGTCTCTAACGGCGCCTTGCCCAAGGCCGATTCCATTATGTATTCCCTAAGCGTCGTGCCCGATGCTTATCCAGATATTAGCGCCGAACAATTTGTCGACAGCACCGATACGAAAATGCGCTACTTCGCCGGTGAAGCATCCGATGATTATGGTATTCTCAATCTCACTTTCAACTACCGAATTAAAAAAGCTGAAGGCGGACAGTTGCCGCTTCAAACTACACCGATCGGCAAGCCTTCCGGGAACCGCACCGAGTTTCAACACGCTTTCGATATTGACCTGCTGGAGCTGGAAGCTGGCGACGAGGTGACTTATTACTTTGAAGTGGCCGATAATGATGGCGTAAATGGCAGCAAGACCTCTCGAACCAATCTCATGGTCTTCGCCAAGCCCACTGCTGAAGAATACGCAGCCATGGCCGAGGAAAACAATGAAAAGGTGAAGGACAACCTGCAGAAGGCGATGGAGGAGTCGAAAAAAATTCAGGAAGAAATGCGTCGTATGCGGGAAAAACTCTTGCAGGAAAATGAACTTAATTGGCAGAACCGCAAGGAACTGGAAAACCTGCTCGAGCGCCAGGAAGAACTCAAAAAACAAGTAGAAGAAGCACAAAAGGCCTTCGAAGAAAACCTCAAGAATCAGGAAGAATTCTCTGAGATAGACGAAGAGACCCTCCGCAAGCAGGAAAAAATGCAGGAGCTGTTCGAAGAGCTCTACACGGAAGAAATGCAAGAGCTCATGGAGAAAATCAAGGATTTACTACAGGAGCTGGAGAAGGACGATGCTATCAAGATGGCCGAGGAGATGGAGTTCAATAACGAAGAGATGGAAAAGGAAATGGAGCGCCTCGAAGAGCTTTACAAGCAACTGGAGTTGGAGCGCGACATCAAGCAAGCCATCGATGAGCTGGAAAAGCTTGCCGAAAAAGAGGAGCAACTCAGCGAGGAAACCAAAGAGGAAGCTGCTCCGCAAGAAGAGCTGGAAAAGGAACAACAGGATATCAATGAGCAGTTTGAGGACCTGAAAGAGAAAATGGAAAATATCCAGCAGAAAAATCAGGAGTTGGAGACGCCCCAGCAGATGGGGGACCGGCAAGAAGATATGGAAAAAATCCAGCAGGACCTGAACCAAAGCCAGCAGCAACTGCAGCAACAGCAAAATCAGAAAGCATCGGAGTCGCAGAAAAAAGCCTCCGAAAAGATGCGCGACATGGCCGAAGCCATCCAGATGGAAATGCAGCAGAATCAAATGGAGCAAATGCAGGAAGATATGCAGGCGCTGCGCCAATTACTGGAGAACCTGGTAGGGCTTTCTTTCGACCAGGAAGATTTGATCGACCAATTTATGAAATCCGAGATCAATACCCCGCGTTACGTAGAACTGGTACAAGAGCAGTTCAAGCTCGAAGATGACTTCCGCCTGATCGAAGATAGCCTGCAGGCCCTGAGCAAACGCGTTTTCCAGATCGAATCTTTCGTCACGGAAAAAGTGACCGATATCAAGCACCACATGAAGTACAGCCTGGAGGATTTAGAGGAACGGCGCCTACCACAGGCGAACGACCACCAACAGCGCACCATGACCAACACTAATGACCTGGCATTGATGCTCAGTGAGGTGATGAACCAGATGCAACAGGAAATGTCGAGCATGATGGCAGGCTCTCAAATGTGTACAAAGCCCGGCAGCCAGAACGAACAAGGGCAACCCAAGGATAAAATCAGTCAGGGGCAGCAGCAGCTCAATCAACAAATGCAGAAAATGCGCCAAGGGCAAAAAGATGGCCAAATGCCAAACAGTGAAGAATTTGCCCGCATGGCCGCTCGCCAGGCCGCCTTACGCCGTGCCTTGGAAGAGAAACAAAAGCAGTTGCGCGAGCAAGGCAAGGGTGAACAAGGCCTGCAGGATGTCATAGACCAGATGGATAAAACCGAAACCGACCTGGTAAACAAAAGACTAACAAACGAAATCCTTAAGCGCCAGCAAGAGATTATGACTCGCTTGTTGGAGCACGAAGAAGCCGAACGTCAGCAAAAAATGGAAAAACAACGGGAGTCGCGCACAGCCGAGGAGAAGCCGCGCGAATTGCCGCCCGAACTCCAAGAATACCTGAAGGAACGGGCCTCGGAGGTCGAGATGTATAAATCCGTATCGCCCGAACTCAAACCTTACTACAAGTTCCTGGTCGAAGAGTACCTGAAGAGCTTGAAAGTAGGCGACCCCGCAGAATAATTATAGAAAAACACCCTAAGAAGCCGTCGGCCGATCAAGGCCGGCGGCTTTTTGTCTTCCATTGCGCAGCTGGCTTATCACCTGTACCGCCCAAAATAGCAGCTGGCTTGTCGCCCGCCTTGCATCTACCGTTAAAAATTGTTAATTTTATAGCCAGACTTCACAAAAGCGTCACGGGATAGTATGCTGGAAATTCCTTCAAATCCGAAGAATGTTGCAGTTTTAGATGCTTTCGTCAGTAGACTTGCCAACAAGTATAAAATTCAGGGCGAGGCGCACGGCAACATTCTCATTAGCCTTACCGAGGCGGTCAGTAATGCCATTATCCACGGCAACTGCAAAGACGAAAAAAAGTCCGTAAAAATCGATCTCCGCAAAGAAAAAAATTGCCTGGCTATCCGGGTATCGGATGAAGGTCGCGGATTCGATTACAAAAACCTGCCCGACCCTACAGCTCCGGGTAATGTAAAACGCTGTGGAGGCCGCGGCGTTTTTTTAATGCGCCAACTGTGCGATGGTATCTGCTACCACAACAACGGCAGCACCGTCGAGATGCAGTTTAAGCTATAATAAATATGCAGGAGTTTCCGGACTTGGCAGCTACTGGCCAATCCAATGAATCGCTCATACAGTTTCATGCCGAAGATACCGACTTCCGGCTTTCTGTTCCGGAGCTTATCGCCATTTGGTTGGAGGGGGTTGCCGCTCACTATAGCTACTCAATTGGTGCGCTCCATATTATTTTTTGCAGCGATAATTATCTGCATAAGCTCAATGTCGACTACCTCCAACACGATACCCTAACCGATATCATTACTTTTCCGTACAGCCCTGCCGAGGCACCTATTATTGCCGATGTATTTATCAGTATTGACCGTGTGCGCTCCAATGCCCTGGATTTGGGCCTGTCCGAAAATCGCGAGCTTCAGCGCATCATGGTGCATGGCTTACTCCATCTGTGTGGTTTCGATGATAAAAATCCGGAGGAAAAAGCGCAAATGACCCGGGCCGAAGATCATGCATTAGAGCTATTCGATAAAATCAGCTGACTAGTCAGCTCATGCCTTTACGTCGAAAAACCTACCTTTAAGTTCCATTGCCGGCAGGCAATCACCTAGCCAGCCAAAGCCATAAAACCAGCTGATAACATGAAAATTTTAAAATTCGGGGGTTCCTCGGTAGCGACCCCGGATCGCGTTCGCAACGTCCTTCAGATTTTGCAAAACTACTATTCACAGGGTGAAAAAATTGCCGTAGTCTTCTCCGCATTTGGCGGTGTAACCGACGATCTTTTGGAGATGAGCCAGCTGGCTGCTCGCGGAGAAGAGACCTATCTGGAGCGGGTGGAGGCTTTCAGCCAAAGGCATAACGAAGCAGCCCATGAGCTTTTGCAGGCGCCTTACCTCGACCGGGTACTCCCCCACCTGGAGGTCAGTCACGAAGTTTTAAAGAACCTGCTATATGGCGTTTTCCTGGTGCGGGAAGCTTCGCCCCGCACCCTCGACTATGTACTGAGCTTCGGCGAGCGCAATGCCGCATTTATCATTTCCTTTGCCTTGCAGCAGCTGGGAGTGAACGCAAACTATCTCGACGCCCGGTCTATCATTAAAACCAACAAGGCGTTTGGCAAAGCCAAAGTCGACTTGGACATGACCTACCACCGCATTGTCGATCATTTTGCGCAGCATCCTGAGGTACAGGTCGTCACCGGTTTTATCGCTTCGGCTAAGGGTGGGCTAACCACTACCCTCGGACGCGGCGGATCGGATTACACCGCTTCTCTTTTGGCTGCAGCCCTCGACGCCGAACAACTGGAGATCTGGACAGATGTCGAAGGCGTGCTCACGGCCGATCCGCGCAAAGTGCGAAAAGCCTTCACCATTCACCGCATGAGTTATGCGGAGGCGATGGAGATGTCGCACTTTGGCGCTAAAGTTATTTATCCTCCTACTTTACAGCCGATCTTGAATAAGCGAATTCCATTGCGCATCAAAAATACTTTCCGTCCTGAATTTGACGGCACCCTTATCGACCAGCACGCTGAGCGGGACAACCGGGCCATTACCGGTATTTCTTCTATCAGCGAAGTGGCCTTACTCACCCTGCAAGGTAGTGGCCTGATCGGGGTGCCCGGAACCGCCGGCCGGCTGTTCGGGGCGCTGGCTCAAGCCGGGGTCAATATCATCCTGATCACCCAGGGTTCTTCAGAACACTCCATCAGCTTTGCAGTAGAGCCCGGCCAGGCTGCCCGTGCGCGACGGACGGTCGAGGAAGCCTTTGTCAACGAGTTGTCGCGCGCCCTCATCGAACCGGTTAAGGTAGAGCAGAACCTCTCGGTGGTTGCCATTATCGGAGAAAAAATGCGCTATCAGCCGGGTATTGCCGGCCGGATGTTTCAGGGGCTGGGTAAAAACGGTGTTAATGCTGTGGCTATCGCTCAGGGATCGTCCGAACTCAATATCTCGGTAGTGATCAACCGATCGGATGAAGCCAAAGCCCTGAACGCATTGCACGAGGCATTTTTCTTGTCCGACACCCGGGTACTCCACCTCTTCATTGTGGGGGTAGGATTAATCGGTAGTACTTTACTACGCCAGATCCAGGACCAACAAGAAAAACTAAAAGACCAACAATCCTTGGAGATCAAGGTAATTGCATTGGCCAATAGCCGTACAATGCTATTCCAGGAAGAAGGTATTGATTTAGCCAACTGGGAAAAAAAGCTACAAGATGCTGATGATCAAACTAATATCGGAAGATATGTGCAACAAATGAAACAGTTGAACCTAGAGAACAGCATTTTTCTAGATAATACGGCTGATCCTAAGATCACCGATTATTACGAGACGATACTGGATGCGAGCATTCCCATTTCCACTCCTAATAAAATTGCAACATCGTCTTCTTTTCTGCGTTACCAGCGCCTGAAGTCCATCGCCGCGATGCGCGGCGTTCAGTTTATGTATGAGACCAATGTAGGGGCTGGATTACCCGTACTTACTACGTTAAATGATCTGCTGCTGAGCGGCGACCAGATCCAGCGCATTGAGGCCGTACTCTCTGGTTCTTTATCATTTATCTTCAACACGTTTGGTCCCGCAACCCCATTTTCAGAAGTGGTGAAAATTGCACAGGAACGCGGCTACACGGAGCCCGACCCTCGGGTAGATCTGGGCGGCACGGACGTAAAACGGAAGCTCATCATTTTGGCCCGCGAAATCGGATTGGCCATTGAAGCGCCCGATGTGACCGTCGACGGCTTTTTACCTGATCCCGTCATGGATGCGCCCGACCCCGACGCGTTTTGGTCGGGTTTATCCCAGGCCGACGCCCCCATGCAAGAGCGAGCCGAGGCGGCTGCCATGGAAGGAAAAAAATTGCGATTTTTAGCCCGACTCGATGGTGGTCATTGCAGCATTCAATTGGAAGCGGTAGGGCCCGAGAGTCCCTTTTACCAGCTCAGCGGTAGTGATAACATGATCGTATTCACCACCGATCGCTACCGGGATCGCCCTTTAGTCGTACGCGGCCCGGGTGCCGGGGCGGAAGTGACGGCCGCTGGAATTTTTTCCGAAATTATTCGCATTGGCAATTACCTTCCACGCCTATGAAATCGGGAATAAAAGTTTTTGCACCGGCTTCGGTAGCGAACGTAGCAGTGGGCTACGACATTCTGGGATTTGCCCTAGATGGTCCGGGCGACGAAATCGTAGCCACGCCTACCGAGGCACACCGATCCATCCGCATCGTTCGAATTACTGGCGCTCAGGGCAAATTACCCAAGGAGGTAGACCGAAATACAGCGGGTTATGCTGCTAAAAAATTACTCGAAGCGACAGGACCGCCACCTTTTGGGATCGACCTGGAAATTCGAAAAAAGATGCCCTTCGGGAGCGGACTGGGGTCAAGTGCAGCCAGCGCGGCCGCTGCGGTAGTGGCGGTCAACGAGTTGCTTGGCCGCCCATTCGAAAAGCGTGCGCTCCTCCCCTACGCTGTCTTGGGCGAACAAGTTGCTGATGGCGCTTACCATGCTGATAACGTAGCACCTGCCCTCATTGGCGGCATAGTTCTGGTGCGCGATACGGCCACCCTCGATATACACCGCCTGCCGGCACCGCCCGGATTGTACGCCAGTGTAGTACATCCGGATATCGAAATCCTCACGCGCGATGCCCGTAATATTCTGGCTGAGCACGTTAGCCTCGAACAACACATTCGCCAGAATGGCAACCTGGCCGGCTTTATCGTGGGTCTCTTCCGCAGCGATTTCGATTTGATAGGCCGGTCGCTGTGCGATACCGTCATTGAGCCTCAGCGCGCCAGACTGATCCCGCATTTTGAGGCAGTAAAAAAAGCAGCAGTGGATGCAGGGGCCCTGGGCTGCAGCATATCCGGGGCAGGTCCCTCCATCTTTGCCCTTAGCAATAATAGCCTTACTGCCGAGGCCGTAGGCCATGCCATGCAAAATATTTTTGCCGAGGTCGGCATTACCGCGCGGCTTTTTATCTCCGGCATCAACCAAGAAGGCGCCATTAAGATGTGATATGAATTTGTATAGTACAAAAAACCCGGCCTTGCGAGCCACCCTGCGTGAAGCAGTATTGAAAGGCCTGCCGCCCGACAATGGGCTCTACATGCCCGAGCGGATTCCGGTGTTGGCTGATGATTTTTTCGAAAGTTTATCCGAACAACCTTTTGCTCACCACTGCGTAGCTGTTGCCCAGGCCCTGTTAGGTGCATCCATTCCGGCCGATGATCTGGAAACGATGGTCGAGCGGGCGATCGATTTTCCCGCCCCCCTTGTTCCCTTAAGCGACCAGCAGTACATACTCGAGTTGTACCATGGCCCTTCTTTGGCCTTTAAGGATTTTGGCGCCCGCTTTATGGCAGAACTGATGAGCTACTTCAACCGTGGAGCCAATCGCGACCTTATTATTCTGGTGGCAACCTCCGGAGATACCGGCGGGGCCGTTGCAGCGGGCTTTTTGGGAAAACCCGGCATCCAAGTCGTCATTTTGTACCCCAAGGACAAGGTGAGTTTTTTGCAGGAAAAGCAACTTACCACGCTCGGAAAAAACATCCGCGCCCTAGAAATAGACGGCGCCTTTGACGATTGCCAGGCCCTGGTCAAGCAAGCATTTTTAGACGAAGCACTTACCGGAACATTACGCCTGACTTCTGCTAACTCCATAAACATTGCTCGGCTCATTCCACAGTCGTTTTACTATTTTGAAGCTTACCGCCAGTTACCGGAGCCCAAAAAGGCGCCTGCCTTCATCGTGCCAAGCGGCAACTTTGGCAACCTTACTGCCGGCCTCCTCGCTCATCGAATGGGCCTACCCTCCAAGCATTTTGTAGCAGCCACAAACCGGAACAGCGTCGTCCCTACCTACCTGAAGAGCGGCAATTTTACACCTCGACCCTCCGTACGGACCCTTTCCAATGCTATGGACGTTGGCAATCCCAGTAATTTTACCCGCATGCTGGATCTTTTTAAAGAAATGGAAGAAGGTTCCACGTGGAACCAAATGCGTGAAAAAGTCCTAGGGTATGCATTTGACGATGAGGCCACCTTAGCAGCCGTAAGCCGGGTATACCAAGACCACGGTTACTTTCTCGACCCACATACCGCCGTTGGTTACCTCGCCGCCCAGAACTACCGCAAAGCGCATCCGGGAGTACCCGTTATTGTGCTGGCCACGGCTCATCCTGCCAAATTCAGCCGAGAAATTCAATCAGCGCTCCCCGACCCCATTCCCCTACCTGAGCGACTGGGCCGGTTAGCTAGGCTCGAGGGAGTGAGAACACCCATGCCCAACCATTATCCCACCTTTCGGTCTTACCTGTTAGATCAACTGAGGTGAGGTTCCACGTGGAACCGCCAAATAGATCTACCAAAATCCGTCTGGAATCGATGACCTGCTTTTTTAAACAGCGTTTTTATCGTATTTTGCCGCGATTTCCTAAAAAAATGACCAATATGAAAGGACACTACTGGCTATTTATCTTCTTGGGATTCATCACTGGCCTTCATGCCCAACAGCCAGAGCGTACGAACCGCAATAAATTCCGCCAATTGGGGCAGGAAATTCCAACTCCTAATGTATACCGCAACGCCGCGGGCGCTCCCGGCCATGCCTATTGGCAGAATCGAGCCGATTATGTTATGGACATTCGCCTCGATGACGAAACTCAGCGACTGTACGGAACGGAAACCATCACCTACCACAATGACTCTCCCGATGCCCTGGCTTACCTCTGGGTGCAGCTGGACCAGAATGTGCGTGCCCTGGATTCAGACACCTACAAAACGCGTCCGAATTCCCTGCGCAACCGCATGAGCCTTGGGCAACTCGAAAGCCTGGATCCATCCTTCGACGGTGGCTTTAAAATCGACTACGTAAAAAATAGCAATGGAAAAGACCTTCCTTTCACGATCGTCAAAACCATGATGCGAATCGAATTACCAGCGCCCCTGGAGCCGAGAAGTACTTTTGAATTTCAGATCAAATGGTGGTACAATATCAATGACCACGTAAACCAGGGTGGCCGATCGGGCTATGAATACTTCGAGGAGGATGACAACTACATGTATAACATTGCCCAGTTTTTTCCCCGTATGGCCGTGTACAATGAGGTAGAAGGGTGGCAGCACAAACAATTCTTGGGGCGCGGTGAATTCACCCTTCCCTTCGGTGATTACGAAGTGCGCATCACCGTACCGGACGACCATCTGGTTGCAGCTACCGGTGAGCTGCAAAACCCGAAACAGGTGATGGATAAAGAACACCGCGACCGGCTAGAAAAGGCCCGCTCCTCCCATGAGCAAACGGTCGTCATCTATTCCGAAGAAGAAGCTATCGAGCGAGAAAAAGACAAATCCGCCAAGGAGCAAACCTGGATCTTCAAAGCCGATGACGTACGGGATTTTGCCTTCGCCTCCTCCCGCAAGTTTATCTGGGATGCTATGGGCGTGCCCATGTCCGACGGGCGTATTGTAATGGCCATGTCGATGTACCCAAAAGAAGGTAACCCGCTTTGGGGGCAATTCTCCACCAAAGCGGTAGCACATACCATTAAATGGTACTCGCATTACACCTTCGACTACCCCTACCCCCTCGCTTGGTCGGTCGACGGCAGCATGGGGATGGAATATCCCATGATCTGCTTTAACTACGGTCGACCGGAAAAAGACGGTACCTATAGCGAGCGGATGAAATACGGTCACATCAGCGTGATCATCCATGAGGTGGGGCATAACTGGTTCCCGATGATTGTCAACTCCGACGAACGCCAATGGACTTGGATGGATGAAGGGCTTAACTCTTTTCTGCAGTACCTCAGCGAACAACAATGGGAGCGTGACTACCCTTCCCGGCGCGGACCGGCGCCTAATATCGTTTCTTACATGCGGAGCAATCCCGAAGATATGGTACCTATTATGACCAATTCGGAATCCGTTTTGCAGTTCGGAAATAACGCCTACGGTAAACCCGCTACGGCCCTCAATATTTTGCGCGAAACAATAATGGGACGCGAACACTTTGACTACGCTTTTAAAACTTACGCCAACCGCTGGAAATTCAAGCACCCTATGCCAGCCGATTTCTTCCGCACTATGGAAGACGCCTCAGGAATCGACCTGGACTGGTTCTGGCGCGGATGGTTCTACTCTACCGAAGCTGTAGATATCGGGATCGAGGATGTACAATGGATGCGCCTGGATACAAAAGATCCATTAGCTGAAAACCAGTTTACTCGCGAACAGCAAGAAAAGTCGCCCCGCTACATCAGTAGCATCCGAAATGCCGAATCCATTGAAAAAACACAAGATGAAATCGATCCGGCTATTCGCGACTTTTATTCGGAATACGACCCCCTGGAGGTCACGGTTCTCGATAAGGAAGCCTATCAACGCTATTACAACTCACTCTCCGAGGAGGAAAAGGCCCTACTCCAATCAGGTAAAAATTATTACGAAATTACTTTTCGCAACCACGGTGGCCTGGTTATGCCCATTATCCTGCGTATGGAGATGACCGACGGAATCGAGGAAATCAAGCGAATTCCCGCCGAGATTTGGCGTTACAATAGCGAGCAGGTTTCCAAAATTTTCGTGACGGACAAAGAAGTAGTCCAAATAGAACTGGACCCATATGTAGAAACCGCCGATATCGACCGGGAAAATAACTACTTCCCGCGCAAAGCGCAGCCGAGCCGGTTCGAGTTATTCCGCCAGCGTCAGCGACGTTCAGGCGAAAACCCCATGCAACGAGACCGCCGCGCTAAAGAAAAATCCAAGGGTACCAACTAGGACGCTCGTTGGCAACCCCGAAAGCCATACCTGACACAAGGCGTGGCTTTTTGCTGATAATCAACACCTTACATGAAACCCCTTTAGTATTAGATTATCCTGCGGTGATGATCTTTCCTCTTTGCCTTGCCTAGATTTCCTACTTTTGTAAACAAAGCATCTAGGAATGGATTACCGCAACCCAAAGTTACTGCTCGACGCCAATCAATTACCCACGGGTAAAGTGAAATGGCGTAGCCCCTCGAACATTGCGCTGGTTAAGTATTGGGGCAAACACGGTCGTCAATTGCCCCGCAATGCTTCGCTGAGCCTGACGTTGAGCGCGGCGCATACTGAAACGGAATTGCACTATAGACCCAAAAAAGAACACAACGACCGGGTACCGGTCAATCTTTTTTTGGATGGCACGCCCCAGCCGGCCTTTGCCGAACGGGTTCAAGGCTTTTTCGAAGGTATTACGACCATTTACCCTTTCTTGCGCCAACTGGATTTATCTGTTTATACGAGCAATTCTTTTCCGCACTCGGCCGGCATTGCCTCGAGTGCATCGGCAATGAGCGCACTGGCATTATGCCTTTGTAGCCTCGAACGCAAATTTTTCCTTGCGCTTTCCGACGATCAGGCCTTTTTCAGAAAAGCCTCCTACCTTGCGCGTCTGGGATCCGGTTCGGCCTCCCGATCCTTATATCCGGTAGCGGCCCTTTGGGGGTATCATACCGAAGTAAAAGGCAGCAGCGATGAGGTAGCTATTCCGTTTGCCGATCAGCTTCATCCGGTTTTCCAAAGCTTCCGGGATACGATCGTTCTGGTGAGTAAGGCAACAAAACAAGTTTCCAGCAGCGCCGGACATCAACTGATGGAGCAAAATGTATTTGCCGATGTGCGCTACCAGCAGGCCAATCAACATTTGTCACGCCTGTTGCTCGCCAGCCGTGAAGGGGACCTGGAAATTTTCGGTAGTATTATCGAATCCGAGGCCCTCACCCTTCATGCCCTGATGATGACCTCCAATCCCAGCTATATCCTCATGGAGCCGGCCACCCTCGAAATGATACAGCGGGTGCGCGCATTTCGTACCGAACAGCAACTGCCCCTGTATTTTACCCTCGATGCCGGCCCCAACCTTCATTTGCTCTACCCCAGTGAACACATGGAGGCAATAGGCGCTTTTATCCAAGAGTCTTTAGCACCCTTGGGCACCGGTCAGATTATCGAAGATTCGGTAGGGCAAGGACCGGTTGAAATCGATTAGCATGACACGTAACCACTTATGGATGCTTGGTGAAGCCATCCTGCTAACATTTACATTTGGGTGTAAAAAAACGCCTCCGCCGGATGCGCCCGAACTGCGCAACCCGGCACTGGAGCGGTATCTGCCCTATTTACTTAACTATTCCGCCCCTTTAATCGGCGTGACAGATCTTCATCGTATTCAAAATGAAGTTCTTATCTTTGATGCTCGCAGCGTAGAAGAGTATCGCACTAGCCATATAGAAGGCGCTAGTTACCTTGGATTTCGTAATTATGACAAGGATTTGTTGGACGGAATTCCTCAGGATACTCAAATTGTCGTTTATTGCTCAGTGGGGTATCGCAGCGAGAAGATTGCGCATGATTTACAAGAGATGGGTTTCACCTGTGTGTATAACCTGTACGGTAGCATTTTCGAGTGGGTGAGCCACGATTATTCGGTTATCGATATGGAGGGAAGACCCACAGACCGGGTGCACACCTATAGTCGTTGGTGGAGCAACTGGATTGAAAAGGAAAAAGCGACTCCGGTGTGGTGAATGGTTTCACCGCCCCCGTTCGCCCACAAATTGATCAAAACCGCAAGGCAATGGATTTATTTGAAAAATTATTGAGCCACGATGGTCCCCTGGGCCAATATTCCAAAATGGCGCACGGATATTTCACCTTCCCCAAGCTGGAAGGCGAAATCAGCAGCCGTATGAAATTCCAGGGAGAAGAAAAAGTTGTCTGGAGTATTAACAGCTATCTGGGATTGGCAAATCACCCAGAGATCCGCGAAGTCGATGAAGTCGCCGCCCGCGACTGGGGTCTGGCTTATCCAATGGGATCGCGCATGATGTCAGGTGAAACGCAGTACCACGAGAAGCTGGAGCATAACTTGGCCGAATTCGTCCGTAAGGAGAGCGCCTTGTTGCTCAACTTCGGCTATCAGGGTATCTTTTCCATCGTCGATGCATTGGTAGATCGCCGCGACATTTTAGTGTATGACAAAGACTGCCATGCCTGCATCTACGACGGTATCCGTATGCACCTGGGTAAACGGCTACCCTTTGAGCATAACGATGCGGCTAGCTTCCACAAGCAAATTGAAAAAGCCCGCGTCATGGCCGAGCAGACCGGTGGCGGTATTCTGGTCATCACCGAGGGCGTATTCGGTATGCGGGGTGAGCAAGGCATCCTCAAAGAGATTGCAGCACTGAAAGAAGAATTTAAATTTCGCCTTTTGGTCGATGATGCACATGGTTTTGGTACGCTGGGTGAAACTGGCGCCGGCGCCGGAGAAGAGCAGGGCGTACAAGATCAGATCGATTTGTATTTCAGCACCTTTGCCAAGTCGATGGCCAGCATTGGCGCTTTTGTAGCCGGGAATAAGGATATTATCAACTTCCTGCGCTACAATACCCGCTCGCAGATTTTTGCCAAGTCACTGCTTATGCCGCTTGTAATCGGTAATCTCAAGCGACTGGAAATGCTGCGCACCCATCCTGAACTAAGAGACAAACTCTGGGAAAATGTTCGCATGCTACAATCGGGCCTTCGTGCACAAAATTTTGATCTGGGCAACACCAATAGCTGCGTGACGCCCGTCTACCTGCACGGCAACGTAGCCGAAGCAATGAACCTGGTTCGTGATCTGCGCGACAATCACCATATCTTCTGCTCTATTGTAGTCTACCCGGTGATTCCGAAAGGCATGATCCTGCTGCGCCTAATCCCGACCGCAGCCCACACCAAAGAAGATATCGACCTGACCATCAAAGCCTTCTCAGCAGTACGTGCAAAACTGGAGGCTGGTAAATATCACATGGAGGAAAGCGCTATCCTGAACAGCTAAAACTTTTTCCCAGCACACAAGGAATATTCATAACACCCCGAACGCAGACTATGATCTGCAACGGGGTGTTAGATTTTTAGAGGAAAGAAAGAGAGTGGTTTTTTCCATGTAACCTTGCTTAAACGTGCCAAGGAACTGGCAAAAACGCCCGTAAGTGATCTTCATCCGAAAGCTTGGGCTAGCTCCATTATTACCGTTCAGCCATCCTTCGCAGTTGCATGCCTACCCTCGCAATCAATAATATGGTCAATCCAAATAAATAAGGCAATAATGTAACCATTTCCAAATTAAAGAGCTGAAGGGCTGCCCGGGCCAGATTATACAAGCCCAGAAAAATACAGACTCCTACAATCAAGAGCAAAGCCAAATTAGAGCCGGGGCGGTTGCTGTATTCCTTTCCCAACAGCGCTTGATCATTGGCGCTAAAGAGCAGGAATACTGCAACTAATGGCAAAAGTAAGCCGTTGATGGCCTGTGCTCCGATAATGGCTGGTACTGGTTTTACATCCAGGAGCGCAAAACCAAGGCCGATACCCAACACCAGCATCCATACAGTACGAAACCATTTGCCAGAATTACCCCAGCCTGTACTCTGCTCCCCCAGAAGACTACGTCCTGTAACTGCCGCTGCCAAGGGCGCTGTGACCGAAGAGCTAAGCCCGGCCGCAAATAAGCCAAAGGCGAAAGCATAGCGCGACCAATCGCCGAGCTCAGCAGCTAGGATGGCCGAGAGCCCGGCGAAGCTGAACACTCCCTCTTGCCGGCTTCCGACTACTAGAATAACTAATGAGATGAGTCCGCCGACCAGCACAGCCAGGGTAATTCCCCAACGCATCTCCCGGATGGATTGCCCGCGGCTGATGCCCGATGCTAGAAAGAGATTATAGGGAACGATCGTCGTACCGATCAGTCCGATAACCAGTACACCGGAACCTGGCGGCATCCCTTGAGCAAGCTGCACGGGAGTGCCCGCTCCGTTGAGGAACTGGATGGCTACCCAAAAGAATAGAACCCCCATGGCTGCTACCATCAAACCAAGTGCTCGGGCAATAAAAATGTAGCTACCCCGCCACAATAGAAAAAAACTAAAACCGCCCAGCACGAGCAGCAGTAGAGACTTCTGTTCAGGCTGCAACAACAACAATCCGGCTACTGCGCCTAATAAATTACCCGCCTGGTAAGCGGCACAGCCAAAAGCCACCGCCAGGAACAATCCAATTTGCCAACGACGGCCGTAACGCGCATTGCGCAGGGCGATGATCTGACCAAGGTTTTTATTGGAAGCAATAGTCAAACGAGCTGCTGCCTCCTGCAAAAAGATGGTAGCCAGAATGGAAAACACCAGGGCCCACGCCAACTGAAAGCCGAAGGCACTACCTGCTTTCGCAGCCGTAGTGACCGTACCCGGGCCGATAAAAGCAGCCGAAATAATAGACCAGAACAAAACGGATCGAAACAAGGCAATACGCTTGGCCATACATTAGCCCGCTTCCTCAACGCTTTCCTGCAAAAGGGCGCCTTCGGTTATCCGGCGCACTTTATAAGGGCGCTTTTGCTGAGCCTCGAAATAGGTGCGCATCTGAATCTCGACGATGATCCCGATTGTGATAAACTGAATCCCCGCGATCAGTAGCATCATACCTAGTAAGAGCAGGGGGCGGCCGCCGATATCCTGGCCACTAAGCTTCACGATGAGCAAATAGACGTTGATCAGGACGCCGACCCCGAATAGCAAGACCCCTACATTACCAAATAAGTGCATGGGTTTTTGCAGATATTTTTTGAAAAACAACATCAGCAACAAGTCGCTTACCACCTTAAAAGTGCGGCTAAGGCCGTATTTGGATTTACCAAATTCGCGGGCGTGATGTTTCACATCGACCTGGGTGATACGGCCCCCTTCCAGACTGGCCAGCACCGGAATAAAGCGATGAAGCTCGCCGTAGATTCCCATATCCTTAGCCAGATCGGCTTTAAGGACCCGCAATGCGCAGCCATAATCCTTGAGCTGTACCCCCGATGAGTTTCGGATAATGTAATTAGCGATTTTGCTCGGTATTTTCCGCAAGAATATACCGTCTTTGCGATTGGCCCGATTGCCTGCTACCATGTCATATGCTCCCTCTTCGGCAATCTCCAGCATGTTCGGAATGTCGGTAGGATCGTTTTGCAGGTCGCCATCCATAGTGGCAATATACTCGCCGCGGGCGTGGTCGATACCAGCCATTAAGGCCAGGCTCTGTCCGTAGTTTTTCTTGAATTCAATTACGCGTAGCCGCGGGTGATCGATACTCCTTAGCTCAGCGACCGTATTATCGGTAGATCCGTCATCGACATAGACGATTTCGTAGTCGATGCCTTCCAAAGCATCCGTAATTCGTTCGACCAGCGGCTGGATATTGAGTTCCTCGTTGTAGACGGTGACGACGACCGACAATTTTGGTTGCATACCGGTAGTTTTAATCCACTGAACAGGAATGGTTTTCGCAAAGATGCCAAAAATTATTGGAGCGCCCCAACCTGGTAGATCATCCGGTAGTGCCGTACATAAAAGGAGTCCAGTGGCTCAAAGTTGATTTGTTGCCAAGTAGAATCGATAATGTACAATGACTCCCCTACTTGTGGGGTAGTATCGACCGGGATAATCGCTCCGTAAGCGCGGGTCAGGTAATACGAATTGGTCCGCTGCATATCGGTCTGCCCGTATACCTTTAAAGGTTGCCCGCGAAAACGCTTCCCTACCGCCAGGCTTGTTTGCCGGCATTTATCTCCGTAGTCATTTGCGTTGCGGTCAGGCAGTACGAAGAAGTTGAAAAAAGTGCGAAATAACAGCAAGAAAACAGCCAAGATCATTAAGCGTTGTGCAAGTAATCGCCAATAGACAGCAGCCAGTACCGTCATCGGTACGGCCGTAACCATTGTTTTCCAGATAAGCCCGGATGTATCACGGGTGCGATCCAAAAATAGAGGGGCATAACAAGCCAGCGCGATGACTCCCATCAGGATTCCGAATGCCCAGCTGAGGATGTGGTAAGGAATCGTTTCCTTTTGTTGATGAAATCCATAGAGATATATACCCAACCCAAAAAAAAGGGGGGCCAGCATAAGTAGGTATCGCGGATAAACTTCTGGTGAGGTCCAGTAGACCAGAATGTTGGCAAAAAAGGTAATGGCCAGGTATACAATGAACGGATCGTCCCCCATCCAATACCGCACCCGGCGGTCAAAAAAACACAAGACGAGCAACGACCAGGGAAAAAAATGATACGTCATCTCAAAGGGGAATGAAAAAAGATGCGCTATTGTATCCCACCATCCGTAATTGACTGCCGTACGCTGAGACGATTCGGTCACTAGAATCTTGAATAAAACGCCCAAATCATTGTATAGATGATAGGCTAAATAATAGCTTCCTACAAAAACCAGGAAGAAAATACCACTTAAAAAATGTGGCCAATGGAAAAGTCGGCGGAAGGCACCCCGGTAGATAAAGTAGGGTAACAGCGTAAGGCCCTGGAACACTAACGCCGGTAGGCCCTTCAATAAAAAGCCAATGGCGCATAGTAAGTAGGAAAGCAAAAACAGAGTCCACCACTTTTGTTTCTCGAAATAGTGGTAAATGATCATGAAATTGGTAAAAATAACCCAGGAAAAAGTAACGTCGATCAGAGCCAGCATAGAATCCCAGAATAGCATACGTCCACAGGTGATTAACACCATTGCATGGAGAAAAGCAGTCTTTTGGTCGTAGTGCTTGCGAAAAAAATAATAAACGGTAGCTGCATACCCTAAAAGCGCAACAACGGTTGGCAGGCGCGCAATAAATTCATCTTGGCGCCCCGTTACCTGAAAAACCGCCGCCAGGATCCAATTGAATAGAGGCGGCTTCTTATAGTAGTATTCTCCGTGGATGGTCGGAGTGATGAAATTACCCGAGTATAACATCTCCAGGGCTACGACCGACCGGATGCCCTCATCATCGATAAAGGTCAGCAGTCCTAAATTGATGAGCAGGGCAGGTGCTAACAAAGCCAGCGCCAGCAGATAGAATAGGCTGTCTATTTTCTTGGATTCCAAAAGAGATTTTCCGTATTTCAATTACGCAATGATCGCACCGCTCGAGCGCAGCAAAAGTAAATAATTCGGCTAAATTATGAGTCTACGATTATTCTCCATCAGTTTGTGCATAGTACTAATGCTAGTAGCCTGCCAGTCAAAATCGGAACCGCCCGAAGATGAAGGTGTTGCCCTGCCAACCTCCGTACCGCCCCGCCAGGACACCTTGCTCGAGCGAACCGGCGTGGTAAAACCCGTACCTGGTCCCCCGGACTATGACACCACGCAGTGGCTGGAAGTAACCCTGCTCGACCCATCCATTCGCATTGATATCAAGTACGCAACAACTGATAATTTTGTAGAGGAGAAAATGTACGAATGCGGACGTTGCTTCCTGCGGCCCAAGGTTGCGCGCCGTCTGGTAAAAATTCACCAGGTATTTCAAAAAAAAGGTTATGGGTTGTTGCTATACGATTGCTACCGTCCACTGCCCATTCAGCAAAAACTCTGGAACAAGGTTCCCGATCCGCGATACGTAACGAACCCCAAAAAAGGATCGATGCATAATCGAGGTGCCGCCGTCGATTTGACCTTAGTCGATGCACAGAATAACGTATTGGAGATGGGAACGGGTTACGATTATTTTGGGGAAGAGGCCTACCATACCTACCGCGGCCATTCCGATCAGATACAGGCCAATCGCGATCTGCTCAAAAATACGATGGAGAGTTATGGTTTCGGTGGTATCCGTACGGAGTGGTGGCACTATTCTTTCCGGGAAAAATCCTATGCTTTGTCCGATTGGGTATGGAATTGTCCTTCCAATCATTGAGCAGTGCAAACCTGCTTCACCCGGGCAAAACAATTCCTAACCTGAAGCATTAATTAGCATAGTGTCATCGTTTGAACACAAGAGCGTACGCGCCTTGCGTACGGATGTATTCAACTTTTCAAAATTTTGTACATTAGGCGTCCGCCTGATAAATTAGAACTAATGGCTGAAACAACTTTCAAGACTGACGTTGAGGCAGTAGACGCGCTAGCCCAATCTTATAGAGACCTGCGTGAAGAAATCGGAAAGATAATCGTCGGTCAGGACGATGTCGTCAAAACAATGATTATCTCCTTGTTCAGCAATGGCCACAGTCTACTGGTTGGCGTGCCCGGTCTTGCTAAGACCCTGCTGGTTAGTACGATTGCCGAGGTACTCGACCTCGATTTTAAGCGCATCCAGTTTACGCCCGACCTGATGCCCTCCGACATTACCGGCTCGGAGATCCTGGATGAATCGCGCCATTTTAAGTTCAACGAAGGCCCCCTCTTTGCCAATATTGTCCTCGCCGACGAAATCAACCGGACACCCCCAAAAACGCAAGCCGCTTTGCTGGAAGCGATGCAGGAAAAATCGGTGACCGTGAGTGGCGTGCGTCATCAATTGCCCAAACCCTTCTTTGTGTTAGCTACTCAGAACCCGATCGAGCAGGAAGGTACTTACCCCCTGCCCGAAGCCCAGCTCGACCGTTTTATGTTTAACATCCCGCTGGACTACCCCAGCTATGAGGAGGAAATCTCCATCGTACGGAATACCACCGCCCTACAGGAATTCAACCTCCACAATGTGGTTTCAGCCGAGGAAATTCTCTTTTACCAACAGTTGATCCGCAAGATCCCAATCGCCGATAATGTGCTGGAGTATGCCGTTAACCTTGCTACCCAGACCCGCCCCAATACTGGCCGGGCTACCGATATGGTCAATAACTATATCTCCTGGGGGGCAGGCCCGCGGGCCTCGCAGTACCTAGTGTTGGGCGCCAAATGTCACGCGGCAATTAACGGGAAGTACTCACCCGACCGCGAAGACGTCCAAACGATCGCCAAGTATGTATTGCGCCACCGCGTGGTGAAAAACTACAAAGCCGAAGCCGAAGGTGTGAGCGAAGAACAGATCATTGAGAGTCTGTTTTAAGTTTGGAAAATGTAAGCGGCCTGTTGCTGGTCGCCACACGGGGTGAATTGGCAGCGAACTGCTTAGGAATAGCGGGGATCATACATTTTTTCTTCAGCCCTAATCTAACGAATAATCACATCTTCTTTCTTCCGAACCTAACAGAAACGATGGCAGCCGGGTGTCCTGCTTGTGGGAATTGTGCATTTTCTTCCAACCTTCATCCTCCATCAAACCCCGGTAGTGGGTGCACCATCCGTTTTCCCTGCCTATGGTTTTTCTAAATCTAATGCTTTCCTGGGTAGCAATTTATCCCGCTGAGCAGTGTGCCAGACAAAAGAAGCGATAATTGTCGCCGCCTGGGGGAGGTCTTCACCCGAAAGATGGTCGTAGTTATCTATCTTCGAAAGATGAGTACGGGTGAAATATGCCATAGCATCCCGGATAAATTGGAACCCGGGAATGCCTGCTGCGTCAAATGCCAGATGATCGGTTCCGCCTGTCGATGGTGACCAGGCTTTAGGATAGCCAATGACCGGCCAATAAGAGGGCTCCACCGCAGCCATTTGAAAATTTTTCAGCGTCCATCCCCGGCCAAACGGCCCCCAGGATTCTAGGTGTACGTTTTCCATACCCCATTCGTTAAGCGTCTCCTGCGCCCAGGCGGTGGCTTTATCCAGCATGGGTGACCCGGTCAAACGGGGCCCGTAAACATCAGTGAGCCAACCAGCCACATTCATCACCTGGCTTTTTTGGAGCCCGTGTTTTTTAATCACCGTAACCATCTCCATATCAACAGGCTCTTGGGCAACGGTCCAACTTACGAGTAACCAACCCAACAGGAACAATGCAAATTTTTTCATATTCCTCTTGACAATTGTAAAGAATTACGGAAAGGGGAAAGTCTCGAAAAGTTCGCCAACCCCTTTGCGAATGGAGGAGTCCAGCTTTTTCTCTTTTTTAGGTAACACTCCTGACCCAGAAGCCTGCCAAAGTAACAGATCTGACGCTGCATCAAATGCTTCCAAAACCAATGTACCCTGGGCGTAGGTACCGACTACAATTTCTTCACTTTCCCAAGTGTACCGTCGCTGCCCCGTATAGGCCGGTGCATCGCGGATATTTGTTTCGTAGGTTTGTTCTTCTTCACTGACCACAATTCCAATATTGACGAGCAGGTCTGGATTTTCGGATCGCTGGATACCCCGGGCGTTAAACTCTCGTTCGATGGCCGCTTTGAGCAAAGCCATGCCTGGTGGGTAAATGGTCCCGGTCTGGTTCTCGACCTCCGTTTCGTGAAAGTCGAAGGTTCGATACTGAGAAAAATCAGCGGTGGGATCGATGCGTGATTCGATCCTGGGGCTGCAGCTTGTGAAATATACCAGCATATAGAGAAGAAAAAATCGGTGCATAGGCAATTGTTTTGCTGTTAAAAGAGCCCGTTCTAAAAATAAATAAAAGATCAAAATTTTTGATGCTCAATCCAAGGTTCCCCGTGGAACCACCGGAGAATGAAGAATCCGCAAGCCATTCCACCAAAACGGCGAATTATCTCATCTAGAGAAGGGAGACAAAATCTCCGCTTTATCTAAATCCCCATTTTTCTGGAAACTGTTATTTTGAGCAAGCTTGATCAGCACTTTTAGCAGGCGAAATTGTTCGGTAAGATAAGATCAAAAACGACGAAAATCATATTGCATGCAAATGAGGCTTCTTTTTTGGGTACCGTGTATCGGGCTATTGTTTTCGAGTTGTGGCCCGGATAACGTGCCCCAAGGATTAAAAGCAACCCCCAACGCTGTAGGCGACCTGAACCAATTGGTCATCATCGCCGACGAAGACGTATGGAAAGGCCCAGTTGGCGATACGCTCCGCTTTTACTATACATCCGCATTTCCCATCTTGCCCCAACCCGAACCTATGTTTGATGTGCTCCACTTTACGGCTCTGGAGTTGCAGGAAGAAAAATTGCGTAAAGAACTACGCAATTACCTGGTGGTAGCAAACCTGGAAGATGAACAATCCCCAACCGCTCGACTGGTACGAAACGACTTAGGTCCAGAAAAAATGCGCAAGGCCAAGGAAGATCCCGGGTATTTTTCTACGGTAGGAAAAGACAAATGGGCGAGGGGCCAGGTGGTAATTTACCAATTCGCCTACGGGCAGGACAACCTAATTCAAAAACTTACCCGGGCTTTTCCAGCCACGGTTAAACGGTTGAACAAAGCAGACCAGAAAAAGCTGGAGGCGACTGTGTACCTCGACGATCAATCCCCTAAACTAGAACAGGAGATAAAAGACATCATCGGCATCGATGCTCGCATTCCCGGCGACTATTTCAAAGCTTATAGTGATGAAAACACCATTTGGATCCGCAAGGAAACGGAAAACGTTAGTTCCAACCTGTTTTTTAAGCGCATGGAATACAAAGACCAGGAACAAATTAGTAAGGATGGGATCAAATCCGTACGCGACTCTTTGGGCCGGTTAGTCTCAACCCAAATTCCGAATACCTATATGAAGATTAATGATGTCGATTTACCGATGCTTACCCAGCAAACGACCATCAACGGCAATTATGCCCTGGAGGCTCGCGGCATCTGGGAGATCGAAAACGACTTTATGGGAGGGCCTTTCGTGAGTTACCTCATCCTGGACCAGGAAGATAACGCACTCATTTTTGTCGATGGCTTCATCCACGCTCCAGGCGAGGATAAACGCAATTTCATCCAATATCTAGAGCATATCATCCAAACCGTCAAGGTGTAGATAAAAAGCCCCGGGTGATGAACCCCCGGGTTTTATCATTTACAGTTGCTGCAAACTCTTTTTCACGAAGGCTGTCAGGTCGGCGCCTTCCAGCATATTCTGTTGCAGTTTAGCCAGATTGGTCAGATAGATAGCTAGTTCTTGCTGCTCCTCACCGGTGGCCGCCAATATTTTTTCTGCTACCAATGGGTGATTAGTATTAACCGTCAATTCGAAAGTCTCCGGCAAACCGGCCATCATTTGATTGCCCTGCAGCATCTGCATTTCCTTCATACGACGCATAAATTCCGGGCGTGTAATAACCACCGGATCATCTTCGGGATTCATAGCCTGTGCTTTCACTTGGACCTGCTCACCGACTACGCCCTTGAAAATATCCACAACCTTATTGGTATCGTCTTCGCTGAGAACGGATTCTTGCTGCTCTTCTTTGGCAATCAGATTGTTGATCGTATCGGCATCCACACGCTTGAAGGAAATGCCCAGCTTATATTCCAACTGCTGCATGAAGTGATTGTCGATCGGGTGGTCAAGGACCAACACTTCGTATCCTTTGTTTTTGGCGGCTTCGATGGGAGCATGGTGGATGTTTGGATTGTGTGTGTACAGAAAAACTGTACGTCCTTCCTTATCCGTTTGCTGGTCTTTAACCCGGTCTTTATATGTCTCAACCGGTGTTAAATTACCTTCGGTATCGCGGAAGAGTGCAAACTTAACGGCCTTTTCATAGAAGGATTCATCGGTAATCATACCATACTTAACGAAGACGCCAAGATCAGACCATTTCGCCTCGTAATTTTCGCGGTCTTTGCGGTACAGATCTCCCAGCTTCTCCGCTACTTTTTTAGTGATGTACCCCGTGATTTTACGCACATTGCTGTCGCTCTGCAAATAGGAGCGCGATACGTTCAAAGGAATATCCGGCGAGTCGATGACCCCGTGCAACAAGGTAAGGAACTCAGGTACGATGTCCTTCACATTGTCGGTCACATAGACTTGGTTACTGTACAGCTGGATCTTGTTTTGCTGCACTTCCAGGCTATTGTTGAGGCGTGGAAAATATAAAATACCCGTCAGATTGAACGGATAATCGATATTCAAATGAATCCAGAAAAGGGGCTCTTGGCTAAAGGGGTATAATTCGTGGTAAAAATGGCGATAGTCCTCGTCAGTCAGGTCGGCAGGACTCTTGCGCCAGGCCGGATCAGTATTGTTAATGAAGTTATCGACGGTCACCGTTTTGGTTTCGGCCTCATCACCTTCACCTTCAGTTACCGTTTCTTCACGAGTGCCGAACTGGATGGGTATCGGCAGGAAAGCACAATATTTTTTAAGCAGATCTTCAATCCGGCTTTTGCTTAAAAATTCGGCGCTATCATCGGTAATATGCAAGACCACATCGGTGCCCCGCGTATCCTTGTCATTGTTCTCTAATGTAAACGAAGGATCCCCCTCGCAGGTCCAGGTTACGCCTTCGGCATCGGCCTGGTAAGATTTCGTAACGACCTCTACCTTTTTAGCGACCATAAAGGCGGAGTAAAAACCCAAGCCGAAGTGGCCGATAATGCTGGCCTCGTCATCTTTGTATTTTTCCAGGAACTCTTGCGCACTGGAAAAAGCCACCTGATTGAGGTATTTTTTCACCTCTTCGCCGGTCATACCTACACCCCGATCGCGTATGGTAAGGGTCTTAGCATCTTCATCAAGTAGCACCTCAATTTTCAGCTCGCCCAGCTCGCCGTCGAAAGATCCTGTCCGGGCCAGGGTCTGAAGTTTATTAGTAGCATCCACGGCGTTGGATACGAGTTCGCGCAAGAAGATCTCCTGATCGGAGTAGAGAAATTTTTTAATGATGGGAAAAATATTTTCGGTTTGTACCGAAATCTGTCCTTTTTCCATAATGGTCCGTTTTTTAAGGGAAGAAAATGGCATTTATAACGTGACAATCCGCATGCCAGAATCGGAAAACTGCCAATTTGACGGACCGCCATCTACCCTAAAACAGGTAATTTTTAGGCTAGACCTATGCCGTATTGACTCTTATGCGGGATTCTACTATCTTGCTTGTATTAAGAGAGGCCTATCTAAGGGTAAATGTCCTGTTTACCATTATTTTATCTGCCAAACAATAATTCGAAGAATAGAGGCGTACAGCTATTTTCCATGACAGAGACAAAAGCCGTACGCCTTAAAAGCTTAAATAGGTTAGGAAATTTTGCCTAACTAGGCGATGTGTCCAGCAATTTTTGGGGGGTGAGTCTGGCCATCGCCTTTTTTTATAATACAAAGTACACTTAAGTCTCCTTGTTTGTCAACCCAAATTTTCTCTCTTTACGAAGTGGTAGTCAATTCGGGGTGTAGGGGGAAAATTTTACTGTGGTCCGGCGCAGGCGATCTTTCCCACGCGGCGAGCGTGCCGCCCGCCTTCGAAGTCGCTTTCTACGAAAGTTTTCACCATAGATAGTGCCAACGCTTCGCTTACGAATCGTGCGGGGATAGCGATAACATTGGCATCATTATGCTGACGGGCCAGGGCCGCTAATTCTTCGAGCCAGCATACAGCAGCCCGTATGCCTTGGTGTTTATTAGCAGTCATTGCCACGCCGTTACCGCTCCCGCAGAGGACGATACCCAGGTCGGCCTCACCCGTTTCTACTTTTGTGGCAACCGGATGTACAAAGTCGGGATAGTCTACGGAGTCGGGGGAATGGGTTCCAAAATCCAGTACTTCCACCCCCTGACTGGCGAGCATATCTATAATACTGTCTTTGTAAACAAAGCCGGCATGGTCGCAGCCGATAGCAATTTTTTTAATCAAAACGTTTTCGGTTTTTAGTTGGGTAACTGACCCGGCGTTTGCGCCATTTCGAACGGTGCGAACAGTTGGTTCAATCGCTCGGTCATTTCCGAATCGTTATTGCGCTTCGCCATATTTTTCAAGTCTTGCATGGTGTTCATCGCCAAAGCGTAATCGCGACGGAAGGAACTCTGTAACAAAGCCGGATCAATTGAATTGTAAAAAGCTAGGTAATCAGCTGTTTCTTCGGCCAGTATATCAATGTGGACCTTGGCCTCCTCGTAGGCATTGGCATCTTCCAGGGTTGTCAGCATAAACATCGTCCGGTAATCATAGGGGAAATTCATATGCGGGAACACCTCGAAATACTTGAGGATAAGTTCCTTAGCTTTCTCATTTTCCCCGCGCCGTACGAACTCCTCTGCAGCTCTGCGCATGGCCAATTGATGGCTCTGCACGCTGGGTTGATAACTGTCGTTTACGAAAAGTTTATATTTATCGAAATTTCCCCATTTAAATTCGTTCATCACGTTGTGGTATACGCTATCGGGGTCGACACGCCCGGCACCGATCAGTCCGTACTGGGAATTACCCTGCGACTTTACTGGAATAATTCGCAGTGCAAGTCCTTCCAACTGAGCAAAATCATCCAACCCGAACAGTTTTTCCTGGCGGGTAGTTACTGCGAAGTAAATGGGGCGTTCCCAAAGATTTGATCCTAAAATGTCGAGGATTGCCAACTCATCTTTCACCAGATATTCCCGCTTGGGTAGGCGAATGGGTATGCGCCTCATGATGCGGCCGGTATCCGTGGGTTGCACTACTCCGTTGGATAGCACTTTTTGTCTGTCCACCGGTAGGAAAACATTGCGCGTGCGGTAATGACTTTCGATTATTTGCCCGTTACTGCCGCGCAACGGATTATCACCTCCGATAAATTGCAGCCAGGATTGGATATCCTGGGGCTGATCGCTCTTACTTGGATTGTAGTAGTAAACCTGGTTGCGGTTACTGCCGCGGTAGGCTTGCGAAGAGATTGTCATTTTGATGGGGGGCGAGTCATTGATTTTGCGGCGCAACAAATCGATATACCAATCGACTGCGATCAAGCTGAGGTTAACCACTCTAACATCGGTGCGGATTCCTTCTACTTCTTGTGCATACCAAAGCGGATAGGTATCGTTATCGCCGTATGTGAACAGAATTGCATTCGGCGCACAAGACTCCAGGAAATTACTGGCGTAGTCACGCGCTCCGGTATGTTCTTTGCGACTGTGATCATCAAAGTTTTGGGTTCCCATCAGCAGGGGTGCTGACACGACAATAAGGGTGGCAACCCCTGCGCTGATGACACCGCTCAAACCCACCCGCTTACGCAGTAGGTTAAAGATTGCCGGTACCGCCATACCAATCCAGATACAGTAGGTGAAAATGGACCCTGCTAACACGTAGTCGCGTTCCCGAGGTTCGTTGGGCGGCTGGTTGGAATAGATAATAATACCAATACCCGTAATGATAAACAGCGCCAGTAAACCTACAAACTCCAGTTGCCGTCGCCGGCCGTGGAACAAAATCCCGACGATACCGAACAAAAAGGGAAGCAAATAATACGTATTTCGCGCCTCATCGTTGCGCATGGTTTCCGGTAACTCGTCTTGGTTGTACAGACGAGCTTCATCTAAGAATTTAATACCCGATAGCCAGTGCCCCTTGGATTTGTCCCATGGGTAAAACCCCTGTTCCCCATTCTGGCGACCGGCAAAATTCCACATGAAATAGCGCCAGTACATCCAGCCCAACTGGTAGCGGACGAAAAAGCGAATATTGTCACCCATATTCGGTCGCCCGGGCGGCAGAGGTTTGCTGGGATCCAATCCCATCCATTCTTTATAGAGGGCCGCCCGGTTTTGGGTATAATCGCCCATACGGGGGAATAGCATCTTATCACGGTTGCTGAATACGTATTCTGTCTTACGATTGACCACCTCGTAGCGGTCATCCACCCGGCCATAGCGATCGGTGAACTCATTGTCGACCGGTCGCGCTTCGAAATGCGGACCATAAAGCAGTGCCCGCTCCCCGTATTGCTCGCGGTTGAGGTAGGGCAACAAGCGCATGGCATCACTGGGGTTATTCATATTCACCGGCGGATTGGCATTCGCACGGATAACTACGACGCCATACAATGAGTAAGCCAGTACCACCAGCATGGCCCCCATCACAATATTTTGGGCGGTGGGACTCTTTTTTTGGTGGGCATAACGCAAACCAAAATAAAAGACGGCAATCACCACTAAAAATACGGGAATGATACCGAAGTGAAAAGGCAATCCGAAGGTGTTTACCATTATCAGCTCGAAAAAGGCCCAGAGCCTTGGCAACCCGACGATGACGAATGTTTGTACTCCTATAATCAGACCAATACCCGCAGCAGCGGCAATACCCATGCCCACCAGGGTGTGGTTGTTGTATTTTTTGAAATAATAAAACAATGCTAAGGCCGGAAAGGTAAGCAAGCTCAATAAGTGCACCCCAATAGATAACCCGGCAGCAAAAACAGCGAAAATTAACCACCGATCAGACTGCGGATTATCTGGCAGCTGGTACCATTTGATAACTGCCCATAACACAAGCGTGGTAAAAAAGGTCGACATAGCGTATACCTCCCCTTCTACGGCCGAAAACCAAATCGAAGTGGCAAAGGCAGTGCTCAAACCGGCTACCAAACCGGCACCAGCCAGGGCAACACTCTGCCCCAGGTCGGGGGCCTCATCGCCTCCGATCAATGCCATACGACTCAGGATGATAGTCGTCCAGCAGATAAACATGGCTGCGCATGCCGTACACAAACCGGAGAGGAAATTTACGGCGAAGGCAATGTCTTCTGGATTATCCGAAAAAATATCGGCAACCCATGTAAACAGGCGTCCGACCAGCAGAAACAAGGGCGCACCGGGTGGGTGGACCACTTGCAGCTTGTAAGCCCCCAGAATAAATTCTCCACAATCCCAAAGCGAACCGGTCCGCTCGGCGGAAAAGAAATAGACCGTAATCGCAATGGCGAAAACCAACCAAGCAGTAATGTTGCTCAAACGCTTAAAAAATTCCATCTAGGCATCCAGATTTTACAGTGTTCGGCCAAATGTCGACCTAATTCCTTACTGTAGGGCCTGGCTTTTCCAAGCCCTTGTCACCCTATGTTTTACGAACTGCAAATTTAAAAAAATATTACCGCACCAAGGGGAAAATCCGCTTTGCCAACACCAATATTCCCACAGTCAATAATGAACGAATTGACCAGAGCAGGCTTTTCTTCAATAGGACCTTTAAACAATCGGCTTAGTGGCCAGTCTTTTCTCCTGGCCAGAATGGACAGCGGAATTTGCGTAAGTTTGTACCCTATTTTTTGAATGGTATCAATGCCCACTGATTTATGTTAAAACTTCTTTTTGTCGGCATCCTTCTTTTTATCGCCTATCGATTATTTTTCCAACCGGGTGGCCGTACTATCGGCGGCCGGTCAGACCGGGAACGCATCCGCAATCGCGACCGCGAGGCTAGCAACGAAGATGAATACATCGATTATGAAGAAGTCGAGTGAGCCTAAGGCGCCGCGTATCGGCGACCTCATCGTGTACAAGAACAATCAGTTGTTGGGGCTCAACAAACCCAGCGGTATGCCGGTACAGCCCGATCAAAGCGGTAACACTTCTCTTTTTGATTTAGCGGAAATTTACGTAAAAAGTGCGCTCTATCCCTTGCATCGCATCGATCGCCCGGCCAGTGGCATCGTGCTATTTGCCAAAACAGAAACGGCCGTTCAGGGATTGAATGCCCAGTTTCAGGAAAGGGCAGTCGAGAAAGTCTATTGGGCGGTCGTCGGCGAAGTTCCCCCAACTCTTTCCGATCGGTTGATTCACTACCTACGTAAAGACGGGCGGGCCAATAAGTCCCGCGTATACGACCGCCCGACCGAAGGAGCGCAAGAAGCCATCCTGTCTTACCGGACCAAAGTAAGCCTGGACAATTACCATTTGCTGGAAGTCCAGATTGAAACGGGCAGGCACCACCAAATAAGGGCGCAACTGGCCGCAATCGGCAGTCCCATAAAAGGCGATGTAAAATACGGCGCCCGCCGAGCCAACCGCGATAAATCGATCCATTTGCACGCACGGTCGATCCGGTTTCGCCACCCCGTTTCGGAAGAGCAAATCTACCTCCAAGCCGAACCACCCCTTACCGATCCTATCTGGAAAGCTGTGATAGAAAAACTACAATAATGGAACGACTTCTGCATTACTTCCCAGAGCTCTCTGCGGTGCAGGTAAAGCAATTCCAACATTTGGCTCCATTATACCGGGAATGGAACGATAAAATAAATGTGATTTCCCGCAGAGATATTGATAACCTTTATCTTCACCACGTATTACACTCGCTCGGAATAGCCGAAATTATTCAATTCCTGCCCGGTACCCGGGTGCTCGATCTGGGTACGGGTGGTGGCTTTCCGGGTATTCCCCTGGCAATTTTTTTTCCCCAGACCGAATTTATCCTGATCGACGGTACCCGCAAGAAAATCCAAGTCGTAGCGGCCGTGCAGGATGCCTTGGCTTTGGAAAATGTAGTGGCCCGCCACCAAAGAGCCGAAGATTTGCACGACCAATTCGATTTTGTAGTTTGCCGGGCGGTTGCATCTCTAGAAAAACTGGTCGCCTGGAGCCAACCGCTCATCCAGATCGATCCGCAACGCCATCCTTTACCCAACGGACTCTTAGCTCTAAAAGGGGGCAATCTCAATGCAGAGATAGAAATCCTACCGCGCGCAGCCTACACGGAGCTTTATCCCTTATCCGACTTTTTTGTAGAGCCCTATTTTGAAGAAAAAAGTCTTGTATACGTTCAGCGCTAAAAAGTAATCTTGGGCAGGGAGTTTCCCGTATCAAATTATGTATCTCGAGGTCTTTACTTTCTCTACTTTAAGCCACAATTTGTACCTTAGATTTAGCAAAAATAGTAGCGATGTCATTTGAAGTTGTAGGAAAACTCTACCGTGTATTCGACACGGAAAAAAAGACGGAAACTTTCCAGGCCCGGGATTTTGTCATTGAAATCGAGGACGGTAACTACCCCCAGCACATTAAATTCCAACTCGTGCAAGACCGCTGTAATCTGATCGATAATTTTACCGAAGGAGACGCCGTAAAAGTCCATTTCGATCTACGCGGCCGGGAGTGGAAAGATAAATTTTTCACCAATCTAAATGCCTGGCGTATTGAATCGGCCGATTCCAACGGAAAAAGTGCTCCGACGACAGGACCGACCGATCAGCCTTTCCCAACAATAGCCGACGAACCGCCGGTCGATAAAGCGGATGACGATCTGCCCTTCTAAAGCCTTTTTTTGGTTTCTTTTATTGTGGCTGCTCCCCACCTGGGTGAGCGGGCAAATACTTACCGCAATAGAGACGCGAACGTATAACGACTACCGCGAATGGATATTATTTGCCCAGCCAGGAACAGAGGGTGTGCTCAAAACGGCTTGGCTTACACCGGTTAACTGATCACAATGGAATTATCGACTCGGCAATACCACCGGAACAATTCGGGTGGAATGGGAAGCCAATCCGATGCGCTGGGCGGTCCGACAATACGAACAGTACGTAAATTTGAGTACTACCTTTTCCGGCGATTGGCAGCAATGGCGGTTGACCAACGAGAGTATTACCCTTCGTCTGCAAGATCGTTTTTTGGATGATTTTCCAGAAGCCCAAATACAAAGCGGTGCTTACGGCCCCTGGTATATAAGCAATGAAATCCGGAGCGATCTCAACAGCTGATTTATCGAAGATGAGCTCGCACCTTCAATTTCACTTCCTATACGCATGGCTGCGATATTTGCAACACTTTACGCTACCACAATTCGCAGCGACTAAACTAAGCAGCCTACAGGGCTTCCAGAATTTGCTCAGTATGAGCTTTGGTCTTTACCTTTTTAAAGATCTTGGTGATTTTGCCTTCTTCATCGATGATAAATGTGGTGCGCAATACGCCCTCATAGGTTTTACCGTACATTTGTTTCTCGCCCCAAGCGCCGTACAGCTTCAGTACCTCGTGCTCGGTATCGGCGATCAATGGGAAAGGTAACTCAAACTTGCTGATGAAATTTTGGTGCTTGCGCTGGCTGTCTGGACTCACGCCCAATAATTCAAATCCACGTTCTTTTAGCAGGTCAAAGTTGTCGCGCAGATTACAGGCTTCGGCCGTGCAACCAGGGGTATTATCTTTAGGGTAAAAAAACAAAATCAACTTTTTACCGCGATAATCGGATAGTTTTATTTCCTCACCGTGCTCATTTAGGCCGGTAAAATCTGGGGCCATATCGCCCTCTTGCAGATGCGTCATGTCATAATGCTTTTTTGGAATAAACCACTGAAGAGCTATTAGGTTTTGCTAGCGCCTGAAGGTCCTGCGTAACACTGCGCGGTTGTCGAGATGGTCCATCACTTCCAATACCAACTCGTGTTTGCCAGGGCCGATGCTGCCATCAAAAACATGTACCAAAAGGTCGTTTTTCAAGTCATAAGCCAACAGGATCCACTGCCCGTCTACCTGGGCGCGGTAGCGTAACCCGGAGGCTTCATCTGCCGTAGAAAAATTATCATCGACCTTGAATTGCATCTGACTCCACCCGCGCATATCGGTACTGAAGCGTTCGGCTTTAATTTCCGGCGGAACTGTGTCGACCATTATGGTAAAGTCGCCCAAGGTTCGCACATTTGCAGTAAGCATCTCACCGTTCCATTCGCCTCCCCAATTCACATATTCACCCGATTTTTTTTGAGGACAGTGTGCAATAATCATCTTATTGCGCAGTTTGTCGGGTTGGAGTGTCGGTCGGATCGCCAGTTGAAAACTGCGATGCACCGGAACACCTTCGTGGTGCAGACTATGCATGGGCGCTAGCTGGCCGTCGGCATATGACTCCGTACGATCATAGGTGAGCAAAAAATCCTGGTAAAAAGTACCGGGTAAAAAATCAGCTTCGAGGTAGAACTCCCGAATCTGAGTGGGCTGGTCGTGCCGAATGATGTACTGATAGTTAACCAAAGAAGCAGAAGGAGCTGCTCCAGCCCGTTCGACCCAGAAGGTACAGGATGACTGGTTTCCGGCCCAATCGTAGGCCATGATGTCTATGCGGTGAATCCGATCAGCAGCTAAATCGATCAGGCCGTCACCAACCTTTCGATTGTACATTTCCAAGTTATTTCCCGGCAATAAAAAGCACCGATGAAAATCCAAATCCCGGATTTCGTTTTCGTAATAATCCAGGTGGGCGTTTAAATACCGGGTCTGTTCGAAACGAATCGAGTCGGCCTGGAAAAAGTACCGCTGTTGACCGTCTTGCCGTAATTCCAGAGCGTAAATGCCGTTCCAATTGCGCACTCCATCCATGTGATCGAATACCCGGATAGCAACCCCTAGCTGTTCGCCGGCAATGCGCAAGGTATCTTCAGAGGGTTGGTAGATGTCATCCCTGACAACGAGATCCAACTTCCGAGTTACCATCTGGTCGCCCGAAGCAGATGGGGTATACAATTTAATCTGGTGCATGCGGGGACTGCGTTGGTCAGCTACCTGGAAGCCCAGGCTTAATGGATTGACCGGCATATCGCCATCCGTTATCCGCATTTCAAAGTGCAGGTGCGGACCGAAAGAAAAGCCGGTCGTACCCATTTTTCCAATTTCGTCGCCTTGTCGGAAAGAAAACTGTCCGGCAGGAGGGCGAACGTCCAGCTCGAAGCTTTCACGCGCGTACTGCTCTTCTTTGACGTATTCTGCAATATCCGGATGAAAAGCATTGAGGTGGGCGTAAACCGAGGTATAACCATTGGGGTGCTGCAGATACAGCACGTTACCATACCCACCGGATTGTACTTTGATACGTGCTACGTAGCCTTCGCCAACCGCGAGAATGGGAACACCCATGCCTCCTTTAACATCGATTCCCGTATGGAAGTGATTGCTGCGCAGCTCACCGAAAGTACCCGACAACCGGAGCGGACCCTGCACTGGGTTTGTAAATACTGGAGAACGTGGCGGTTGTGCCGCGGCTAATAGCGGAAAGCAAAGCAAAAAGAAAATGCGCCTCATGAAATGCGGAGGTTAGCGAATTTGTGGGTACCAATTTTCGGTGGACAACGTCCAACTGCCGCGCTGAGTCGGATATTGCCCGTTAGCGGAAAGATAATCCAGAAAATCGGTCCGATCAACTCCGCGGGCGCCCAAACTTTCAAGATGCCGGGTGCGCTGCTGACAGTCAATTAGCGTATAGCCTTCTTTTTCAAGCCATTTAACCAATGTGATAAATCCGAATTTTGAAGCATTACTCACCCTTGCGAACATGGACTCTCCAAAAAAACACTGCCCTAATGCGATACCGTAAAGCCCGCCTACGAGTTGATCTTTTTGCCAGACTTCCACCGAATGTGCAAACCCCATTTCGTGCAGCTGGCTATAGGCGCGCACCATATCTTCAGTGATCCATGTGCCGCCGGGCTGGCCTTTGCGGCGCATACGCTGACAGGCCCTCATAACCGCATCAAATTGGCGGTCGAAGGTCACTTCAAATCTGCGCTGGTTGAAGTAAGGTCGCATCGACCTGGACACCTTCAACTCTTCGGGATACAGTACAAACCGCGGATCTGGCGACCACCAAATGATCGGGTCGCCTTCATTAAACCAGGGAAAAATGCCATTTTCATATGCATGAAGCAGCCGTTCTGCCGAAAGGTCACCACCAATAGCCAGTATACCATCGCTATCAGCTAGATCGGGATGGGGAAAAGCAATTGAATCCGCTTCTAACCAGTATACCGGCATAGTTTTTCCACAGGTTTTCCACAAATATTAAGTCAATGGTCGCCACCGCATCTGGTAGTTCAGATACAGAATCGCGCTGAGTAAAAGAATGGCGCCCGCCTGATGGTAAACACCCAGGTCTACCGGAATAGTTCCAACGCTGTTGATCACAGTGAGAATACCCAGAACCACTTGCAGGGTTAAAGTGACCAGCAAGGCCCATAATCCCCACTGGAACGCAGGGCTACCCGGACGACCAATTCCGCGGAAAAAATACCACAACCCCATGACAAACAAGGCATAAGCTAACATTCGATGCGAAAACTGGACCAGAGCCGGCATAAAAGCCGAGCGGTCATAAGCCACCACATTTTCCCATGTCCACTGACTATCATCCAAAAGAACGGACGGCAGAAAGGCTCCATTCAGGTCGGGCCAGGTCGGGTAAACCAATGCGGCCTTCATTCCCGACATCGTTCCACCCAGTATCAATTGTACCGCTAATAAAGCGAGCAATACTGAGCCTCCTGTTTTTAACACCGAATTGTTGAAAACTTTTGACTGGGTCTGCCATACGCTTAAGGTAGTATAGAAAAGATAGCTATACAGGACGAGTGCCAGGGAAAGATGCATAGTTAATTTATAAGCATTTACCCAAGGCCGATCAATTAGTCCGCTGGCGACCATGATCCACCCAAAAGAAGCAACCACGGCAGCCAAAAGAATAACAACGCCCAGTTTGCGCATTAGCGGTCGATCGATCCAGCCTTTACTCCAGAATACCAGAAAAGGAATTGCAAATACAAAACCCATCAATCTTGCCCACAAGCGATGAAAGTATTCCCAGAAATAGATGAACCTAAACTCACTCATTGTCATCCCTTCATTGATCTTCTGGTACTGCGGGGTGGCTTTGTACAGGTCAAAAGCCTCGTTCCATTGTTGAGCATTCAGGGGCGGTAAAGTACCGGTTACAATTTCCCATTTCGTGATGGAAAGCCCCGAACCGGTCAGGCGGGTGATACCACCAATGACGATCTGCATAAAGACCATGAACACTCCAATCAACAACCAGATCTTGATGGCTTTAGGGTAATGTTTAAAGTTCTTTTTCGGGCCGAGAGGCGTCTGTCGACGCGCGGGAACCATTACATCCATACGAATTAAATTATGTGCTCCTATCAACCGGTATTCAAACAAATATTTGCGTAACCTTTTATCCGGCCAAATGAGTTGTTGAACCCTTAATGATTTTTAATAAATTTTTTATCTCTCTTTATCTATCATCATCAGGGCTGTTAGTATGTTGAGAAAAATTGGTGTAAATAATAGGTTAATTTATTGTAAACAAATAATCTGCTGTTTTACACAGCTAATTAACACAAAGGCGGCCCGGTTCCTTAGGCCCACATTAAACTTTTCAACTCCTGTGGGAAAACTCAACGTGGAAATAAAGATACCGAACCCGATCTTAATAAATGCTCGACTCGTGTCAGTTCCGTGGCTAATTTCTGCAGTTTTTCCTCATGACTTTTTCAAGCGCCAGGAATTACCTACGCCTTTCTTAGTAAATGTGCAAAATGGCTAGATTCTTGTACATTGATTAACAATTGAGCTGTGGAAAAGGTATCAGGATAAATCATTGATTACATACAGTTTACATTTTTCAAAAAAATGCGGCGTGGAAAAACTTCGGGTAGCCAAATGCAAGTATTTGTTTCCCTGGGGATAAAGCCTGTTATCTGCGATCTTGTCCTACTTTAAAAATTGAAAATTACATGTGCGGTCGGTACTCGTTTTCTACCTCTAAAGAAAAGCTGCGCGCCCAGTTTGGTCAGCAATTACAGATTGAGGAAGCGCTGGAAGCCAATTTCAACGTAGCACCTACACAAAAGGGTTATGTCATTACCGATGCTCAGCCACAATTGTTGCAAAGGTACGCATGGGGATTGGTGCCGCATTGGTCAAAGGAGGGAAAGCCGTCGGGAAAACTCATCAATGCACGGGCAGAGGGGATAGCCAGTAAGCCTTCCTTCCGTTTGCCGATACGTCGCCGGCGCTGTTGGGTGCTGGCCGATAGTTTCTATGAATGGAAGCGAGACGGGGGAAGAAAGATCCCGTACCGCATTCTTCGTCGCGACGGGCAACTGTTGGTAATGGCCGGCATCTGGGAAATTTGGAAAAACGACCATACGACACT
This sequence comes from uncultured Saprospiraceae bacterium, assembly GCA_964530825.1. Taxonomy (GTDB): domain Bacteria; phylum Bacteroidota; class Bacteroidia; order Chitinophagales; family Saprospiraceae; genus CAZHCA01. The sequence continues at coordinate 102,875 of CAZHCA010000002.1, forward strand.
ATTTACCTACGCGATCATCACTACCGAGCCCAACGCGGAAGTTGCGCCCTTGCACAACCGGATGCCGGTGATCTTTTCCAGCCCCGAACGGCAAAATGCCTGGCTAGAAGAAGACCAACTGGATAACGTGTTAGAGCTTTTGCAGCCGCCCCCTGATGGCACCTTGCGCTCCTACCCAGTATCGACACAAGTCAATTCGGTGCGTAACAACGGTCCCGAATTGCACCAGCCACTGAGTGGACCTGCTGACTTGTTTTCTTAACTTGCCGCTTCAACAAAATTATGAGATATGCGTGTAGTTGTACAGCGGGTAAGCGAAGCATCGGTAGAGGTTATGCAGGAAACCGTAGGCGCCATTGGTACGGGTCTGCTCTTACTACTCGGCATTGAAGATGCCGACATGGAGGCAGATGTGGAGTGGTTGTGCAAGAAACTCACCAACCTGCGAATTTTTAACGATGATGAAAATCTGATGAATTGGTCAATTAAAGACATCGGCGGGAGTTTTTTAGTCGTGAGTCAGTTCACCTTACACGCTAGTACCAAGAAGGGAAATCGCCCTTCTTTCATTCGAGCTGCCAAACCCGATACAGCTATTCCACTGTACGAAAAATTCGTGCAATTCTTGCGCATCAGCTCGGGACAGCCGGTTGAGACTGGAACGTTTGGCGCGGAGATGAAAGTCAGACTCCTCAACGACGGGCCTGTTACCATTGTCATCGATACGAAATCCCGGGAATAAATTCACCCAAATATGACGCTACAAGAAGCTCAGGAACGCGTAGATCTTTGGATTAAAACCATTGGCCAGCGTTATTTCAATGAATTGACGAATACCGCAATCCTAAGTGAGGAGGTCGGTGAGGTATCCAGGCTGATGGCCCGCATCTACGGTGAACAGTCTTTTAAAAAAACCGAAGATGAGGCCTGCGCTTCAGACCAACTTGCCGACGAGATGGCGGATGTACTGTTCGTACTTATCTGTTTGGCCAATCAAACAGGTATTGATCTGACAGCAGCCTTGGAAAAGAATCTAGATAAAAAGACCCGACGCGATGCTGACCGCCACGCCGGCAACGAAAAACTGAAATAGATCATTCCGACCGGCGGAAAGGAGACTTTTGCTGGTGTCTTTTGATCAGCTTGCCGGCTACGACAACCGAGATACCCAGCAAGACTACCGCCATACCCGTAAGCCAATCGTAGGTATCTTGAATAATGAACAGGTTGTAAAATCCATGGACCAGCCAGGGTATCAGGAACGCCAGGCACCACCACCGCCGGGGATATTTACTGAATTTGGCCGCACCCGCACAGTAACCCATCATAATCGCAAAACAGGCGTGAGCGGGCACTGCGGAGAAAGCTCGGATCACTAGCGTTGGCAATCCATAACGCGTTGCATAAAGCACATTTTCCACCGTAGCAAACCCCATGGCAATCATGATGGCATAGACAATGCCGTCCATGGGTTCATTGAAAAAGGGGAGCCGAATTGGATAAATGGATAAGGCAAGCAGCTTGGCAGCTTCTTCGGTTAAGGCAATTAACAAGAAGGCCATAATTACCGGCGACCACCAGGCTCCATTCCGGATGGCAAATTGATCGTACAGCGAGCGCTGAAGCAAGAGAATAATTAACGGCAGCAGCGCACCCAGCAAAAAACAGATGATTAATGGCCTTCGTCGCTCCCGTTCGTATTTATCCAGTTGATAAATCCAGTAAGCGATCAGCAAAGCCGGCAGGGCAGAAAGCAAGATGAGTAAAGCCTTATAACCAATGGTCATGGCAGACAGTAGGTGACAAAATCTCTTATTATGCGGGCGGTTGCTCTCGGCGACTCCAGCATACCCATATGAGCAACGCCTTCCAAATAATGTACGGAATTTTGCTCGGCAAGGATGGAAGCTTTCATCATTTGCGCTTCAGAAAAAAGAGAGTCCTCTTTGCCGTGTATCCAAAGCACCGGCACATGCAAGCTTTGTAGTACTGCACTCCGGTCGGGACGGTCGCACATGGCACGCAGAGCTTCCTGGATGCCGGCTGCCTCGAAATGGGCCGCCCTGAACGTCAATTTATCCAGTTGAAAAGCGCTACTCTGAACGAATTTAGGCGTAAATAAACCGGGAAAAAGCTGTTTTACGTACATCTCATGCCCGTGGCGATCAATGAACTGGATTGCCTTGTTGCGGTTGGCTTTTCTCTCCTCGCTATCGGAAAAAGGAATGGAATGGAACAGGCCCAAACCCGCCAGATCGTCCGGGTAGAATTGGGCATAGGCCAGGGCAGAATACCCACCCATAGAATGACCGATCAGAATCAACCTAGATAAACCATGCCGATCTACGATGCTTTTTACTGCTTCGGCCATAATATCCATATCAAGGTCAGCTACCACAGATGATTGACCGAAACCCGGCAGGTCGATTGCCAGAATTTGCAGGTCATCTCCCAGTTGCGGTAGGAAATCTTCCCAAACGTGGTGGTCTTCACAAAAGCCATGGAGTAGTACGACGGTAGGCCCTTTACCCTGCAGGGTATAAGCAACCTGTCCTTCGCGAAAAGGCAGCTGATTCATTAGTGCATCATTGTTAATTTCCTGAAGGTACGGTCATATTTTAAATTAAGGTTACTCCAATCGTATTTACTGACAAAATCGCGCAATTTTACGACGGCACGAAGACCGGGCGGATGGGTCAAAAGTGCTTGCATTCGGGCTCCCAATTCATGGTTGTTCCCGTACAGGCAATGGGGTGCCATTGATTTTGGGAGATGCTCGGGATAAGCCAAGCGGTTGGGGAGTAACGGATAACAACCGCAATAGATAGCCTCAATGACGCTGCCCCCGAAGAAATCTTGAATAGCCGTGACAGGCAAAAGATCAGCCTGCCAGAGCAAACGCGCATACTCTTCCCGATTTCTCGCATATCCCCAATGCAAAATACGATCCGAAAGGCGCGATCGGGCCTGCTCAAAAATGGCCGGTGATTGGGCATAAGCTTTTCCCAGGACGATTAGTCGAAAATCGTATCCCGCATCTTTTAATCGAAATAGTAACCCGAAAAAATCATCGGGGTTTTTATCGTACTCCCACCGGTGGTTCCACAAAATAACAGGCGAATTGGATGGTCCGTCTTTACTTCGGAAAGTGTCCAAGGGCTTCAGATCTAGGCCCAACGGTAGTACGTGTGCTTTTTGGCGCAGGCTTTCTACCTGCGCTATCTCCTGATGATCGGGGAATTGTCCAAGAAATAACGGCAATTGCTCCAGAAAGCTATCGAGGTGAAATCGGGAGTTGAAAAGAAGCGCATCGGCAGCTAGGGCCGAGGTAAAATTGGTATAACCGTACAGGTTGTTGCGCTCGTGGTCGCGCGGCAGGTCACCAGGCGACCAGGGATAGGTGATTTGATTTTCGTGAAAGTAGAGTGCGACCTTAGTATACCGGGGATCCACCCGCGCCAAACCCAAAAAAGTTGCTACATCGAGCATATCGGAGGCCAGGATTAAATCGGATTGCCAACCCGACTCTCGATAGCGGCGGGCCAGCCTGGGGGCACCCCCGATCATACGCCACTTCCAGTGCCTGCCCGGAAGCGTCATTACTTGTACCTGGTGCTGACTTACCCTCTGGTAGCCCTCAATCCATTGCTGGTGACTGCCGGTGTAGAAGGGTTCCAGAATTAGAATTTTCATTTGACGAACGATTATTCCATGCGGCCTCCGGAGGAAAAGATCCTTTTTCCTATTTTTAAGCTAAGATAATTACTTAGCTAAGGGAGTGTTGCCGTAGGGCTGTCTTTGAGTATTTCGAATGGGTTATCGGTTAAGTTAACGTGAAACATGCAGGATTTCTCTAACATAAAAGACCATCTTTCCCAGGTGGAGGCATTGGAAAAAGAATTGCACCTCAAGCAGTTGCAAATTAATCGCCTGTTAAATATTACCCAGGCGATCAATAACAATGTACCGGCCGAGGGACTATTTGATATGTACAAGTCTTTTTTGAGCTGGGAGATTGGTGTAAAAAAAATGGCTCTTTACATCCGAGGTGAAGAGGGGTGGTCCTGTAAGCGCCATTTGGGCATTGATGAGGAATTATTGAACGAAGATATCCATTATTATTTTACTCAATATGACCGACTGCAGAATCTTGAAGAGGCCGACCATCCCCTGATTCAGGAGTTTGATGTGGTCATTCCAGTGCGGCATAAGAAAACGCCTATTGCCTATGTTTTTATCGGCGGCTTTACCGAAGATGAGGATATGTACAATAAGGTACAGTTCATCACCACGATCACCAATGTAATTGCGGTAGCAATTGAAAATAAGCGCCTGTTTAAGCGCCAGCTTGAGCAGGAGCGCCTGCGCAAGGAAATGGAACTTGCCAGTGAAGTGCAAAGCATGCTCATGCCCAAGCGCATGCCGCAAAACGAAAGTTATGAGTTCGCCCGAATTTATAAACCGCACTTAGGGGTGGGAGGCGACTACTATGACTTTATCGAGTTCCCCGATAACAAGCTTGTTTTTTGCGTTGGCGATTTTACCGGCAAAGGCGTTTCGGCGGCGCTCCTGATGGCCAATTTTCAGGCTAATTTCCATACCCTCATCAACAAACGTACATCTCTGGATTGCTTCGTGCGCGATCTCAACAACTCGGTTAACCTCATTACAAAAGGCGAGCGTTTCATTACCTTTTTCATTGCCGAGTACGACGTTCAAACCCAACGGCTGCGTTATATTAATGCGGGCCATAATCCGCCCGTACTGGTGACGGGCGGCCAGGCTCATTTGTTGGAAAAGGGCACCATCATGCTGGGATCTTACCAAGAGCTGCCGGAGGTTCATGTCGGCTGTTGCGATATAAAAGGCGAAGCCCTGATTTTTTCTTATACCGATGGGTTAACCGAAGTCAAAAATGAAGCCGGTCGTTTTCTATCCGAAGATCTATTGTATGGTTTTGTCAAAGACAATTATGCGCTTTCAGCAGAGACTTTCAATCAACGGTTAATGGGCTATCTCAATAATTTCAAAGGGGCAACGAACTATCTCGATGATTTTACGGTGCTCACCTGCAGGATATTCGATCCTGCTTCCGAACGACCTGATTAATGAGTTTTGTCTAAAAACATTTTTGTTCTATCGATAAAATCAACCTTTCCGGTCTGAAAAGGCGTCTATAGGCTGCATCTTTTTGCCCGTTATCCGGGTTGGTTAGTTAAGGACATGTATTACAGCATATGGCGAACACACAAGGACTTAAAGACAAGAATATTACCGGCATTCTCGCCCTCCTGCTTGGTTGGGCAGGTATCCATCGTTTTTACCTGAATCAAGTAGGACTGGGCATCCTCTACGTACTGCTCATGTTTACTGGGATCTCTTTTTTGTTGGGTGTGATCGATGCCATTGCCTTTTTTTCCATGGACCAGGATCGGTTCGACATTAAATACAACCGAGAGCACTTCCGCGCTTCTCCCCGCCAAGAGGCTACCCGGCCCTCGGCTACTTACCGAACCCGGCCTGCAAAACCAGCTCCTGTGCGCACGCGCAGACGTCCGCAAGTCGACATTAAAGAGCTCAAGCAAAACGGGATCAAAAAGTTTCGAGACTACGACTTCAACGGCGCGATTCAAGACTTCGAAAAGGCCCTGCAATACAAGGAAGACGACGTGGCTTTACATTTCAATCTGGCTTGTGCCTATTCCTTAAACGAAGATGTAGACAAAGCGCTTCATCATTTGGACCGTGCGGTGGCTAATGGATTCGACGACTTTGATCGCATCCGCGAGCACGATGCCCTGGCCTATTTGCGCATTCAGGATAAGTACCAGCAGTTTGTCGAAAACAACTTTCGGCTGGTGCGTAAAATCGATCCGGAACAGGGGCCGGCTTTGCCGGATTTGCCCAACGAAGCGGAGCAAGACAAAGACCAACCCGACCTACTAGAGCAGCTCAACCGGCTCCATGATTTGCGGGAAAAAGGTCTACTGACAGAAGAAGAATTCGTAAGCCAAAAGCGCAAATTGATGGGCTAGTTAACCTGACGCCCGGCTTACAATTAGCGGTTTTTAGATTGTTAAAGAAGCCGGTGAAAGTTTTACGCGTGCAACAGAGTTCCTAATTTACTGTTGTTGATGGTGCACGGATTAATAACTAAAGGAGATCGATGCTTGCTGAATCATTGATATCAAATGAAATTATTCCATTGCGAACTTCCGATATGGGAGAAGATGGGCTCTCCATGATGGAGGAATTTATGGTGCGCCACTTGCCGATCGTTAACAACGAACAATTGCTTGGCCTGATCTCGGAAAGTGATATTCTGGATCAGGATGCGACTGAAGCCGTGGGGTCGTATAGCTTATCCCTGATCCGGCCCTATGTGAGCGCCAGCGATCACATCTTCGAGATCATGCGCCTGCTCGCCGACCTCAAACTGACCCTCATCCCCGTAGTCGATGATGAAAATAACTACCTGGGTGTTGTAACCCAGGAAGATCTGCTGAAGCGTTTCGCTCAAATGGCTTCCTTTTACGAAGCCGGCGCGGTGATTGTTCTGGAGCTAAGCCGCCGCGACTATAGCTTATCCGAAATCGCTCGCATTGTAGAGTCGGAGAACGCTGTGATCTTAAATTGCTTCATTACTTCTTATCCCGATTCCTCGCGCATTGATGTAACCTTGAAAATCAATCGTCAAAATATCCAGTCCATTATTGCGGCGTTTAACCGGTACGATTATCTTATCAAAGCAGCATTCACCGAACAATCCTTCCAGGACACCCTGCGCGACCGCTATGATGCCCTGATGAGCTACCTCAATGTGTAATCAGAAAATTTTTCCTGACCAATCAACGTTCCAACAACGAAATTTTTTCCCGATCATTCAGCTAAACAAATTTTGTTGGACATCTGCCTTTAACTAAAAAAAATATTTTTTTGGTGATAAAAATCACTATATTCAACGGCAGACAGGAATGGTATGCGGACAACTCTCCTAATCACTTGCTTATTAGGCCTAACTACGGTAGGCTATTGCCAACAACAATGGGTAATCGTTGAATCGATATTTATCAGTGGTAATAAGCAAACCCGTGAAGCTACTATTCTGCGCGAAATGATTATCGAGGCAGGCGACACCCTCAATCGAGCTGAACTGGATGAAAAGCTGGAGAAATCCAGGAATTACATCTTAAATACGGGGCTTTTCAACACTGTAACGATTGAAGTGCAGTCCGTCAGAGGAGCTGTAAAGAAAAGGGTGACGGTACTTGTTGTAGTAGAAGAACAATGGTACTTGTATCCTGCTCCGATCTTCGAATTGGCCGATCCCAGTTTTAATGTATGGTGGAACGAACAGGGTGCCGACCTTAGTCGTACCAACTACGGCATTGATTTTTCTCACACCAATTTTACGGGGCGGGGCGATCGCATTAAGTTGGGATTCCAGACCGGATTTACCCGCGATTTCGACTTCTCTTATTCAGTACCTTACATCAATCGTAAGCAAACGCTGGGGATTAACACGCGGGTGTCATTTTCCCAAAACAGGGAAATTGCTTATGCGACAATTGATAACAAATTAAAAGCCTACGACAATCAGGAGGAGAAGTTTACCGACTCCCGGTTCTATGCCCATATTGGTTTTAGTTACCGGAAAGCGATCGAAGACGCCCATTTTGTTACCGTGAGTTACCATCAGAATTGGGTAGTCGAGGAAATCGCCCGGGAGTTAAATCCACACTTTTTTCTCAATGGCGATAATCTGCAACGCTTTTTCAGCTTGCGTTACACTTTTGTGCATGACAATCGCGACTTCCGGCCCTATCCAACCAACGGTAAGCGATTCGTAGCAACCCTGGAAAAAGATGGCTTTGGCGTCTTCGGTGACCGCTCGGCCCTTACGACCTCTCTGGCTTTTCAGCAATTTGTACCACTGACGGAAAAGATAAATTTTTCATACAGCGTTCGCGGGAAATACTCTTTTTTCCGGCACCGCCAACCCTATAATGATAACCGCGCAGTGGGTGCAGGGAGCAATAGTATTCGCGGATACGAGTTTTACATGATCGACGGTCTGGACATGGGTATTTTGAAAACCGGGCTTCGATTTCCGCTCTTCAACCACAGCTTTAACCTGGACAAATTTGTGCCAATCGATGCCTTTAAACGCCTGCCCATAGAGGCTTATTTTTGTCTGAATGCCGATATGGGTTACGTAAATAATCCCTTTGATTCCGACTTCAATTCGCTCGATAATCAAATGCTCTACGGCGGCGGTCCCGCTTTGGACTTGTTATTCTACACCGATATACTCTTCCGGCTGGAGTACAACTTTAATCATTTACTTGAAAATGGCTTATCTTTGCATTTCAACATGAATATTTGATGCAAGTCGTTGTCTACAGTCAAGTCCTCAAGAGTAAAGACATTCCCCACGTTCAAAAACTGTTTGATGCCCTTCACCAAGAATCCATTACTGCCTATGTTCATGGACCTTATCTGGAGCAACTGGAGGGGCGGATCAAATTTCCCTCACCAGTCGGCGTATTCGAGGGATATCTCGATTTCAGCGTAAAAAAGTTTGACTACTTCATCACCCTGGGCGGCGATGGGACCATCTTAAAGGCGATCACCTTTATCCGCGATGCCGACGTTCCCATCATGGGAATCAACTTAGGTCGTCTGGGTTTTCTGGCGGGTATTGAAAAAAAGCGAATCAAAGAAGCAGTGCAAATGCTTAAAAAGGGGCGATTTGCCATTGACGAGCGCAGGTTGCTTTACCTCGAATCGAATCTGCCGCTTTTCGGCGAGGTACGCTTCGGACTGAATGACTGCACCTTGCTCAAGCGCGATACCTCTTCCATGATTACCATTCACACTTACATCAATGGTGGTTATCTGAATTCCTATTGGGCCGATGGCATCATCGTAGCTACGCCAACTGGCTCTACCGGTTACTCTCTAAGCTGCGGTGGGCCTATTATTTTCCCTAAGTCAGGCAACTTGGTCATTACGCCAGTTGCCCCTCACAACCTCAATGTACGACCGGTCGTAATCTCGGACGATGCCGTGATTTCCTTCGAGGTGGAAGGGCGGACCGAAAATTTTCTCTGTACCCTGGACTCCCGCTTTGAGACCATCAACTCGGCTCACCAATTAGCCGTGCGCAAAAATGATTTTAATATTAAGCTCATTCATATGCAGGATGTAAGCTTCATGGAGACCATCCGCAACAAACTCACCTGGGGGATCGATTCTCGCAATTACTAAGTCCGGATTTTGACGTCCAGCGACTATCTTTAGACTGGCCAACAACTCGATCGCTATGCAAGCAGAACTGCACTGGAGGGGCGAGCGCTGGCAAATTGATTGGACTCAGCCAATCGACCTATCCATACCGCTACGCCCTGGGATGGAGAACGTAAATTGCTTCTATGCGCCCCCGCCCGTAGCCCATCCGATCATTGCCGGTGACTTTGTGGGTGATACCCGCCAGGGCGGGGCAGTCAATTTTTTCCGGGTGTGTTTCACCCCCCATGGAAACGGAACCCATACCGAATGCGTAGGCCATATCAGTCAAAAGCGCTTTAGCTTGAACCAATCGCTGCGCCAATTTCATTTTGTGGCCAGATTAGTGAGCATTTATCCCCAAAAACTTGTTAACGGTGACAGAATTATTGACCGCGATCAATTAGCGCCTCTTTTGAGGGATGGACCTTATCCGGCATTAATTATGCGCACCCTGCCAAACGATGAACTGAAGTTGCGTACCAATTATTCGGGAACTAACCCGCCTTATCTCACAGCGGCGGCTATGGAGTTGATCGTGCAATATGGCGTGGGACATTTGCTGGTAGATCTACCTTCTGTCGACCGGGAAGCAGACGGTGGCGAACTGACTGCCCATAGGGTATTTTGGAAATACCCAGAGCAAATAAGGGAAAAAGCAACCATTACGGAGTTGATTTATGTACCCGAATCCGTAAATGATGGTCTGTATTTGCTCAATTTACAAATCACAGCCCTTGAGTTAGATGCCAGCCCAAGCAAGCCGGTGATTTATCCCTTGCGAATTATTGGTAAAAATTTCGAATAATTGTATTTTATGTAGCGGTATGACGCACCCTAGATCAAAATATTATTCTGAAATATATCGTCAGTTCAAATCAATGGAGCCCGGCGCTCATCGGGAAATAATCCATTTTTTCGAAAAGGAAGAGTCGCGGATTCAGAAGTTGGAGTTCACCGAATATTTTGAACTGCTCGTTGCTTACGTAGAGGCGCTTTTCGAGGTCGGACAGCACCGCAAGCACTTATTAATGGTCGATCGGGTCATTGAAGAATCCATTGCGCATAATGTGCATGACTTCAAGGGGCAGGATATATTCCGGCAGATGCTCTTTCGGCGTGCTGCCTCTTTGTATCACACCCGCCAATACCATGAAGCGGATTACGTACTGCGGGAAATGATCCGGATCAATCCCAGAGATGAAGACGCTTCGCGTTTGATGCAACGCTGTCGGTTGCGTCTGCGTCCTGCACTGGGGCGAAACACCAAGGCCGCTGCTATTCTTATTTTTCTATTCACTGCTATCCTCATCGCCGGCGAATTACTTTTAGTCCGTCCGTTTTATCCGATGTATGTCGCTGAAATCGAACAACTGCGCATCGGCCTATTCGTGTTCGGTTGTCTGATGCTGGTTGGAGGAGAGGTCTTCCACCGGCTATGGTGTCGTTGGGAAGTCCATCATTTTGTACAAGAGGTATTTCGAGACAAGCATTTCTAAGGAATGTCCGTTGACACCTATCAGCTACCAGTAGCACATTCTGTTTTGTACATCGTTGAAAAACTGGGGCTTATCTTCTAGATATGCCTTTGTTTATTCAGGAAAAATTAAACATCCTTTTCAACTAAGGGCGTCAACATTATTCTTTTTTTTAATTTTAACATCAATTGATCACCCGTTCCATCATGCCCAATGAAATCCTGAGAATATGAAACCAACTCTTTTAATTTTAGCTGCCGGTATGGGTAGCCGTTACGGAGGCCTCAAGCAAGTAGATGCCTTGGGCCCTAACGACGAGGCCCTCATTGAATTTTCCATCTTCGATGCTATACGAGCCGGATTCGGCAAAGTGGTTTTTGTAATTCGCAAGGATATCGAGGATGTTTTCAAGGAAAAATTTTCCAATAAATTCGATGATCAGATAGCGGTTCACTATGTTTTTCAGGAAATGGATACGCCCATCGACGGCGTCGAATCGTTTCCGCACCGCGAAAAACCTTGGGGCACAGCCCACGCTGTGCTGGTGGCGGCCCCGGTTATCCAGGAGCCTTTCGCCGTAATCAACGCCGATGACTACTACGGTGTATCGTCTTTCCAATCGATGAGCGATTTCCTTAGTGAGGCGTGTCAGCCGGACCTTTACGCCATGATTGGCTACGTTTTGAATAATACACTCTCGGATCACGGTGCTGTGAATCGGGGTGTCGCTGAAATGGATGACCAGCACAACCTGACCGAGGTGGTGGAGCGATTAAAGATCCGGCGGGAAAACGGCAAAATTGTTTTCAAAGACGAGCAGGGGCAACAACAGACTTTGGCGCCCGACAATTTGGTGTCGATGAACTTTTGGGGGTTCCATCCAGCTATTTTCGAGCACTTGCGTAATGATTTTGTGCAGTTTGTAAAAGATAATTGGGATCATCCCCGTGCGGAGTTTTTTATACCGCTGCCCGTCAGCCGGCTGATTGAGGAGGGCATCGCAAAAGTGCGGGTAATTCCGAGTGACGAACTCTGGTATGGCGTGACTTATCAAGAAGATAAAGCCATCGTCAAAGAAGCTTTCCAAAAGCTGGTCGAAAAAGGCGTGTATCCAGAAAAACTATGGGCGTAAGCCTACAGGATCATTGGGTCGATGATAATGTCTACGCGACGGTTGCGTAGTTTACCCTCCCAGGTGGCGTTATCGTATACCGGATTGGATTCTCCCAAAGGCTGAATGGTAATTCGGGTAGGTGCAATGCCTTTGTCCAATAACTTTTGAACGGCCGAATTGCACCGGCGATCGGAGAGCCATTGGTTGTACTCTCGGCTTCCGATGTCGTCGGTATGGCCCTGAATGGTAATGGTTTGGGAGTCGAAATCCGGTATTTCCTCCAGCCAATTAAAAAGCGCCTGTTTTTGCTTGCTGTCAATGTAGTAGCTTCCGCCGCCGAAATAGATGCTGAAAATATAAGGTTCCGAACCTTTTACCTTGTCAGGCTCCTGGCTATACAGGGTAATGCCGGACGCCAGTAGGGCGATGATAAGGATGGGTTTCATCGGTTCATTTTTTAGCAAGCTTGTCTATCTTATTAATTCACAGGGGTAAATAAGGTTGCGTGAAGGGTAAATGAATTCCGGATTGAGTGTCGCTAATTATTCCTCACAGCACAAATTGTAGTGCAATAAATTGTGCGGTGAATCCGACCAGGTAGCCGCCGTACAAGTCGGGTGGACGGTGAGCTTCCAGTAGCAGGCGTGCGGTGCCGATCGTCCCGGCGATCAGGATGATCGCCAGCATGACAAAAATAACGCTGAACTGAAAATTGCCCATGATGGTAGAACTCACCAGGATGGTGTCGTTCTGCACCATAATGTAAAGAATGAGCATCATGGCCAACCAGCCACCCATACCTACCGTGTGTACGCTGATCTTGGAAAAGATATTAATGATGAAAGCTAGAAAGAGTGCAATGGTTGTGCCCAGGGTAAAAGTGGCAAAAATGCGCGGTACGTCGCTGCGGTTCAGAATGTTGATAAAAAACCACAAGTAGAGCATCCCGGCAATGATAAATGGAATAATACGGTCTTCGCGTGTGGGGAATTCCAGAGAGGAGACGAAGCCAATCAGGGGTAGCAGTACGATGATCAAACCCGGAATAAAAGAGGATTGAATAAAGGTGACGAGTATCAACTCCTTGCTGGTTTGATCGCTAATGCTGCTCACCCCGAAAGAATAGGGGTTAATGATGAGCATTAATACCAATGTATAGGTTAGTATTAATAAGGGATGAAATAAAACCGATAAAAATTGGGCGACAAACCGCATGATTACTTCTTTTCCATGAGGCTAAGATATAAGTATTTACGGCAAGGGGAAAGCAGAAATCTGTTCGTCCACTGGTAAAAACCTGGTATTTTGTTTACATTAATTTAAAATCGTATGCACCGTTTCTGTGCACGGCAATACATCCGGGCCAGGCTTTGTAACCCCGATCACAGTCGGGAACCTCGCGATTCGTTTATTTGGCCGCCAACGCAACCCGCATGAGTGCTTTTTTGGATCGCATATTATTTTCCATTGGCGAAAACGACGTACGTGTCCTGGGCGTGCTCCTTTTAGTTCTTTACTGGGCGGGGCTTTTTGTGTTGTTCCGGCTTTATTGTCGATTTCTTCGTAACCCTTTGGAGCGTTTCATCGACTTACACGACAAGGAACACTCCAAGCTGCGCCGAAAAGTGCGGACCACTTTTTTTCTGTTGGCCATACTCGGTGCTGATCTCATCCTGAATATTCGCTACAGCATTCCCTTATCGGGCGAAACATCCGTCGGCGTATCTCAGGTTTTAGTGGCCCTGCTAATCCTCCAGCTGGCCCGCATAGCCGATACGATTCTATCGGGCATTCTCAACCGGAATTATTCCCATCGCCGTTCTTCGGCCGGCCGTTCCGTCCTGGGGAGTTCGACAGCTGCTCCCAGCAGCAGCGATGATGAGGATAAACCAATGAGCAAAAACCGAACGTTGCAGTTCATTGTGTATCTGCTGGCCATCATTTTTTTAATTCAGGCATTCGGTGTTGATTATGTACTGGGAGAAATTAATGTAGGCGGAGAGAATGCCGTTCGCCTGACTATTTCCCGGATCTTGTGGGGGGCCATTATTTTCCTGCTGGCCCGTTTGTTTATCTGGATGATAACCAACCTGTTTTTGTATTCCTATTACAAGCGGGAAAAAGTGAATATCGGCGCCCAGTTTGCCATCAACCAACTGCTGCGATACGTAATTTATGCCATTGCTGCGCTTTTCATTCTGCAAAGTATCGGTCTTAACTTGACAGTCATCCTGGGTGGTGCGGCTGCCTTATTGATCGGTGTGGGTATCGGTTTGCAACAAACCTTTAACGACTTTTTCTCGGGTATTTTATTGCTATTCGAGCGCTCGGTGGAAGTCGGTGACGTCGTCGAGGTTGATGGCCTTGTAGGAACGGTTCGGCGTATTGGTTTGCGCACGTCTGAGGTAAATACCCGGCGCAACATCACGGTAATCGTACCCAATTCCCGCCTGGTTACCAATAGTGTCACCAACTGGAGTTACAATGATCGCAAAGCCCGCTTTAACGTGGAGGTGTCCGTAGCCTACGGATCCGATACGGCCTTAGTTAAGAAACTGCTCCTGCAGGTTGCCCGTTCCCACGAGAAAGTTTTACGCTTCCCAACCCCCTTTGTCCGGTTCACCAATTTTGGAGATTCGGGGTTGTATTTCGAGCTGCATTTTTTTTCGCGGGAGTTTATGACTATAGAGGATGTTACCAGCGATTTGCGTTTTGAAATTGACCAGGCATTTCGGGATAATGGTGTTACGATCCCCTTCCCCCAACGGGATTTACATTTCAAAACAATGCCGCCCCAAGAAGCGCAGCTACCGCATACCAAAAATGATGTTCATTCCTGAAGCGGTCCGCCCAAAGATTGTACGACGCGTCGGTGACGGTCTACCTTTTGGTCTTGTAAATGACGGCAACGACTCTCTCGCGCCCGCTGAGTAATACTTTCGACCCGGTTACCCGGGTTTGGGTGGGTACTCAGAAATTCCGGCGGGCTATCCCGGCCTTGAATTTTTTTGAAGAAACCTGCTGCGCCTGCTGCGTTGTATCCAGACTCACACATATAAATAACAGAATAAGCATCCGCTTCGGCCTCATCGCTCCGGCTAAAATGCAGGTTGACGATCGCAGCGCCCAATTGTTCGATGGTTCCGGGGTTGGCATTACCCGTCGCAATCGATAACAGGATGGCTACGCCGTAGCTCTTTTGTAATTGCCGGGTAGAGTGCCGCTGTGCAGCATGAGCTATTTCGTGCCCCATGACGCCGGCTACCTCATCTTCGGAATCGAGAAAACGGATCAGGCCAGTGTAGAAATAAATATACCCCCCAGGCACGCAAAATGCATTGAGCGTTTTGTCGTCGTCAATAACTTTAAGCTCCCAGGCAAACTTTTCATCGTAGGCTACTTTACCTGAGGCCAGAATATTGTCGCGAATGTCACGCAGGTAGCTGTAGACTTCTTCATTGCCCTTTTCAGGAAGGATGGGAAACGGATCAGGACTTGATTGAATTTGTTGTTGGGTCTGCTTGCCAAGCCGCATGTCATCCTGGACAGAAAAGACATTGAATCCGCCGCCCGGTTTAGTTACGCCGCCGCAGGCCCCAATCAGGAAAATAAGGGAAATGAACCCGGTAATTTGAGCTATGGTGCGCATAATTACACGTTTTTGAGTAAAAAATTGAATTCATGCAACGTTTGGTAGCAATGCTACTGGTATACTCCCTTAAGACTTTACGAAAAAAATAAAGTGCGAAGTTCAGGCCTTTTTTTTGTTGAAAGGACAGGCGGCGCACATACCAGAGTCATTTCACTTTAAGGTTGTCTTGTTAATTTAACCTAAAAGACCAGTTAAGTTTCGTTAAAGGGAGATCAAGCCTGTAAAATATCCGGTATTTTTCCCGTTAGAAATTCAGGAATTAAAACTGCCATCTGGTAGAATGTACATCAAAGGGAAAACTTCCTGGGCCCATTCCTGTAATCGGTAATGGGTCCTTTTTATTATGGTTAGCGAGGGAAAAAATTCTTCGTGGATCGAGTCAATTACCTAGCCTCAATCTATTAACTTCACTAAAAATTCTGGACTTATGTTTATGGCAAATGTATTCCAACGGTTCAAGAAATACTTCGCCCTGGTAGTTGCGGTATTATTTTTTACGGCCAGCGCCCAGGCGCAACGTATAGCCTACATTGATTTGGGAAAAATTTTGGAAAGTATCGACGAATACCAGGCCGCACAAGAACAACTGGATCAGTTAGCGGCTCGCTGGCAACAGGAAATTGCACAGGAGTACGACAAGATTAAAAGTATGTACAACCGCTACCAGGCCGAACAGGTCCTTCTGAGTGACGATGCTCGTCGCCAGAAGGAAGAAGAGATCCTGCAAAAAGAGAAGGCAGTGCGCGATATGCAAAAAGCCAAGTTTGGCCCGGAAGGGGACTTGTTTAAGCGACGGCAAGAACTGGTTCAGCCTATCCAGGAGCGTGTGTACAGGGAAATCGAAGAATATGCCAAAGAGCGCGGTTACGATTTTGTTTTCGACCGTTCCGGCTCGGCGGGGATCATTTTTTCCAATCCATCATTCGACAAAACCGAAGACATTATCCGGCGGATGCAATAAAGCTCGCAATACGGGGGAATAAATAGCACGAAAAAGAGAAGAAAAGCTTTATTTTTGTGCCGCCAAGACGAACAGACTAAAAAAACAATTATGAAGGCGTATTGGAAAAGCATTGCTGTATTAGCAATTATACTGCTCACGACTCAACTAGGTGTGGCTCAGAAGTTCGGTTATCTGAATTCGGCCTCCATCCTGGCAGAAATGCCCGAAGTGAAACAGGCCGAGGCTAACCTGGAAGCGCTCCAGAAGCAACTGCAGAAAAAACTCCAGCAGGGAGTGGAAAAACTTCAGGCTGATTATGCAGCACTGCAGCAACGGATCGAGAGCGGTGACCTGTCTCCCAAGCAACAGGAAGAACAAGTTGCTGATCTGAAAGCCCGTGAAATGCAGCTAGCCGAACAGGAGCAGGAAATGATGAAGCAGATCCAGACTAAGCGTTCTGAAGAGCTGCAGCCCATCTACGATAAAGTCAATCAAGCCATCCAAGACGTGGCTCAGGAAAATGGCTTTCAATTTATTTTTGATCAATCGGTCCTGCTGTATAATGACCCCTCTCAGGATGTCAGCAGTCTGGTTAAGGCTAAACTCGGTATTTAAGCGTTGAACCAAGGAATAAAGGCTGCTGCTCGGCGGCAGCCTATTGGTATATTCGATTCTGGCATTGGCGGCCTTACGGTCGCCAATGCCATTTTCCGGCATCTCCCAAATGAGCGGGTCGTTTATTTCGGCGACACGGCTCACCTGCCTTACGGTGATAAGTCAGCCGATGCTATTCGCTATTATTGCTTACGCATCGGCAAATTCCTGCTCGATCAGGGTTGTAAAATGATTGTAGTCGCTTGCAACTCAGCCTCGTCGGCAGGCTACCGGGTTTTGCTCGACTTCTTCAAAGATCAAGCCCTCTTTGTTAATGTGGTTGATCCTTTGGTACAGGAGGTGATTGAACAGGGTCACCGGAAGATTGGTATAATTGCTACCAAGGCGACTACGCAAGCCAATGTGTATCCCGATCAGTTTTTGCGAAGAAATGCCTCGCTCAAGGTACAGGCATTGGCTACTCCACTACTGGCCCCAATGATCGAAGAGGGCTTTGTGCACAGCCGGGTAAGCAAAGTGGTATTGGAGGAGTATCTCTCGTACCCACCTTTTGAGCATATTGATGCCCTGTTACTCGCCTGCACCCACTATCCCTTGATTCGATCCGATATTGAGGCATATTTCGGTCAACGGGTCAAGGTTTATGACTCCACCGACGTAGTGGCCAGGACCGTACAACAACAGTTGGAGTACGCCGGCCTTTTGAACGACCGGCGTACCGACGAGCACCAATTTTTTGTGTCGGATTATACCGAATCGTTTGAGCAAACCACCCGAATTTTCTGCTCAGAAAAAGTTTCCCTAACCCAATGCCTCATTTGGTAAGGGGGAATCACCCTCTAACCGAATACGAATGTATTTGATGGTCTTTTGAGCCGCCAAATGCATGTGTTCGTAGTAAGTTTTGAAGTCGAGCTCAGGCAAGGGGAGGGCATGGGCGTAGATATCGTCATCGGCGTATTCCAAAACCGCATAGGGTGTTTGCTCCAACGTCTCCAGCGTAAAATCAAAGAGCTGCGGCTCGTCGGTTTTGAGGTGAACGACCCCTCCGGAACGCAAAACCTGTCGGTATCGGTTCAAAAAAGCCGACGAGGTAAGCCGGCGGTTGGCTTTGCTTTTTCGTAAAAACGGATCGGGAAAAGTGATCCAGATTTCGGCTACTTCGGCCGGTTCGAAGAAAAGCGCTATTTGCTCGATTCGCGTACGGATGAAAGCCACATTTTTGAGTCCTTCCTGCAGAGCAATCGTTGCGCCTTTCCAGATGCGTGCCCCCTTTACATCCATTCCGATGAAGTTGCGGTCAGGGTACTGTTTAGCTAAATTGATGGTGTACTCTCCGCGGCCGCAGGCCAGTTCGAGGGTGATAGGATGGTCATTCTCAAAGTAATTAGCATTCCAGGAGCCGCGCAGCTTTACCGATTCTCCGCCAGCCCCAATGAGGCCCGGCTGGCGAGGATTAAAATTTTCGAATACATTAGGATAAGATAGCAGCTCTGCAAATTTCTGCAGTTTGTTACGCTTGCTCATAAGTTAAGGAAAACTAGAGGTACCTGGGGGCTGTTAGAAAATACAACGAATAACAAAACTGGGTTAAAGCTAAGAAGCTCGACTAGCTTTTTCAAGTTTTCGCCATTTGCATGACAAGGTTGAGGTTTTGAAAACCGCACGAAATTGACCGGCAATTGTTAATTTGTTTTTTGGGATCAATATGATTTAATATGAGGTCTATTCCATCCTTCTTTCTCCTGCTTTTTTTCATTGCACTGACTACTGCCCAGGCTCAAATGCTGACCCTTTCGGAAGAAATCGCTCTGCGCAACGACGTATTCTACGATATAGTGGGAGAATTCAACGGCCGTGTGTTACTGATGCGTACAAAGAGTAACAACGAAGTTGAGGTGCAAGGCCTCGATGAGCGATTACGGGTGAGCTGGACCAAATCCCTGGAGCTGGATCAAAAAGTACCACAAGTAGTGGGGACCAGCGCAGCGGCCTCTTATTTCTCCCTTTTCTATCAGTTTCGATACAAGGGTGATGTTTACCTAAAGGCTCATCGGTACACCCCTTCGGCAAACTTGTTGGACTCAGTGACGCTCAAAAGTTACGGCGACCTATTCTACACACCGGAAATTGAAGTCGTCATTTCTCAGGATAAAGAAAAAGCGCTCTTTTACTTTACCGAACGCTACCGCATCATTAATGCTGTCTGTTTCGATATAAAAAATATGCAGGTTCTTTGGGAACAGAGCCTAAGTCCGGAGGGCTACGACTCATCGGAAGACCTGCTGCATGCTATGGTCGATAACCGCGGCAATATGCACATGGTCATCGAAAAGGACAATTACCGGTCGAAACGAGAAACCCACCACCTGGAGGTCTATCAATATTTCTTTGAGGAAAACGGGCTTTATCAACTGATCGTCAACATGCCCGAAGATAAACTTACCTACGACGCCTTCTTTACTTACGACAACCTGAATAATCAATTGGTGGCCGCAGGTTTATTTGGTGAAAACAGTTTGCTCAAGGCGGAGGGATATTATTATTTCCGGGCAGAGGACAAGAGCAACGAGTACTTTCTATCAATAAAAAATTTCGACGAAGACTTCGTAGCCTATCTTACCGGCAAAGAAGTAGACGAAGATAAATTAGCGCTTTACGACATCCAGATCAATGATCTCGTCCTTCGGCGTGACGGGGGCATCCTTTTAATTGGAGAGGAAGCCAAAATAAGCGAGCTGACGCGGCCTACTTACACACGCACCATTTACGATACCTATGACCGGCCTTACGCGACGGACTTTCTGTATGAAGATATCTTCATCATCGCCATCCATCCTGATGGCGAACCCCACTGGAAAAAGGTGATGCACAAACGCCAGTACTCTCAAGACGATGGGGGCATTTACAGTTCCTTTTTCTTGTTCAAGAATCCCAGCTCGCTCCGTATGATCTTCAATGACGAGGTAAAACCCGAGAATACGGTATCGGAATACATCATCAATAGCTTGGGCGAGTACGAGCGGCGCAGTATCCTGAGTACGGAAAACCTGAAATTGCAAATTCGCTTCCGCGATGCCGTTCAGGTGAGTAGCAACTCATTGCTTATCCCCTCAGAACGCCGGAGCAGACTTCGATTAGTCCGGCTCGAATTTTAGTGGTAATTGGCTTAAGGAAGATAATTCTTTTATTTTTGGCTGCCGAACCGAATACGCTAACGGGTGAGCCGTAGTGCCTTTTCCATTTTCAGCCAAAATATTTCTATGAAAGATGTCCGAGTTCTGATTGAGCAAGCCTGGGAAAACCGCGATCTCTTGCGGGAGGCTACCACCCAAGAGGCGGTAAAAACTGTCATCGAGGCCCTCGATAAAGGGAAGCTGCGCGTTGCTACTCCTACTGAGGTGGACGAATGGGAGGTGCACGAATGGGTGAAGAAAGCCGTGGTTTTGTACTTCCCCATCCAGGCCATGCAGACCATTGAAGTTGGGCCTTTTGAGTTTCACGACAAAATACCGCTCAAGAAGGAATATGCGAAGCAGGGGGTACGTGTGGTTCCACACGCTATCGCACGCTATGGCAGTTTTTTGGAAAAGGGCGTGATCATGATGCCGAGCTATGTAAACATTGGCGCCTGGGTCGGTAGCGGCAGCATGGTAGACACTTGGGCTACAGTGGGTTCCTGTGCCCAGATCGGTCGTAATGTGCACCTGAGTGGCGGGGTCGGCATCGGTGGGGTACTGGAGCCCCCGCAAGCTGCGCCTACCATTATCGAGGATAATTGCTTCATCGGGTCGCGTGCGATTGTCGTCGAAGGAGTGCGGGTGGAAGAAGAGGCGGTACTGGGGGCCAATGTAGTCCTGACACAATCAACGCGCATTATTGACGTAACAGGCGACGAGCCAGTGGTGATGAAAGGTCGAGTACCGGCCCGCTCAGTGGTCATTCCGGGCACCTACACCAAATCTTTTTCCGCAGGCGACTACCAGGTTGCCGGCGCACTGATTATCGGTCAGCGCAAACCTTCGACCGATAAGAAAGTTTCCTTAAATGATGTTTTACGCGAATTCAACGTCCCGGTATAAACGTGAGTTGGAGATCCATTTGGCAACGCATTTTTTCCCGGCCTAGGCCGGAAACGGATAGCATGAAATATCTGATTGTCGGTCTCGGTAACATCGGAGCCGAGTACGAAAACACCCGCCATAATGCAGGCTTCCTAGTAGTCGACGATTTAGCACGCCGCTTCGAAGCTGACTTTAAAACCGCTCAGTTAGGCGATGTTGCTGAGTTCAAACACAAGGGCCGGAAGATCGTCCTGCTCAAACCTGCTACTTATATGAATCGAAGTGGCAAGGCGGTGCGCTATTGGCTGCAGCGCGAAAAATTGGGCAAAGAACGACTGCTGGTTATTCTCGATGATTTCAACCTGCCCTTTGGAAAACTACGGTTGCGCGGCAAAGGCAGCGACGGGGGGCACAACGGTCTCAAGGATATCGACCAAATGACGGGCGGCAACAATTACGCCCGGTTACGATTTGGCATCGGTAACGGGTTTTCGAAAGGCCAACAGGTCGACTATGTACTCGGCGAGTGGAGTTCCGACCAGGTCGATGCTTTGCCCGAATTGCTGAAAACGGCGGGAGATGTTGTACTCTCCTTTGCCACTGTGGGCATTAATCACACCATGAACCAGTTTAATTAGGGGGATCTCATTCATCAAGCCGCTCTCCAGGGTGTGCGCTTTGTACCCAATCCCTCACTATGGTTTGCCAGCGACCGGGTTCTGGTGTGGGGATTACTCCGGGCTTTACATCATCAAGGTTTGCCAGGGCAAGGGCCAAATCCAGGTGCTCCTGATTTTGAATGACCGCCGCTTTACGGCTCCTCAACCGGCCGGCTAGCCATTCCTGTTCGGTCTGACCAGGCGTAGGGATCAATATGGCCGGTTTTTGCCATATACCTAAATCCATTATGGTGGAATACCCCGGCCTGCTGATAATTGCCCGGCTGCGGCCTACCAGTTGATTCAGTGTCGGGGAGTTAACTAGGCCAAAAACCGCAATATGCCCGGGGCAAGCCAAGTGCCCACTTGCACCGCGCACCAGTGCAAAGGGTCCCGGGAGGGTCTGCATTTGGTCCAGCAATTTTTTTTCTAGATAAGTCCGCTGGGGTTCCGGTCCGGACAGGATGACCAGTGCTCGATATATGGGATCCGATGGACGGGATTTGGCTCGGCTTACGGGTCCGAGATACCGGGTGGGTAAGCCAGGCACAGGCCGGGAAAGCGGGCCAGTCAGGTTATCGGTTGGAGCACTATCCGGTACCCAGCACTCCGTGAACCGACTCAGCCACCGATGGATCATCCAATCGGCTGCTCTCTGGGGAATGCCCGGAGGAGCGATCGGGTGGGTTTGATGGGTAAGGATAACGGATGGCTTTTCCGGCAACCAGCATCCATAGCGGTTGTCAGAAATAACGGCATGTATATGATGATGCTGGTCCAGTGAAAGGCAATACTGGTGTTCGCGCTGTATTTGTTGCAAGACATGTATCCCCTGCCGCAAGACATTGTAGGTCATAGACCGTTTATCGTACCGGAAATCGTAGGCAGGCAATTTGTGAAGTGAGCATTCGGGAAAGGCCTCTTGAAGAAAAACCAGCGCCCTGCCGCTGGAAGCAATAAGCACCTGGTGGCCCAAGGCAAGCAGGTGGCGAATAATCGGAAGCGACCGGGTTGCGTGTCCCAACCCCCAATCGAGTACGGCAAACAAAATCGTCTTGGTGGTCGATGCGCCGCCTAGCATATCGGTTCGATTAAACTCTTTTTGGTCGCTTCCAAAAAGAAGTTATCTTATTAAGAAAGAAGAAACACCATGCGAAAGCTTTTCCGCTATGTCATTCTCCTTTTTGCCCTGACTGTATGCGCTTCTTGCCGCCCAGGGGGTTGTGGCTGCCCGATGGCAGCTGATAATTACCTGGGCAGCGTGACCCTTCAACCTGAAAATCGCCATGACTCCGCAGGGGTCGAAGGCCACCACAAGGACAGCGCAAGAGAACACTACCAAAGGCTGGGGTGTATCTGAATCATATCCTTTGGGCTGTAAATTGAGTCTTTTGGCGACGGATTTCGTTCGAAAAAGCGCCGTACCCGCTTGCCGAATGGTAACCAAGCCCTTCGGTTTTGTGCTCTATCTGCGTCGAGATACCTAATTTACGCTCACCTACAACAGTATTTGGACACCCCCTAGTTATTCAGTCGAATTTCGTCGTCGTTATTGTCAAAGAAACGGTACTGCGTGATGAAGTAGTCCGGATTGGACCGGATTTTGACCCAATTGAAGTATTCACGGTACCACTTCCACTGTTTGTTGGGGAAACCTTTTTTGAGGTATGCTTCGATGTAAGGGTGCACCTCTAGGGTCACTTTTGACTTGGAGCGCGATTGCATGATAAAGCGCAGGTCGCGCTCAATATCGTCGACGAGCAGGATGGAAGCATTGATCTTTCCAGTTCCGTTACAGGTAGGACAAATCTCGGCCGTATCTTTTTTGACCTCAGGTCGTGCACGCTGGCGTGTAATCTGCATCAGGCCGAATTTACTGAGCGGCAGGATGGTATGCTGAGCACGATCTTTGTGCATGAAATCCTTCATTGCTTTGTGCAGCATGCGCTTGTGCTCATTGTTCTTCATATCGATGAAATCGATAATAATAATACCGCCAATATCGCGCAGCCTTAGCTGGCGGGCGATCTCTTCAGCTGCTTCCATGTTCACGCGCAACGCAGCGTCGGCTTGGTGATTACTGCCGACTTTATGACCGCTATTGACGTCGATCACGTGCATGGCCTCGGTGCCTTCGATCACCAGATAAGCACCGCTCGACATGGTAGCCGTTTTTCCGAAGGAGGATTTAATCTGCTTGGTCACGCCGTAAGAATCAAAAATATTTTTATTTCCCCGATGGTGATTCACGATTTTCACCTGCTCGGGGGCGATGGTACCCAGGTAGCTTTTTATGTTTTGAAAAAGCTGCTTATCGTTCACAACGATTCTATTGAATGAATCGGTGAGCACGTCGCGTAAGATGCTAGAGGTTTTATCCAGCTCACTCAGCAATTTCAGCGGCGGTTTCGCCTTCTGCATCTGGTGGAAGATATCTTCCCACTTACTCATCAGGATGGTGAGTTCTTCATGCAGATCGGCCACTTTTTTGCCCTCGGCTGCAGTGCGCACGATTACACCGAAATGCTTGGGTCGAATACTTTCGATAAGCACTTGCAAGCGCTTTCGCTCTTCGGCATTAGACACCTTTTTAGAGACAGCAATGACATCGTTAAAAGGCGTGAGTACCAGATACCTGCCGGGGATCGTAATTTCGCAGCTCAACCGGGGCCCTTTGGTAGAAATGGGTTCCTTCAGTACCTGCACCAAAATATTCTGGCGCTTGCTCAAAACCTGATCGATCTTTCCCGTCTTGATGATGTCCGGTTCAATCTTAAAATTATCCAGCCGATGGGTGTTGAGGCTGCCTGATACGGCTCCGTTGGTATACTTCAGTAGAGAGCGCAACTTGGGACCCAGATCGGTATAGTGTAAGAAGGCGTCTTTTTTGTGGCCGATATCGACAAATGCGGCGTTTAGGCCGGGCATGAGGCGCTTGATGCGGCCGAGAAAGATATCGCCTACGGTAAAGTTATTATTGGTCTTCTGATTGTGTATCTCTACTAATCGGGAATTCTCCAGTAAGGCAATCTCCACCTCCGTAGGGCTGGAGTTAATAATGAGTTCTTTTTCCACTGTTGAAAAATTTAGACGGTATTGGGTTGAAGTGGGCAGGTGGTGCTTCCGGAAAAAGAAAAGGAGTCAGAAGGGATAAAAAATAATTTCTTGCTTGGGATTATGCTTTTTCAATAGTGCTTTTATGGTGTTTTTCGCACCTCGATGTACACTGTAGAACGCACTAAATAAGAGCGATCAACAGGGAATTCCTTCTGACAAGAGTACGTGGTTTAATATTTTAGTTTTTGTTCTGCACCAGAGCGGGGAAATCGGCTCAAGTCGATCCGGATGGATAATCGTTTTGGTGCAGGAGACAGGCTTAAATACCATAGCCGCAGAAATTTCCTTGACAAAATTCCTGCGGCAACACGTACTACAAATTTAGTTTTGGAAGACCAATCCTGAAGATTGGCACCCAATACCATCATTAAAACCTATTTTTTCTTCTTGTGACGATTTTTGCGCAGTCGTTTCTTGCGCTTATGCGTAGCAATTTTGTGTCTTTTTCGCTTTCTACCACACGGCATAATTCAATTTCTTTTGTATTAAACAATAATTTTTTTAGAGTTCCTGCTGCGCTGATTTACAGCGCTGAGCAAATTGAGCGGCCTTTTCTACAAGCCCGGCCCCGCGACTCGCCTCTGCCATCAAGCAGATCGTTCGCGGGAAATCAGGATCAATTTCTAGTGCGCGTTCCAGGCGTTGTATCGCCCGATCGTACTGACCAGTTTGGATTGCCAACCGCGCCAGGTTATTGAGCACACCTAGGTTGTCCGGGTATTTCTCGTTGAGTTGTAGCAGCAGTTGAACCCCCTGCATCGGGTTATTCTCCGGCGGGTTTTCTACATACGTTAGAGCTAAGTTTACCTGGTGGCTTGGATTGCTAGGCTCCAGGGATATGGCGCTTTCAAATGCCTGCACCGCCCGGTCGAAGCAAAAAGCTTTAATTTTGTCCACTTTCGCACCGCGCAAACCGATGAAGTAAGTAGACCCAGCTATCGACCAGCTTTCCGCCGATTTTCGCGATTCGGCGATGCGTTGGGCGTAATAGCCCGATATAGCTGGATGGCCTGCCTGGTACCATTTACTTGACAACTCTTCCAACAAACCGATTTGACTGGAGTCCTGACCGGATGGCTTTAAATCGTGCTCGAGCAATTCAAGCTCGGCGCTTGCCGCCACCGGAAGACTTTCCATGGCTTCTTTTCGGAGAACCTCTACATTGGTTTGCTCCATATTAAGCGCCCTCGACTTTTCGAGGTTGCGTTGTTCTTTTGGTTTAGTCTCGCCGAAGAAGTAAAAGGCCAAAACAAGTATTGCTGCAATACCTATCGAAAACCACTGTAACCGAGTCATGTTGCTATTTTCCTTTTTTCGGCCTATCCTAAATATTTTAAAACCACTTACTTAGACGAATAGTTTACCGAAAAGTCACAGTAAGTCGATGTCGCCCTATTTCGCTTCTCCGTTATCGCTACGGTTGGGCAAAGAATCGACGTTGTTTTTCACCTGTTCTACGAATACCTTTGCTGGCTTGAAAGCCGGAATGTAGTGCTCGGGAATTTCAATGGCGATGTTTTTCTTGATATGGCGACCAACTTTTTTGGCTCTCTTCTTGATGACAAAGCTTCCAAAACCACGAATGTATACATTCTCCCCTTCTGTCAGAGAATCTTTTACTTCTGCAAAAAAGGTTTCTAGGGTTACCAAGACATCGACCTTCGGAACGCCTGTTTTTTCAGAAATCGCTGCAACCAGATCCGCTTTTCTCATTGTTATCTTTTGGTTTTTAAACTATTATGAAAATGGTAGCTCCGACAAGCGAGTGCCAAATTTCGGAATTTTATTTTATTATCGAAAAAAAATCTCGGCTTTCTTCCAGAATACTTTCTAGTAGTCAATATATTACATCTTATCTTTACGTTTATCTGAAAGCGCCTAGGCGGTAGGGCCTTAGTGGTCCTCCAGGTTTTGCTGCCTCAGAGTTGCGAATGGCTGAAAGTAAAAACCGCCCCTTCAATCCCGTTCGTTTGTTTATCTTAGTCCGGCGAAAAATATCCGGCCCATCTTTTGCATCTGCACGACGGGTATAGCAGGATTTTACGAATGTGCTACCGAGCGCCGCTGAGAAGGCGGAAAATCACGAAAAATCTAGGCCTATGTTGCTCTCGATGACGGGATATGGTAGAGTGAAAAAACCATATGGAGATAAACATATCTTGATCGAAATCAAATCGCTTAACAGTAAATTTACGGATATTCGACTGAAAATTCCGCAGAATTACCGGGAGAAAGAAGCGGAGCTGAGAAAAATACTTGGCGACCGCATTGAAAGGGGAAAAATCGAATTCAATATCGAGATCCAATCGCACCAGGGTGATGAAACCTACAGTCTCAACCAGGTCCTTTTTCGCAAATACTACCGGGAGTTGCACCACCTTGCCAATGAGCTCAACCTTTCCCAGACCGATATGCTCTCTGCCCTTCTAAAGCTGCCTAACGTAATTACAACGGAAAGCGAAGACCTTGATGAAGCGGAGTGGTATGCTGTTAATGAAGCACTGTACGATGCCATTCAGGCTTTTCACCAGTACCGTACGGATGAAGGCCACGCCATGGAGTTGGACTTAACTCAACGGCTCCGAACTATTCTTGGCCTCATCGACGAGTTGCAACCCCTCGAGCAGCAGCGTTCCGAAAACCTGCGTAAACGACTGCAGCAGAATCTGGAAGAATTTATGGGCCGCGAAAAAATCGACGAAAGTCGTTTCGAGCAGGAGGTGCTTTATTATCTGGAAAAAATGGACATCAATGAGGAAAAAGTACGCCTGCGCCAGCATTGCGATTACTTCCTCGAAGAACTTCAGAACGAACAGACGCTCAAAGGCCGTAAGCTGAGTTTCATCAGTCAGGAAATGGGGCGCGAAATCAATACCCTGGGTTCTAAGGCCTATTCCACCGATATCCAACGCATCGTCGTCAATATGAAAGATGAGCTGGAGAAAATTAAAGAACAAGTGGCGAACTCGGTTTAGCATGAATAAGTTGCTCGTTTTTACGGCTCCGTCTGGAGCGGGAAAAACTACCATTGTACAGCATCTGTTAAAAAAATTTCCGCAATTGGCTTTTTCCGTATCGGCGACTACGCGAACCCGGCGGCCTGGCGAGACGGACGGCGTGGATTACTACTTCCTCGAGCCATTGGAGTTCCAGCGGAAAATTGAAGCTGGAGCGTTTGTCGAATGGGAGGAAGTCTATGCTAATCAATATTACGGTACCCTGCGCACAGAACTGGAACGCCTCTGGAGGCTGGGCAAGGACATTATCTTCGATATTGATGTGAAGGGGGCGCTCAGCCTAAAGGAGCAATATGGTGAGCGCGCACTTACGGTCTTTATCCGACCTCCCAGTCTGCAAGATTTGGAGCAACGCTTGCGCGACCGCCAAACCGAAGACGAAAAAAACCTGCAGAAAAGACTTCGGCGTATGTCCGAAGAGTTGAATTTTGAGAACAAATTCGACCGGCTTTTGGTTAATGATGTATTATCAGAAGCCCTGGCAGAAGCTGAGTCTATCGTTTCCGAATTTATTCTCGACCATCATGAAAACGGCAATCACTAACGGTATAAAGGTAAGCGTAGAAACTTTCTACCAGCCTACCTACTCTAAGCCGCTCGAGGGCAAATATATTTTTGCCTACCGCGTGACGATCATCAACCTCGGGTCTAATCAGGTTCAGCTTCTGCGCCGGCACTGGGTCATCCAGGATGCCAACGGTAGCGTACGCGAGATCGAAGGGGAGGGGGTTATCGGCCAGCAGCCCAGTCTAGCTGGGGGGGAGTCACACCAATATATCTCCTGGAGCCATCTGGCCACCGATATGGGTAAAATGTCTGGCTGTTATCAGATGCGCGATTTGGATTCCGGATCGGAGTTCATGGTCAACATTCCTCATTTCCGGCTCGTTGCGCCCTTCAAACTCAACTAAGCTTGCGATTCACTAAGGCTTTTTTTCGGTTCATCCCGTAAAAATCACCATTCCCTGTCCAAATTGTTCTTTTCGTTTTGCGGAAACCTAAATTGTAACTTACCGGTGTTTTTTCTACCAAATGCATGGTTTCTACCGGTCGGGTTATGGGGGAAATCGGACTATTTTTCATCCTACAATAGGTATGGAAAATAGCCTAAAGCCGTTTAAGAATTAGAAAGTCCTATTGGTGAAAATCATACTGGGCTAATTGGGGGCCCCTTACTATTGCCTTGGTTGAACGATCGCTCAATACTATATCATGAAAAAAGAATTACCCGCCCTAATCTTGTTCTGCTGCCTGGCATGGACCTTCCGGCTGGGCGCGCAGGAAATTACGATTAGCGGAACCCTGACCGAAGAAGAAACGGGAGAAACATTGATTGGAGCAACCGTCAATGTCCCCGAACTGTCGGTAGGCGCCACTACCAACGCCTATGGCTTTTACTCTTTAAACCTGGAAGAGGGGGACTCGGTCGAGGTCGTATTCAGTTACGTAGGCTACCAGCCGCAAATTTTGCGTCTGGCCCGCAACCAGGACCAGGTAATCAATCTGGAACTGAGTAGCGGTGTAGAGCTCGAGGAAGTAACCGTGACGGCGGGCGGCATCAGGGATCGCTTGCGCGATGCTGAGATGAGTTTCGAGACCATCACCACGCGCGAAGCACGGCTCGTTCCCGTGCTGCTGGGAGAAAGCGATATTCTCAAAGCAGTGCAGCTCAAACCCGGAATCCCATCCGGCTCAGAAGGTACCACCGGTATTTTTGTGCGCGGGGGCGGCAATGATCAAAACCTAATTGTCCTCGACGAAGCCACAGTGTACAATGCCAGTCACCTTTTTGGTTTTTTCAGCACGTTCAATACCGATGCGGTTAAGGATTTGAAGATTTACAAGGGCGGTTTCCCGGCAGAATACGGCGGGCGGCTTTCCTCGGTTATCGATGTGAAGCTCAACGACGGCAATGTTAAGGAATTCGCCGGTTCGGGAGGGATCGGGCTAATCGCCTCGCGCCTTACGCTCGAGGGGCCGATTATAAAAGATAAAAGTTCCTTTATCGTCTCGGGACGAAGAACCTACGTCGATATCTTTACCCGTATTATCAACGAAGCTAATGAGAACAACGAAGACTTCGAACCCATACCCGACTATTTTTTCTACGATTTGAATACCAAGATAAACTACAAGTTGGGCGAGAATGATCGCCTCTTTTTGAGCGGATACTTTGGGCGCGACGTCTTCGGGTTCGACGGCGATTTTTTCGAATTCGACTTTGATTGGGGTAATGCTACGGGTACCGCCCGCTGGAATCACATCTTCAGTCCGCGGCTTTTTGCCAATACTACCCTTACCTATTCGAACTATCAGTATAATATCAACAACGAAGTAACCGGCTTTTCCTTTAACCTGAGCTCCAACATTGAAGACTTCAGTTTGAAGTCAGATTACTACTACTCCTTAAATAACCAACACGATATCCGGTTCGGCGGTCAGGGAATATATCACCAATTTACAGTGGGTCGCCTGCGGGCCGACAGCGAAGACGGGGTTGTTTCGTTTCGCGCCGGGCAGAATTTTAGTGGTTGGGAATACGGTTTTTATGTCTCGGATGAATATTCGCCTATCGACCGCCTTACTATGAATATTGGCTTACGCCTGAGCGGTTTTAATGGCGAAGGAGGGAATTATGTCAACCTTGAGCCTCGCTTTGCAGTCAACTACGAACTAACCCCCCGGCTTTCTGCCAAAGCCAGTTACGCACGCATGAATCAATACCTGCATCTGATTGCAAGTGCGGGCGCTACTCTACCCACTGATGTCTGGTATCCCTCTACCGACCGGGTGAAGCCTCAGGTTTCGGATCAAGTTGCCACGGGTTTATCCTACTTGCTGGGCGAGGGCCTTCTGCTTAACTGGGAGGTCTATTACAAGCGGCTGGACAACCAACTGGAGTTCGTCGACGGGGCCGAACTGTTTGGTAACGACGAACTGGAGAACGAATTCGCCATAGGCGAAGGTGAAGCGTACGGTATGGAGATTGGGATCGAAAAACAAACCGGACGACTGACGGGCTGGATTGGTTACACCCTTGCCCGAGTCGTGCGTCGCGATTTCGCTCCACTCGATCCGTCGGCCAGTTTTGCTCAGACCGGTCAGTTTTCGCCAATTTACGATCGCCGGCACGATCTGTCCATCGTGGCTTTCTACGAATTAAGCGACCGACTCACCGCTTCGGCTACCTTCGTATACGGATCTGGCGATTTGCGGTGGCTGCCTACTGGGCGTTTTGCCTTCCAGGATACACCGGGCACCGAGTCGGAATCTGTTACCCCGATCTACGGCGACCGCAACAACTTCCGGCTTCCCGATTTTCATCGCCTCGATTTGGGCCTCATCTGGGAATTGAAAGCCAAAAAGCTTAAGGAAAGCAACCTGACCATCAACATTGTCAACGCCTACGACCGGCGCAATGCGTTCTTCATCTACCTGGAACCTACTTTCCGAGAGGTAATGGATGAAGACGGTGCCACCTTTGAAATACCCGAAAGTATCGATGCCCGCCAGGTATCGCTGTTTCCGATCCTGCCCTCGGTCACGTGGAATTTTAAATTTTAATCCTCTGCCCCATGAAAAAGAGAAAATCACTGCCCGCACTGCGCTTCTTACCCACGGCTTTGGTTGTGCTGCTGATTACAGGCGCATGTAATCTGGAACAAGATATCCAGATTGAACTGCCGCCTTACGAAAGCCAAATCGTAGTGGAATGTTATCTGGAGCCCGGTGAGCCCTACCGGATGCTTCTGAGTCGGTCATCCTCCTTTTTTGCGCCCCTGGAGATGACTAACGAAGAATTTTTCGAAAACCTATTGGTCGACAGCGCCACGGCTGTAATTCGATACCAGGGGCAGGTTATTAAGTTGGAAAACCGGCTGCAATTCGATCCGGAGGCCGGAAAATTGTATAACTATGTCGGGAACCAAATCGTTCCGGACGACACCGTTTCCACTTTTGAACTTTTGATTACCACGGCAGATGGCGAAGTGATCCGTTCCAAAACGACTATCCTGCCGGTCATTCCCATTGATAGTCTAGTTGTGGAATTCGACGATACCGATTCGGCAAGGGTGCTGACCTATTTTACTGATCCTGACCAAGACGCAGTCAATAATGTAAGGCGGTTGCTGCAAGCTTATGAAGAGGGCGACCTGGAGACCCTTCAGGATTTTGTCTCCGACGACCGGTTTGTCGACTCCGTTGTCGTTTTTGGTACGGCGTACGAATTTGCCCCGGGTGACACCGTGATTAATACCCTGTACCATATCAAGGATGACTACTTCAATTACCTCCAATCGGTCTTTTTGGCGATCGACTCGAATGGCAATCCGTTCGGTCAGCCCAGTCCCGTAATTTCGAACGTAGAAAGCGAGGGGAATATCGCCATCGGCATCTTTGCCGGTCTGACCTATGATCGTAGAACGCTCATTATTGAGTCACCTTAACCGATCGGTAGCGTTGTTATAGGATCACTTCCTCTTCCAGTTTAGGTATCTGGACCTGGTCGAACCCGTAGGTATTCATCACTTTCTGCAGTTGCTCCTGGCGATCAATTTCTCCGTGTACCAGAAAAATGGTTTTGACCCGACCGCGTTGGTTACGCACGAACTCCAGAATTTCTAACTGATCAGCGTGGGCCGAAAAGGAGTCCATAACCTCAATCTTAGCGTGGACGATTTTTTCCTGCCCGAAAAGTCGGATCTCTTTTGCGCCGTTGCGCAACAGGCCACAGGGCGAGTGTGGAGTGCAGTACCCGACGATAAGAATGGTATTATTTTTTTGATCGATGTTGTTGAAAACGTGGTGCTTGATCCGTCCTGCCGTGATCATGCCCGAAGCGCTGATGATGATCGAGGGTTCTTCATCGGTATTGAGTGCTTTTGACCCTTCCACATCGTGGATGTAAGTGAGGCGATTGAAACCAAAAGGATTTTCATCAATAAACAAGTATTCCGTAAGGTCATCATCGTAACACTCGGGGTGAGCACCGTAAATGGTGGTTGCATTTACGGCCAGGGGGCTGTCTACATAGACCGGAATACGGGGTAGCAGGCCTTCGGTCTCCATCCGGTCGAGCATGTAAACGATTTCCTGGGTCCGGCCCACACTGAAGGCCGGGATGATAAGTTTGCCTTTCTTCTCGACGCACGTTTCTTTGATGATACGCAAAAGCCGGTCGTACTCTTCGGGGGCAGACTCGTGTTTTTTATCACCATAGGTAGATTCACAGATCAGGTAGTCGACTTCGGGCATGGGTTGCGGGTCGCGCAAGATAGGGCGAAGGGGCCGCCCAATATCGCCGGAAAAGCCCAGGTGAATGGTGCGGTCGTTATCGTAAATCCGCAGGGTAACACTTGCGCTGCCCAGGATATGGCCGGCATCGCGAAACATCACTTCCACCTGGTCGGCGATCCGGTACCAGCGGTTGTAGGCGTGACCGCTGAACAGGTTCATGGTTTCTTTGACATTTTTGCGCGTGTATAGGGGCTCGCGTAAGGCGATATCTTTTTCCTTTCGATCCAGCTGCTTGCGGTTGTAGTATTCGGCATCTCGCTCCTGAATATGGGCGCTATCTAGCAGCATGATCCCGCACAGACTACGGGTAGCATGAGTACAATGAATATGACCATTAAACCCGTCTTTTACCAGCTTGGGCAGTCGCCCGCTGTGATCGATGTGGGCATGGGAGAGTACTACGCAATCGATCTTGGCGGGATCGAAATACCAAGAGGTATTGAAACTTTCGAGCGCATCCTCAGTACCTTGATAAAGGCCGCAGTCCAGGAGAATCTGATATCCGCTGTTCAGGGTGACCAGGTGGGCGCTTCCGGTGACTTCGCGGGCTGCACCGCAAAACTTAATTTTCATAGATAGAAGGTTGGGGCGTGGGTTCGCCGTGCAAAAAATAGTATTTACGCAGTGAAAGTAAGAAAAAAGCCCTTTTCCGGCACAGGCCGGAAAAGGGCGATTAAAACCGGGAAAAAGGAGGTGGTTGTCAGGTGATTTCCCCCGGTCTAGTCCTCATAAATTTTGCAACCGCCATAGGACAGCGAAACGCGGATGGTATTGTCGGTATTGTCGTTGCCTTTATATCCCTTTATTTCGTGCGAAGTGCTGGTTTTCTTTTCGTATTCTACTTCCAGGGAAGCGGGATACTTGATGCCGGCATACCGGGCAGCAGCCTCCAGGCGATAGTCTGCCTGCCGGTCTACCGCAAAACGGATATCGGTATAGCGGGAAATCACTTCGATGGCCTGAAAGCTCCGGTCAAGGGATGACTCCAGGTGGCCGTAGCTCAGATCTACATCGAGGTTCTCACCTACCTCGCCAATGTCGATGTTGGTATACTTTGAGTTGATGGAAACATTGGCGGCCTCTTGAATTTTAAAGTTGTCGTACGCGCCGCTGTTGCGAAAATCGCGCATGGTGCCGATTTGATAGTTATCGTATTTACTGTCGGCGGTGACATCGCGTACCTCGTCCAGCATAACCTGGGTGTACTTACTTTCAATATTTAGGTCGCGCCCTTCTTCCAAAGTGAATTGGCTATTCTTAACATCAACTGCCAAGTCTTGCGCCAGGGCAATGATTCCATTACCGTAACCCAGGTCAACAACAGATTCCGGACCTACCTTATTCACCTTGAAATTGGCATATTTCACCTCCATCTTAACCTGGCCGTTGATGTCGGCAATATAAACATCGCCGTATTTGTGGCTAAGGTTTAGATTATTGCTGGCTGGCATGTAGACCTCGTAGTTGATTGAGAATTCGATATTATTACCCCAGTTAGAGCCCATATTCAAGTCGGTAGTCGCTGAAACATAATCCTTGCTGTTGGAAAATCCGATGTCGACCCGATCAAAAACCCGCTGTGCAGCCGATTCGTTTCGCGCTTCTACGACGACTGTGACACCGATCTTCACGCGATCGTTATTCCAGTTTTTGACATCGATCTTTCCGTATTTATTGCTCAAGTTGACAGTACCGTTTGCGGAGATGGGAAATTCTCGCTTGATCACTTTGGTAAATTCGCGTATGTCTTTATCGAAGGCTTGCGCAGTGACGGTTAGACCGGTGAGGAGCAGTAACCAGAGTGCTTGCTTAAAGAATGGTTGCATTACGTTCCAAATTTTGTGGTGTAGGTTGCTGGAGTTCGAGTCGCTCTAGTACACGCTCCAGGATAGCGATTTTTGTTTGGTAAGTTTTTATCAGGTTAGCGACGATTTGCGCTTCCTGCCCCTTGGGTGCCTCGGCAAGTTCGGCCTTCAGTTCCGCCATGGTGGCATCCAGTTGTTCCAGGTCATAGAGTACACTTTCGCCGGGTTCGTAATTAGCTAACTGCTGAATTTTGGTATCAATCTGTTGATTGTAGTATTGTTCCATTTCCAGAAATTCGGGGGCCACCTCTTTCAAAATGGCGGTAGCTGAGGGCTGCGAAGTGGTTGGAATTCGCGTGCCGATAATTGCCCCTACCGTAAGCAGCAGCGCAATGGCCGCGGCAATTTGAGCATAGTGCCACAGCGCACGTCGTCGGGAACGGCGATTGACTCGTAGGTCAATCTCGGCCCAGACTTTCAGGCTTGGCAGCTCGCTGTCGAAAGCCTCCCGGTGGTCGCTAATGAACTGTTCCAGTTGGTCCCTTTTCATAGCTGTTGATTTGACAATTTTTCTTGCGAGAGCAAAATTTCCTTCAATTTACGTTTAGCTCGGCTGTACTGTGATTTCGAGGTGGCTTCCGAGATGTCCAGAATATTACTGATCTCCCGGTGGTCATACCCTTCGAACATGTATAGAGAAAATACCACGCGATAGCCATCGGGCAAATGATGCATAGCGTTCTTAATAGTATCGACGGTCAAGGCGACGGAAGGTTCGTGATTGGTTGCCGGTTCGGGCGTCTTGAACATGCGGTCCTCCAATTCTTCGAATCGCATCTTATTGCGCTTGAGATAGTTTATGCAATTATTAATAACAATACGCTTAATCCAGGCTCCTACCGACGACTGAAAGCGGAAGGAGTCTAACTTGGTGAAAACATCCACGAAACTGTTCTGCAGGATATCCTCGGCGTCCATTTCATCCTTGAGCATGCGCAGACACACATTATACATGGCTTTAGAATAAAGCCGGTACAGCTCAAACTGGGCTTGACGATCGCCTCGCTGACATTGCTCTACGATGTCTCGGTGTGTGTTGGCGTAATCCAAAGGGATGATTTTACTGCTCTCAGGGTGTTTCGGTCGCTCTGTTGGACGAGCCGCAGACAACCGTGGTTTTCGATGTACGACAGCCTTAGGTTGTTGCATAATTAATCATCATTCACCTACAAAGACAAGGCGTTGATGTGGGGGTTGCACTCCGGCTGAAAAAATTACTGGACCGTTGACGCGGGTAGTTGTTCCAGGGCCCGTTGCGCATCCTCGTAGTCGGGTGCAAAGGTGAGGGCCTGCTCATAGTCCCTGCGCGCCTGGGAAATGTCACCCATAAGCTCTGCCGCCACGCCCCGGAAATAGTAAGCCCGGATGAACAAGGGTGAAACTTCAATGGCATTATCAAATGCTTTATAAGCTTTGGGAACAGAGTCCATATCCAGGTAGAGTAGTCCGATATTGAAATACGCGTCTTCGTACTGCGGATCGATGCGATTGATCTCGCGAAAGACCCGTATTGCTCCCTCTAAATTATCCATTGCCTGCAAGTAGTAAGCCTTTGCATGGTAGGGTTCGGGTCGGTCGGGCGCAACGCGAATACCGTTGTCGAAATAGCGCTCGGCAATAGGGTCGCCCAAACCAGCATACAGTTGGCCGAGGTTAATCCAGGCATCGACAATGTCAGGGTCATTGTCTACAGCTTTTTGAAAGCTATTGATGGCCCGTACGGTATCGCCCATTTCTTTGAAGTTCATGCCGAACATGAAGTATGCCTCAGCATTTTGCGGGTCCAGCTGAAGGATGCGGTCAATCGTTCGCATCGAAGGTTCGTTCTGCCGCAAAATGAGTTGAAACTCCGAAAGCTTCAGCAGGCTGGGAATATGCTCCGGATGGTAGCGAACGACTTTTTTCATCGTAGCTAGCGCATCGCGGGAGCGGAAGTAGTCCAGGTACACATCGGCCTGCAGATGCAGGTAGTCGATGTTCGTTGAGTCCATGGCCAACGCCCGCCCGAGATCGTTCAATGCCTCGTCGTATCCTTCATTTTGGTAATAGAGTGCGGCGCGCTGATAATAGAGGTCGGGTTCCTGCGGACTTTCCTGAATTGCTGTAGTGAGCTGCTGAATTTCAGGGAGCTGGGTAGTTACGCCCGTTTGCGGGTTCTGTTCCGGGCCTTCCCCCTGGCAAGCGTTGAACAATGTGGCTAAGATTAGCCAAAAAATAATGCGACCGGTATTCATATTGTTTGAATGGTTCGTTATGTTTAAAATGAACAAGTCGAATGTTGTTTATTCGTAAAAAGACAACCTTCCATGCTAAAAAAATTGATCGGGCAATACCGAAAATTTTTGCCAACGGCTAAGTTAAGGAACGCATATTTTTTCGCTGGTTGTATTTGGGCCTGTTCTGGCTTGCTTTCCAATCCACTCTTCGGCCAGACGGCTCTGCGCCTCGAAAGATTCGGCGGTCCTGGCGATGAGAATCTTTCGGTCATGCGCTCGAGCCCGGATGGCAATCTTTTCCTGGCGGGTACCTTTACGGGGGACTTCGAACAGTATGGATTCCCTTTTTCGTCAGTAGGTGAGGATGATATTTTTCTGCTGCGCTTTGATTCTACCGGCCATCCCGCCTGGCAGTTTGCCGGTGGCAGCACCCTCGACGACGATGTGATGGCTTTGGCGCTAGGCTCTTCGCGTAATTTTTTTATCGGTGGTGGTTTCTGGCTGGAGGCTTCTTTTGCAGATACGGTACTTCGTACCGAACGCAATGCCCGCGGATTATTCTGGCTGGCCTTTAACGAAAGCAACCAACTGACCGGAGCCCATGTCATTGAAGGTACCGGACTAAAAGATATTACTTCTATGGCAGTGGGGCCACAGGGGGAGCTTGTGGTCGGCGGATTTTTCGGCGATACCCTTTTTGTTCAGGATACTACTTTAGTGGCTATCGGCGAGACCGACCTATTTGTGCTACGGTATGATCCCGAAGGCCAGTTACTTTGGGCCCAGCGGGCCGGATTTCTGGAAGATACCCGCCTGCGTGCCCTGACCGTTGATGTTGCGGGTCGTATCTACGCTGCGGGCACCTACAACCGCATTACCCAAATCGGCAATTTTCGGCTTGAAGCCAACACTTCTGACGAAGATGTTTTCGTCACGCGAATGGACCCCGCTACAGGTGCATTCTTATGGGCACAAAAGGCCGGTGGGGTTTTTGACGAAGTTGCCAAAAGTATAGCCTGTGACTCGGCGGGGAATGTATATGTAACGGGATCTTTGGTAGGCGTTATGCGCTTGTCTACTACACTTTCTATTCAGAGCACCAATGGTAATGCAGATGGTTTCCTGTTTAGCTATGATTCGACGGGGGTACCGCGCTGGGCCCGACCGCTGAGTGGAGACCTATTGCAAGACGCTTCCTCCTTACTATGGTTCGACAACCGTCTACTGGTTGGCGGTGATTTTCAGGGAAGCATCCAGTTCGATGATTTTTCCGCCACGGCGGTCGCCGGGTTTGATGCTTTTCGGATAACGACAGGCACCGAAGACGGCAGGGTGAATAGCTTCGTCCAATTGTCTTCTCCCGGCACTGCCCTCTCCGGCGGAGTGGGCCTGGGCCCCCAGGGAAGTCTCCTCACTGGAGGCGTTTTTACTGGTGCACTAAATTTTGAGGCGCAAAACATTTCTGCTGCCGGCAGTTTCGATGTTTTTTTCTTGCTACCGGCTACCGTGAGCAACGTTGCGGAGCAACGCGATCAATACACCCGGGTAGAGGTTTTTCCAAATCCGGCACACCGCCAATTATGGGTGCAAACCCCCTTACCGGCTCGCCGGATTGTTCTTTGCGACTTCGAAGGTCGCCAACTGGCAGAATGGTTTGCTAACTCAAGGCCATTGACTTTGCCAATATTGCCCAGGGGGGTGTATTTGCTCCTTACCTATTTCGAAAATCGGCCACCGGGTGTAGCCAAGGTAGCCGTCTATTAATAATCGTATTCCCATAACTCCAGCTGCTCGATCAATTCGATCAGTTTATCGGCGTACCGGGAGTCAGTTGCATAGCCTGCTTCTTGCAAGCCGTACGCCCAACCACGGTAATCGTCAGTTTTTAAATCGAAAAGATGACGGTAACGCTTCGATTGTAGTAAGCGGGACCGGGCACGATACGAATCCTTCACGTTGGGGTAAATGCGAAAGAAGTCTTTGTGATGGTCATCGGCAAAATTTCTGCAGTGGCCTTTTCGGCAGGTTTTTGAGAAACACTTGATGCCGAAGTGGTTGCGGTTCTCACGCGCCAGTCGGCTGGTGCCGGCCTGACTTTCCAGCAGTGCCTGCGCTAGGGTTACGCTTGCCGGTATACCGTGTTGGTGCATTTCTGCGAGGGCTAAATCGAGGTGCTGCTGGACGTAGGCCGACTTTCGCTTGATAACGGGATCATCCGAGGCGGCTGTATGCTTTCTTTCGGTTGAATGAGGACCGTCATGGGCCTGGACGATCGACTGCTGGCTTACCCATTCCGGCCCTCTAACGGCCGGATCGACCATCTGCAAGCCGATTTGCAGATCTTTTTGGTAAAGCGCATAAACCAAAGCGCCTGCCACGATCATCTTGAAGAAATGGCGGTTTATAAAATACCGCCAGTACGCCAAATAGCGAGCTATGGTTTTTGGAGAACCAGCTTGCGGTGTAAATGAAGGCTTCATAGTCGTTGAGTTTTACCCAATATAAAACAATTTGTTTTTAAAATAAAAAATAAACATTTTGTTTTATTTTTGGCTACGTAATCTTTCGTTAAAAATTAGTTTTCCTCCTTGTTGGATTCTACCTTTGCGGTTAAAGCAAAAAAACAAAGATGAATAAGTGGATAGTCCTGCTCATTTTGAGTGTTGTTACGCTCGGGTCGCTCCAAGCGCAAAGCAAATACGGCCATTTAAACTATGGGAATCTGTTGGCCTCACTACCCGAAACAGAGGTGGCAGATAAAGAATTAGAGGCTTTCCGGGCACAATTGGTTAAAAAGGGAGAAACCATGGCCCAAGCGTTCCAGGAGGATTATGGCAAGTTTGTCAACGAAGTGCAGAGCGGTAGCCTATCGCCTATACAGCAACAGCAGCGGCAAGCGCAGTTACAAGAAGAGCAGCAAAAAATCGTAGCTTACGAGCAGCAAATCCGGCAGCAAGTGCAAGCCAAACGGGAAGAGGTCTTGTCTCCCATCCTGGAAAAAGTCGAGCAAGCCATACAGGAAGTGGGCAAAGAGAATGGATATATGATGATTTTTGATACGAGTACATTCAACGCCATTTTGTTCGCGGAGGAGAGCGAAGATGTCATGGGTATGGTCAAGGCAAAACTTGGCATTGAATAAAAACAGTTGCGCCGGAAAAAAGATAAGCGGGTGCTGCCGATCAATTGGTAGTGCCCGCTTTTATTTTTTGGGCAACCGGGACAGACCCGCCTTGGCGGCCTGGTGCAGGCCGGTGCGGTATTCCTTAGGTTTGATTTGCAGGCAGGTTTCAAAATATTGCTGGGCTTTGGCATACTCATTCACTTGCTCAAACAGCAAACCTATTTGTAGCGCTGCATTGCAGGCAAAGAAATAAGGTTGATCCCTTCCCTGTTCGATAGTGAGCTGATAATGCTGGATGGCGGCCTCCGCTCTACCCATGCCGTGTAGGA
Source organism: uncultured Saprospiraceae bacterium (assembly GCA_964530825.1). GTDB lineage: Bacteria > Bacteroidota > Bacteroidia > Chitinophagales > Saprospiraceae > CAZHCA01. The sequence goes on from CAZHCA010000002.1 coordinate 143,654, forward strand.
TCCTTCCCAATCGATAATAATACTCCAGTCGTTGCGATGGGTAGGCAAAATAGGCATCGCCACGGTTCTGCAAAACAGCATAAGCTTCTGGATAATACCCCCCGTCAAACAACAGGCGGGCTTTAATCAAGGATAGCTCGGGAAGCTCTTCGGATTGGGCTTCCAGAAGAGCATTCTGGTCGCTCTCCGAGATTGCTTCACCCTGAGTGGCACAGAGGTGCATGTTTTTCTGGTATCCCCCAGGGCGCCCTTGAATGAGCTCGTACCAGGCGAGCTTCTGGTAAGCCTCCTTAATAAAATTGCGTCCGTGGTAGTTTGTTAAAAAACGCCGAATGGGCACGTCTGCATCATCATCCAGTCGACGCAGTTTGGTTAAACCCAGCATGAAATCCAGGTACACGAATGGGAAATAAGTCTGCCCGGCAGGGCGGGCAGCGAGTAGGCTGATGGCCACGTCATTGCGTTCGGACCGCATGGCGATGTTGGCTTTTACAAAGCAATGAATCGGATTACTGCGCGCCCGGATGACTGGATGGTCGATCACTTCCCAGGCTTCTTGCGGCTGGTTGCGTAAATGCAACAGCAGGTAGGCGTAAAAAATCCGTGTTTCGGCTTCGTAGACGAATTCGTTTTGGTTGGCATATCGGAGTACCCGCTCCAACTCTCGTTGGCCCTGACTTACCGAACCTTCCACACCGGTAAGTAGCTTAGCGCCCCACTGGTAATTGTCGGGAATCGTACCGACCATGGCGTGCAAGAGGGCGAGGTTTTTCAAGTTGGGCATAAAATCGGGAAAGGTCGCCTGGTTGCGCTCGAGTAAATGATAAGCCTTACGGACATCGGTAAAGGCGCCCAGATACTCGTCGAATTTCAGGCGGGCGACCGCCCACTGCAAGCGTATATCGGCTTGTAAATAAAGGTAGTAAGGGGAACTTGGGTTGCCGGACTCCAGCTTCTGCAGGCGCTTCTGGCGCCGCGGCCAAAGACGTTCAAATTCTTTTTGGTCCTCATTGATGATAATCCGCAGAACATCTATGTAGTTCTCGATCTGCAGGATGATGAGGTTATCCGGGTCCCTGCGGCGCACTTCTTCAATGAGCATCAGAGATTCGTCGAAACGAAGGCTGGCTGCCATGCCGTAGGCTTGGCGGGCAGTGGTACTAAACGTGAAATGAGGGGTTGAAAAGGCAGGGCGAAAAAAACAAACACCGAGGAATAGCACGCATACGAAAGCCCTCATAGTCATCTGGTTTCTAAAATTTTCAGGGTGCCTCACGAGGGTTGAAATCACGAAAGGCGCTTTGGGGCGCGCCTTTCGTAAGAAACTGGCCAATTAGCTGGCCGCCTTTTCTTGTTCTTCTTCTAAAATGTAATCGTCGACCAGTACTCGGCCACAGTGTTCGCAAACAATGATTTTTTTGCGCATCGAAATTTCCAATTGTACCTGGGGCGGTATTTTATTGAAGCAACCCCCACAGGAATCCCGCGATACCGTCACGACAGCCAATCCATTACGGTAGGTGGAGCGTATTTTGTCGTACGCTTTGATTAGCCGAGCCTCGATTGTTTTACGGGCCGCCTCCGATTCTTTGCGCAGTTCTTTTTCTTGTTTTTCGGTCTTTTCGCTGATGTCTTTCAGCTCGATCTTTTTTGTTTCCAGGTCGGACTTTTTCTTATCCAGGCGTTCCTGAGTCGCTTTCAGGGTCTCTTCTTTGTTCTCCAACTCTTCGTTGTGTTGCTTGATTTTTTTCTGGGAAAGTTGAATTTCCAGCTTTTGTAGCTCCAGTTCTTTGGTAAGGGCATCGTACTCGCGATTGTTCTTAACGTTGTCGAGCTGGGTTTGGTAACGCTCAATCAGGGCTTCCGACTCTTTGATATTGCCTTCGTGCTTACTGATTTCCTTTTTTACTCCTTCGGTTTGGTCCTCCAGTTTAGACACGCGGGTCTCAAGACCCGCAATTTCATCTTCCAAATCACTGACCTCCATGGGCAGTTCCCCTTTGAGGACCTCGATCTCGTCAATTTGGGAGTCGATCAGTTGGAGCTTGTACAGATTTCTCAGCTTTTCCGCTACGGTCTGCTCTTTCTCCTTTGCCATATGATGTATTTATTGGATATTCAAAAATGGTGATGTGCTAACCTGCTTTTCTATCGATAAAACACGGGATTGGTACGCACCTGTGTAGAATGAACCGCAAAATTAAAAAATTTCTCGGACAATAGTTCATTGAGTAATTCAATGGTGTATTGTTCGCTTTCGTAGTGGCCGACATCGGCGATGACGAGCTGTCCGTCGGCATCAAAAAACTCATGATATTTGTAGTCAGCGGTGATGAAGACGTCTGCCCCACTGGCGATTGCCTGACCAAGCAGAAAACCGCCTGCGCCTCCGCAAACGGCGACGCGCCTGACCGTGTTGCCCAGTAGCTTGGTATGCCGGACGACGGCCGCTTGGAGGCGCTTTTTAACATGGTCGATAAACGCTGCTTCAGCCATCGGTTCCGGTAGTTTGCCTATCAAACCCGATCCGGCCGAGGGGTGGTGGCCCGTCATAGGTTGCATCCTGGCCGGATGGTCGTTCTGCCAGGGAGTTAACAGTTCGAGAATTTCGCCCTGTTTTTCCCGTGCGCATTGTATATCTATTTGAACGTAACCGGGATCCGCTGCGCTCATCCAGTGCTGCCGGATATCGGGTACTGGCTTCAGGGCATCCTGAATGGCTAGTTGTTCGGTGCGCTTGACCTGCAGGCTAATTTGCTGCAGACCCGTTTTCGGGGCGAGCAAACGGGTGTTTTCGAGGCCGATTTTTTCTGCAATTTTGGCGTTTACCCCGTGCCGGTATACATTGTCCAAATTGGTATGGATGGCGTACAGGGCAATGCGCTTGCGCAAAGCCAGCATCACGGCCCGCTCTACATAGGTCTTTCCCGTCAGTCGCTTTAGGCCTTTGAAAATAATTGGGTGATGGGCCACGACAAGGTTACATCCCCGCACGGCTGCTTCTTCAATTACTTCCTCTGTCATATCGAGACTGCAAACAATTCCCTCTACCGGTGTAGAGGGTTCGCCTACTAATAGCCCGGAATTATCATAATTCTCCTGAAGGGTCGGTGGAGCAATCGTTTCCAGAAATTGGGCGACATCTTTTACGTGTACTTCCATATTACCAGGATCGGATTTTCTCTTCCAGGGTGGTAGTTGAATACCCGGGTACGAAAGGGATCACCTTTACTTCTCCGCCTTGCCGTCGTACGTAGTCGGCGCCTACGATCGTATCAGGAGTATAATCCCCACCCTTTACAAGAACATCGGGGCTTAGCTTTTGGATCAGTTGAAGGGGGGTGTCTTCCCCGAAGACGACGACCAGATCAATAAAAACGAGGGCAGCGAGCAAATACTGTCTCGACTTGAGGTCCTTGATGGGGCGATGGGGTCCTTTGAGCCGCGATACCGAAGCATCATCGTTCAGGCCGATTACCAAGCGATCGCCTAGAGCGGCTGCCCGCGCTAAATAGTCAAGGTGGCCGTAATGAATTAAATCGAAACAACCGTTTGTGAAAACGACCGACTGTTTGTTTGCCTGCCATTGCCCGGACAGTTGGCTTGCCTTTTCCCAAGCCACTATTTTAGACCTCAGAAGTTGTAACGGTTGCATACGCTTCTGCCAGGGGTTGTTGCGGTTGATAATGACGGTTAATAACCGGGAGTAATAGCAGCGCTAAAATACCTAGGATGACATTGCAGCCCAGTTGTACGGAGAAAAACCCGATATTGGCAAAGGAAAATCCATCATCGCCACTCAGGCCGTACATCATGAGGGCCGTCTGCACCAGGAAGTGGTAGGTACCCATTCCGCCCGGAGATGGGATAACGATACCCCAGCCGCCAAATACAAAAACGACCAGGGCCACCAGGGGCGATAAATTGGAAGTGGGCTCGAAGGAGAAGAATAGCATGTAGTTCATTAAAAAATACATGAACCATATGTTGATACTGTGCAGCAGGAATAAGCCAGGCTTATCCAAGCGGCTTATGCTGCGCAGACCCTCGTAAAACCCAAAGGCGATGGCCTCGATTTTTCGGAATATTTTGCTTTGGCGCAGCCAGTTACGCAACAGGTAAAGCGTAATCAGGCCAAGCAGGCCAATCGGTGCCAAAATCTTGAGCAGCCCGCCCAGGCCACCGAATTTCTCCCCTAAATTGATGTACTGCTCGGCAAAACTGATCATGGTGTCGTACTCCAAAGCTATAGCCAGCGCCGTGACCAACAGAATACTGATGACATCTACAATGCGGTCCACGACGATGGTGCCCATTACCTTTTCGACTCCGATCTTTTCATAGTTGGCCAGGGTACCGGCACGGATGACCTCCCCCATTCGCGGAAGGCCTAAATTGGCAAAATAACCAATTACTATCGAGCCAAAGGCATTGATTGGCCGGGGCCGGTAACCCAGCGGCTTGATGAGCATCAGCCAGCGAATGGTACGGCTGATGTTGCTTACTGTAAAGGCTACCAACACCATAAAAATCCAGAAGTAATTGGCATTTGTGAAGTCATTGAGCACTTTGCCGATCAGGCTGCACTCTCCTTCCGGTACCCCACGCATAGCGCACTCTTCCTGGTAGGCAATATTTTGTTGTCGATACACCAGATAAAGTATGCCCAGGCCAATGCTTAAGAAAAGCAGAAACTTCAATATGTTAAGGACGTTCTTTTTCAACCCGCCGGATGTTTTGACAAATGAACCCGCAAGATAAAGGATTTTTGATCAAAGCGCCCACATAAGGTTGCCCGTCCTGCTTGTTCATCCAAGTCAATTGAGGTAAGGCTAAATGCGGTTATCGGCATCGGGAAATACAACGGTGGGCTGAAAATGGCGAGCCTCTTCTTCCTCCATGTAGGCATAGGCAATAATGATCAGAATATCTCCTACCTGCACTTTGCGGGCGGCAGCGCCATTGAGACAAATGGTACCGGTACCGCGTTCGCCTTTGATGACATAAGTCTCCAGACGCTCGCCATTATTGTTGTTGACAATTTGCACCCGTTCGCCTTCTATGAGATTCGCAGCCTCCATGAGGTTTTCGTCGATGGTAATACTACCGATATAGTTGAGGTCGGCCTCAGTTACCGTAGCCCGATGTATTTTGGATTTGAATCGATGAATGAGCATAGTTTGTTTAAGCTGGTTTACCCAAGTGAAAACAGTTCCTGCGTGAAGTGGTTTGATGAATACTTACCGCAAGATGACATTATCGATTAAGCGTACATCGCCCGCCCACACTGCCGTGCAGGCCACGATACTATCCACCTTGTTCCACTGGTCGACCGGCAGCAGGCTGGTACCATCCACAATTTGAAAATACTCCGGACGCCAACCCGCTATCTGAAGCTGCGCCATAGCCCACTCGGATAGTGCAGGTGGGGATTGGCTATCCATTTTTTCTCGCACGGCCAGCAGGGTTTCATAAATTAAAGGAGCACGTTGCCGGTCTTCCGGCTTCAAGCGCACATTACGCGAACTCATGGCCAGGCCGTCCGGCTCGCGGACGGTCGGCCCGACTACCAATTGTGTTTCGGTTTCCATCCAATCCAATAAACGCCGAATGACAGCCGTCTGCTGGTAATCCTTTTGCCCCATGAAAAGCATATGGGGCTCGACGATATCAAGCAGGCGCTTGACTACCTGAGCTACGCCCTCGAAATGCCCCGGGCGGAAAGCACCCTCCATTACTTTATCCAAAGGATCAAGGTCGAGCGGTAAGGGGGTATCTGTCCCGGTCGGGTAAACAGCCGCCACCCCTGGAAGAAATAACAAATCTGCCCCCACCGAAAAAAGAAGGGCTAAGTCGCGTTCGGGGCGCCGGGGGTATTTTTTCAGGTCGGCCGGGTCGTTGAATTGGGTCGGATTGACAAAAATGCTGCATACCGCAATGTCGCAGGCTGCCTTGGCCTGCCGAAGAAGCGAAAGATGCCCCTCGTGCAAGGCCCCCATAGTGGGAACGAAGCCAATCTGCAGCCCCCGCTGCCGAAGCGACTTCAACAATGACTGGGTAGGTTCGACGCGTTTAAAGAGAAACATGAGCCGATGGTTGATCCCAAGAGGCGTTTCAAAAACGCCACCAATATAGATCTTTTTCCTCATCGGCTGGTTCCGCAAGGCGGCAAACAAAAAATGTGGCCAAAAATCCTTAAATTTGCAGTCTTGTTTCAAAATTCCAAAATCCTTTGGGATTATTTGTCGAAATATTTAGACGCCATCCTTATGAGTAAGAAGAAGGTTTTGATTGTCACACAAGAGATGGAGCCATACACGGGCTCATCGGTGGTTGCCGATATTGCACGGAAGTTACCCCAGTACATCCAAGAAAACGGAATGGAGATCCGTATCCTGATGCCGCGTTTTGGATCAATCAATGAGCGCCGGCACCGGTTGCACGAGGTCGTTCGTCTTTCGGGGATGAATATCATTGTCGATGACGACGATTATCCGCTGATTATCAAAGTGGCTTCCCTACCGGAGGCCCGGATGCAGGTATACTTTCTTGACAACGACGATTTCTTCAAGCGAAAGGGATTATTTCAGGATGATGATGGCAACCTGTTTGAAGACAACGCCGATCGCATGGTCTTCTTCTGTAAAGGGGTTATCGAAACCGTTAAGAAATTCGGCTGGGGACCGGACATAATCCATCTACACGGATGGATGACAAGCTTGATCCCGCTTTACCTCAAAACGGCCTACAAAACCGAACCCCTTTTCCAGCCCTCTAAGGTTGTGTACTCGGTTTATCAGGATGCACTGGAGCACAGCCTGGGCGATCAATTCTTGGCAAAAGCGGCCATCAACAATGTGGGCGAAGATCAGTTGCAGGCTTACCTCAACGGGCAGGGCGTCAACCCGCACGCCGGTGCGATAGCTTATGCCGATGCCCTCATTAGTGGGAGCAAAGGCCTGCCGGATAACCTAATAGAAGCAATGGACAAAAGCGGAAAACCCGTCTTGCACCCTGATGCCGATGCCGAGGGCTTTGCCGCATATATGGACTTTTACCAGAGTTTGCTGACGGAAGAGGTGTCAGAATAATTATCCGTGTTTCCACCTTGAGGATGGCACCAGGGCAGCCAACCTTTTTTTTTCTTCGTTCCTCTTTTCTAACGGAGCTTCAACACCTGTATCCATAAAATTTTGGATAAACCCCCGCGCTTCTTTGGGGGTATTTATTTAGGTAAAAACAAAAGATCCGATATGAAGGGTAAACACCCTAGTGTTCGTTATAATAGGTCTGCTTCGCTAAATACTGCCCAGTTATGGTATGGCCTGTTGGGACTGTTCATTGCATTACTGGTTGGGAGTTGCAACGATCCGACTGCAGTGGGCTCGGAACTGCTGGATGAAGACCAGGCCAACGTCGGGTTTACAGATTCAATTCCGCTCACTAGTCGTACCGTCACCTCTGATTCCCTCATCGTATTCTTTCCAAATCCGGAAAGCCAGCTACGCACCTACCTATTTGCAAATTATGTGGATCCGCTATTCGGAAGGTTCGAAGTACAACCTTACTTCCAATTGTTGCCGGAGGCGCTGAATCCAGAGTTTGAAAATGCGGTTTTCGATTCTATCGTACTGGTGCTTATTCCCGACTCTTCGGGGTATTACGGCCCCCTTGACCAGCCTATACAGCTGAACGTAGAGCGCGTCATTGAGCCGATTCCTACTGGCGAGGTGCTTACCGCCGAACGGTCTTTTGCTACCGACCTAATGCCGCTTGGGCAAAAACGGTTTTCTCCCGGCTTTGATTCCCTCACCGTGTTTGATTTCAATAGCAGTGATGTGGATACCATTTCCTTCGTGCATCTGAGGGTGCCTTTATCCCAGGCTTTTGGTGAGGAATTACTTCGGCTGGATTCGTCGATTTACCCCAATGATTCTCTTTTTCTGGATGCATTGAAAGGACTGAAACTGGTTCCGCAAGGAACAACTTCCGGATCAATCGGGTTTGATTTGTTCGACCCACGCACTGGTATTTATCTCTATTATACGGATATGGAAGATACTACCGCCCGGCAATTTCAGTTTCGAATTTTCAACAGCACCACTAAGGCCGTTGAGATGCGTACCGACCCCAGCGGATCGCCCCTGCAGGTTTTTCTTGACCAGCCTGAGCTCGGCGATAGTATCGCTTTCCTTCGGGGTGGCAGCGGAGTCGATTTTGAGCTGACGATCGATAGTCTGGAGAATATCGGTAACGTGGCTATCAACAACGCACGACTGACCTTACGGGTGGAAGAACAATCTCCCGGCGATGATCCGTTGCATTACCCGCCTGCCGAACAGATCACCATCCTTTATCCCGATGAGGAGGGCAACCTCATCCTTATCGAAGACTTTCTAATAGCCAACGCTTTGGATTTCGATCCGGGGGGCGCCTATGAAGCTGGAGGCGGTGATGAACCCGGAACCTACTCTGTGAGTATTACCGGCCACCTGCAAGATGTGCTATCCGGTGGGCTAAGCAATAAACTGATCATCCGGGTCGATCCGAAACCGCAGCGTGCCAACCGCTCGGTTATCTACGGTGCCGGACACAACCAATACGCCGCTCAGTTAGAAATTATCTACACCGAATTGTAAGGAGAAAGTGATTATCTCGTTATCTATTTTATTAACACTCACCCAAAAAACGCGCGCCTATGTGTGGAATTGTTGCTTATGTCGGCCCCAATAAAGCCTACGAGCGTTTAATCAAAGGACTGAAAAGACTGGAATATCGCGGGTACGATAGTGCCGGCGTGGCTTTGCTGAACGGCAATTTGCAAGTCTACAAAAAGAAGGGAAAGGTAAATGAGCTGGAAAACTACATTTCCGGACAAAAAGTAACTGAAGGGAGTTTGGGGATCGGCCATACCCGCTGGGCTACGCATGGCGAGCCTAACGATGTGAATGCCCACCCACACCTTTCGGCAAATAACCGCTTAGCCCTAGTACACAACGGCATTATTGAGAATTATGAGTTGCTGAAAACCGCTTTGATTCGCGAAGGATATACGTTTGAAAGTGATACCGATACCGAGGTACTGACTAATCTTATCCAATTTATCCAGGAACAAGAGAACTTGTCCATCGAGGAAGCGGTACGTATTGCCTTGACGCGGGTAGTGGGTGCCTACGCGATTGTGGTTATCGACTCGCAAGATCCGGGCAAGTTGGTAGCAGCGCGTAAAGCCAGCCCGTTGGTGATTGGTGTGGGCGAAGAAGAGTTTTTCCTGGCCTCTGACGCAACCCCCATAGTAGACCATACCAAAAAGGTTGTTTACCTGAACGACGAAGAAATTGCCGTTGTAACCCTCGAAGGCGGCTTACAAATCAAGACGATCAATAACGAAGAGCAGGCGCCCTACGTACAAGAGCTGGACATGAAAATCGAGATGCTGGAAAAAGAGGGGTACGATTATTTCATGCTTAAAGAGATTTATGACCAGCCTGCGACAGTTGCCGACGCTATGCGCGGCCGGATCAACGCCCAGGAAGGTTGGAGCCGGCTGGGAGGGCTGGAAGAATACGGTAAGCGCATCATGCAAGCCGAACGGTTTATCATTGTAGCCTGCGGCACTTCCTGGCACTCGGGGCTGATCGGGGAATATTTATTCGAAGATCTGGCACGCATGCCCGTAGAAGTCGAGTATGCCTCTGAATTTCGCTACCGCAACCCAATCCTGAATGAGCACGATGTGGTGATCGCCATTTCCCAATCGGGAGAAACGGCCGATACCCTGGCAGCCGTCCAACTGGCCAGAGAACGCGGCGCCATGGTCTATGGCATCGTGAACGTGGTTGGCTCTTCTATTGCCAGAGCTACCGATGCGGGGTCTTACATTCACGCCGGACCGGAGATTGGCGTAGCTTCGACGAAAGCTTTTACCGGTCAGGTAACCCTGCTGACCCTGATGGCGCTGAACATGGGCTACCAAAAAGGAACCATCAGGGAATCCTATTATCGGCAGTTGCTGCACGAGTTGGAGGCCATTCCACGCAAAATCGAGCAAGTGCTGGAGCATAACCAAAAAATTGAATACATTGCCAATGAGATCAAAAATCGCTCAAATGCGTTATATTTGGGGAGAGGTTATAACTTCCCAGTAGCGCTGGAAGGAGCGCTGAAACTAAAAGAGATCTCCTACATCCATGCTGAGGGTTACCCGGCGGCAGAGATGAAGCACGGACCCATCGCACTGATCGATGAGGAAATGCCCGTCATCGTTATTGCTACCAATCAAAGCGCTTACGACAAAATTGTCAGCAACATCCAGGAAGTAAAAGCTCGTAAAGGGTACGTCATTGCCTTAGTGCTGGAAGGTGACGAGACCATCAGCACAATGGCAGATTACACCATTGAAATTCCGGTAACTGAGGAGCCGTTCTCCCCCTTGTTATCGGTCATTCCGCTCCAGTTGCTTTCCTACCACATCGCCGTTATGCGCGGCTGTGATGTCGACCAACCCAGAAATTTGGCTAAGTCGGTAACGGTAGAGTAACCATCAAACGACTGATTGCTGCATTCCAATCGCTGTCTTTGTTCGACGGTAGCGCAGTGCAATGCAGGCACTGGAGGCCAATTATTTTTTAAGAAAATTATCCAACTATGGATCAACAACTCGATATGGAATACAACTCCGAAAGGGAGGAGTTGATAATTCCGGAGTATGGGCGCAATGTGCAGAAACTCATTAACCATGCCAAAACCATTGAAGATTCGAAGATGCGCCAGGCTTTTGTAGAATCTGTCATCGATCTGATGCAGCAGATGCATCCGCAGAGCCGCAATATGGAGGACTACCGAGATAAACTATGGCGCCATGTGTTCCGCATCGCCAATTACGAACTCGAAGTAGATCCGCCCACCGGTCCCCGCCCTACTTCAGCCGACCTATACAAAAAGCCCGATATCATTCCCTATCCGGAATTCGGGGCTAAGTATCGTCACTACGGCAATAATGTCCAGCAATTGATCAAGAAGGCCATCGCCATGGAAGACGGACCGAAAAAGGAGGGTTTTGTAGCCACCATCGGGTCCTACATGAAGCTCGCCTACCGGACTTGGAACAAAGAACATTACGTAAGCGACGATGTCATCAAAAATGACCTGGAGACACTCTCCGGCGGCAAGCTGAGCCTGGGTGATGAGGCAGCCATTGAAAACCTGATGAACACGCCTCCGCCCCACCAGAATCGCGGCGGAAGTGGCCGGCGCCGCAACGGGCAGTCTAATGGCCGTGGTGGCAGTCAGAAAAATCGCAACCGCAATCGTCGCAAAAAGTAACCGCAAAAGCCAGTAAGGAATGACTGCAGATGCCTTCCAGGTGATAGGAGGCCAGCCACTAGGTGGTGTCTTGCATCCGCAAGGGGCTAAGAACGAAGCGCTCCAGGTATTGAGTGCGGTATTGCTAACCACCGAGCCGGTTCGCATCAGCAATGTACCCGACATCGAGGATGTAAGGCGTATGATGGATTTGCTCGCCGGGCTGGGTGTTCAGATCCAGCAGGAAAAGGAGGACACCTATTGCTTACAAGTCCAGGACATCCGGCTTGACTTTCTCGATGCGCCGGAATTCCGGAAGAATGCCCGCCGCATTCGCGGTTCGGTAATGCTTATCGGGCCACTTCTGGGTCGCTTCCAGAAGGCATTTTTACCTCAGCCTGGCGGCGACAAAATCGGGCGTCGACGGCTGGATACCCATTTTCGAGGTCTGCGGGAACTGGGGGCGGAATTCCGTTTCGACCCCGATCATAACCAATACTTCGTCGATACGAAAGGGCTGCGCGGTACCTCTGTCCTCATGGATGAAATCTCTGTAACCGGTACGGCTAATATGGTTATGGCTGCCGTACTTGCCAGGGGAGAAACGGTTATCTATAACGCTGCCTGTGAACCTTACGTACAGCAACTTTGCCGGATGCTTAACCGAATGGGCGCGCGCATTTCCGGTATTGGCTCCAATCTGCTGCGGATTGAGGGGGTCGAACAACTCGGTGGAACCGAACATCGGATCCTGCCCGATATGATTGAAGTTGGATCGTTCATCGGTTTAGCTGCGATGACCCAATCCGATATCACGATTGCTAACGCCCACGTCGAGGAATTGGGGATCATCCCCCGGGTGTTCGAGCGGTTGGGCGTTCAGCTCGAGGTCAATGGTGATCATTTGCGCATACCGCAGCAAGAAGAATACGAAATCCAAACCTTTATTGATGGCTCCATCATGACCATTTACGATGCCCCCTGGCCGGGTTTTACGCCCGACTTGATGAGCGTGGTATTGGTCGTGGCTACCCAGGCACGTGGCAGCGTTCTGGTGCACCAAAAAATGTTCGAAAGCCGTTTATTCTTCGTGGATAAGCTCATTGACATGGGGGCCCAAATCATCCTTTGTGATCCGCACCGAGCTACGGTGATCGGACTGGGGCGCAAACACCAGTTGCGGGGTATTGAGATGTCTTCACCAGATATTCGGGCGGGAGTAGCTCTCCTTATCGCAGCCCTATCAGCACGCGGAAAAAGCACGATCTACAACATCCACCAGATCGACCGGGGGTACCAGCACATCGATACCCGCCTGCAGGCCATCGGGGCTAGGATTGAGCGATTATAGCCGAACCAAGTCTCCTTTTTGCCGTTTTCTATTTGATTCATCAAAGTTCGGTCAAATGATCCTATACAACGTCACCGTTAAGGTCGACCACGCCGTACATGCAGATTGGAAGGACTGGATGAAAAATACGCACATTCCCGATGTGATGGCTACCGGGAAGTTTAGGGAATATAAAATGTGCCGGCTTATCAGTGTAGCAGAAGAGGACGGAGTAACCTACGCCATCCAATATTTTAGTCCTGATTTGGCGACCTTTCAGCAATACCAGCAGGAAGATGCGCCACGCTTGCAGGCTGAAAATCGGGACCGATACGGCGACCAGTTTGTTGCTTTCCGTACACTGCTGGAAGTAGAGGGTTGATTTTTATGACAACTTGAAAAAGCCGGAAAGATTGAAAAAACGCCGGCTTTCATCTCTGGTGAAATTAGCGTAAATTCGCTAAAGTATTTGTCTAATCAAGTAAAACGATACGATATGATTTTTGAATTATCCGAAGAGCACTTAGCTGTGCAGGAAGCTGCCCGCGAATTTGCTCAAAAAGAGCTGAAGCCAGGCGTTATCGAACGGGACAATAAAATGGAATACCCGCACGAGCAGGTAAAACGTATGGGGGAGCTTGGATTCTTGGGCATGATGGTTGCGCCCGAATACGGTGGAGGCGGCATGGATACCCTGTCTTACGTGCTGGCTATGGAAGAAATTTCCAAGGTAGATAATTCTTGCTCCGTGATCATGTCGGTCAACAATTCGCTGGTTTGCTGGGGTATTGAAACCTACGGCACTGAAGAGCAAAAAGCAAAATACCTGCCGAAGCTGGCCTCGGGCGAATGGATTGGTTCTTTTTGTCTGTCCGAACCGGAAGCTGGAAGTGATGCTACCAGCCAACGTACTACGGCCATCGACCAGGGCGATCATTACCTACTCAATGGGACCAAAAACTGGATAACCAATGGTGGTACCTCCCAAATTCACCTGGTTATGGCGCAATCCGATATAGAAGCTGGGCACAAAGGCATCAATGCATTTATTGTGGAGACCGCCTGGGAAGGGGTCACCATCGGCGCTAAAGAAGATAAGCTGGGGATTCGATCCTCCGACACGCACACCATTATGTATTCCGACGTAAAAGTACCTAAAGAGAATCGTATCGGAGAAGATGGCTTTGGCTTTAAATTTGCTATGAAGACGCTTTCGGGCGGGCGGATCGGCATCGCTGCCCAAGCATTGGGTATTGCAGCCGGCGCCTACGAGCTTTCCGTCGACTATTCTAAAGAACGCGAAGCTTTCGGTAAACCAATCAGTAAGCACCAGGCCATCGCTTTCAAGCTGGCCGATATGGCTACCGAAATCGAAGCGGCCCGTTTGATGGTCTACCGTTCTGCCGTATTGAAAGACCGCGGCATGGACTACAATGCAGCGAGTGCCATGGCTAAATTGTATGCCTCGGAAGTTGCCATGAAAACCACCGTTGAAGCAGTGCAGGTGCACGGCGGCTACGGATTCGTCAAAGAATACCATGTGGAGCGTCTAATGCGCGATGCCAAGATCACGCAGATCTACGAAGGCACTTCGGAGGTGCAGCGGATCGTTATTTCGCGCGATGTCATCAAAGGCAATCTTTACCTGCCGGTGATGGGAGATGCAGCTTTAGAAAGAGTACAATAACAGGTTGTCAAAACCGCACAAATAAAGCGAAGAGGCAATTATCGCATGGTAATTGCCTCTTTTCTTTCCCGGTGTCTACGGAAGCTACCGGCAACCAGTCAACCAATAGCATCTTTTGTGCGTTGGTTTGTTTGATCTACGCCATCTATTGTGAATTAACCATTGAGGATGAATATTTCCTTTCGCATTGCCAGATTATTCGGGATTCCAGTGCAAGTGCACTGGACGTTTATTCTGGTGATCGCCTGGATATTCTACCTGCAGTATTCCCAAGGTTGGGATTGGTCAACAACATTGTGGTGGACCGGCATGGTCATTGCCTTATTTACGTGCGTGGTGATGCACGAGTTCGGTCATGCCCTTACGGCAAGACGCTTTGGTGTTAATACCCGTGACATCATCCTCTCGCCGATCGGGGGTATCGCTCGGTTGGATAAACTTCCGGAAAAGCCCGTACAGGAATTTCTGGTCGCTATTGCCGGTCCCCTGGTCAATATCAGCCTGGTCATTCTACTGCTACCCTACTTGTGGTGGGTAGGTGAGGATGTACGCACGCAATTGTTCGCTTTAGTTCTTGATCCGGAAGGCAATTTCTTTCAAGACCAGGTACAGCCGCTTGATTATTTTGTTTTTATCCTGTTATTGATCAACCTCACCTTGGCCGTTTTCAATTTACTTCCGGCTTTCCCAATGGATGGCGGGCGAATTCTCCGCTCCCTGCTTTCGATTCGAATGACACGCGTACGCGCCACTCAAATTGCGGCCTACATCGGGCAAGGGTTTGCAATTATATTGCTGGTCGCCAGTTTTTTCAGCGGCAATCTGTTTCAGGCCTTCATTGCAATCTTCATCTTCTCTACCGCCCTGAACGAATATCGCATGGTTAAATTTGAGGATCGACTGGAAGCGCATAAGGTGGGCGATGTATTTCGATCTACTTTCACCCGTTTTCAACCGAACTGCCGAATCGAACAGGTGCTGGAGGTTTACAAATTAGGGGTTGAAAAAAATTTCCTGATCTTTCACGAGGGAACCGATCAACTGGCAGGCTTACTGCCCGAACAGCGCATCATCGATGCCTACAAGAAGAAAGACTTCGGAGCACCGGTAGCTGCTTACCAGCGCCTCGATTTCAAGGTCCTGCATCGCGATCAGTCCCTTAAATACGCTTATGATTTATTTGGTGAGCCCGCCTCCAGTGTGTTGCCGGTAGTGGACAGGGGCGAGGTAATCGGTCTGCTCGATGTACCCATCCTAAATCGCTTTTTCCAGCAAAACTACAAAGGTGGCCGCCGGCAAAAAACAGCGGTGCCGTCTTGAAGGGGATTACTCTGCCCCCGGATGTTG
Organism: uncultured Saprospiraceae bacterium; assembly: GCA_964530825.1. GTDB lineage: Bacteria > Bacteroidota > Bacteroidia > Chitinophagales > Saprospiraceae > CAZHCA01. Next base: position 159,322 of record CAZHCA010000002.1, read on the forward strand.
AATAAATAAATTCTGACTGACCTTCTTCGATAGGTTATGCTCGTGCGTGTTATCGATCGAAACCTGCATGGATTCGTCGTAGGGATGTTTTTCCAAGATGTGGATAGTCGACCCTAAACTAAGATTGAGCTGATCCAGGTATTTGAGAAAAACAGGAGCGGTATCTTGTACACCCACTACTTTTCCGGTTTGCCCCGGCGACATTTCTGCCAATAGGATCTGTTTGCGCACGGCGAATTTACCGTCGGCGTCGGGAATTGGGTCGCCATGAGGATCAAACTTTGGATTGGATAAATAGCTATCCAGGCGCTCGACCAGCTTGGGCGATCTAATGTGCTCGAGTTGCTCGGCTACTTCGTGTACTTCATCCCAGGAAAAATCCAGCTTTTCGACTAAAAATACCTCCCAGAGCCGGTGTTTTCGGATCAGCAGGGTCGCTACCCGGTGCCCCTCTCCGGTGAGGGTGACTCCGCGATATTTTTCATAGTGAATAAGGTCTTTCTCGGCCAGGCGTTTAAGCATATCAGTGACCGAAGCCGCGCTAGTATCCAACATCTGGGCAATAGCATTAGTGTTTGCGGTGGCACCGGTTTTTTCCGAAATCTTAAAAATCGCTTTGAGGTAATTCTCCTCCGTCTGGGAAATATATTCTTTCATGGTGATCAAATCTATGGGCTCCTGGATTCCAAAAGCCGATGGCAATCAACCGATAAGATAACCAATTACCCCGTTAGGGAAGTTCTTTCTATTTACAAGATTTTGATGTGTCGCAACAAGACCGGTTTATGCACCCGGCTTACGAGAATCACTTCATCATTAATGACCAGGGAATTATCTTCGATGTCGCGAATGTGCTCCCTATTAACAATAAATGACCGGTATACTTTTAAAAAACGGCGGTCGTTAGGTTTGCCGGCTACTTTTTTTAGCGTCCTGTGGATGACAAAAATATTTTCATGTGTGCGAATGCACACATAGTCGCCGATATTTTCGAAATAGGTGATGGAATGAAAGGGAATGCGTGTGTATTTGCCCTTTTCCTTAACGTAGATATCAGGTTCTGCACCCTTGTAAGGAAAGGCCTGCCGGTACCGGATGTAGTGGCAATCTTTTTTTCCACGGCCAATTTAAGGTTGGATTCCCCGATGGGTTTTAATAGCATATCAATGATGCTTGGTCCAGGTTGGCGTGGGTTCCGTTGGGCTTTTCTGTTCTGTGTTTTCTGCTGTGTAAATGAGGCACGAGTGTAGCAGGTAATTCTCCCGTCTGACTTCCAGAAAATGTAGACAGGTAGGATACATACGTCGAGGGCAAAATAATCTGCTGACCGGGTGCTGAGGCAGCCGCCAGCATTTGTTATTGCTTCTAAATGGATTTCAGGTAGGAAGTTCAGGCTGAGGACTTCCTGTTTCATCAGATGAGTAAAGGCTTGAAAAAGTTAATAAAAGAAAATAGATGGAAGGCAGATAAGGCAAAAAATTGGGAAGTAGGTTTGGTACCTAGTCCGCCAAACAATCTTCCTATTCCTAAAAACCGGAAAGTTCTTCCCACATCAATGGAAATCGAACCTTAAAATAGAAGACTTCTTAACTAGATAGAGTTTTTTTCGTGCTTTGGTGAAATTGGCGCGATAATCGTGGTTTTTTTCCGCTAACCTGCCATATCCCAGAAGGATTTGGGTTGTCTTCTCAGGATCCGGATTTCGGCGTAGACTGATCGCAGCCCCACTAAACTCACAATTGGCGTGGTGACCGGTATCCAATCGAAAAAAGGAATGATCAAAGCGGGTAAGGAGGAAATGCCCCAGGCAACTACCCAGGGCCAGGTTTTGTGCCATCTGATGCGATAGTCGCGCCACCATTGCAGCTCCATGGCGCTACCCAACTGCCAAAGGACAATGGTCAGGGAAAGCAGCCAGTAGACCACTACCCATTCCTTCCAGACGAAAAACAGAAAAAATAAGAGGAAAAGGACCTGTACCAGGCCGTCGAATATAATGCGTTGTTTGCTTACCGTCATGAACCTGCTTAATGTTTGTTAGCTATAGCTATGGAAGCAACTTGGGTTCGATTTTCTATCTTCACACCAGTTTTCCAAACCACCTTGTTTTCAGTAAATATTGAAACAAATAAAACACATGAAAGTCGACACCATAAGCCAAATAATTCGAAATCGGCGCTCGGTTTTTCCCAATCTCTTTACCGGTACCAACATTGACCGGCAAATCATAGAATTGCTATTGGAAGACGCCAATTGGGCGCCCACGCATCGGCGCACCGAACCCTGGCGATTCATTGTCTTTCACCGGGAATCGGCGCGGCGTCGCCTGGGAGCATACCTGGGCAATTGGTACCGGGAAAATACTCCCGCCGAGCAGTTCTCCGAAATGAAATGGCGGAAAAATCGCGAGAAGCCATTGCAGTCGGCCTGTGTTATTGCCATTTGTATGCAACGCGACCCCGAGGAGCGGGTACCCGAATGGGAGGAAATTGCCGCTGTCAGCTGTGCTGTGCAAAACTTATGGCTAAGTGCCTCGGCTCAAGGGTTGGGTGGCTATTGGAGTTCGCCCCGCGCAATGCTTGAAGCCGACGATTTTTTGGCCTTAGAGCCTGGCCAGCGTTGCCTGGGGATTTTTTATTTAGGCGTGCTCCAACCGGTCAATTTACCCGGCGATCGGGCAGACTGGCAAAACAAGGTGCGCTGGGCGGAATAATTTTACATATAGATTTCTATATATTTTCCAAACAGAGTAGCTAACTTTGTTCGGCTGGCAGGTCTGGCAGACATTTGATTTTTTGTTGGACAACCCGCAAAATTGCCTTAGCTTTGGCCGTCCTTTATGGGCAGAGAGGCAGCGACTTCAATACGATTAAAACCAAAATAACAAGCAAAGCGTACGATTATGGGTCAGATGATCTCACTAGTAGTACCGGCCTTTGGCATCATCGCGTTGTTGTACACTTTTTGGCGATTCGCTTGGGTGAGTCGCCAGGAAATTGGTACGGAACGCATGGAGCGGATCGCAAAAAATATCGCCGACGGCGCTATCGCCTTCCTGCAGGCTGAATATAGGGTACTAGCCATTTTTGTTCTTTCCGTCGCCGTACTCCTGGCGGTTACAGCCGATCCGAATGATTCCTCCTGGCTGATTTCCCTCTCCTTCGTACTGGGGGCTATTTGTTCGGCACTGGCCGGATTCATTGGCATGCGCGTAGCTACCAAAGCGAATGTGCGTACGACTAATGCTGCACGCAGCGGGCTGGCCAAAGCCCTTGAAATCGCCTTCGCAGGCGGCTCGGTGATGGGACTTGGTGTAGTAGGTCTGGGGGTACTGGGACTGAGTGTTCTCTTTTTATTCTACAGCAATCTGGGTTGGGATATCAACCGGATAATTACGGTAATTACCGGGTTTTCGTTCGGAGCTTCCTCCATCGCACTTTTTGCACGGGTGGGTGGCGGCATTTACACCAAAGCTGCCGATGTGGGCGCCGACCTGGTAGGTAAAGTCGAAGCGGGCATCCCAGAAGATCACCCTCTGAATCCCGCCACTATCGCCGATAACGTTGGCGATAACGTTGGCGATGTAGCTGGAATGGGTGCTGACCTTTTCGAATCATACGTAGGATCCATCATTGGTACGATGGTACTGGGCGCTACTTTCATCGGTCTCCAGGGTTTCGAAGAAACCAACAGTATGAACGGTCTGAATGCGGTTATGCTGCCCTTGATCCTGGCTGGGGTGGGTATCCTGACCTCAATAATCGGTACTTTCTTTGTGCGGGTAAAAGAGGGTGGTAATCCTCAAAAAGCATTGAACACGGGCGAATTTGTGTCGGCCGGGATTATGCTGGTGGCTACCATCTTACTGGTTAACTTCTTTTTGCCGCCCAGCTGGACCGACGCTAATGGCTTCGAGTACTCCGGTCTGGGGGTGATACTGGCGGTAATTTTCGGTCTGGTGGCCGGTTTGGCCATTGGCCTCGTTACGGAGTTTTACACCGGTACCGGTACGCGTCCGGTTAAAAATATTGTAGACCAATCCCTGACGGGATCGGCTACCAACATCATTGCGGGTCTTGGAGTCGGCATGCAGTCGACGGCAGTCCCCATCATCATCCTGGCAGCAGCGATCATCGGGGCTTATCAATTTGCCGGTCTCTACGGTATTGCCATCGCTGCGGTCGGTATGCTTTCAAATACCGGTATCCAGTTGGCCGTTGATGCTTACGGACCTATTTCCGACAATGCCGGGGGTATCGCCGAGATGGCCGAGTTGCCAAAAGAAGTGCGCGAACGGACCGATGCTCTCGACGCGGTCGGGAATACCACAGCGGCCATCGGTAAAGGTTTTGCAATCGGTTCCGCAGCCCTCACGGCGTTGGCGCTTTTTGCCGCTTACATGACAGCAGCAGGTATCGTTACGATCGATATCGCCAAACCAGTGGTCATGGCCGGATTGTTGCTGGGGGGGATGCTTCCCTTCTTGTTTTCGTCCCTGGCTATGGGAGCAGTAGGGCGGGCGGCCATGTCTATGATACAGGAAGTACGCCGCCAGTTCGCGACTATCCCGGAGCTGACGGCGGCCCTGGAAGTCATGCGCAAAAATGGCGACACGCCCACCGAATCCTGGAGCGAAGAAGATCGCAATACTTTTCTGGCTGCCGATGGCAAAGCTGAGTTTAGCAAGACCGTAGAAATCTCTACGGCTGCTTCTATCCGGGAGATGATCCTGCCGGGCATTATCGCAGTAGTTTCACCAGTTGCCGTAGGCTTTCTGGGCGGAGCCGAAATGCTTGGCGGTTTGTTGGCAGGCGTTACGGTAGCGGGCGTACTGATGGCTATCTTCCAATCGAATGCCGGTGGCGCCTGGGATAATGCTAAAAAAATGTTCGAAAGTGGAGTAGATATCCAGGGGGAAACCTATTACAAAGGTTCCGACCCGCACAAAGCTGCAGTAGTAGGCGATACAGTGGGCGATCCGTTCAAGGATACTTCCGGTCCGTCGCTCAATATCCTGCTGAAACTGATGTCGGTGGTAGCACTGGTTATCGCACCACTCCTCTAACCGGTATACGGTATAAAGGTAAATCCAGTAAAATCCTCCCTTGAGCCTATTACGCAAGGGGGGATTTTCTTTTGCCGGTAGAAAAGTCTGAAGAGCGTCAAAACCTGGCTTTGGAGCAAATCGCGATCAATCCTAGGCAACTGGCTAATTGTTAGAAGGTCGTTAAAGAAAGTAATCCAGGTAGGCCGTGTCGCAACATTTTTAATGGAAAATCGGTATTTTTATTATTCTCGGACTTAAGATCTGATCATTTTAGCCAATATTTTCGTTGGTCTTGCGTACAAAAAATAGCAGCAAAATGGTGCCTTTTCTAAAGGCGACTCGTTCCGACTGCTGATCCCCTGGTCCAACTTAAAAAATAATATCCATCATGTGGGAAAACATAAGTTTCCGCCGGGCTGCCGAGCATGATACGGTTCCTAAAAAGCAGACATCCATGAAATTCAGTCGACCACTACTATTTTCTATTGTCTTAATCACCTTTCTGGTCGCAGCTTTTTATCCGAAAGTCAATAGTGAAGAACGCGAGGCGGTTATCATGAGTACGATTCTCCGTTTCGTCAAACAGTTGCATTTTCAACCTAAGAATATCGACGATGACTTTTCCGAGTCCTTTTTCCAACTCTACCTGGACCGGGTAGATGGCGGACGCCGCTTTCTGATTCAACCGGATGTCGATAAGCTTTCGACATATCAGACCCAGCTCGATGAGCATGTCCTGACCGGGAAATACGACTTTTTCGACCGTACGGTAGAACTGATGGACCAAGGGCGCGAAAAGGCACAAGGGTTTTATCGCGAGATTCTATCCGAACCTTTCGACTTTACGCGGGAAGAGTATTTCCAGGAAGATGGCGAAAAGCGGGAATACTGCGCCAATGATGCCGAGTTACGGGAGTATTGGCGCCAGTATCTAAAGTTTGAAACCATGCGCCGCCTGAACCGGAAGCTGGAAGAACAAGAGGAACTGGGCGAGGAGGGCGAAAAACAATCTTTCGAGGAACTGGAAAAGGAAGCCCGGGAGAGCGTTCTCGAATTGATGGATGATTGGTTCGAGCGCATTGAAAAAGTAAAGCGCAGCGCCCGTCTAGCTGGCTACCTAAATGCCCTGGTTAATGTTTTTGACCCCCACACCAACTACTACGAGCCGATCGAGAAAGAAAATTTTAACATTCGCTTCTCCGGACGCCTGGAAGGCATCGGTGCCCGCCTGCAGACGGAAGGGGAATACACTAAAGTAAATGATATCGTGGTGGGTGGTCCGGCCTGGAAAGAAGGCCATCTCAAAGAGAATGATATTATCATGAAAGTAGCCCAGGAAGACGAAGAAGCGTGGACCGATATCCAGGGAATGACGATCAACGAAGTGGTATCGCTCATCCGGGGTGATAAAGGGACTAAAGTGCGCCTGTGGGTGAAAAAGGTAGATGGAACAACAGAAGAAATCGTCATCACGCGCGACGTGGTCGTGATCGAAGAAGGATATGCCAAAAGCCTCATCCTGGACGGTGTCGAAGCCGGAGAAAAGATAGGCTATTTGTATTTGCCACGGTTTTATGCCGATTTCCAGAATCGAGACGGCCGGTTTTCGGCGAAGGATGTGGAAGAAGAGTTGGAAAAGCTTCAAGCCGAGAATGTGGATGGTGTCATCATCGATTTACGCAACAATGGAGGGGGCTCCTTGCGCGATGTGATCAAAATGACAGGGCTGTTCATTGAAGAAGGTCCGGTCGTGCAGGTGAAGGCCCGCAATCGCCGTCCTGAGGTACTTTACGATGATGATCCCCGAGTCCAGTACGACGGCCCGCTAATCGTTATGGTCAACGAATTCAGTGCATCGGCCTCCGAAATTATGGCTGCAGCATTGCAGGACTACGAACGCGCCGTTATCGTGGGTAGCGGTGGGCCGACCTTCGGTAAAGGCACCGTACAACAATTCCATAACCTGGATCGCGGAGTGCCCGGCTACGAAGAGATCAAACCACTGGGTGAAATCAAGCTGACTACTCAGAAATTTTACCGTATCGACGGAGGCTCCACCCAGAAGCGTGGGGTACAGCCCGATATTGTACTGCCCGACCGATATCAGTTTATCACTTTCGGCGAAAAAGACGAGGACTTTGCACTACCCTGGACGGAAATTGATCCGGTACCCCATCGGCAAAACGTGCGAAAAGTTTCCAGTCTCAACAGTCTTCGTAAAAAGAGTGAAAAACGGGTGAGCAATGACGATACCTTTCAAAAAATCGTAGAAAACGCTCAACGGCTGAAAAATCAGCAGGAGCAGTCAGAAATTCCGCTCAGCCTCACCGCATACCAAAACTTGTACGATGAGCGCGAAGCCGAAGCAAAAAACTACGATGACATCTTTGAGTCGGTGGTGAATCAGGGCGTCAAAAATTTAGAAGTAGACCTGCCCAGTATCCACGCCGATGAATCGCGAGAGGAGCGGAATGCGGAGTTTATCGAAGAGGTGTCAAAAGACATACACATTAAAGAAACCTTGCATATTATGCACGATATGCTCAATTAACCGACTTCTTTTACCCATCGGTTTAACGAATGCCGGCCCAGTAGGCTGAAATTTCCGGCTATACTTTGGAAGCCGGCATTTGTCAAGACCTTTTCAGAGGCTGTGTGTCCGGGTTGGGTATGTGCGATTATTTGCCGGACCAGCTGGCTTTCTTGCGCTCGCTTGACCAGGGCTTGCAATAATAATTTAGCGTATCCTTGTCCGCGAAAAGGCGGAAATACTTCGTAGAACACTTCTACCCGCTGGTCCTCATCTGGTGGACCTTTATAGCCACCGATACCGATCATAAACTGTTGCTGGCAGTGGGCGGCAAAATGGGCCCACCAATCCGCTTCATCAGGGAAGTTGCTGATGCGTACCCCCATGCGCGGCAGGGTTTGACCAAAGGTGGTCCATTCCTGCGGAATGGTTAAACCGAGGCAATCCGCCAGCGCTTCGCGCCCTTCTTTAAACGCCTGGTAGTGGGTTGGTGAGAAGGGAAATAGTGTTAGTTGACCCTGCTTAATCATAGTGCAATTTGGAGGTGGAAAAAACCAGAATTACATCCGCACCATTATCGAGATAAACTTCTTCCAGCAAATGGAATCCGGCACGCTGTAAATAGTTGAGAATAGCTGATCGGTCCAGCTGTTCGGTGCAAAATCCAGGAGCCCGGTCGCGGTAGCGTTCCAGCAGGTAGAGTTTGCCTTCTGTTGCCAGCGACTCCCGGATAGCGCGCAGCATGGCATCAGGATGGGAAAAATGATGAAACACCCTCCGGGCAATGACTTTGTTCAGGGCCAACCCCTCCATACCGGTGTGGGTTGGTGTGCCTTCCACTACAAAGAACCGGTGTCCATGTTTTCGAAAGGCTTCAAACTTTTTCAATCTTTTGAAATTCAGGTAAAGTAAGGCTGGGTCTATCTCGTTGATGTAGACTTCCAGTTCTTCACGTGTTTGGGCAAGGATGTAGGCCAAGTTTTCTGAGCCCGCCCCAATTTCTCCGACCCGGTCGCCGTCCTGGATATCATACACCGTTAATTCTGCAGCATCTACGAAAGCCGGAGGGCCCTGATAATCAAACTGGATATCGTAAATCTGATGCTCGGCTATGGATTCTTCTGCCTGCGCTATTGCCAGATTGATTTCCAGACATGCTTCCTCGAGATCCATCAGGGTGTCGTAGGCTACCCAGGCGGTGAGTTCCTGCTCGGCCCAGTAGGTGTCGTCGTAATAACGTCGAAAAACGCTTTTCTGGCCAAAGTACAAGGACTTCAGTGCATACCGAAGGTTAAAACGCAGGGTTTCTTCTTCAACGGTTTCTTTGAGTTGCCCAATGAGAGCGGTGAGTTGGTCCCAATGGTGCTGACGCTGTGCTTGGAGCAGCTTCAGTGCCATGGTGTCCTGGTCAAACGAGGGAGGGTAATAGAGGTTTTGCCCCGATGTGTGGTGCGGACTGCAAAAAACTAGGCTGACCAAGAGGGCCTTCCAGTAACGGATGGATGATAGCTCGTTCATAGGCCATAGACATGTTGAACGGGAAGATGAAGCTGCCCCAACGGGATCATTGCATTGATTAAATACAAAGTATGGAATTCCGCAAGGTCTTGCAGGTGAAGCGGTCGGGAACGGATAACATTTTGATCAAGCAGGTAGGCACGGCGCGTGCCAGAAAGCAGGGGCGTATCCGTTGTAAAGCGACCTTCTGCATTTTCGACGACAATATTGCAGTAGTAAGTATCAGTGATTCGGCCGTTCTTCACGATCAAAATGTCATCGCAAGCCATTCTTTGCTCGAAAAGCTGGTGCAAAGCATTGCGGTCGGCATACTTGTGCGGGTAGCGTATTGTATCGCTGTATACCACCATGAGAGACCGGATGGGGCGCATTTGGTAGGGAGAGAATTCGACCCGCTCAATGGAACGTCCATACGTCACCCTAGCCTTGGCAACACCCGATTGCAGACCAGGTGGAATGTCCAGGATTGTTTCCAATTCGATGGGCTGAGCATCCGGGTATAGCGTCGCTCTGGCGAAGTCGAAGCGCCGCTGGTGGTAACCCAACAAGGCGGGTTGCCCATCCTCAATCCGAATGGTTTCGATTAATCGGCACATAGACTTTATCGATGAGTTCTTGGTATTCCCGCTCTGGGTCGCTGTAGATAGTAATGCCACCGCCGCTTTTGAAAGCAAGCTGTCCGTCGTTTTTTTCCAAAAATCTAATCATGACAGCGCTTTCCAATCGTCGGCCATCAAAATACCCAAAGATGCCGGTGTAATAGCCGCGCTCGTACCCTTCGGCTTTTTTGATGACCTGAACCGTTTTGAGTTTGGGGGCGCCAGTTATGGAACCGGCGGGCAGCAGTGCCCGGAGTAGATAGCCTAGTTCCCGCTCATACCCCGTAGGCAGTTGGCCCACGATCCGGGAACTTACCTGGAGTAGGTCTTTGCCATTAGTATGGATGCGATCGAGGTAGCGAAACGACTCCACCCGCACGCGTTTGGACACCCGGCTCAGGTCATTCCGAATGAGGTCTACAATGGTGTGATGCTCGGCTTTTTCTTTGGGGTCGGCCATCACCTGGGCGGCAGCATTGGGCAGATCGGCGTCAATCGTACCCTTCATAGGAAAGGAATAGATGGTATTATCGACAATTCGTACAAAAGGCTCAGGGGAAAAGACGACAAAGTTATCGCGGAATAACAATTTATAGGGCGCCTGGCTGTAAGCGAAAACTTCGCTCAGGGACCAATTAAGGGTTACCCGGGTTGGGTAGGTCAGATTGACCAGAAAAGAGTTACCCGCCCGAAGATGATTCTGAACCACTTGGAAGCCACGCAGGTAATGCGCATAGTCAACCGGTTCTTTCTCCAGGTGGATGGGCTTGGCCGTTATTTGAAAATTGTCATAATTGCTCAGGTCGGCCAGACGAAAATAGATCCCCTCCGCTGCAGCGTGTGCTACGGGCAGTACCACCGGTCGCTGCAGGTCAAAATCCAGGACAAATAAAAATGGAATCCGCCTGCTTGCCAGGCGGTTCATGGTCGACCACATGCGCATTAATTATACAGGGTAAAACACCTTGTGCGGTCCAAAGTTGCGTGAAATGGAGTGGCCTACTCTACCCACTCAAAGGTTTCGATCATTTTCTCGATATCCCTGCGCAAAAATTCGTACACTGGGCGCAGCGAATCGGGGCGGGCTGCCGTGTTGAAATATAGCGAGGCACGTAAGAAATGATCTGTGCTGTCGGTGAGGTAGAACTGAAAAGGCGAGGCCGCCGGCCCCTCGATACCAAAAGCGAAGCCGCTGACATCGTTGGGTTTTTCGATGCGGATTTCGTCTATATAATTGGCTTTCCTGATATGATAATCAGCTAGTTCGAAGGCATCCTTTTTGAGGGTAGCAAAATCCTTTTCCCCGCCTATGGGGTAATAGCTGCAGTGCAGGCGACTGTCGAACTGCGGCACATAGATATCGAACCAGCAGGGATGCAGCGGGTCCCCGTCAAAAAAAGAAGTATCCTGTACAATTTCCGCGTAAGCGGGGTATTGAAAAGTGAAGTTGCAATACGATTGATCAAAAGTTTGATAGTTTTTTTCGGGGTATTCGACTTTTGGAAAGGCTCTGGGTCGGGGCGTGGGCGGGTCGTTATGGCAGCCGGAAAAAAGCGTTGAAAACAGAAATAAGTACACGGTGAAGACAGGCAACAGCTTCGGCATGGCAGTTTTTATTTCGGTAAAGTAATTTTGATCTGCTCGATCCGGCGTTCATTAACGGCCATTACCTTCATCTGGAAACCGTTATACTCAAGCAGGGTGTCTTTGGGTGGAAACTTTCCGTAGTGCTCGAGAATGAGCCCGGCCAGCGAGTCGGCATCGCCTTTTATCTGATCGAATGTTTCGGTGTCGATGCCGATAATGCGACAAAAATCATTGAGCAGCGTCTTGCCATCGAAAACGTAACTGTAATCGTCGATCTTGCGGTAGACGACCTCTTTTTCATCGTCGAACTCGTCTTTGATTTCCCCGATGATTTCCTCGAGAATATCTTCTAGGGTTACGATTCCGGCACTACCGCCGTATTCATCGACTACGATAGCAAGGTGCAAGTGCTTGCGTTGAAACTCCCGCAGCAAATCATCGATTTTTTTGGCTTCCGGCACGTAAAGCAAATTGGTCCGGATAAGCTGTTGCCACTCCCAGTCCGGGGATTGGTCGAGATACCCCAGCAGGTCCTTGACGTAGAGAATGCCAGTAACGTTATCAAAATCACTATCGTAAACCGGGATGCGAGAAAAACCAGATGATTTAGCCACCTCCAGCAGCTCCTGATAAGAGATTCGGAAGTCTACCGCCACCACATCAACCCGCGAGGTCATGATTTGCTTGACCGATACATCACCGAATTTGATAATGCTTTTCAGGATGTCCACCTCCTGTTCAGTGTTCTTGTCGGAGCCGCTAACGGTGAGGTCAATCGCATTGTCAATATCCTGCCGGCTGGCCAGTCCGGCTTGTAGGGCGCGCGCTTCAATACGCTCCTCCATAACTACTGACCACTGGACCAATCGACGGCTCAGGGGGCTAAAGGCACGCATCAGAAAGGTAAGCGGTCCCGACATGAGGCGTGCGAATTGCAGGTTGTTCAGTCGGGCGTAAACCTTGGGAATAACTTCACCAAACAGGACAAGCAGGAAGGTTACACCTACCGTAAGGATCAAGAAATTCAATAGCAGCGCCATGGCCTCAGCCGAGAGCCAGGAGAAGAAGCCCATTTGGGTGGTGAGTTCATTTCCCCAGGCATTGAATGTAGATTCGGGAATGATACGGGTAAGTACGACCTGCGAAAGGATGACAATTGCAATATTGATAAAATTATTACTGATCAGAATGGTTGCCAAAAGCATATCCAGGCGTTTGCTGAGTAGCAGGATCTGCTTACTGGATACGCTCGTTTCTGTCTCTAACTGTTCGAATTCGTGGTGAGTCAAAGAGAAGAAAGCCGTTTCAGAGCCGGAAACCAACGCCGAGCCGATCAGTAGCAATATAATGGCTAGCATCCCCACGATGACGTCGGTCGCAGGAAAAGAAAAGAGAAAAACCAAGGTATGGATAAGGTAAAACCAACTGTCAGGTTCCGGTTCCAAGTACGTTACGATTAGTTAAGGAATCCAGTTGAAGGCCTCAGAACGGCAGGTCGTCTTCCGTACTATTATCCGCTCCTTGATTGACAGGCGTCTCCGTGTTCGTTTTGGTAGCCGTGGCTGGCTCGTCCGAAGCGTCTGGGAAGTACCCGCCTGATCCTTGTTGCCCTAGGCTACCCCCCTCGCGGTTGTTGATAATCCGCAGGTACGAGGCCACTACCTCTGTGGTACGGCGATTGTTCCCATCCTGGTCTTGCCAGGTCCGGTGGGTAAGTTTACCTTCTACGTAAACCAGCATTCCTTTTTTGAAGGAGTTTTCCACACGTTCGGCAAGTGCCCGCCAGGTGACGATATCGTGCCATTCGGTTTGCGACTGCCATTCGCCGTTTCGGTCGCGGTAATTTTCGTTGGTAGCCATGGGAAATTTAGCTACAACGGCTCCACTTTCCAATCTCCTCACCTCGGGATCTTTACCGAGGTTGCCAATCAATATTACCCTGTTTACCATGATTTTTGGATTTAGCTACCGGGTGGTAATTATATCAAGCCTGTAAATTTAAATATAAGTTTTTATCCGTAAAATACCAATCTACAATCTTAGGGAAGGCATAGTGGGTAAGGGCATGCCGCGGTACGAGCAGCCAATTATCGGGAACCTTTCCCGGTAGCGTATGCAACGACCAGCGAGTAAAGTAAGCCACGATTCTCTGATGAGTGAGGGTCTGTCGGTAAGGGCCGCTCTGGCGCAGGAAACTGGCTTGCAGGCTTAGCTCAGCCGGGCCATCTTCGGTGAACGAATAGCGGTCGAGCAATTGGGAGTCGGGATCGGAAGGGCTGGGTGTTTCAATGAGCGGGAAATCATACAGTCCGCGCCAGATATCTTTGTGTACCCGCTGCCGCAGAAACACTTGGTCGGCGTATTCCAGCACTAGGTAATGAAAATAGCGTGTGCGCTTCTGTAGCCGTTTAGATTTTAGGGGCAGCCGTTCAACTTGCTGTGATGCCCTGGCTTGGCAGGCTGCTGCAAGCGGGCAGGTCCGGCAGATCGGGTTTTTAGGGCGGCAGACGGTGGCGCCGAAATCCATGATCGCCTGGTTGTAGCGCGCCGGTTGATCTTTAGCTAGTAGTTCTTGTGCAAGCTGCCGGAATACTTTTTTGCCAGAAGTGGTATCGACCGGCAAATCCAGGCCGAAAAACCGAGCTAACACCCGGTACACATTACCATCTACTACAGCATGGGGCAACTGATAGGCGAAGGAGGCGATGGCAGCTGCAGTATACGGCCCTACGCCAGGCAGTTGCAGTAACCCTTGGTAGGTAGTGGGAAATTGCCCGTCCAGCGCCTCCACGACCATTCGTGCTGCCGCCAGCAGGTTGCGCGCTCGCGAGTAGTAGCCGAGGCCTTCCCACAGCTTCAGAACCTCGTCTTCCCTGGCCGCCGCCAGTTCGGCCACCCTGGGGAAACGCTGCAAGTAACGTTCGTAGTAAGGCAGGCCCTGTTCCACGCGCGTTTGTTGCAGGATGACCTCCGATAGCCAGATCCGGTAGGGATCTTCGATATGTTTCCAGGGAAGCGGACGCCGGTCGGGATCGTACCAGTCGAGCAAGGCACGGGTGAAAAAGGACTGCTGGTCGGCTGAAAATTCAACCATAGCTATTGGAAAAAACAGTTGAGTGCAAAAAAAGAAACGACGTAGCCGGTAAAGTCCGGACGTCGTCTGGGTATAATGGACAGCTTAAGATCTAATATGGAAAATTTTCTTTAGTTGCGCTCCAGAGCCAGGTTGCTGTAGCGCTTTTCGATGAGCTCTTTCAATTCCTTGCGGGCAAAGAAAATACGGCTTTTGACCGTGCCGAGCGGCAGCTCTAGATGATCGGCAATTTCCTGATACTTGAAACCCTGGTAGTGCATGAGGAAAGGAATCTTTACACTTTCGTCCAGCTCCTCAATCATACCGATAAGCTCTTTCATCATAATGTTAGATTCCGCATGGTTGGAGATAATCGTACTACCTGAGTTGATGTAGTACAGGTTATCTGTGGAATCCATAATGGTATTCGCTTTGGTCTTTTTCCGGTAGTTGTTGATGAAGATGTTTTTCATAATGGTAAAGAGCCAAGCTTTAAAATTTGTACCCGGTCGAAACTTGTCCCGATTCGTCATGGCTCGGTAGGCCGTTTCTTGAAAGAGGTCTTTAGCATCCTCCACGTTCTTTGTAAGGTTATAGGCAAATGCGTGGAGTAGCGATGCCATTTGATCAAACTTGTTATAAAATTCGGCTTGAGACATGGATGGTTGCTTTCGTTTAAGTTTATAAAAGCCTCGCTTTATTGCGTTGAATCAAAAATAAGAAAAAGTTAAACAAAAGCAAAGGGTTTATCCACTTGAGGCCCTAAACTGTTCGTTTCGAAACGAGGAAGTTTTTTAATCATACTTTTTGCATATTAATAATCAGGGGTTTGCACAAAAAGTGTAATTTTTTAAACATTTGTTATTTTCAAAAAAAAATGAAAAAAGGCTTTACTTTGTGTAGCCTTTCTTTCTGTTATGACAGAAGATATTAAACAAAAAGCCCGAAAACAAGTCCGCACAGGACAATAAAGGTGTGGTTTTGTGCAGGTTTATTTTAGGAGTGCCCGAAGATCATTTTTGGGCCCGGCTGACTAGGACGACGGCGATAGCGGCAAATATCAGGTTGGGCAGCCAGATCCCCAGCGCTACCGGCACGCTTGGTGAATCGGCAAAGACGATGGAAAACCGGCTCAGGAAAATAAATGCAGCGCCCAGCCCGATGCCCATAGCAAGATGAAGCCCGATGCCTCCCCTCACCTTGCGTGCGGCAATGGCCGCGCCGATTAGGGTTAGAATGTAGATGGTGAAGGGTTCGGCAAAGCGGCGCTGCAACTCAATGAGATATTTACGCACATTGCCGGCGCCGCGTTCGCGAAGTTTTTGGATAAATGAAAGCAGTTCAGGGGTGGTCATCATGCTTTGCTGGCTGGCAAAGTCAACAAAGTCAGCGGGAGCCAGATTCAGGGTGGTATCGAGTTGCTGGCCCCTACCGAGCCGGATGGTTTCTTCCTGGCCATCGAAAGTTCGAATTTCGTACTCGGACAGCCGCCAACGGTTGGGTGGTCCTAACCAGCTGACCTTTTGCGCTTTGAGTAGGTATACCAGCCGGTTACTGTCGAAATGCTCCAGGCGAAAATCCCGCATCGTGCTGTCGCGCTTGCGGTACAACTCAATAAACACCTTCGTATCGGGGGCAATGAATATGTGTACATTGTTGGTGCGTGCATCGTCAGAGTTTTTCTTAAAGTAGGTGTATACAATGGTGAGCATGGTTTCATTACCCCGCGGAATGACAAAATGCGACCCGAGCACGTGCAGGATGAACAAAAAAGTGGCGGCTAAAAAATAGGGGCGTAATAGTCTCCTGAAACTCACACCGGCATTGAATACCGAAATGATCTCGGAATTAGCAGCCATGCGGGAGGTGAAAAAAATAACCGCAATTAACGTGAATAGGGGCCAAAGCAGACCCGTAACAAAAAGGATGAAGTTTGGATAATAGCCCAAAAGAATTTCCCGAGTGGTGATGGGCTCCTCAATAAAATCCTCCACCTTTTCGCTAAAATCGATAATGACGCCAATCATTACGAAGATGAGCACCGTAAAAAAGAAGGTTGATAGAAACTTATTGATAATGTACCAGTCGAGTTTCTTCATATTTAATAAAACGCTTACGGCTTTAATTTAGTGGTAAAGCTACAGTCTTTCCTCCAGGCGGGAAATCATTTCTTGCTTCCAGCTCCTAAAATTACGGGCAGCGATTTGCTTTCGGGCTTCACCGACCAGCCACAGGTAAAAGCCCAGGTTGTGTAAAGAGGCAATCTGGGCCCCCAGAATTTCCTTGCTATGGATCAAATGGCGCAGGTAAGCTTTATTATAAAAACGGCTGGAGGGGGTCGGGCTTTCGGGGTCAATGGGTGAAAAATCGTTCTTCCACTTCAGGTTTTTGATATTTATGATGCCCCGGCTGGTATACAGCAAACCGTGTCGGGCGTTACGCGTCGGCAGCACGCAGTCGAACATATCTACTCCCAGTGCAATACACTCCAGCAGATTTACCGGTGTGCCCACCCCCATGAGGTATCGGGGTTTGTCCCAGGGTAAATGCTCACAAACGAGGTTGGTCATCTCGTAGAGCTGAGGAGCAGGCTCGCCTACCGACAATCCACCGATGGCGTTGCCGGGGCGATCGAAACCGGCAATCTTCTTGGCCGAAGCTTTGCGCAGGTCCGGATAAACGGACCCCTGTACAATCGGGAATAGGGTTTGTTCGTAGCCGTAGTGGCCCCGGGTCTGATCAAAATGCTTGCAGCAGCGATCCAGCCACCGGTGCGTAAGCTCCATCGACTGATTTGCATATTCGTAGGTGCTAGGGTAAGGCGGGCATTCATCAAAAGCCATTATGATGTCGGCACCAATGGTACGCTGAACATCGATAGCATCTTCGGGGCGGAAAAAATGCTTCGACCCATCAATATGGGAGGTAAAGGTCACCCCTTCTTCGCTGATCTTGCGCGACTGACTGAGCGAATATACCTGATAACCGCCACTGTCGGTCAGGATGGGGCCATTCCAGCTGTTAAAACGGTGGAGTCCGCCAGCAGCGGCAATAACCTCCATGCCGGGCCGAAGATAAAGGTGGTAGGTATTGCCCAGAATGATCTGGGCGCCGATCACTTTTTTCAATTCGGTCTGATGGACCCCTTTTACGGTGCCTGCCGTACCTACCGGCATGAAAATGGGCGTCCGGATGGAGCCGTGGGCTGTCTCGATGACTCCGGCGCGCGCATTAGATTCTGGATCGGTATGTTCGAGGGAAAAACTAAACATGGGGCATAAATGGGTATCAGCTTCTTTAAATGCGGTAGCGGTGACTATCGAGATTTAACAGCACAGCAAACATAATGGTAAAACCCAGAAGCGCCGAACCGCCCTTGCTGAGGAAAGGAAGGGGGATACCAATAATGGGCATGATGCCCATAGTCATTCCAATATTGATGAAAAAATGAATGAAAATAATACCAGCTACGCTGTATATATAGATGCGAGCGAAACTGTTTCGTTGACGTTCAGCCAGCTTGATCAAGCGGAGCAACAGCAATAAAAACAAAACTATGATGCCCAAAGAACCAATGAAGCCCTGCTGCTCACCGACAGTACAAAAAATAAAGTCGGTTGACTGCTCGGGTACGTAGTTGAGGCGGGTCATGGTCCCTTGTAAAAAGCCCTTACCCCATAATCCGCCCGAGCCGATGGCAAGCTTAGACTGGAGTAAATTATAAAGGGAGCCCTGAGGGTCACTATCGGCAGGTCGGAGCCATACATTGATCCGATCTTGTTGGTGGGGCTGGAGAACATTTTCGAAAACGTGATTCGAGGCAAAAGCCAATCCCGTACCCAGGATTATGGCGGCCGATATGACTCCCACGATCTTGGTTTGTCCTCTGCGGGATAGCGCCATTAAGGCTAAAATGGCAAAAACGGTCCCCGTACCGATGAGAACCTCCCTTAGATAATCCTCAGAGACCAGGTAGATAGAAATACTAACCCACACCAGTGCAAAGAATAAATACCAGTTACTCTTGAAATGCCGCCCGACCAGTAATAATCCTCCCAGACATAACAATCCTAGTAAAATAAAACCGGGCTTGAAAAGAATACCCAGAATGAGTAACAGGACCAGGTAGATGCCTACCAGGAAATAATAAGTCGGCATACCCTCTCGGTACAGCACCAGTAAAAAGGCTGAAAATACGATAGCTGAACCTGCGTCAGGCTGAAGCAAAATCAGGGCCATGGGTAGTATAAAGATGCCTACGCTGTAGGCTTGGTGTTTGAGCGTTCTGATATTAAGGTGATAGGCGCCGAGGAAACTTGCCATTGCCAGCGCAGTGCCGAATTTAGCAAACTCAGCCGGCTGAATGGTCAAGCCGCCCAGTGAAAACCAGGATTGCTGACCCTTGATTTCTACGCCAAATATCAGTACCCCCACAAGCAGTAATATGGTGAAGCAGTAAACTGCGTAAGCAAAAGTTTGCCAAAACTTCCAATCGACAACAGTGAGTAGGAAAAACGCTATGAAAGAGATACCGATCCAAATCGTCTGCTTACCGACGGCCGTTTCGAGGAAGGGCATCGAATCGAGATCGGCATGGCTTACGGCATATAGCATCGCCCACCCAAGCAGCACCAGCGCCAGGAAAAGGGAAAGAGCTAAATAATCCATATTGCGAAAATCCGCACCGCGCCTATTTCGGATGGCCATAATGTAATTTAAGGTTGGCAGGTCGGTAGACCTAATAGTTGTCTAGCAATTCTTCGGGACTGATCCGGTTGTCGACCGCCGGGTAAGCGGCTGGGTAGTAACGCTTCAGTAAGTATTGTAATCGAATAGCCTCAAGCTTGGTTGCGTAGGCGCCGGCCCGCAATTTGTAGTAGGGGCGGTTGTGTATCCAGTTGGTAGGAATGTTAGGGTAGCGATACCGAAAGGTCTGCAAGGCCGATTCCATCCGTTGGCGATCGGTGGTCGCTAGGATTTCTACCCGCCAGCCTTCGATGAAGCGCTTTGCCTCCTGGGCTTCCAAGTAGCGACTTTTCATGCGCTGCACGTCGGGCGATTCTACTATTTCCACATTGCCTTGACCAAAGACGTTGCCGGCGCAAAACCCAAAAAGGACGACAAATAGCAGTCTGAACATGGGTGCTTTTTTCACAAATATAGCCAAGATTGTGGATCGAATCTCTTTAGACGCCCAACATTTCCAGTGCTGCAGAGGTGCCGATGCGTGCCGCCCCGGCATCGATTAGCCGCTGGGCATCGGCTATCGTCCGGATACCGCCAGCTGCTTTTATGCGGATTTTGGGCGAAAGGCTTTTGCGAAGGATAGCCACCTGATCGACGGTAGTCGGAAAGCCATGAAAACCAGTACTCGTTTTAACGTAATCGGGTTGGGTGGTTTCAATAATATCGAGTACGTTGTGTAGCTCTTCTTCGCTCAGCAGACCGAACTCAACGATGATTTTGATGTGTTTACCTTTTAGGTGGGTAGCCGTTATCATGCTGTCGATATCGCTACGAACGTAGTTCCAGTGTTGACTCTTCAGGGCGCTGAAATTAATGACGGCATCGATTTCGTCGGCGCCATCATCGATAGCCCGTTTAATTTCTTCTACTTTAGCCGGGGTAGCGGCGTAGCCCATCGGAAAGCCCGCTACTGTAGCGATTTTCACCTTGTCTTTTTCCTGCAATAGCAGGGCGGCATCCTTAATAAAGTAAGGAGGCAGGCATACGGCCGCAAAAGCGTTTGCTTTTGCTTCCTTACAGAGCCGCCTTACGGTTTCGACATTGCAATCCGCCTTCAGGTTCGTATGGTCAATAAAACCTGCAATTTCCATGTAACAAATGTTCGTTTATGTGCTCGCCGCTCGGGGGTGCTTATGGGCGCGATGCTGTTTTCAAGACCGAAATATAGAACAAAATTTTATTTGCAGGGGAAAGAAGTTCAGTATTTTCCCGGCGCCGGTCGCTACCGCTCCCCCGCGCTGGCTTTTCAGGTTGGAAGATCGTTTTCCTGAAGAGGCCGGGAGGAGACCTCCACCTTAAGCCAGAGCAGCCCCTGACGAAGGCTTATTATCCAGCGAGCTAGCCTACTTTCTTCCGTGGCAGTGCTTGTATTTTTTCCCGCTACCGCAGGGGCAGGGATCATTGCGGCCCACCTTTTCTTCGCTGCGGCGAATGGTCTGTACTTTCTCGCGGGCAGCCCGGCCGGCCGATTCGGCGGCCCGGCGGGCCGGATTGTCGTTCGGGTTGCGATTGGTACGGACCTTACTCAGGTCGGTGCGTTCTTCCCGAGCTTGCTCGATGGTGCGCCCGTCTTGCAAAATCAAGGTGCCCTTGGCCAGGTAACTAGTTACTTCCTCATTGACGCGGCCGAAGAACTGCTCAAAGAGGTTATAGGCTTCCATTTTGTAGATTACCAGGGGATCCTTCTGCTCGAATGATGCAGCCTGCGAAGATTCTTTCAATTCATCCATTGAGCGCAGGTGCTCTTTCCACTGCTCGTCGAGGATAGCCAGCGTTACTGTCTTTTCGATATCGGTAGCGATGGATTTTCCGTCCGTTCTGACGGCATCTTCCAGTTCGGCGGTTACCGCCAGTGGTTTGCTGCGCCCGTCAGAAAATGGGAGCAGGATACGCTTGTAACGATTACCCTGATTTTCGTGGATATCCTTGATCTGCGGCATGACCACATCGGCAATGGTCTGCATTTTGCGATCGTAATGTTCGCGGAACTGCTGCTCGAGCAGTTCAATCACTTCCGCTTCACTGGCCTCCTGGAAGGTAGCCTTTTCTACTCTGGGGTCCAGCCCTAACGTACTGAGTACATCGCGGCGGAAGGAATCGTAATCGCCGTCCATCTTGTGGGCGCGTACCAAGTCAGTGATCAGTCCCTGGAACATGGTATTCAGGTCGACCGAGAGGCGTTCGCCCGTCAGGGCGTTATCGCGTTTTTTGTAGATGGCTTCCCGCTGGATATTCATCACATCATCGTACTCTAGTAGGCGCTTCCGGATGCCGAAGTTGTTTTCCTCTACTTTTTTCTGGGCGCGCTCGATCGCTTTGGTTACCATTGAGTGCTGTATGACTTCGCCCTCGGTGTGCCCCATGCGGTCCATCACCTTGGCGATGCGTTCCGACTGGAAAAGGCGCATCAGGTTATCCTCCAGCGAAACGTAAAACTGGGAGCTACCGGGATCCCCTTGCCGGCCGGCGCGTCCGCGTAACTGGCGGTCGACCCGGCGCGAATCGTGGCGCTCTGTGCCAATGATCGCCAGACCGCCTGCTTTTTTAACCTCATAGGAAATCTTAATGTCGGTACCGCGCCCTGCCATGTTGGTGGCAATGGTCACCTTTCCAGGTCGGCCAGCCTCGGCTACGATCTCGGCCTCGCGCTGGTGCTGTTTGGCGTTGAGAACATTGTGCGGCATACCGCGGAGCTTGAGCATGCGGCTCAATTTTTCCGAAACGTCTACTGTAGTGGTACCCACCAGGATCGGCCGCCCCGCTTCGCTCAGGTTCACAATTTCATCAATGACGGCATTGTACTTCTCTTTGGCGGTTTTGAAAACCAAATCCTCGCGATCGTCACGAATGATGGGTTTATTGGTGGGTATGACCACCACATCGAGCTTGTAGATTTCCCAGAATTCACCGGCTTCCGTCTCGGCCGTACCGGTCATACCGGATAGCTTGTGGTACATGCGGAAATAGTTCTGCAGGGTAACTGTAGCGTAGGTCTGGGTGATGTCGCCGATTTTAACGTTTTCCTTTGCTTCCAGGGCCTGGTGCAGTCCGTCGGAGTAGCGGCGGCCTTCCATCATTCGGCCCGTCTGCTCGTCGACGATCTTTACCTGGCCGTCCTGCACCACGTAGTCTTCGTCGCGTTCGAATAGGGTGTAGGCCTTCAGCAACTGGCTCACCGAGTGCAGGCGGCGCGATTTTACGGAATAGTCTTGCGCCAGCTTGGATTTGGCTTCCCTTTTTTCCTCCTCACCCAGGCCAGGGTCATTATCGATTTCTACCATGCTGGAAGCCAGGTCAGGCAGGATAAAGAAATTATCGTCGGAGCTACCTTTGGAGAGAAATTCCGCCCCTAAATCGGTAAGCTCGACCTGGCGGGTCTTCTCTTCAATGGTAAAAAGCAGAGGCTCATCGACGAGGTGCATATGCTTGGACTGCTCTTGCATGTAGTAATTCTCGGCTTTTTGCAGGGCTACTTTCACCCCTTCCTGGCTCAGGAATTTGATGAGGGGGCGATTTTTGGGTAACGCACGGTGGGCGCGCAGGAGCGCCATACCGGCCTGGCCTTCCTGGTAGCCGGTCTCGCCCTCGGCAAAAAGCTTTTTGGCTTCGGATAAATACTTGGTGGCTAACTTGCGCTGGGCCTCGACTAAGCGTTGTACGCTGGGACGCAACTCGATGTACTCCTGATCCTCTTCCCCTTGCGGTACCGGACCCGAGATGATCAATGGGGTACGCGCCTCGTCGATCAATACCGAGTCGACCTCGTCAATCATGGCGAAGTGATGCTTACCTTGCACTTTTTCTTCGGCGGTACGTACCATATTGTCGCGCAGGTAGTCGAAGCCGAATTCGTTGTTAGTTCCGTAGGTGACATCGCACCTGTAGGCGCGGATGCGTTCTGGTGAGTGAGGCTTGTATTTGTCGATACAATCGACCGTAAGGAAGAGGAATTCAAAGATCGGTCCCACCCATTCGGCATCCCGCTGGGCTAAGTAATTGTTGACCGTCACCACGTGTACCCCCAGCCCTGAGAGGCCGTTTAGGTAAGCGGGCAGGGTAGCCACTAAGGTTTTACCCTCACCAGTTGCCATCTCGGCAATTTTGCCGTCGTGGAGCACCATACCCCCGATCAACTGAACATCGTAGTGCACCATGTTCCAGGTGATGTCGCCGCCGGCTGCTTGCCATTGGTTTTTCCAGATAGCCCGGTCGCCGTCGATCGTCACGTACGATTTGCCTTTCATG
The DNA here is from genome assembly GCA_964530825.1 of uncultured Saprospiraceae bacterium. Lineage (GTDB taxonomy): Bacteria > Bacteroidota > Bacteroidia > Chitinophagales > Saprospiraceae > CAZHCA01. The sequence continues at coordinate 182,667 of CAZHCA010000002.1, forward strand.
GCTGCCATCTCGCGGTCGTGCTCAGTAGCTGTGACCGGCAGAGTAGAATTTTCTTTGAAGCGGCGCGCCGTTTCTTTTACTACAGCAAAGGCTTCGGGCAGGATGTCCTGAAGGATAACTTCTAGCTGCTTATCGCGTTCTTTTTTTAGCTCGTCGATTTCATTGAACAGCGCCTCTTTCGCATTGAAATCCTCGACCGCTATCGATTCATTCTCCGCCTCGCGGATGTCGGTATCGATACCTTCCAGATGATCGGCGATGCGTTGGCGAAATTCGGCGGTCTTCTGGCGTAGCTCGTCGTTGGATAGACTTTGGTAAGCTTCGAAATATTTGTTGGTCGCCTCTACCAGCGGCTTGTACTTCTTGACGTCGCGCTCGTACTTGGTGCCGAAAAGGCCTTTTAGAATTTTATTGACCATAAGAATGGAAATTGCTCAATAGTTGAAAAAATGCCGGCATAAGCAGTACGAAAAATCAGAGGTTGGATTATGCGAAGACCCAAATTTTCTCCTCCGGTGGGTGCTTTTGGCGGCGAATGTAAAGATAAATATATTCGCGCTTGGTATAAAAGAGATCTAGAATCATACCAGGGAACGCTGGGCTTATAAAAAATGTCAAATTGTCACACAACTTATCAACAATAATAGGAACCCTGCGGTTGATCTGCGCCGTCGGGCTTTTAGGGCTACTGATTTTGACGTCGACCGGATGCCAAAACGACGGTTACCGCGACATCCGTAACTATTATTTTCCGCTGAAAAAGATAACCGAGGGTTTGGTCTATGAGTTCCGTCCCGCCACGGCCGATTCGCTGGGGCCGGTCTATTGGTATTTCCGCTCTTTCATCGAGCCCGATGGCGATGTGTATATGACTACGGTTTATTACGAAGACCAGCTCCTGCCGCTCCAATTTACCCGCGAGACCATGGTCGATAATGGCATGCTGCTGGAAGAAATGTACCAGTACGAACTCGATAGCCTGGGCGACCAGGAAAAAGCGACGGTCGAGATTGAGGCGGGCGCTACCTTCCCTTTCCAGGTGCGCGATTCGGGCGGCATTTTCCTGTACAATATCCGGTGGGCGTCGAAAGTCGATTCCGGTGCCACCTATCAGGTAGTCAAGAATCGCTATTACGCCGGGGATACCACATATGTCTACCAAGACAAAAAGTACAAGGCAGTAAAGTTTCGAGTTAAAGAGCTGATCGCCTACGACAAAGACGGCGTCTTCGAGCAGGAGTACATGGGCTCGGAGATCTACGCCAATGGAATCGGGCTGGTGGCTTACCGCAAAAAGATCAGCGAGCAATTCGTGCTCGACTACCAGCTTTATGACCGCTACCCGATGGAACAATTGGAGGAAAAATTCCGTTTGCTTTATGAGGGTGATATAGACACCAAAGAGTAGCGCGGTAGCGGGAAATGTTCTATATTTGCGTCCACGCAAGAAACGGTTGGGTGGCCGAGTGGCTAGGCAGAGGTCTGCAAAACCTCGTACGGCGGTTCGAATCCGCTCCCAACCTCCAAGTCAGATCGAAGCCTCTTAGCAATCTAGATGGGGCTTTTTTAGTTCATACCGTCCAAAAGCCATCCTTTTTCGTGAGTTGTGGGCCGGAAAAGAGGCGTCGACAGACGAAGGCTTTGTTGAGAAACCCATCTTCCGTAAAGGCAACGCCTGGTTCGCTCCCCGCCTTCATGATTGCGGAAAGGGCTGCAAAAAAAGAAATAGCACCTTTCTATTTTGGAATCACGATGGTTAAGGTAGGGTTGTTCTTCACTACTCCTCTATGAAAGTGTAATAGGTCACATTGAGGTTCTTGACTTGTGAAAAAGGGATGACAAAAAAATCGCCGGGCATATTATAATACCGGGAATCGAACCTTTTTTCCCAAATCGCCGGCTGCTGTTCTTGATGGTGATTAGGCGTTTTGTCATCAGTAGAGTTTTCCGTATTATTTGCTTTGTCTTCTTCTGCTTTGTTGAGGTCCATGCTAAATTTTCTACGATAAACGGAACTTAAAACCAGCTCTTTCACGCCTTGCTTGCTGTCGAGGGTAAATTTTTCCAGTACGCCGCAATAGAGAAATTCGCCTTCCTCCATAGATATCACTGCATCGAGCTGTATAAATTCGATAACGCTTCGCTGTGATTTCGGCAGAAAACGACCGCTAAAAAGCAGTTCCCATTCGTTAGAAACTTTTAGAAATCGAAATTGCTGGTCAAGATCGTTTTGTTCAACTACTTTTTGCAGCACCCGTCCTAAAATAGCGGCCAATGCGTTTACCAGCAGCGTGTAAAAAATGAACCGTGCAAAGGAGTCCTGTAGAATTTGAAAGTTTATTAAATTCTTGTCGGTTACGCCCAGTATGGCGTAATATAGCTGGTCGAATTTAATAGCGTATCTTAAAACTAATTCTACAAAAAGAACGCCGATGATATGAAAAACCCCGACCGGAATTAAAATAAAGAGTGCCTCACTAAGAACTGTGGTATCTACAGCACTCTTTAAAGCGTCACTTTTTAGAAAAGACGAACGAAAAATAAAACCGGGGGAAATTAACAAAGCGATGATCACCGCTCCCAAGGCAAGATTCATTAAGCAGGCATATCTTTTTTAGCTGGAGTAGTAGATACTTTTACTACTCTAAATTTCTTTTTGTTTATCTCAATCGGCTCCTTGCCATTATTTCGCTCACCACCAATAATCAACTTCATGAGCTTTTTCAACAAGGAAGCGTCTTGTTGAATCTCTTTCATTTTATCTCCTTTCGGGGCATTCATAAGCGTTAGAAGTTGAAAGATATTTAGATTGATTAAATTTTAAGATGTAAATATAAATTAGAAAATATGCTTTTTACAACGGGAAGGCAACTATTTTTGACGCCTTCCCTAAAAAACCGAGCAGATACTCCATTTGTCCAAGTACGGGTAAGGCGCCGATTCATGGGGCGACAATCAGCGCCGGCCACTTGCCGCCCCATAGCCAAGCGCATCTAGTAGACCAGCTCAAAGTTGTTTATCCAGAGCTCACTGCCGATGGCGCCGGTGAAGAAGTCGCCCAGGGCGCTTGATGAGAAAACCACCGTAATGTGGGTGGGAGTATCGTTGGGATCGCCCCAGGTTTCCCCATCCCGAATATTGGCGTATTCAAACTCCGGATCGGCGCTGGTCAGTTCGCCGTATTTAATATCCACTTCCAGTGTAGTCCAGTCTGCCACGCGCTGTTCGTCGCGGTACCAGCCGGTGCCAATGCGGGCCGTCTGGTCGCCTTCGCGCTTTTCGAGTAGTACGTAGATGTCGGCCTGGTCGCCACCGGGCAACGGACTGCCGTCGGCATCGAGGTATTCTTCGCCGGGCAGGTAGCGGTAGTCTACCCGGAAGGCAGACGGACGGCCGCCGAAGGGGGTACCAAAGTCGATGTTCGACCGGGGGTCGGTGGCGCTCGGGAAGCCGTCGGTAAAGGATCCGGTGTACAGCGTAGCCGCCGCCATGCGGACGATCAGTGGAGCTTCCTGGCTAATCATGCGGGCAGCTAAGTCGCCCCCACCTAGGTCTTCGGGTACGGTATTAAATCGACCCACCAGGGCCAGGGCTTTATTGGCGGTATCCCAGATGGTATTATCGGCGCTTTCACCGGGCTGCTGATAAGAGCCGGCACTGTACCATTGGTCAAAATTACTGTTGGGTAGCTGCGGTTGCGGGTCCGCCCGGATGGCAGTGACCTCCCATTCAGCCTGGGTGCCGTCTTCGGCCGTTACCGTGTAGATGACCGGCGAGGTAAAATCCTGGGGTTCGCCAACGCCGGGTACAACGGTAGCAAAGTTGGACAGGTCGATCACCGAAGGGGCCAGGGCGGTTAGGTCGGTACCTTCCGGAAAAGGTACTGCAACGGTGCGGTCGACACCGCTGATGGTGGTACCACCGCTTTGACCGGGGATTTCAAAGGCCTTAATCGCTTTGAAGCTGGATAATCCGAATTTATCCTCGGGGATGCAGGCCGTTTGTAAAACCAGAAGTAAAACGACACCTACGAGTTGGGCTATTTTTTTTACGATTTAATTTTTCTTTAAAAGCTTTATAAAAATAATAATTCTCCCAAAAACCGGTTCAGAAGTAATACCCAATGCCCAGGTTCAGGGCCAGGAGGTTGATCTGTAAATCGATATCTGACGCCACGATACGGGTGCGGTTCGCTTCGTCGTTGTTCGTAACCTCTTCTGTAATTCTGGTGGTTAGGCCGGCCAGGCCAACCGTTGTCTCAAATGCCCAGTTGCGGTTAAAGAAAAGCAAGATTCCAGGCGCAACCCCCAGGCGGAATTCAAAAACATCGCGCTCAATTTTGTTGACCTCGTCGGGAAGAAAATCGCGCTGCAGCGATTCAAAAATGGAAAAGCGCGCATCGGTCTGCACCAGGATTTGGATAGTACCATTGCCGAAAGGGATATAGTTGCGCATGTTGGGGATAAAGGAAATGTCCTGCTGTACGAAATTGGTAGTTACTTCAATGCCGTCCTGGTCGATAAAAGTTATGTCTTCTCTCTCGCGCCCGTAGCTTAATCCGAGTCCCAGGGTCAAGTTGTCTACTATGGCGTACCCGCTATTGAACCGAATGCGGTAACGCAATCTATCTTGGTCGATGACCTGCCGAAACAATTGGTCTTCGTTTTCTGCATTGCGTTGGTCTAGTGAGAAGTTGGTACTCAAAAAGACTCGACCTTTGGTTACAAGCCGGTCTTCGCCGTCGGGAGAGAAATTGATGCCCTGGCCGAAAGCTGGTGCCAGGGCTGCAAGTGCCAGCCAACCCGTCAGCAGTGGCCAGGCTTTCGTAGCATCGAAAAATTTAAAAGCGATCATGATGAAAGAATTTTAAGGGTTTTGAGTTATGGGTAAAAAAGATTGATCAAAGTCTATTCAGTTCTCAGGCTTTTAGCTAATCCATTCCTTGTGCTATAGAAGGAAGTGCGAATTATTGAAGAATCCCCAGGGATCTGGCACCGCAATAATTGTTCGGCCTACGCGATAAGCCATCTAACGGTGCGTTTGCCATCCTAAATTTGGGAAGATCAGGCCTAAATAGAAGGGCCATACTCGGTTTTGTTGGGTTAAATGATCGCTCAATTCGGCTACACTCGATGAGCGCGGGGTGTGCCGTCTACATTACCCTACCCCTGGAACGGAACAGTAGCACAAACCCTAGGGCTACTCCCATACCCACCCAAGCAGGCAGCACCCATATCGTATCCCACTGATGGTGGCCGTTGGACAGGGTATGTGCGTTGACGTGGGCGCCGGCAATGTAGGAGCTGATCAGCACCCCAAAGCCCATGGTGATGAGGGTAATAAACCCCTGGGCGGTCGAGCGCAGATGACGCGGTACGCGGCCATCGACGTAGATCTGGCTAGCGAAAATAGAAAAGTTGAAGGCGGGGCCGTGCAACGCAATGCCCAGATAGATCATCCAGGCATTATCCTGAAGGTCGCCTTGCCCGAAAAGCCAGTAGCGGAAGCCCCAGCAAAACAAGCCCAGAAAAAAAATGTAGCGCAAACGCAAAAGGCGAAAGATGTAGGGCAATAGAAGCATAAAAACGACCTCGGTACCCTGCCCCAGGGTCATGACTCCGGCCGCATTGCGCATGCCGATTTCATTGAGGAAAGGGTTGACGAAGCTGTAATAGTAAGCGCGCGGATAACAGATCAACGTCAGCGCCAACAACATTACCAGAAAGGAGCCCTCGCGAAAGAGCAGGCGTGCTTCACCTTTGAAGAGGTCGCGAAAGATGTTGCCGCCCATGCGAGACGGGGGCGTATGCGGAAGTGTCAAAGCGTAAATACCGGACAATGCGGAAGCTCCGGCAGCAATGTAAAGTGGAATGTTAGTTGGCTCTACCCCTAGGGAACCTACCACAAGGCCGGCAACTATCCAGGCGAGGGTACCGAAAACCCGAACTCGTGGAAACTGTTGAGCAGGGCGCTTCAAATTTTGCAGACAAAGAGAGTTCGAAAGAGAGGTAGTCGGTATATAGCATACCATATAAATGAGAATGACGGTATAATACCAGAAGAAGGTATCCAGCTGGGCTGCCAAAATCAAGAGGGCGGCCCCCAGAAAATTGAGTAGGGCCAGTAAGCGCTCCAGTGCGAGGTAGCGATCGGCAACCAACCCCAGGAAGAAGGGTGAAATCATGGCTGCTACGGCCGAAGAGCCGTACACCACCCCCACCTGGCTGCCCGTAAAATCAAGCTCCTGCAGCATGTAAGTGCCGTTGGTTACAATCCACGATCCGAACACGTAGTACTGTAAAAATTGCTGAGCGGATAAGCGCGCCTGGAGGTTGGTCATGGAGAAGGTTTAGGCGGCGATGGAAACGCAAGTAAAGATGGCGAAAGTGGTGAAAGGCAAGAATTTTATCGACATCCTTGGAACCGTTAGGTTGATTTCATTTTTGATCGGTAGCCAACGCCAACTTAAGTGGTATATACCGAATTAAACATCACATAGTCGGTGGTTAGGTCGGTACCCCATCCGACGGCCTCGGCTTCGCCCTGGTGCAGGTCGAGCTGTACGACGATGTGCGACTCCCGCAGTAGGCGCTTGATCACGTTGCGGTCGAAATCGCATGGTTTACCTTGCCGCAGCACTTGTACCTGCTCTTGGTCGGTGCCTATCGAGAGATCGGTAGTTTCGTATTGGAAGGGCGCATCGGAATTACCGGCCGCGCAAACGATACGTCCCCAGTTGGGGTCGCGCCCGAACATGGCCGTCTTGACCAAGGCGGAGTCGGAAATGCCGCGGATCAGTTTGCGGGCGTGCTCTTCGGTATCAGCGCCTTTTACTTGGTATTCGACAAACTTGCTGGCGCCCTCCCCGTCGGAGACGATGAGTTTGGCCAGGTGGGTCATCATTTCCATCAAGTGGCGCTGAAACAATTCGAAGTTGGGGTCGGTCTCGGTTTCGATGAGTGGGTTACCGGCCAGTCCGTTCGCCATGACGGCTACCATATCGTTGGTCGAAGTGTCGCCGTCGACGGTAATCATATTAAAAGTACGGTCAACGGCGTAGCGGGTAGCGCGGTCGAGCATCTTAGGGGTAATGTGTACATCGGTTACTACAAAGGCCAGCATGGTGGCCATATTGGGGTGGATCATACCGGAACCCTTGGAGATGCCGGCGATATTGATGTCGGTTTCGCCCATGATAAAGCTCACGTATCCTTCTTTGGCAAAGGTGTCGGTCGTGAGTATCGCATTGGCGGTAAACGACCCTGCTTTGGGATCGTTCGACAGCTTCTCGATGTTTTTGCGCAGACCCTCAACCACATCTTCGGTGGGGAAAGGCTCACCAATCAATCCGGTAGAGGCCACCAGTACATGCTCTTTGGGGATGCCGAGTTCGTTGGCCGTTACTTCCACCATGGATTCGGCGCCCTGGCGGCCTTGCTCGCCCGTGCACGCATTGGCGTTTCCGGCGTTACAAATGATCACTTGGGCCATACCGCTCTCGATGTGTTTACGCGATACCTTGATGGGCTCGGCCACTACCTGGTTTTGGGTAAAAACAGCGGCCGCGCTGGCCAGTACTTCCGAATAAATGATGGCAAGGTCGCGCCGCATCGATTTAATACCAATGTGCGCACCCCAGCATTTTATACCCCTTACCGTAGTAATGTTTCTGATCATGGAGTCGATAGCTAGTCGATTTTAGATTGTTAAGGTCGGATGGGCAGGTGCTCCAAGCCAGTGCATTCCTCCCAACCGAATTGTAAATTCATATTGTGCACGGCCTGTCCAGCTGCGCCTTTGACTAAATTGTCGATAGCGGCAATAACGATGATGCGGCGCGTGCGATCGTCAAAAGTGGGAAAAATATCGCAATAATTGGTGGCCCGCACATCCTTAATCGTTGGCGGGTGGTCGCGCAGGCGCACAAACGGCTCTTCGGCGTACTGTAGCTCAAAGGCATTGCGCACCATTTCCTCCGTCATCTCCACGTGGGGCTGTGCGTATACAGTTGAGAGGATGCCGCGATCGACCGGCAACAGGTGAGGGGTAAACTGTACAACGGTGTCGGGCCCGCCGGCCTGGGCCAATTGCTCTTCAATTTCAACGGTATGGCGGTGACGTTTCAGGCCGTAGGCCATGAAATTGTCGTTGATATTGGAAAAATGGGTCAGCGGCTTGGGCTTAATCCCGGCGCCGGTCACGCCTGACTTAGAATCAGCGATGATGGTTTTCGGATCGGCCAGGCCGCCTTTGATAAGGGGTAGGGTAGCCAGGATGACACTGGTGGGGTAGCAACCCGGGTTGGCAACCAGCCGGCTTTCCTTGACAGCCTCGCGGTGTAACTCGGGCAAGCCATAGACGGCTTCTTCAAAACCCTGACGGAATGTGTGGTTTTTGCCGTACCACGACTCATACGTCTCGGGTGTACTCAGCCGGAAATCACCCGACAGGTCGATGATTCTAGCGCGCTTGCCGTGGAGTTTTTCTACAAAATCCATGGATACGCCGTGAGGCAGCGCTAAATAAATCAGATCGAAGTCATCGGCATTCACTTCGGCACCGGGTACCAACTCATAATCGGCCAGTCCGAAAAGTTGAGGATGGATATCAGAGAATTGCCTGCCCGCATGCGATTCGGAGGTGATGGCCTCAATATCGACCTGTGGGTGGTGGTGTAAAATACGTACCAGCTCGGAGCCGGTGAAGCCGCTGGCTCCGATGATAGCGGTCTTAATACTCATGATTTGGGCGTTGCGTGTACTGAATCGGTGACGACGCTGATCAGGTGATCGAGCTCGTCGTAGCTGATGACCAGTGGCGGCACTAAGCGCAAGACATTGCCAGCAGTAGCATTAGAGAGCACACCGCGCTGCAGCATTTCCAGCACCAGGGGCTTGGTCTCAAAGGTGAATTCTACGCCGATCATCAGGCCCAGGCCGCGAATTTCTTTAAATTCGGGCAGTTGGGAAAGGTTTTCTTCCAGTCGACGGCGGAGGTAGGCCCCTTTTTCTTCGGCTTGTTGGGAGAGGTTCTCTTCTTCAATTACTTCTAGCGTAGCTAGGCCGGCAGCGCAGGCTAAGGGATTGCCCCCGAAGGTGGTGCCGTGATCGCCGTAATCGATGGCGCCGGCGATTTTTTCGCTGCACAGAAAGGCGCCGATGGGTACGCCGCTGCCCAGACCCTTGGCCAGGGTCATGATATCGGGTTGTACTTCGTATTGGTCTTTGGCAAAAAGGCTGCCGGTACGGGCGATGCCGCACTGGATCTCATCAAAGATGAGCACGATGTCTTTTTCATCACAAAGCTCCCGCACGGCGCGCAGAAAGCAGGGTTGAGCCGGATGGATGCCACCTTCTCCCTGAACGGGCTCTACGATGATGGCTGCTGTGTCTTCGCCAATCAGGTTGCGCAGCTCTTCCATACCATTGAAAGGCACTTTGCGAAACCCTTCAGGCATGGGACCGAAACCCTGTTGCATTTTGGATTTACCGGCTGCAATAGTGGCCAGTGTACGGCCATGGAAACAATTTTGCATGGAGATTACAGCGCCGTTTTCGCGCCCTTTTTTGTGGGCGTATTTGCGGGCCACCTTGATGGCACCTTCTACCGCTTCGGCCCCACTGTTGCCGAAAAATACGCGGTCCAGCCCCGAAGCTTTTACGAGTTTTTCCGAAAGCGCCACTTGAGGTTCACTTACGTAAAAATTCGAGATATGGATGAGTTCCTGCGCCTGTTGGCAAATCGCTTCCGAGATCTTTGGGTGACAATGACCCAGATTATTGACGGCAATACCCGCCAGAGCGTCGAGATATACATTGCCTTCCACATCCCAGACTTTGGCACCCTGTCCCTTTTTGAGGGCCAATGGATAGCGTTTGAAGGTGGGCAAATAGTATTTTTGGTCTAACTCATGTAAGTGAGCATTGGAAATGGCAGCATCAATCATGCGGCGATGAAGTTTTTTGGTGAATAACATAAGTACCCAGCGGTCGGCGGCCCGAAGCAGCTTCGACCAGGCGGTCGGGGCGGACGCCGTTGATGATGCCCGTTTGGCCCACGCCACCTTCCAGGGCGACACGGCAAGCCTCAATTTTGGGCAGCATGCCCCCCTGAATGACGCTACCGATCAGCGGCTCAATCTCCGACATGGGAATTTCATCAATCAGAGAGGCCGGGTCGTCCAGGTCACGCAGCAGCCCGTCGATATTAGTAAGCAGAAAAAAATGGTCGACCTGAAGAGCAGCAGCCAAGTGGCCGGCAAAAATATCGGCATTGATATTCAGATCGTTACCTTCGGCGTCGGCGGCGATGCCCGTCAACACGGGCAAATAGCCGTTTCCCAAAAGCAACTGAACGAGTGCTACATCAATGTGTTCGATCTCGCCTACCTGGCCGAGGTCCTTTTCGATCCGTTGCCCATTTTTCTCCACGAAGAGGCGCTTGCGCCGGGCGGTGGCCAGCTTTCCGTCTTTACCCGATAAACCTATGGCCTTCAGGCCACGGCGGTTAAAAAGATGGACTAGCTTGCTGTTGACTTCCCCCTTGAGGACCATCTCTACGTAGCGGAGCGTATCGGGTGTGGTACGTCGCTGCCCCTCAATAAAGGTCGATTCCACGCCGACCAAGTCGAGCATGCGCTGAATGAACGGCCCGCCACCGTGAACGACCACTAACGGGTATCCCTGGTCGTGTAGCTGGCTGATGGTGTCGACAACGGCCGACTGCAGATTTTCGTCCAGCATGGCGTTACCGCCGTATTTGATGAGCAAGGAAGGTTTTTCGTCCATGAAACGCTTTTCTGCACAAAACAATAGATCTTCTTGCCATAAAGTAGGCATTTTGGGGCAGACCTCCCATTTTGCTATTGTCCTTTAAAATAAAACCTCTTTGCTTAGGGCAGGTTCAATGGAGCAATACATGCAAAACGAAAATTCGGGAGGCAGACACTCTTCTCCGGTAAGCAGGGGTCCCCATAGTTAAAACGCGATCAATTCAGAGAACCGGGGTTGGAAAGGCCGTGGGTATGCTTTTTCCTTAGACATCTAGCCAATGCAATGCCTGGTCGGCCAACTGTTCTTGCGCCCGCTCCACCGCTGTTGTCACGCCCAATAAAAACCCGCCGCCTCCGGCGCCGCAAAGCTTGATCTTGAACCAGTCACTTTCCAGGCCCGTCAGCCAGTGTTTTGATAAGGAGGCCGGAACCATTTCGGTCAGGTAGCGAAACTGGTAGTGACTGATGAGGTGCATGGCCTCGAGTAACGGGTAGTCGCGCTCGCCACGCAATAGCAGGGTAATGGCATCTTCAACGGCCGGGATCAGTTCCCCGTAAATCCTGCGTAGGAAGAAGGCTTCCTGGCATTTTTGCAGGTAGCGCTCGACCAGCGGACCGGTGCGGCGCGGAGTACCCGTATCGATGAGGAAGAAATGAAGCAGATCGTCTTTGCCCCGATCCGGTAGATCGATCACTTCCAGTTGCTTTTCTTCTCCTAATAGCAGTGGTCTGGCCAGGTAGCATACCAGCGGGTCAGTACCTGAGCTGTTGCCGTGAAAAAAATGCTCCATTGCGCCCAGTTGTTCGCGTAGAAGGGTGAGTGCTGCCGCTTCTCTGGGGCCATAGCGATCGTATACAGCCGCCACCAGGGCTCCCGAGCTGCCCAGTCCGTAGCCTATAGGTATATTGGAGTCGAAGACCAGGCCTTGGCTTAAATCTTCGGCCAGGCGGTCCAGTTCAAGCGCAGGCTGGTCGGCGTAATCCGCACGTTGTTGCAGGAAGCGGAGAAAGTCGATCAGCGGTTGCTGCGGAGAGCTAGGGCCGCGCTGCTCCCAGCGGGCCGAAAACGCGGGGTAAGGAATAGCCAGAACCGGAGCCCCTTGGATGACGGTGTATTCACCGAAGAGCATTACTTTAGAGGGGTAACGGCGCATCAGACATCGTGGCCACCGTCTGATGGCTGTTCCTGTTGTTGTAAAAGCAGGTCGCTGTAGGAATGCTGGATCAGGTCTTCCGGCCGGATGCCGAACAAGCTCATGTAATATTGGCATTGTTCCCGTAGCTTATCCTCCCCAATCGAACCCTCTTTATCGATGGCTTCGATCTCGACAAAGGAGCCCAGTCCTTCCACTGCATCCACGTGGAATTTGACGTTTTCGATGTAGTAAATGGCGCGTTTTTTATCGACCACTACTTTTACGCCCAGGGCGGCGGAAAGAAGGTTGCGCAATTGCTTGAGCTTTTTAGGCTCATACAAGAATACCGACGAAATCTTGGGGCCTGATTCATTTTCGCGCTGGTAGTAGATCAGTGCTTTTTCAATTTTACCCTTTCGCAGCTTCAGCCGGCCGTCGGTCTGGGCAAAATAGGTATCGATTTGATGGTCTACGCCCATATATTGGGCTTGTTGCAACTCCAGAATCTCGTGGATCCGTTCGGGGTCGTGACAGCGGGCTTTGATCTCTACATTAATATGATTAGGCATGGGCGTGCAGCTTTTAATGGGCTAGCAATGCAGATTGACAGGCGGCTCAGCTACCTATGCCGGGTGCGGGAAGTGAAAATGACCGCCGCAGCATGCAACGGCCATTTGGGTGGAAAGTTATATCGATTAATTTTCGTCTTCTTTCTTATCGCCTTTTTTGCCACCCTTTTTGTCGTCTTCGTCTTCGTCCTGCAACTGTTCTTTTAGTTGTGAGAAGACATCGAGATCACCAAGGGTTGACTTTTCGACAGACGATTGTGTTTTCTTCACCGCTTGCGAAACGCGCTTGCGTTCTTGCTGACGTTCCTTCTTGACCTGCTCGTCAGCTTCGCGGCGAATATCTTCCAGGTAGCGCAGGTGCGATACCATGATACGCTTATCGTCACGATTGAATTCAATTACTTTAACGGTTAGTACTTCATCGACTTCGGCCATCACGCCGTCTTCCTTCTTGATGTGCTTAATCGGGGCGAAGGCTTCCAGTCCGTAAGGCATTTGCACGATAGCTCCGCGATCGTCTTTGCGCAGAATCGTCGCTTCATGGTACGAACCGACCGGGAAGACGTTCTCGAAAGTATCCCATGGGTTTTCTTCGATTTGTTTGTGGCCCAGGCTCAGCTTGCGGTTGTTTTTATCGATGTCGAGTACGACGATGTCGATGTTTTCGCCCACTTTGGTAAACTCCGAGGGGTGCTGAAAACGCTTAGTCCAGGACAGATCCGAGATGTGGATCATACCGCCAATGCCTTCTTCCAGCTCGACGAATACGCCGTAAGGCGTGAGGTTTTTCACCTCGCCCGTGTGGCGGCTATTCAGCGGGAAGCGATCTTCGATATCGCTCCAGGGATCCTTGGTCAGTTGCTTCAATGAGAGGGACATCTTGCGATCTTCGCGGTCGATGGTTACGATTTTCGCCTCGTGCTCTTGCCCCAGCTTGAAGAACTCGCGTGCATTAATCGGTTGATTGCTCCAGGTAACCTCCGAAACGTGGATCAGGCCTTCGACCCCGGGTTGTACTTCGAGGAAGGCCCCGTAGTCTTCGATATTTACGATGCGGCCTTTGACTACCGAACCCTCTTTGATTTCCGGATCCAGGATTTCCCACGGGTGGGGTTGCAGCTGCTTCAGACCCAGCGAAATACGGCGTTTGTTCTCGTCGAAGTCTAGTACGACAACGCTGATTTTTTGGTTCAGCGACAGCACCTCGCTCGGGTGGCTGATTCGGCCCCAGGAGATATCGGTGATGTAGAGCAGACCGTCTACGCCACCCAGATCGAGAAAAGCCCCGAAGTCTGTCAGGTTTTTGACAATACCTTCCAGCACCTGGCCTTTTTCCAGGCTGGCAATGATGGCCTCGCGCTGCTCGGCCAGATCGCTTTCGATTAGTGCTTTGTGGGAAACGACGGCATTTTTGATGGTTTCGTTGATCTTCACCACTTTGAATTCCATCGTCTTACCGACGTAGCTATCGTAATCGATAATTGGTTTAATGTCAATTTGTGAGCCCGGCAGGAAGGTTTCCAGCCCACCACAGTCGGCGATCAGGCCGCCTTTTGTTTTACTGATAATGGTACCCTTAATGACGGTCCCGTTTTCGTAAGAGTCGACGATATTTTCCCAGGCGCGCAGAAGTTTAGCCTTGCGACGGGAGAGTACCAGTTGGCCGCGGGCGTCTTCTTGTTGCTCTACATATACATCTACGGTATCGCCCGGCTGGAGGTCGGGCGTATCGCGAAACTCGGATAACGGCACCAAGCCATCGGATTTGAAATTGATATCGAGGACCACATCGCCGTCGTTGATAGACGTTACGCGACCTTTGACGATCTCGTTTTCCGCCACAGCGCTCATGGTCGATTCGTAATCTTTCAGGTAGGCTTCAATCTCATCTTCGGTGTAGCGCACGGTGGGCCGCTTGCCCATGTTCCAGTCGAAATCATCGTGCGCCGACTCCGGGTTGTAATCCTCTTCCAGCGGTAACTCTAGGTCGCCTTCTTCTTCGTCTTCAGCTTCATCTTGGGGGGCTTCCGCTACCGGCTTTTCCTGGTTGCTTTTGGTATTTTCTGCTTTTGATGCTTCTTGCTTCTTGTCTGGATTGCCGGCAGGATTATCTGCTGTTTCTGCTACCGGTTCCTCCTGTTGGCTTTCGGTCTTTTCCAGTTGTTCTTGCGGTGTGTTACTGGTTTCCGTTCCCTTGTTTTCCTCAGAAGGAGCTACCGTTTCCTGTTTTTGTTCTTCCGGCAGTTGCTCTTCGTTGGTTACTTGATCTTTTTCCTTTTCAGCCATAAAATTACTCCAATTGGACTTGCGAAAGGCAAGCTTTGATGAACGAATATATTTTTGCCGGGCAAAGGTAGATTTTTTAGCCTTAAAATCAAAATTTTCTGTATTTCGTAAACGAGAAAACGGCGTGCAAAGTTCTCAGTAGAGTTTGTTTAGAAAAGCACTAGGAAGGGCTATTTATTTGTTCTTTTATTTTTAATTTCGTAAGCACGTCGAAAGATAATTCTGAACACAAGTAAATTCTGGTCCATGAGTCAACAACGTCCCTGGCTAGCCCACTATCCAAGCGGGGTGCCGGCCAATATAGATCCCACTAAGTATGCTACTTTGGTGGAGATGCTGGATACGGTCTTCGACCGCTACCGAAAGAGAAAGGCTTTTTCCTGTATGGGTAAGGAGATGACCTACGATCAGGTCGATAAGCTCTCGCGCCGTTTCGGAGCTTACCTGCAATCACGCGGCTTAGAGCCGGGCGATAAAATCGCCATCATGATGCCCAATCTATTGCAATACCCCATTGCCCTTTTCGGTGCTATGCGTGCGGGGCTGGTGGTCGTAAACACCAATCCGCTGTACACGCCGCGGGAGATGGAACACCAGTTTCGCGATTCGGGGATCAAGGCCATCGTGATAGCCGAAAATTTCGCGGCTAATCTGCAAAAAATAATGGGGCGTACCCAGATCAAGACTGTTATCATTACCGGTATTGGCGATATGCTGGGTTTCCCGAAAAAGTTGATTGTCAACTTCGTCGTACGTTCGGTTAAGAAAATGGTTCCGGCCTACAATATTCCTAATGCGGTAAGGTTTTCGGAGGCCATGAAGCAGGGTGCAAAGTTCAAATTGGACATTCCGCGCGACGGGCGCCCGGAGGATACCCTATTATTGCAGTATACCGGTGGTACGACCGGTCTGTCGAAGGGCGCCATGCTGACCAACCAAAACCTGGTGGCCAACATGCTGCAGATACGTGCCCTGTTGACGCCCTTTCTCGAACAGGAGCAAGAAGTGGCCCTTTGCCCCCTGCCCCTGTACCACATCTTTGCCTTTACCGTTAACCTGTTGGCCATGATGGACATTGGCGCCTTGTCGGTATTGGTAACCAACGCCCGCGATCTCGACTCGGTAGTGAAGGCTATGAAAGACTACGACACTACGATCATGACCGGTGTAAATACGCTGTTTAATGCCTTGCTTAATCACCCGCCTTTCTCCGAAATTGACCACAGCAGCCTGCGCCTTTCCATCGGCGGCGGTATGGCGGTACAACGCTCCGTTGCCGAAAATTGGCAACGCATCACCGGCTGCTATTTGGCGGAAGGTTACGGTATGACGGAATCCTCTCCGGTAGCTTCGTGCAATCCGCCCGACGGCACTGGCAAGATCGGTACGATTGGTCTGCCCCTGCCCTCGACCGATATGCGGGTGGTAGATGATGAGTATCAGGTATTGGGCGTGGGCCAGGTCGGCGAGATTCAGATCCAAGGGCCCCAGGTGATGAAAGGCTATTACAACCGCCCCGAAGAGACGGAAAAAACCCTGCGCGACGGCTGGCTGTGTACCGGCGATATCGGCCTTATGCAAGAGGATGGGTACTTCGAAATCGTAGACCGCAAGAAAGACATGATCCTGGTTTCGGGCTTTAACGTATTCCCAAATGAAGTGGAAGAGGTCATTGCCGCCCACCCCAAGGTTTTGGAAGTGGCTGCCATCGGCGTACCCCACGATAAATCGGGTGAAGTCGTAAAGATTTTTGTAGTAAAAAAAGACAACTCCCTGACCGAGCAGGAAATCCTGGATTATTGCCGCAGTAATATGACCGGTTATAAGGTGCCTAAGCAGATCGAGTTTCGAAAGGAACTGCCCAAAACGAATGTGGGTAAAATTCTACGCCGGGTGTTGAAGGAAGAACAAACGGTACAGCAAACGTAAAAATGAACCGGGGCGCCCAGGTGCCGCCCCGGCCCCATCTTAACACAGCAGGACTACGCCGAAATTTTACGGCCGGCGGGCGTATAACTCCTCCTGGCGGAAAAAGAGGGCGTACAATACCCCCAAAAGTCGGTGAAGTGGTGGTAAGGTCCCTACAGAGGAGTTCAAAAGATTGGGCTCATGCCATGCCGGTATCCGGCACTCAAAGCTTGAAGGAGGCTATGCGCGGAAATATATAGCTAAATCCTCCCGTCGTGTAAGGACTTACGCGGAATGTCGAGGCTTTCAGCTTTTGCAGGTGTTTGCGGTCCAGGCCAGGTCCTGTCTGTTTTTCAAACTGTCGCAGGCGATACTGGGTACCGATCAACAAGCAATGGAAAGCGAGGATAAAGTCGATTTTTCGCGCTCTGGGAAAATCCATGCGCATCAAGGCGTTGTAAGCTTTGTCGCGCTGGGTCTCCAAAATCCGGTGCAGGTCTACGTAGCTAGGGCAAAAGGCGGCAAAGGTGCGGATGCCCGCCCGGGCATCTTTGTACAGGTCTTGGCTATCGTTCATATATTGGTCAAGAGCGCCTAGCTCGAAAAAGCCTTGCCGTTCGGCAGCGGTCTGTAGTTCGGGGAACAACGCCCCAAAAAGGGTAAAGGAGTAGCCGCCTTTTTCGCGGGTAATGCGATGGACTTCGGCTGCCGTTAGTTCGGTATTAAACTGGGCCCGGCTATCAGCCTGTGCGCGCATCAGCCCCAATAGCTCCGGCGTGATTGCTTCTATGGTGGCCGCCCCGGCCGATCGGCAAAAGGCCGTCCAGTAATGGTGAAAGATTCCCGCTACGGGCGTCAGGGAGGTCGGATCCGTATGGTAGAGAAAATCCCGGGAGAGCAAAAAAGTCCTATCGGAATCCGGCACCTCGAAGTCGTCGATGACTAGGTCGGTGAAGGCGATGATGGCGCCCGCCAGGGCGCAAACGCGCTGTAAGGAAGGGGCGTAGGGGCGCTCGACCAAGCGGCATACCAGTATGCCGAAGAAACGGCAGTTACTCATGTACCAGCGGATCTTGCGGTAATCGCGCTGGCCGAGGACCCCCGGGTAATGCTGCTGTACCATTTTTTCAATGGGAGCCGCCATAGTGGCTATCTCGCGGTGGAAGCGACTGCTTTCGTGCAACGCAGGGTACGCGCGCCAGGCCATGGCAGCCAGTGTGGCTATGTTGTGGAAAAAGCGCATGGTCTCCCGGATTTAAAGCAAAGCAATATAAATAGTTTGACGTATTCCTTACTGTACAGGCTCGCTAGGATAACTATTTTTAAATTTTAATGCACTGGTAAATTACGAACCATGACGCAACGCCCTACCCAACAGATCTACAGTAACTACACAGAAGAAGACTTCGAAGTGTGGCAGATTTTGTTCGACCGGCAAATAGAAAACCTGCAAGGCCGGGTAGCCGATGAGTTTATGCAAGCGCTCGACGTGATCGGGTTCCGCCGGGATCGCATACCCGACTTTAGGGAAATCAACCAGCGCCTGGAGGAATCGACCGGCTGGGCCCTGGTAACCGTACCTAACATTAGTCCGCCTCGGGAATTTTTTCAGCGGCTTGCCCGTAAGCAGTTTACGGCTACCTGCTGGCTGCGCAAAAAAAGCGAGCTCGACTACCTGGAAGAGCCCGATATGTTTCACGACGTATTCGCCCACACACCGTTGCTAACCAATAAGGCCTATACCGAATTTTTCCACCAGATGGGAGCCATCGCCATGCGCCACATCGACGACGGCGCGGTGATCAAAAAGTTGCAACGCCTGTATTGGTTTACCATTGAGTTTGGCCTGGTGCGCAATGCGGGACAGCTGAAAATTTACGGCGCAGGCATCGTTTCTTCAAAAGGTGAGACCGAGTGGTCGCTCAGCGACGGTCCGAAAAAGCACGAATTTGACCTGCAAAAAATTTTCGACCATGATTTCAGGACCGACGTAATGCAGTCGGAGTACTACGTCATTGATTCCTTCGAGCAACTGGCGAACGCCGTTCCCCAAATCGAAGCGGCGCTTTTTGCTTCGTAAATAGACCTTGATTTCCCTTTTCAGCCGTCAACAAATCGTCGCCTTTGGCCATTTAAAAAGAAGTAGACGACGGCTGCAAATTCCTTGCCAAACTCCGATAGCCGGATTATTTTGGTAAAAAAATTGCAACCCTCACATATTATGATCGTTTGATATGTGAAAGCAAATTTTAATCCGAACCCATGAGAACCGGCATTACGCAGAAGCAAACGCTAACCCAAAAGCTTTCTCCCCAGCAGATTCAATTGATGAAGCTGCTACAAATTCCTACGGCTACACTTGAGCAGCGCATCAAGGAAGAGTTGGAGGCCAATCCTGCCTTAGAGGAAGGTGGGGACGAAGCGCCCGAAGTGGAACTCCCCGACGAGGACCATACGGCCGATGCTGGCGACGATTTTGAGCTCGACGATTACATGAAAGACTACATTGAGGACGATCCGGTGAGCTATCCGAACGGTGCTGCTCGCCAGGGAGAGGAGGAGCGTCAGATTCCCATTGCCGTCGTTAGCAGCTTTCACGAATATCTGGAAGAGCAACTGGGCTTGCTCGATCTGGTCAACGGGCGCGAAAAGATCATTGCCGAGCAAATTGTGGGCTCCATCGACGAGGATGGCTACCTGCGCCGCGATCCGTTGTCGATCCTTGACGACCTGCTGTTTTCGCACAATCTGGTTGCCGAAGAGCAGGAGATACTGGCTGTACTGGATAAGATCCAGCGCATGGACCCGCCCGGCATCGGTGCACGCAGCCTGCAGGAGTGCCTCTCGATTCAGCTGGAGCAAAAATTAGATAATGCCGAGCAGCTGCTCGACGACGACGAATTGGCCGCCACCGAACTGGCAAAGAAAATCATCGACAAATATTTTGAAGGCTTTTCTAAAAAGCACTACGAAAAACTGCAGCGCCAATTGCACGTTGAGCCGGCGGAGCTCAAGGCTGCCATCGAGGTAATTTTACACCTCAACCCCAAGCCTGCCAGCGGCTACACTGCCGGTACCTCCGACCGGGCTGCACAGTACGTCGTGCCCGACTTTATCCTGCACAATCGCGAAGGCGAACTCGAGTTACAGCTCAACAGCCGCAACGCACCCGACCTGCGCATCAATGACCACTATCGCGAGATGCTTCAGTCGTACCATCGCAAGGGGCGCAAGGAAGCCAGCAAATCAGAGCAGGAAACCGCCCTCTTCATCCGGGAAAAAATTAATTCGGCCCGCTGGTTCATAGACGCCATCCGCCAGCGCTATGAGACCATGTACCAGGTAATGTACGCGATCCTGCAGTATCAAGAGGATTTTTTCCGCACGGGCGATTCTCGCCTGCTACGGCCGATGATCTTGAAAGACATCCAGGATATAACCGGCCTGGATGTATCGACCATCTCGCGGGTGGCCAATAGTAAGTTTGTCCAGACCGAGTTCGGTACCAAGCGCCTGAAGGATTTCTTCTCCGAGGCTATGCAAAACGCCGCCGGCGAAGAGGTTTCCACCCTGAAGATCAAACGCATCCTCTCCGAAATTATCGAAAACGAAGACAAACGGCGCCCCTATAGCGACGATAAACTCACCAATCTCATGGCCGAACGCGGGTATAAAGTGGCCCGTCGCACCATCGCCAAATACCGAGACCAACTGCAGATTCCCAAAGCCAGCTTGCGCAAGGAGTTGTAGGCTGATATAC
This sequence comes from uncultured Saprospiraceae bacterium, assembly GCA_964530825.1. Taxonomy (GTDB): domain Bacteria; phylum Bacteroidota; class Bacteroidia; order Chitinophagales; family Saprospiraceae; genus CAZHCA01. The sequence goes on from CAZHCA010000002.1 coordinate 203,097, forward strand.
TGGTGTGTTTTTTCCCGTACTCCAGTCGAGGGAATTTTTAAGGAAGTTCAGTTGAAGGGTATTATCCTATCTCGGTCCCATTAGCTCGTTTGTGCTGGGAAGTGCAGTCTCCCGACTGGGCTAGTATGCGGGAGGGGGTGCTTTTTCTTTTCAGTCCTTTTTTAAGCTAGGTTGGCCTTACGACTTTTCCAGTGCCCGCCGAATGATCCCACACGCTTTGATGATCTCCTTCTCGTTGATGACGAGTGGCGGGGCGATGCGCAGGGAGCGATTGTTGAATAAAAACCAGTCAGTGACCAGCCCCTGCTTGAGGCAGTGTCGGATGACCCGCTGCACCTGATCGAAGTCGTCGAGCTCGGCGGCCATTAGGAAACCGGCCTGCCGCAGATGGCGAATGGAGGGGTGCTGTAGGTGCTCCTGAAAAAGAGCAGCTTTTGCCGGCACCTGACGGATGAGGTCCGTTTCCAACAAGATGCGCAACGTAGCCAGGCCCGCCGCGCAGCATACCGGATGCCCACCAAAGGTGGTAATATGGCCCAGAATGGGATCGCGGCTCAGGGCCTGCATGAGGGGGGTCGACGATACAAAGGCACCCATGGGCATGCCGCCACCCATACCCTTGGCTAACAATAAAATATCGGGCACGATACCGTACTGCTCGAAAGCAAAAAGCGTACCCGTACGGCCGTAGCCCACCTGGATCTCGTCTAGGATCAATAAAGCGCCTACTTCATCGCACCGACGCCGCAAGGCCTGCAAGTAGCCGGGCGCCGGGGTGCGTACCCCCCATTCGGCCTGTACCGTTTCGAGGATAACGGCAGCCGTATTTTCGGTGATGCGCTCCAGACAAAGGGTGCAATTAAAGTCAATATGTCGGATTCCGGGCAACAAAGGGTAGTAGGCTTGCGTAAAATCTTTAGGCCACATGAGGCTGGCGGCTCCTTGGGTGCTGCCGTGGTAGGCGTATTGGGCCGAAATGATTTCGGGGCGCCCCGTGTAGCGTTTGGCCAGTTTCATAGCCCCCTCGGTAGCCTCAGTGCCCGAATTGACAAAGTACACCCGGTCCAGGGGGGCGGGTAATTGGTCAGTGAGCAGCTGCGCCAGTTCGACCTGGGGGGAAAGTATGAACTCGCCATATACAAGGGTGTGCAGGTAGCGATCCAGCTGCTCTTTTACGGCCTGGACTACCCGCGGGTGGCGATGTCCCAGGCTGCTTACGGAGATGCCGGATATGAGATCTAAGTATGCTTTACCCCGAGGGTCATACAGATAAACACCTTCGGCCCGGTCGATTTCCAGGGCCAACGGGCCGTCCGAGGTTTGAGCGAGATGGCGCAGGAATAATTGGCGTGGTTGCATAAACCGTAAAGATAAATGGAAAGTTGATGGTGCTTCCGAAATAATTTGTCCGAATGAGGTTTGAAATACCTGCATCTAGGATACTGAAAAAATTCTGGATCTTTGTTGCGATCAATATAATGGTTCTGAAGATCGGTTTCGAAATTAATAACAGTATCCGGTTCTTGTTGTGTATATAGTATTTTATTTGGTTTTTAGGGCTTTAAAAGTAGCGATCTTTCAAATTTGGCAAAAATGTGAGGGGGGGTTCCAGATATAATTGATATTTTGCCTTTGCATTAAAAAATGCTATCAGCCTTCCGAAAGGTTGGCCCCAAAAATTGTTCCCTTTAGTGCCTCTTTAGGCATGGTGAAAACAAGTGTTCCCGTAAAAGATATAAGACTTACGAGCGGCAGGCATTCTTTACCAGTAGTAATAGGATGAGTTTAGTAGCTAACTGTGTAATGCTTTTGTCTTCTGCTTTGCCTATTAGATTAAAGTCTGATGTAGCCCGAGATGGGCTCTCGTCTGGCAGAGAGGTTAACTTTCTATTCCCGATTCCATAACCGATTTAAGATCAGAAACAGAACATCTGCTTGTATTGCTTGAAGCGATGCAATTGTAGGTGTACAAGTATTGGATTACAAACAGGCAGTCTACAGTCTGCCCTGTTTGAAAACAACAACCATGAATTTATCAATGCTATCCCCACAAGAATCGCCCTGGTTACGGGAAATTAATCAGTACGTGGAAGATAACCTGGGTAATCCTGACCTTTTAGTTTCCGACCTAGCCGATGCCATGAATGTGAGCGATCGGCACTTCTACCGAATCTGGTACCACCACGTACCCGACCTTACACCTTTGCAGTACTTGCGGGCTAAACGGCTCGAATGCGCCCGGGTCCTCTTGGAAAACGGAGAGGTCGAGACAATTACCCGCCTGGCTTATGAAGTGGGTTACCTGCGCACTGACTATTTTGTACGACTATACAAGCAACAATTTGGCTACTCGCCCAAAGATTTATTGCAAAACCAAAAAAATAACCGAAAACGAAAAAAGGCTGAACCGCTGCTGTGCTGAGGGCGCCCGGCAGAGGAGCGGCAGGCGTTTGTGTTAACTAAGGATTAACTTTAAGAAAATCCTAACACAATTGTGCCGTTGTCAGGTTTGTGAGGGCGCCGATTATTAACTTGCAACTGACTTACCAATACAAACTACGGTCACCCGTAACATGGCGCGAAAAACAAAAGCGCTATCCGGAGAAATTCCGGCACCAGAGAGGCTAATCACAAACATACATCTCGATCGGAATGCACCAGGAGCGTAGCTCTCGGTCGTTATAAGGTTGGATTTTCTTAATTATTTTTATTAACACACTTAAATTTTTATCAATTATGAAGAAGCTAATGCTTTCTTTTTTGGTAGTATCACTGACTGCTACCCTTGCGATGGCTCAATTTGGTTCACCTAACAAGAACGACGCTCGCGTAGTTCAGGGTGGTGATGACAACGTGCAAATGTTGGAGCAAACTGGTTTTGGCAACGATGCTGACATCAACCAAAGTGGTGACAAAAACAACTCTAATGCTACGCAAGTGAGCAAAGAGGAGCAAGGTGAAGGCCCTGCTAACATCCTGTCTGTTAATCAGTCTGGTGACAAAAACAAGCAGACTTCAACCCAAACTGGTTTTAACAACAACTTGAAAGTTGACCAGTCTGGTAACAACAACACTGCTAATTTCGTAAACCAGCAGACCTTCAACGAACCTGTTGACAACACGCACCAGCAAATTCAATCTGGTGACAACAACATGGCAACCGCTACAGTTGACGGAGGTAACAATGAAGGCATTCAAAACCAGTCTGGTAACGGCAACAAGTCAACTCTTTTCCAAGACTTGGTTGGTTCACGCGCCCGCATCTTCCAAGAAGGTGATCAAAACGCGTCTACTGTTAATCAGGTTGGTGGCTTTGGCTTTGACGCTGAAGTAAGACAAACTGGTGACGGAAACAAATCCACCGTTAACCAAGGTCCTAACAGCGTTGACTAATTTATGTGAGGTTTAATTTAAAGATTAATCTTTCACCTAAGTTGGTTAGGCTATTTTCAGTAGTCTGAGTTACTACCATTAAACGATTCTTTTGTAAATAACTATTAAAAAGAATCGTGCTGGAAAGCGGGGCAATTTTGTTCAGCTTTCCAGCTTTTTCCTATTTCTGGAAGCCGTTGAGGTAGTGTATTACATTCTTGAATTATATCGGTATTTCTGGGATAAGTTGTTTTTTATCTTAAACTAAATGGTTTCAATCATGCTTAAGCTGAATTCTTTAAAACAGATTATGTTAGCCTTTTTCTTTTTACTACCTTTTTGTCTTTTAGGACAAGCTGATATAGGTACCGCCCAGGAGAACAGAAATATTGACCGCGAGCAGATCAACGTGACTAATGATGCACGCATATTGCAAGGAGGTGATTATAATACAGCCAATCTTGATATCCGCGGAATGCAAGTAGCCGGTGAGATACGGCAGCTTGGCGTCTATCATACGGGCTCTGCTACTCTAAACGGTAATTACAGTTCTATTGGTCTGAATCAGATCAATGAAAATCAATTTGCCATCCTTAACCTTTCCGGAGACAATAGTGTATTAACAGTTTCACAGAGTAACTCCAACAATTTTGTGTCCGTAAATTTGAATGGCGACAATAATGATTTGGGAATAGGTCAAAATGGAGTGGATAATCAGCTAAATCTTAACTACAGCAATGTAGAAAACCTGAATCAGGTTATTCAACAAAATGGAACAGGAAATAACCTTAACATAAATTTAGGTGAATCTGTAGACGGTAGCCAGTTACCAAGTTCCATTATTCAAAATGATTATCCGTTGGAGATCACCATTAATTCTGTTGATGGGTTCAATGCATTTCCGGTAACCAGAAACTAGAATAGCTAATCTATATAATCAATTTTTCAATGAGGATCTCCTGGATAGTATGCGTAGTCTTTCTGTTTTTCTGCTCCTTGAGCTTTAGTTATGGACAGGATATAACAATAAAGGGTACTATACAAGGAAAGGTTGAGATTGCCAAGGACGAAGATGAGGAGCAGTACTTAATATCTTTGAGTGCTTTCAATATTTCTGAACAGAATATGGACTCTTTGGTCTATGAGTTTGCCATTACCAAGCAGGACAGCAGAGGTAATAGATCCAGCAATAATCAAAGCGGCATGTTTTCAATTGATGTTCAAGAAGAAAAGGTGTTAGCGCAACAAGGGCTCACCGTTCCTGCAGGGAGTATGCTGACAATTACTTGCCAATTCCTAAAAGCGGACACAAAAATCTTCACAGATACCCTTATTCGTATATTTCCCAAAAAAGTAGAAACACCTTCTATTAAAGGGCAGAATAAAACCCCTAGGTACGGGCAAGTTGGTCCAAAACAAGAAAAAGATCCCATTATGCTGAGTTTAAGCGGCGGCTTTGTGCTAGATGAGACGCGGTCCAGGGCTGGTCGAGATTTATATGATGAGTTTTACTCTCAATGGCTAGCCTTGGATATAGCGGGTGATTTCACAATTCGGTTTGAAGAATTACCCTTTCGCGGTCGAAATACCATTATCAAGATTTATTTAAATGAGGAGCTTCTTATAGAACGGTTTTTGCAGCCGAATTATGAATTTATTGAATGGTTTGCTGGTGCTTTGATTCCTTTTCTGCAAGGCAAAATTCAAGAGTTAGATCAGATTAAAGACGATTTGGACAACGATTTGATAGGAACGGAAATAGAGACCTATTGAAACGATAAATTATTTATTGCCATGAAAAATTTTCCAACTCTACGTTTAACATTCCTTGGGTTAGTAGGGCTCATGTTCGCTACTAGCATTAATGGTCAGGACTTTGTTTACTCGCCGGTTAATTCTGCTTTTGGCGGTAATGCACTTAACTACAGCTGGATGCTAAATAGTGCAAACGTACAAAACACCTTTTCCGCTCCGAGCAATAACAGGTTTGAGGAAGATTCCAGATTAGACGATTTCACACAATCTCTAGAAAGGCAGTTGCTAAATCAAATTTCTAGAGAGATTTTCAATTCTCAATTTGGCAGTGACGGTCTCGAAGAGGGGACCTTTGAGTTTGGGAATTTCCAGGTGGATGTAGCTACTGGAATCGACGGTCTAATTATAACGATAAATGATTTAGGGGGTGGCGGGTCAACGCAAATCACCGTTCCCTTTTTCTGAGGTGAATTAGGGATCTCAATCTAACATACCTTATTTATTTTCATAATAATTATTGTGACTTCTAGATGTAGAGTTTGGAAGGCCTGGCTGTGGTGTATCCTTGTGATACGCCCAGCCGGGCTCTATTCAAACCTACATCATGGAGGTTTAATGGATATTCCAAACTCTCTACAAATGATAAGGTTTTTTAAACTAATGCTTTGCGGCTTAGCAGCCGTTTTTCAAACGGGTTGTAGTAAATACTTTCATCAGCCCCTCACTGACCATACTGCTCGGATCGGAGAGGAAACCGAGGTGACACGCCAGTTACGGGCTTTACCAGACCCTAAGGATCCTCTATATGCGGCGGTTTATAAGTTCCGCGACCAAACGGGACAGTATCGGCCCCAAGAAGTTGGCTCAGGATTTTCAACCGTTGTTACCCAAGGAGCAACAAATATCTTAATAAAAGCATTGGAGGAATCCAAATGGCTTGTACCCATTGAAAGAGAAAATGTTGGCAACCTACTTAACGAACGAAAAATAATTCGATCTGGCCGGGTTCAATACGAAGGCGTGCAGGGCCCTGCGGTTCCTCCCCTCATTTATGCGAATTTAATTTTAGAGGGGGGAATCGTATCCTACGACGCAAATATTGTTACCGGTGGAGCTGGAGCTCGTTATTTTGGTGCCGGAGGACAGGCGCGGTACCGTCAGGATCGTGTGACGGTTTACCTTCGGGCGGTAGCAACTAATAACGGCCAAATTCTAAAAACAGTATACACCTCAAAAACTATCCTTTCTCAGGCTTTGGATGGAGGTATTTTTAGGTTCGTAAGCTTCAGCAGATTATTAGAAGCGGAAACGGGATATACGTATAATGAACCTTCAGATTTGGCAGTAAAAGAAGCAATTGAAAAAGCGGTGTACAGCCTTATCGTCGAAGGTCTTAAAGGGAACTTCTGGGACGTTACTGAGGGCCAGGAAGCTGCTAAGCAAAGAGTTATTTCAGAATATGATTCTGAAGTAGTTGCGATGCGGGAAACAAATATTTTCGGTCGAAAGGTGTTTAACAAGCCAGTTGGAACGGCGCTTCGACTTGGCGTAAACGTAAATTCTTACCAAGGCGATTTCCCAAATTCGGAAATAACCTTTGGGTTTGGGGGTAGCCTCCAGCATTACTTTTCTAGTGGTTTAGGGTTTGAAATAGGAGGTGGTATCTCCCGGTTTTCCACCGAAAGTTTTTATCAAGAGGATATCACATTTGCCGAAGCGAATATTATATGGCGTGTTTTACCCTTTGACCGTTTTTCACCTGTTGCTTATGGAGGAGGGGGAGTGCTCTTTGATCAAGATGGCAGAAGCGATACAGATCAGTCTCGGAATTATTTCAAGTTTCAAGTTGGTGGAGGATTTGAGTACTATTTCTCGCCTGCATGGTCAATTGACCTGTTATTCGACTACAATTATTTGCTCGACGATGAGATTGACCGAGTTGTCAGTGGACAATACAACGATCTTTATTTCCGGGGCCAGCTTGGGATTAAATACTTTTTGGGGGCTAATGAAAATAAATCCAAAAACTAGTAAGAAGCATCATTCATCATGAAAAACGTCCAAATTCTACTCACACCTTTTCTCGCTATTTTATTCTTCGGATGTAGCGAAGATCCTATTACACCAACAGAATTTGTTAATATACGTGGCACTGTAATTGATGAAAGTTCAAGCGAGCCGTTACCTGAGGTTAGAGTAACCCTTTTGAATACTTCCGACTTTGTGGCAACGGATTCCAATGGAATTTTTCGGTTTGACTCCTTACTTTTTCGGGAGAGTTTCGCCATCCGTTTTGAAAAAACAGATTATAGGGATGAAACAGCTACCGTTGCCTTTGATTTAAGCGGCCAAGATACCAGAGAGCTAGAAATATTCATGGAGCTTGATATTACTTTAAATCCTCCGCCGGATCCTTCTATCTTGTTTGAACCCATGGAGGGTGAAACAAATGTTGCTATCAGTCCTACGCTTCGTTGGTCTGCCGCCACCGCCGACCCTGGAGATGAAATATCCTACGAAGTGGTGCTCTATGATCAGTTTTTACCTAATAGCGAAACCTATACTACCACAGATACTTTCCTGAATCTTGAAAATCTCCGTTATAATAACCTTTACTATTGGCAGGTTATTGCTAAAGATGGTGTGAACCAAGACGTTGTTAGTCTTTTAAGCTATTTTCGTACCGAAGTGCTGCCTTTATTTCAGATTCACTTTGTTCGACAGAATCCTTTTAATGGCAACTTTGTCATTTTTGCCGCAGATCGACCTTCTCTGACACAGGATAATGATCCAGACTCTCTGCTTACGGTTCAGATAACAGATTCTACACGCTCTTTTTGGCGACCGCATTTGAATTTAGCTGCACAAAAAATTGCAGCGGTTGGGTTTAGTGGTACAGAAGCTCATTTATTTACAATGAATAGGGATGGATCCAATTTGCAGCAAGTTACCAGCGATAAACCGGTTCGCAGCTTTAACCTGTTGGAAGTAAACTATGCTTGGTCCCCAAATGGAGGGCGGTTAATCTATCCGCATAATGACCGGCTATACTTAATTAATGAAAACGGTACAGGACTTACCGAATTTGCCCGGGCAGATTTGGGCTACGTTTTTGTGGAGGTTGACTGGTCGGATCAAAATTTAATCGCCGCTCGTATGCAACAAGCCAACCGATATGTTTCAAAGATTGTGCTTTATAACTTAAATGGTACAGTCTTGGATACCTTAGTCAATGGTGAGGAAGAGGCGCGTTGGCAAGCGGGGCCTGTTATTGGTGAAGGGTCTAATTTTTTAATTTATGTAGAGGACCAGAATGCACAACAATTTCCCGATGAGCAACCCAGAAGTACTTGGCTGCTGCGCCAGAATCTAAACGGCACCGCCCAATTTGTAAACCCGGCTAATATTCCGCCTAATACAAACGATCTATACCCAACCATACCTCCAGGAGGAGACGTGGTCATGTTTGTAAATCAACCTACTGATGGTTCTTCTTTGGGTGATGTATATACCATGGAAATTGGAGGGTCTATTCAGGATGAGAATGCTCGTAATTTCACAATATCAAATGCTACCATGCCCGATTGGAGGTGATAACGGACTAGGAAGGAATGTAATCTTGTTATCGCTGCAAAAGGGATCTTACTATTTAAATTAATCAAAAAAGAGATGTCTACCCAATTTCAGATAACAAAAAGCGCCGATGTCTAAAACACCAGCGCCTTGAAATGATTTTCTTATCATTTCTATTAACACACTTAAGTCTTTACCGGGGTTTGGTGAAGAAAAACCAATTATGGAAGAGGCTACCTTAAAATGGGGATAGAATGGTGTGCTTCTAATAATGGTCAAATTACTTAATTAGTGTGATTGCCGCCACTTTTTAAGAGTTTTTAACGAAAAGTCGTCATTTCCCAGTCAAAAATCAAGACTTACCCGGCCCTCAGGCTACGTCAACTATCTGCCAAAAGGTTGTTAAAAGAAAGTGAAAGCAATAACCGGTATCCCCCGCCTTTTGTTTTTTAGGCATATTGTTTGTTGTTAATCATTCCACATTATGCACGGCATTCGGTACGCATGGCTTTTGGCGCTCTTACTCTTAAGCGCTTGCCAACCCGGCGAGTATCAGCCCCGGCACTATAGGGTGCGCGGTATCGATGTGTCGCACTACCAATCGCGAATCGATTGGGATACCGTAGTCCGGCACACTCCCCTGGACTTTATTTTCGTCAAAGCTACCGAGGGGGTTACCCTTCGTGATTCTTTCTTTTGTGAAAACTGGGAAGCACTGGAACGGACGGGCACCACCCGCGGGGCTTACCATTTTTTCCGCCCCTCCTACCCGGCCAAAAGGCAAGCCTATCATTTCATCGATCAGGTTATGCTCAATTACGGCGACCTTCCGCCGGTATTGGACGTAGAAGTCGTCGATGGGGTGTCCAAAGTTCAATTGCTCACCGGCATGATCACTTGGCTGGGGATCATCGAAAGCCACTACGGCATCCGGCCGATCATCTACACCAATCAAAAGTTTTATAACAAATACCTCTCCGGCTACTTTGAGGACTACTCGCTCTGGATTGCCCGTTACAACCGACGTGAGCCGCAACTCGTAGGCGACAATAACTGGGACTTCTGGCAATATGCCGACGATGGCCGGGTGCCGGGCATTCCCGGCCCGGTCGACTTCAATGTATTCTACGGTACCCCGGCGGAACTGGACAGCCTGCGACTCCCCGATCCGTTCCGCTTAATCGCGCTTTAGATGACCGGCAATCCATCGAACCGGCGGCCTAGCACCGCCTGGGCGTCCGCACCGAGCCAGCGCTCGGTAATGGTAGCGTACACCTGACGAAAATCCACCCGATAGATCAAATCGCCGTTATCCAACCGGCTCAGGTCGGGCCCTTCGTTGAAAAAGCCAGGCTGGCGCAAGCGTCCCCCCATCAAGAAAAGGTTGTTGGCCGTACCGTGGTCAGTGCCGTTGCTGGCGTTTTGCCCAACGCGTCGTCCGAATTCCGAAAACGTCATGATGAGTGTATCGTCGAGCAGGCGGTTGCGCTCCAGATCGTCTACCAAGGCCTTCATACCTTGGGCGTACTGCTGCAGCAAGCGTGCTTGCTGTTGCTGCTGGTTGGCGTGGGTGTCGAAACCGGTCAGGCTCACGTAGTAGATCTGGGTAGCCGTATCGGCCGTAATCAATTCGGCAACCTGCTTCAGGTCGCGACCGAAGGGGGTCGGCGGATAGTCGCCCTTGGCCTGGTAAACCCGGGACTGTTCGAACAGGTAATCGGCTGATTCCTGCGTGTCGATCATCATTTTGTATAAATAAGCCACGTGGTCGTGCTCGTGGTCATGGTCGTGGGCCTGATACTGCTGTCCGACGGCACGCAGGAAAGGGTTGGCTGCCGTTTTTTTCAATTGATTGGCATTGCTGAAGGCAAAACCGTTGCGTTGCCGCCCCTTTAAGGCCAGGCTCAGGCTATCGTCGACCTCCAGGGCGTGGTAAGGGTTATCGCAACCGCTGCACTGGGTATCGAGGTAACGCCCCAACCAGCCGGTGCTTAGATAAGCATCGCTGTCGCTAGCCGTATGCCAGATATCCATCGAGCGAAAGTGTGACCGGTCGGGGTTGGGGTAGCCTACACTGTTCAGGATGGTCATCTGGCCTGCATCGTACAGCTCGCGCAGGGGCTTTAGGGCCGGGTGAAAGCCCAACTCGTCGGTTACCGTCAGAACATCCGTTTTCGGGATGGCCAGGCGTGGGCGCTCGCGGTAGTAGACATCGTTGCGGTAGGGTACGATGGTGTTCAGCCCGTCGTTACCGCCAGAGAGTTGCACGACGATTAGGATTTTGCCCGCACGTCCCTGGCCGCGGGCATTCAAGGCATTGGCGCGCAGGAAAGAAGGAATGAATAAGGCCGTAGAGGCCAGTGAGCTATGGCGAATAAAATCACGTCTTTTCATGTTCGACCGTTTTGGGTTTTGCAAAAGCGGAATTAACACATTTGATACTCGGGGAGTGACAGGATGCGGGCCATTGCCTCTTTGAGCTGGTCTTCGCGGGTAGCTCCCCCGCTAAACCGGCTGACCAGTGCCCGTCCATTGGCAGGCTCGGTTACGAGCAACCAATCGAAGAGGTAATCGAGGGTGACGGTATCAGTCATTCCTTCGGTCTGGCGTGCCAACTCAGAAAGGTCCACGCTGGCTTCGATGCGGCGCATGACTGCTCCGCGCACTTGCGCTTTGAGGTTGTCTTTAGGTCGGATATTAGCTTCGGCAGCCAGGAGTAAAAAGTTGCCCAGGTTGGCACGCACCATCAGGGTTGAATTGTCGATCCAATTACGGCCTCCCGGCCAGCCGGCTACGTTGGGCGGATTGAACAGCATCTGCCCCAGGGTGCGCTCGACGTACAAAATGGCGCGCTCCTCGCCAAATTGCAGGTGAAGGGTGCGCATCAGGCCGGCCATAAGGTCGACCGGCGATTTGATTTTGGCGCCCCGGTACTTTTCTTCGTAGAACCAGTCGCTGGTTAAGAGGTAGTGCATGAGGTCGGCTATGTCGTAGCCGGAGTTGTAAAAGCGGTCGGCCAGCTCTTGCACCCGGACCTCGTCGATCCGGTCGCTAACGAAGTAGTCGAAGATTTTGCCGGCGATAAAACGGGCCGCCTCGGGCTTTTCCAGGATTATATCGATGATGTCTTCTCCGCCAAAATTGCCGCTTTTTCCCATAAAGGTCTTGCGGCCGGTATCGTGCCAGTACCGACGGAATACGAATTCGCCTTTTAGGTTCGACGACCAACCGGTGAAGGCACGGGCGGCCTCCTTAATATCTTGCTCGGTGTAGTGGCCACGGCCCAGGGTGAAGAGCTCCATCAGCTCGCGGGCGAAGTTTTCATTGGGTTGCTGCTTGCGGTTCTGCTGGTTGTTGAGGTAGCGGATCATCGACGGATCGCGGGCGATGGCCAGCACCAGGTCGCGGAAGTTCCCTAAGGCATGCTGTCGCAGGGTATTGAGCTGGTTTTCGGCCAGGCGCGAGCCCGTAGTCCGGCAGGCAAAGTGGCCGTGCCAGAACAGCGTCATGCGCTCGAGCAGCGCGCTCTGAGCGGGATCGGCCATGCGTTTAATCCATTCGATATTCAGTCGTTGTACGCCCTCCCGGCTCGCTTTGATCAGGTCGCGCTTTTGCGCCTGCGAAAGGGTGCGCAAATCTTCCGGAATCGCGGGTTGTTGAATGTGTAAAGGACGGTTGTGGCGAGCTTGATTTAACAAATCTGCTACGCCCTGCTCACGCGTCCAGTCGCGCTTTTCGGCATACTCGGCCGCAGAAAGCCCGAAGCCGGCGCGACCGTATAAATGCTTGATGATTTGGCTCATAAGGGCACTGTAGTTTTTTTACTTGGCGGACCCTTAGTATTTTCAGGCCCGAAGTGCAAACATTGCTTTGACCCCCACGCCTGCGTGAGGTTTAATCTGGAACTTAAAAAGTAATGAAGAAGGAGGCTAGCATTTATCTCATCCTGCTGAGCGGATTACTTTTTACCTTCTGCAGCAAATCCGGGCAACCAGCAACCCTGGACGGGCTGCAGCGTATGCAGCAAGCGATCCGTCAACAAGCAGCCGGCACCGAGCCGGACACTGCCCTCATGCGCCGCTTCCTGGAGCAGGCCGACTCCTCGCTCAGTGGCTACGATCAACCACCGGATACGGCAGCACAGAAGCTGCTCTTTATGGCGGCCGATATTGCGCGGGGGTTCGGTGAATACCAACGCGCGATTCACCTCTGGGAACGCACGCGTCAGATCAATACCCAAAACACCTTGGGGACCGAAGCGCTTTTTTTGCAAGGGTTCACGGCCGAACAAGACCTTCGGCAGCCCCAACGCGCGAAGGGGTATTATCAAAAATTTTTGGAGGATTACCCCCAGCATCCGTTGCGCAAGGATGTAGCCCTCCTGCTGCAGTATCTGGAAGAACAACGCTCGGACGAAGACCTCATTCGGGAGTTTCAGCAAAACCAACCCGAAGAAGGTATTGTCCAGTAAAAGGAAACCAGGTGGTTTGCGTTAATTTCATGATGGATAAAAAATAAAGGCACCATGGTACGAATAATGACCTGTATAATTTTGGCCTTGAGCCTGGCGGTTATCACCCCTGCTAACCTGGCAGCTCAAGGGATCGAGTTTTTTGAGGGTGACTGGGACGAGGCCCTAAAAGAAGCCGAGGCTACCGGCAAACTCATTTTTGTAGATGCTTACGCGACCTGGTGTGGTCCCTGTAAGCGTATGTCGGCCGGGGTGTTTCCTCGTAAAGAAGTCGGTGAATTTTATAATCGGCATTTTATCAGCCTGAAGATTGACGCCGAAAAAGGGGAAGGCTTAAAGTGGCGAAAAAAATATCCGGTCAATGCATTTCCCACGCTTTACTACATCGATGGTAACGGCGAAGTCGTACTGCGTGCCCGGGGCTACCGGGATGCGGAGCGCTTCATTGCCGTGGGGCAACAAGCCCTGAACCGGGTCGACAATACCGAGGAATACGCTAAGCGGTACGAAGATGACGAGCGCGATCCGGCCTTCGTGCTCAAGTATTTGCAAGCCCTGAACCGGGTGGGTAAGCCTTCGCTAAAGGTGGCCAACGACTACCTGCGCAGCGTCGACAACCTGAGCTCCCCCGAAAACCTAGCCATCATCTACGAAGCAGCCATCGAAGCCGATTCCAAAATATTTGAGTGGCTGGTGGAATACCGCGACGAAATCGTAGCCGCCGGTATTGCCGATCAGGAAGACCTGAACGCCAAAATCGAAGATGCCTGCTCCGCTACCGCCGACAAAGCGCGGGAGTACCAAATGAAGATGCTGCTGGACGAAGCCATCGCTAAGATGGAGCAGTACCGGCCCGATATTGCCACCGCCTTCGCTTACCGGCAGCGGTTGGTGTACTACCGCGAGCTGGAGGACATCGACGCCTACCTCGGGCTTGCCAAAGAATACGGCAAAAAAGAAATTAAGAAAGACCCCGAAGAACTCAACCGGTTGGCACAAGAGATCCTGGAGCATTACGAAGACAGGACCGATGCCGTAGAGCTGGCGGAGTGGCTGGCCGGTCGTGCCTGCAAACATACCGACAATTTTGCTTATCACCTGACCCACGCCTTAGCCCTCTACAACCTCGACAAACAAAAGAGGGCTATGGAGGCTCTGGATAAAGCTGCCGAGCTAGCCGAAGAAGTTGGTCCCGGCGCCGTACGTAAGGTGGAGAAATTCCGCTCGTACATCACGGGTTAATCTCTGGGCGACGACGCCGGATCCTATTTGTGTTGGCTCCAATGCGGTGTTTCATAGTGTGTCCCAGCCGAAAAGTTGGATTTGTTCACCATCCTTTTGCGAAGGTAGCTGAATTATGGATGGCCTCTCATTGGTGAGCGTCGCCATTACTGACGACAATACAAATATATGTATTTTTAAAATAACTAAAAGATCTTTTTTCCTTTGTGTACTTCTCGCAAGCAAAGGATCAATACAACTTTACCAGCAATTGCTGGGTTGTGGTATGGATAAGGGTTAATTTTACAACAGTTAAAACCGGTTCATGTCCGAAAAACAATCCGCTTCAAGAACGGAAATTGGTCAGCTGGGTGAATTCGGCCTCATCGACCGACTCACGGCGAACCGCCAGCCTCAGCAAGCTTCTACGGTGAGGGGGGTCGGCGATGATGCTGCCGTCATTGACAACAGCAGCATGCTCACTGTAGTGGGTACCGACATGCTCGTCGAAGGCATTCACTTTGATTTGATGTATCACCCACTGAATCACCTGGGCTACAAAGCTGTTATTGTCAATTTATCGGATATCTACGCCATGAATGCCATGCCGAAACAGGTGACGATAAGCATGGGCATTTCCAACCGGTTTTCGGTCGAAGCAGTCGAAGAAATATACAAGGGCATTTACGCTGCTTGTGAGCGATACGGCGTTGACCTGGTGGGAGGAGATACCACCTCCTCGCCCAAGGGTATGGTGATCAGTGTAACGGCGATCGGGCAGGTAGAACGCGACCGGGTGGTTTATCGTAATACTGCAAAACCCGGCGATCTGATTTGCATCAGCGGTGATCTCGGCGCAGCCTATCTGGGGCTCCAGTTATTAGAGCGGGAAAAACAGATCTACCTGTCCAATCCCGATATTCAGCCCGACCTCGAGGAGCAGAACTATGTTGTGGGCCGTCAGCTCAAGCCCGAAGCGCGCAAAGACGTCATCGAAGTTTTCGCCCAGAAGGATATTCTACCCACGGCCATGATCGACATTTCGGATGGGCTGGCTTCGGAGCTCTTTCACATCTGTAAGCAATCCGGGGTAGGTGCCTTTATCGAAGAAAGCGGGGTGCCTATACACCCCGACGCCCAGACTCTGGCACTGCAGTTCCAGATCGATCCCATCAATTGCGCCCTGAGCGGAGGAGAGGATTACGAGCTACTGTTTACGATTGATCCCAAGGAAGTGGAAAAAATCCGGTATCTGCCGGAGATATACATCATGGGGGAGGTAGTGGACGCCAAAGACGGTCTCAAGCTTCACACTAAGGGCGGCAACATCCACGACATACAGGCCGTTGGTTGGCGGCATTTCGATCCTAATCAAAAACCATCGTAAATCAAGCACTTTGATGAAAACAATAATAATTCGCTCGTTTTACTTCATCCTGTTCCTGCTGCCCTTCGCTGCCTGCCAAAACGATGGGGCTAGTGCACCAAAAGCGGAATCTGCAGAGGAAAAGGCACCCAAAAAACAAGTCCAGGTGCCGGCATTCAATCGCGATTCGGCTTATGCCTATATCGAAAAACAGCTGAGCTTCGGTCCGCGGGTACCCAATACCGAAGAGCATCTGGCTTGCAAAGCTTGGCTTTCGGGAAAGTTGGCTGCGTTCGGCGCCGAGGTAATCGAACAGGATTTTGTAGCTACGGCCTACACAGGTGAAAAACTACAGAGTACCAATATTATCGGGCAGTACAACGTGGACAATCCCCGGCGCATTTTGTTGGCGGCTCACTGGGATACGCGTCCATTTGCCGATTCGCCGCTTAGCCAAGAGCGCAAAGAAGAACCCATTTTGGGAGCCGACGACGGGGCCAGTGGTGTAGGTGTTTTGCTGGAAATCGCCCGTCAGTTACAAAGCAACCCCATCGATCTGGGTGTCGACATCATCTTTTTCGATGCCGAAGATTACGGTGAGAGCCAGTCCCGCGATTCCTGGGCGCTGGGTTCGCAGTATTGGTCGCGGAATATACACCGCTCGGGCTACCGGCCGGAGTACGGCATCCTGCTCGATATGGTCGGTTCGCGCGGCGCCCGCTTCGCACAGGAATATTATTCCGTCAATTTCGCACCCAAGGTAGTGCGCAAAGTCTGGCGACTAGCCAATAATATGGGTTATGGCAATTACTTCGTGAATGAACAGGGCGGCAATATCACCGACGATCACTTCTTCGTGAACACCATTGCGCAGATTCCGATGATCAATATCATTAATCAGCCGATCGATAGCGAAACCGGTTTCGGAAGCTACTGGCACACCCACGACGACGACATCGACATCATCCACAAAAATACGCTGCGCGCTGTGGGTCAGGTGGTATTGGCCGTATTGTACCGCGAAGAAGCGGGCACCATCTGATACCTGCGCCCCTGAGCGCATAACGGTAGTAGAAAGGCTAGGGCTCGCGTCCAATTCATACTATGCGGGTGTGTCCGAATAACATCATTTAGGCTGAAAATTGGTTTTTTAGCGCTGATTCGCCCTAAAAGCTTTGCGCCATTTCTGGCAGCTGGATACCTAAATTTTGCTCACCCAAAACATTTTTCAGGTAACCCCTAATTCAGTTGCTGATAAATGCCTTTCAACTGTTCGTTGGTTTCCTTTTCCCGGATCTCCTGCATCACCTGGTTTAACTGCTCTATCTTGCTAGTCAGGCGATCTTTCTCTTCGGTGTCTTCGGCACTATCGAGATTTGCCCGGTAGAGGGCCCGAAAATCATTGATAGCTCTAAAGGCGGCGAAACGCCGCCAGGGCGAACCGCCTTGATTCAGGGCGAGCTGCTGCAGTTGCAGTATAGCTTCATCTTGAACCCTTGCATCCTTAGTCATTTCGACCAGGGACTGATATTGTTGAATGAAGGACATAGCCGGATAGCCGTCTACACGATTCATTTTTTCCTCAAAAAATGGCAGGTAGGCGGGGTTCCCACTCTGGGCATATACCTGCCCAATGGCATCGAGTAAAATGGAAGAGTTGCCAGCTTTGGCGGCCAGATCTTTGGCATAGGGCAAGGCTGCTTCATTATCGACGAGGCTCAGGGCATAGAGGGCGCCGCCGCGCACGAGGTTGGCGGAATCGCGCTGGATGCGCTCGAGTGCGATGGCGCGGAGCGCCGTATCCCGGTTAGCAGCCAGGTATTCTAGGGCGATGGATCGCACCTGGGCGTGTGGGTCCTGGCGGGCTATTTGGCGCACTTTAGGGGCGATACCGGGTTGAAACTCGATATGCATGATGGCCCGGCTGCGCACCGCCCAGAACGGGTCATCGAGGGCACCGATCAGGACTTCATGTAAGCGGGGATGCTCGCCGCCCTCTAGGTCACGCAAAGCTTGGTAGCGATCCAAAAAGCGCGTACCGTTGAAATACTGGAAAACAAATTCTTCCTGCGTTTTATTATCGTTAATCTCTGCCAGCAGCACATACTCCGGGTCCAGCGTCATCAGGTCGGGGCGCCGGTCAGCCGGAAAACGGAGGGTCTCCAAGCGTTCGTCGATCAGCACATTGTGCCTTTGTACTTCCTCTCCCTGGTAGATATCAATTTCGGTATCCAGCTTGAAGATGGGCAGCGACCGCGTGGGGTCTTGGGTCTGCTCTACGACAACTACCGCTTCACTGGCCGTAGAGTCGTGGTCGTAGGTGATCTGTAGCTTAGGGTGGCCGGCGCTGAAATACCACTGGTCAAAGAAAGGATAAAGATCGCGTCCCGTTACTTCTTCAAAAGCAAGGCGTAAGTCGTGGGCCTCCACGGCCGTATAGGCATTGTCGGTCAGGTACTTATTCAACCCGGCAAAGAAAGCATCATCGCCCAATTCGTAGCGCAGCATATGCAGGATGGCGCCGCCCTTGTTATATGAGTGGGCGTCAAACATATCCTCCTTGTTATCATAGCTGAAGTGGATCAGCGGGTGCATATCCTGGATGGCCTGACCAAAGTAGCCGTCCCATTCGTTGAGCAGGTGGTAGTCGGCCTCGTCGCGCCCGTACTTGTGCTCCAACCACAGGTATTCACTGTAGTTGGCAAAGCCTTCATTCATGGCCAGGTTGGCCCAGCTCTCGCAGGTTACATAATTGCCAAACCACTGGTGGAAAAGCTCGTGGGCGACGATCTTATCATTGGTAAGATCGTCGATTAGGTCGGCGGAGGATTGCTGTACGAATTCACCGAAAACGGAAGCCGTCGTATTCTCCATAGCGCCTGATACGAAATCGCGTACCACCACTTGGGCGTATTTTGACCAGGGATAGTCAACATCCAGGATGTCGGAAAAAAAGTCGAGCATTTCGGTGGTGTGGGGAAAAATGTTGCGGGCGTCGGCTTTGAATTCCGGTTCAACGTAATACGAGACGGGAACGTTTTTCCATGCTTCTTCCACGACGGCGAATTCACCAATGGCGAGCATAAACAGGTAAGGGGCGTGGGATTGATCCATCTTCCAATAATCGGTGCGGGTGCCGTCGCGATTGTCGATAGAAGAGATGAGGTCGCCGTTCGAAAGGGTCTTGAAGCGATCTTCTACCGTAATCAGTATTTCTTGCGTACAACGCTCGTTGGGCTTATCGATGGTGGGAAACCAGCGGGAATTGTACTCGGTCTCACCTTGGGTCCAGATTTGCTGCGGCTTACCGGGAACCGAGCCGTCAGCATTGATGAAAAAAAGACCCTGATCAGAGATGATGGCGGCGCTGCCCCCAGTACCTTTCGGATAGGCCGTATAGTCGATGACCAGGGTGTAGGTCTCCCCTTTTTTGTAGGTCTGCCCCAAATCGATCGCTAACCGGAGCGAATCGTAGGTATAGTCAAGTTCCCGACTGGAGCCTTTCATAGCTACGCGGTGGATGGCGAAGTCTTTGGCGTCCAGCAACACCTTGCGGCTGGGATAAAAATAGGGCGTCATACGCAGTTCGGCTTTTCCAAGCACCGCCTCCTGCTCCCAGTCGAAGCTGACCTCTAATTTGGTATGCACCAAATCGTGGGTAAGGGTATAAGCGCCTTTATAGGGCGGCAGGGTAAAGTCGAGCGGGTTGGGCCGCTCCTGCCCTTTGTCGATCGGGGGTGCAGAGATCACCATCGTATCCAACTGGCGCTGCTCCATCTGGCGCACCTGTTGCTCTTCGGCCGCTTTTTCGGGCTCTTTTTCCGGGGTGGTCGATTGGCGGGTCGTACCGCAAGCGGTTAGTAAGCCGAGCAGGAGCCCTAATATTAGATAATTATTCATTTGTAATGGATGCGTTATGCGATGAAATGTTGGTCATTCACGAACCGAATCGGTAGCGGTCACCTCCTCCAAGAAGGTTTCCAGGTGGTGGTTGAAAGCTTCGGGGTGTTCCATCATAGGGGCGTGACCGCACTCTTCCATAAAAATAAGGCGCGAATTCTTGATTAGTTCGTGAAATTTTTCGCCCACAAAAGCGGGGGTGATCTGGTCGTCGCGCCCCCATACGAGCAACGTTGGCGCTTCGATTTGTTGGAGTTTATCACCCAGGTTGTGGCGCACGGCCGATTTGGCGGTGGCCAAAATCCGGATCGCTTTATTGCGGTCATTTACAATATCAAAGACCTCGTCCACGAGTTCCTTGGTAGCTACCTCGGGGCGGTAGAAGGTTGACTCCGTCTTGGTTTTGATAAAGTTGTAATCGCCCCGCTTGGGGAAAGTCGTACCCATTGCGCTCTCAAACAGTCCCGAGCTACCGGTGAGGATGATGGACCCGATTTTTTCGGGCCGCGCTAGTGCGTACAACAGGGTGATATGGCCGCCCAGTGAGTTGCCCAGCACGTGAACTTTGCCGTAATTTTTGTAGTCCACAAAATCGTTGACGTAATCGACCAGCCCGGTCACCGAAACCTTGCGGATCGGCATTTCAAATATGGGCAGCATCGGAACAATGACATTGTATTTACTGGAAAAGCCCTCGATAATCCCCTTAAAGTTACTGAGGGCTCCGAACAAACCGTGTAGGAGTAGCAGGTTTTCTGAGCCTCCTTTGGTTTCGATGTACTTAAAATTCTGCTCTTCGACAATCTCGTATTTCATCAGTGGTCATAAGAATGGTTAAGGAAAAACAGGCTGTCCGTTCGGAGAGCGTTCTTCTGTGAAAGAAAAATTAGCTCCGCTGGACGTTATCACGCTTCCGCAGTTGGATGCTTCTGTTCTTGACACTATTTAGCGACGGTAAAATAACGGATTTCTCCACGGAAGCCCAACTGTGGTTATCGGAACTCCACCCGCAATCCTGAACAAAAGCCCAAAGCGGCGACATCGCAGGGTAAAAAAGGGTTTCTGTAGAAACCTAAATGGTCGTACTGCATGTAGAAAAGGCTCACAGTGCAAGAAATTCGGGATAATCTTTGTTTTATTCAAAAAAAGCCATTGATTTGCATTGGAAGAAAGGATTCCGTGGAAGTCGGCCAGAGTGGGCTCCAAGTCTTCATTTCGCCAACACTTATGATCTTATTATAACACCAATTCGTAAATTAAAACAAAAGAACATGCGTCTGATACTCAACCTGGTGGTGCTTGCCCTCATTTTCGGCTCTGTATCCTCTTGCGTTTCTAAAAAGAAATTCGAGGAACTGGAGGCATCCAAAGCTTCTGTAGACGCGGCTTTGGCCGAGGCTCAGGGTCAAATTCAAGGGCTTGAAGAAGCAAATACCGAGCTTCAGAATACCCTGGAGTCAGAAAAAGAACGTCTGAACAACGAAATGGCTACCCTGCGCAACGAACTGGATGCCACTAAGGGTTCAATCCAAGAAATGAGAAGTAAGCTCAATATGACCGAAGAAGAGCTGGCTGACCTGAAGCAGGAAATCAATGGTATCTTTGATACTTACAAAGAGAGCGGATTGTCGTTGGAAGAGCGCAACGGCCGCCTGACCATCATGACAGAAGCTCCAGTTAATTACGCCAGTGGATCTTCTCGTCTAGACCGCACCGAGCGCGAAGCTATTGCGGAATTGGCAGAGACGTTGAAAAACAATCCGGACGTAAAAATCTTGGTTGAGGGTCATACCGATGATAAAAAAGTTATCCCCGGTGCTTCTTTCCGCGACAACTGGGAGCTGTCTACCATGCGCGCTATGAGCGTCGTTCGCGAGCTGCTGCGCGAAGGCGTTGATCCCGCTCAGGTAGCCGCTGTAGGTCGTGGGGAATACATGCCTGCTGCTTCTAATGATTCTGCTGATGGCCGCTCTCAAAACCGCCGTACTGTCATCTTGCCCGATGCACAGCTCGGTGATCTGATGAGCGCCGGTGGTGGATCTGGCAGCAACGAGTAAAGACATCGAAATTAAGCTCGACCAGAGCGTTTTTGCTCTCAACGTTGAAAAGAAAATATAAATTTAAGTGGAAAAGGCACTGATCCAGTTAAGGGTCAGTGCCTTTTTTTTACCTATCTCCGTTTCTTAGGCATTGTCAAAATGAATAAAGAACCCATCGCTCTGGCGGGACTCGGAGCAGCACGAGCGTGATGGTATGGCAGCATGTGCTGCAATTGCACCACGTGGTAGCCTTTTTCATTGCTGCGGTTTGGACTGCTTGATCTTATTCAGGATCAGTTGTGCTTTAATCAGGAAGTCGCTGTGGTGTTGCTGGTGCTCCTGGTGCACCATGAGCAGCCGGGCGGCATCATAAGCAGCAGACTTCGGCACGATTTGTCGCGAAGCAATGGGGTGGAGCCAAAATTCCAAATTATTACTGCGCAGGTAGGACCGATCGAAATCAAAATTGGTCACGACGGCCAGTTTGTTGAGGGAGAATAAGTAATCCGTCTCTTTATTAAGCACCTTTTGCAGGTCGATGATGTTGTAACGGTCAAATTTCACCCCCGAACGTTCGCATAGGAAAACATCGCGCCGCCCATCAAACGTAATGAGGTCCTGGAAGCGGTACTTTTTCAAGTTTTTCAGCAAAAAGTTGCGAATGGGGATTTTCGTAGGTCGCAATTGTTTAAAGGACATTTGGAGCTGGCGATCATCCAGTCGAAAATCTTCCCGGTAGGGTTTGCGCCGGTGGGTTTTGAGGTTGATGACCTCTTTTACCCGGCCGATCGTATGCCCCAGTTCATTAGTTTTGGAATAGACATTAATGATGTCGATGTTGGCATTGTTGATCCAGCTCTCGAGGAAAATTTTGTTGGATCCTTGTTCGTAGATCAGCAGGGCGATTTCGGAAATTGCGTAAAAGTTTGGGTAGCCGCCGTAGATGTTCCCATACTTCAGCTCTAAATAAGCAATGTTCTTGTTCACGGTTTAGTTAGTTATTTACGTTCTGGAATGGTTTTTATCGCTTGTTTATAGTATGTTTTTTCTTTGCTTCTGATTTTACGGTAAAATAAAAAAATAAGCGTTCATCTCCATCGGGTTGCTTATCAATCGTCAGAGATGCCGGGAATCGTAGTTAATCGATTAAAAACTGTCCGTTCTCATAACATTTTTCACCATCGGCGGTAATAATTCCGCCCTGTGTCATATCGGTAATCATATCCCAATGTACGTTGGATTGGTTTTGCCCTCCTGCCTGGGCGTAGGATTGACCGATCGCCATATGGACGGTGCCTCCCATTTTTTCATCAAAAAGAATATTTTTGGTCTGCCGCTGGATGCGGTAGTTGGTGCCTATGGCTGCTTCGCCGAACCGGCGGGTTCCGGGCAGCGCAAATATCGAATCCAGAAAATCTTTACCGCGTTTGGCTTCCCATTTTTCAATGTACCCGTCTTTGACCCATAAGGTTACATCTTCCACTTCTTTTCCGCGGTATACGGCCGGCAGAGTGAAATGGATATGACCATTTACGGAGTCTTCTACCGGAGAGGTATACACTTCGCCCGAAGGCATATTGGTGCGCCCATCGGAATTGATCCAGCGGCGGCCTTTTGTCGAAAAGGAAATATCGGTATGTGCACTTTGGTAGCGTATCGTCTCTCGTTGCTCCAGCCAGTCTACAATAAGCTGCTGCTGGCTGCGCACTTCTTTCCAGGAGGCGATGGGGTCATCCACAAAAAGGCGACAAGCGTCATATACAAAATATTCGTATTCTTCCAGGGACATACCGGCCTCTTGGGCATTAGCGAGGGTGGGATACTGACAAAGGGAGCGGCGCATAGATCCATCACCGATGCGACGAAAGTAGTGATCTCGATAAGGTTGTAAAGCAGCTCTCCGGATGTTGGTAAGCTTTTCGTCACGATCGTTTTCTGCTTGCCTTAAGGTGAACGGGGCCCGTATATACAAGTAGGCTTCAAAGTGTTCCATGGCTTCGCGATAGAGCATTGGAGCGTGCTGTAGTTGCTGTTTGGTTAGGGCTTCCTGTTGGAAGATGCGCTTTTTTTCACGGAAATCCAAGTCGACTTCTACGATGGCACCCCGCCTGCTAGCCAGCCGGTACACCTCCCGTACCAAGGGTTCCGCCAAGGTGGTAGACTCTACGAAAAGCCGGTCGCCCCGCTCGATAGATAAGCAGTAGTCGACCAATAAGAGGGCGTATTTTTCCAAAAGAGGATTCATTGTCAATTTACCATTGATGGGTTTGATAGGGATAGCGTACGCGGTATTGCTCTTTTACCATGTCTGTCAGGCGATCGCGCAGTTCGGGTATATGCTCTTTAGTTTTTGCCGACACCAAGATATTTTCCTGATCGAACATAAACCGCAGGCTACCCCGCAGACCCTCTTCGATCTCGGCACGCGCATCCTCTTCCAGGAAGTTATCGTAGTTGCGTTCGCGGAACAGGTCGATCTTGTTGAATACCATGAGCGTAGGTTTATCGAGAGCGCCCAGCTCTTTCAGCGTTTGATTGACCGACCGGATATGGTCCTCGTGCTGGGGGTGGGCAATGTCGACCACGTGCAGCAAAATATCGCTCTCTCTGACCTCATCCAGGGTCGATTTGAAGCTTTCCACCAGGTGGGTCGGCAGTTTGCGGATGAATCCGACCGTATCGGATAGTAGGAAAGGCATGCGATCGTAGGCCACCTTGCGCACGGTAGTGTCCAGGGTTGCGAAGAGTTTATCCTCGGCGAACACATTGGATTTGCTGAGTACATTCATCAGCGTGGATTTTCCTACATTGGTATAGCCCACCAGGGCTACCCGGATCAGCGCATGGCGTTGCTTGCGCCGGGTCACATTCTGTTGATCTATCTTTGCCAGCTTTTTTTTCAGCAAGCTTATTTTATCGCGCACGATTCGGCGGTCGGTTTCGATTTCTTTCTCACCTGGTCCGCGCATTCCGATACCACCACGCTGGCGCTCCAGGTGGGTCCAGAGCCCGCGCAGCCGGGGTAGCAGGTACTGCATCTGTGCCAACTCTACCTGAGTCTTGGCCTGAGCAGTCTGGGCCCTAGAGGCGAAGATGTCCAGAATCAGACTGGAGCGGTCGATAATTTTGACTTTTAGGGTTTCTTCCAGGATGCTAACCTGTTTGCCCGTGAGGTCATCATCGAGAATGACCATATTAATGGACTCATGCTTTTCGATGTATCCCTTGATTTCCTCCAGCTTCCCTTTTCCAATGAAGGTGCGCGGATCGGGTTGGGGCATCTTTTGAATAAATCGCTTGGCGGTGGTAGCTCCGGCCGTTAGTGCCAGAAACTCCAGCTCGTCGAGGTATTCCCGAATTTGGGCTTCGGTTTCGTCTCGTTTTACCAAACCTACGAGAACGGCGTACTCCCCATCGGACCGAAGGCCCTTCTTGTCTTTTTGGCCAATATTCCAGCCACTGTTATTTGTCATATTGTTCTCGTTTTCGTTTGTCATTTATCGCCGGGTTACCCATAGTTCCGGATTAAGCCGTTGTTTTTCCCGCCATACTTCAAAGTGGATTTCCGGCTTGCTGCTACTGGCGACACCGATGGTCTGGCGTCCTTTTACGTTATCGCCTCGCTTTACGTAGGCCGTCTCCAGATTCGAGTAAACAGTATAATAGTTGCCATGTTGCAAGATTACTGTGTTTTTATATCCTGGAATAAATTGAATTCCGGCAACTTTTCCGCCGAAAACAGCATATACTTCTGATCCTTTGCCTGTTTCAATATTAATGCCGTTGTTGGTGATTTGCACTTCTTTGAAACGCGGGTGCGGATGCCGGCCGAACGATTGTACAATTCGGCCTTTTCGTACCGGCCAGGGTAGCTGCCCCTTCAGTTGGGCAAAAGGATCTTCTGCTTCGTTGGGCGTCGGCTCGAGGTCGGCTTCGGAGCGTCGCTCCGCCCGCCTATTTTCGGGTAGGCCCACGTTGGTCTGTGATTTCCGGGTCCGACTTTCCTCTACCTCGGCGCGGATGATCGCCTCGATAGTTGTGTTTAGCCTGTCGCGAGCCTCCCGTTGTTCAACCAACTCCTGAGCGAGCCTCCGCTCTGCGGTCTTTAATCTGGCTAACAATTTATCTTGGCTGTTCAGTTCCTGGTTCAGATTGGCCTGCTGGTCTTGGGCAGCAATGAGGAGGGCCTCCTTCTCCATTTTTTGGCGCTCAATGCTTTCCATCTTTCCCGTCAGCATGCGCTGGGTTTCCTGGATCAGGCGCGATTGTTTGCGCCGGTAGTTATTGTATTGCCGGATGTATTGCCAACGGCGGAAAGCTTCATTGAAGTTGCGGGAAGAAAACAGGAAAAGTGCCAAGCTTTGATTGAGCTTATGGCGCAGGGCCACGCGCAGCATTTGCGCGTATTCCTCGCGCAGTAATCCCACGTCTTTTTGCAATGCTTCGATGACCTCGCCGCTGCGGGCGATACTGCGATCGGCGTAGGTTATCTCCTGCTCCAAGTTGGTCATCAACCTGCGTCGCTGACTGATTTGTTTCTGCAGCGCTACGTAGTGATTGAGCGTATTTGCTTTGTCGGCCCGGGTTTTTTCGAGCTGGCGAGTAGTCTGTTCGATTGCATCCATTAACTCCAGGCGCTGGCGTTCGAGGTCTTCCTTGTTTTGGGCCCAGGAAGGTACGCTCGCTATCAGCACGAATGTTAGCAACAGCAGGAGATCAGAGGGATTAGTTGGTTTTACGGTACCGATCTGGGATATCAAATTTTACGCTCTTTGGGATATCGAAAACGACATCGGAGAACTTTATTTCAAAAAGCACTTTCTCCATGTCCGTTCCTGTCAATTCTAATTTACGAAAATAGGCAAAATTTTGTTGTTTACTCACCTGCTGATAGTCTTCGAACCCACAAACCAATTGCATATCGGTGCGGTGATCCCGGAATGCCATTTCCCGCAGCTGAATAGTTTGGTCATCGAGCTGGTAACTGCTGGCAATGGGCGGTCGCTCGTCTTGCAGGGTGACCCGGCCTTCCTTGCGCGAAAGCTCCAGGCCCTGGCGGTTAAAAAATACCGGGTTCCCCAGCAGCATGTTTTGGAGGATGGCAAAATCGGCCGGCAGCTGGTAGGTTTGCGCCAATGCTGCGATGCTTTCCGCCGTAAACTCTTTATTTACGCGGTCCAGGATAAAGGCCGAGTCGGGGGTAATCAGGACCCTTGCGACCTCGAACCCCAATTTGTTGACAGCGACCCAAATCAGGCTGTCGCGCTGCAAGCGGATATCGGCATTAGCGCGGGCTGAGAAGGATCCGTCATCGAATGCGATGCGCGCCCGGGCATCCATCCACCCCACGTTGTTCTGGTTGCGGATCATCGCTTCTAAAACGCGCTCTTTCGTAAAAGCTTTGCTGCTTAATGCACCGGCTTTCCGGCCGGTCGAGCAAGCGCTTAGCAACAGCATCAGGCCAAGGCCGGCGAACCATAACCCTGGCGATAAACGAGGGAAAAACAATCGGGGCTGCATAGGTTATTCTGTATATTTTTTGTCGGCAATTTTTTTGGTCAGGGTAGTGGATTGACTGCCCGCATTCAAAGCGTTATTCCACATTTCCAGGGCTCGATCTTCTTCGCCCAAAAGAAAGTACAAATCTCCGAACTGCTCGAGCCGTCGCGGCGGATGTACCGCTGCAGTTTCTGCTTTTTGCAGTAGCGTTTGTGCGCCTCCCGGATCGCCGGATCTGAAGGCTGCCCATGCCGCTGCGTGTTGCAAGCCGGGCAATTCGGGAGTTGCTTTTTGGGCAGCTTTTAACAGATCCCGGTAGCGGCTTTCAGCTTCATTGGCAATGGCTAGATAGAGGCTGTACAACCCGAGCGCCTGGGGCGATTTGGGATAGATGCGCAGGGCTTCTTCAAAAGCCGTATAGGCGGCATCGCTATCCCCCTCACCGGCCAGCGCAATCCCTTTTTCGATCAGGATATCGAGCTTTAAGTTTTGGTCCTTGCCCGACATGAGCAGGGCCTGGTCCAGCCAATCTAGGGCTTCGCCGTAGTCTGCCAATGCATTGGCGGCCGAGGCATAGAGCATATACAACGCCCCCTGGTTAGGGAAGACATCCATGGCGTTGCCGGCCGTTTCCAGCACTGCTTCGTACCGGCCTAACGCCCGCTGAGTGTAGAGCAATTGTTCCCAGACAACATATACGGACTCGTCGCGCTGCAGAGCGCTTTTGTATTTTTGAGCAGCTGCTTCCAGCCGGTCAGTATGGTAAAATAAATCACCGGAGGCGGCTAACGGCTTGGCTTCGTTGGGGTGTACCGATTCGAGGATGTCGGTCAGTTCAAGCGTAGCATCGGCCAGGTTGCGCTGTCCGGTTTCGGCCACCCGCTGGATGAACGGCAGGATTTTACCGATCTTCAGGTCAATATCTACGGACCCATCTTCGAAAACCGGTTTCAAAGCGGTCAGGTAGGCTTCTTCATCGCTGGCTTTGAAGCTGTTACCCGCTAGTTCCATACGTGCCTTTTCCTCGTAAGGGTCGATTGCCAGAATGGCTTCGTAAACTTCCAAAGCTTTCTGCGCCTTGCCGACCTGTTTGTAAAATCCCGCTAACCGGTAGCGATAATCCAACTCCTGTGGGAAAGCTTCGATCAATCGCCGTAGCTCTCCCTCGGCTTTTTTGTAGTCGCCCGTCCCCATGTAAAGGCTGTGCTTCCGGCGGATAAGGGCCTCGGAAATACCGGCCTTAGCTTCCAGTTCATCATAAACCTTCAGTGCCCGGTCCAGATCACCTGCTTTCACCCACATGTAAGCTTCTTTGTAATAATAGTCCGTTTCGCCGGGAGCCTTTTCCTTGAGCCCGCGATAAATGTTGGCCGCCGCAGTAAAATCGCCGGTCTCTTGATAGAGGTCGGCAAGGAGTTTTTGCGACCACACATTTTCTGGATCTGCAACTACGGCTTTTTTGGCCCAACGCCGGGCATCGACATAGAATTCCTGCTGCGCCAACAGGCGGGCCAATTCAAAGGCGGCTGTTGCGTTGTCGGGGTGATCCTTCAGGATGTTTTCGTAAGCCTCGACAGCGGTCTCTATGTCCTCCAGGATTTTAGCTTTACCGGCTTCGATCAGTTTTTCCTGCAGGCGCATCTCAGCTTCCGATACGCGGTCGTTCTGCCCCTGGGTGGGTGAAGCGGTACCAAGTAGACCGACCAATAACCATCCAATATAGAGGTATCTCATGCGGGCCGAATTTAGTCGTGTTGAAAGAAGGATTGACGACGAACTTTGGTTGAAAACGCGGTGTATATCCCCCCAGTTCAATAGGCAGGACCTAAGCTGATCGGCAACCCGTCTTTTAAAATACTGGAAATGGGGTGAAAATTGCACGCCGAGCTGGAAAATTATGCTATTCTACGACTGCCACTTTAAGCATGTTGGTTCGGTGGCGGCGATGCAAAGGCGTGGTGCCTGTGTGTACGACAATGTCGCCCGGGTTAATTTTGCCCAGGCGTTTTAAAATTTCTTGCACATCTTCGATGGTCTCGTCGGTCGAGGAGAACCGGTCGTAGTAATAGGTGCGCACCCCCCAGACCAGGTTGAGGGTCGCCAGCATATGCATGCGGTCGGAAAAAATATGGATAGCCGCACTGGGGCGGTAGCTGGACGTCTTGAAGGCGGTGTACCCCGAAGAAGTCATCCCGATGATGGCAATGGCGTTGACATCCTCGGCCGTTTTGGCGGCATTAAAGCAAACGGCATCCGATAGGAAAGTACGGGACTTCTCCGAGGGAACCGGTCGGCGACCACCGATTTCGGCCGACTTCTCCGCTTCTTCGATGATCTTGTTCATGGCCTGTACCACCTTTACCGGATGCCGACCCACGGAAGTCTCGCCGCTGAGCATGACGGCATCGGTACCGTCGAGCACGGCGTTAGCGACGTCGGTAGCCTCGGCCCGGGTAGGGGTGGGGTTGTTAATCATGCTATCCATCATTTGGGTGGCGACAATCACCGGGCGGGCCCGTTGGCGGCAGCGCTGGATGATGTCTTTCTGAATGAGGGGCACCCGCTCGATGGGAATTTCAATACCTAGATCACCGCGTGCCACCATGATGCCGTTCGACGCCTTGATGATGCTGTCGATATTTTCGATAGCCTCTGGTTTTTCGATCTTGGCGATGACCTTGGCGGGATGGTTGCGCTCCTCGATCCGCCGCCGTAAATCATAGATATCGTCATCGTCTCGCACAAACGAGAGCGCGATCCAGTTGACCGGCTGGGTAAGGATAAATTCCAGGTCGCGCAGGTCTTTTGCGGTGAGCGATGGCAAAGAGATTTTAGTATTCGGCAGGTTTACCCCTTTGCGCGAAGAAAGAACGCCCCCAAAAACTACTTTCAGCTTTACGGTATCTTTTTCGTTGGTTTCAGTCACCTCCAGCACGAGCTTGCCATCGTCGACCAGCACCCGTTCGCCTACTTTTACGTCTTTGGGAAATTGCTGGTAACTCATGTAGATTTTATCTCTAGTACCCACGACTTCTTCGTTGACGAACGTCAGGATATCGCCCTCCTTGATCTCCAGTGCGTTGTTTTCGATTTGCCCTACCCGCAGTTTCGGCCCCTGCAAATCAGCCAGGATACCAATGTGGGTGCCGTATTTTTCATTTAGATAAATGATGTGGTTGATCACAGACAGGTGATCCTCGTGGGTACCGTGGGAAAAATTGAGTCGGAAGACATCCACCCCTTCGCGTACCAGCTCCAGTAGTTGCTCGTAAGCGTTGGAGGCCGGCCCTACGGTGGCCACGATTTTAGTGTTTTGGTGGTCAACGATTTTCATGGAAGCGTTTTCGTTTGTATAGTAATCCTGGGTACCAATAGGCTAAGGTATTAGGTTGCTGTGAACTAAGTGTAAATTTCACAATATATCCTGAATGGCAAAACCTCGCCCAACCAGGATTAATGAATCCAATATAGTGTAAAAACGCAATAGGAAAGCGCTAAAGCGCAATAATATCGGGGGTTCGGGCATGTTGTGGGGGTGGAAAAAAAAATTAAAAACCTTGGTTATCATGGGACTTCTGTTTTACTTTGCACTTGCATTTTCAACAAATAACAATCAATCATGTCAAGCATCGCAGAAAGAGTAAGTAACATTATTGTCGACAAGCTTGGTGTTGATGTATCGGAGGTGACTCCGGAAGCTAGCTTCACCAATGATCTTGGCGCCGACTCTCTGGATACGGTTGAACTCATTATGGAATTCGAAAAAGAATTCGAAATTTCCATCCCCGACGAACAAGCAGAAAACATTCAAACCGTCGGTCAGGCGGTAGCATACCTGGAATCTCAAGTGAAAAGTGAGTAAATGCCCTCAATAGAGTGGGACAGTTCCGTCTCCTTGGAGTGCAGATACTGGCTGGATGGGCGCTGTTATTCCATTGGTTGCAACGACGTTCTGATTTATTCCTGAAACACATTGGTACTGTCCCCTTCTTTATTCCCGTTGGTTCCTGCTGAAAGCATGCCGGCGGGAAACATTGCAAATTTTCCCGTACCAAATACCAAATCATGAGAAGGGTTGTAGTCACCGGCATAGGCGCATTAACGCCCATTGGCAATACGGTTAAAGCTTATCTGGAGGGGTTACAAGCCGGCAAGAGTGGGGCCAATCCCATCACCCGCTTCGATGCCGAAAAATTCAAAACCCGCTTTGCTTGCGAAGTCAAAGATTTTAATCCTGCCGAAATCATCGACCGCAAAGAAGTACGTCGGCTCGACGACTTCGCGATCTACGCCCTGGTGACTACCAATGAAGCGATGCAGGATGCCGGCCTGACCGATTACCTGGATCAGCTCGACCCGACCAAAGTCGGCGTCATCTGGGCTTCAGGTATTGGCGGATTGGCATCCCTGGAAAAGGAAATCGAAGATTTTGCTCTGGGCCAAGGTTTTCCGCGCTATAATCCCTTTACCATTCCGAAGATGATTTCCGACATTGCGGCCGGCCAAATTTCGATCAAATACGGCTTCCAGGGTACGAATTACGCGACCGTTTCGGCCTGTGCCTCTTCTTCGCATGCGATTATGAATGCATTCGATGAAATCCGTCTGGGGCGCCACGAAGTTATGGTCACCGGCGGGTCCGAAGCTACGATCACCAAAATTGGGATCGGCGGGTTTAGTGCCATGAAGGCCCTGTCTACGCGAAATGACGATTACCTCACAGCCTCACGGCCTTTTGATCAGGACCGCGACGGGTTTGTACTGGGCGAAGGCGGCGGCTCCATTATTCTCGAAGATTTAGAGCACGCCCGAAAGCGGGGCGCTACCATCTACGCCGAGGTGGTCGGTGCTGGGTCTACTGCCGATGCTTATCATATCACTGCACCTCACCCCGAGGGAACCGGCGCCGCCAATTCAATGCGCATGGCATTAAAAGACGCCAGTTTAAAGCCGGCCGACATCAATTACATCAATGTGCACGGTACGTCCACCCCGTTGGGAGACATTGCCGAAGTAAAAGCAATTCAAAAGGTCTTCCAAGATTCGGTCTACGGCCTCAACATCAGCTCGACGAAGTCTATGACAGGGCACCTGCTGGGAGCGGCCGGGGTAATTGAAGCCATTGCCGGAATATTAGCAATAAATTATAACTTTGTACCACCGACGATCAACCACTTTACGGATGATCGGGAGCTGGACGCCAAGCTAAACTTCACGTTCAATGAGGCGCAAGACCGACCGGTCAATGCTTTTTTGAGCAATACTTTTGGTTTTGGCGGCCATAATTCATCGCTCATCATGAAGCGTTTTGAGGGATAGTACGCCGGAGGCAGAGCCAAGATCCGATCTGATAAAAATAGGAATGGATGGCCTTCTTATTTTTACCAGGTTTGCTGCCTTGCCCGCTTACCGCTTTCTGGAGTTGCTGAAGCTTCTGCGTTCGTTCGGGGGTCGCATCGGTGAGGATTTCTCCTTTTTCACTCACAGGTCCACTTGATGCGGTACGTGTTCCGTTTTTACAATTATTACTTTTCCGGCGATCGCGACCTTGCGCGTCGACTGCGTCCCATCATTGGGTTTACGCCGGCGAACCTCGGTATTTTCAAGCTGGCTTTTTCCCATAAATCCAATCAAGGCGACAAGGGGTATGCCATTCAGAACAATGAGCGTCTCGAGTACCTGGGCGATGCTGTCCTCGGTACCATCGTTGCGGAGTATTTATTTAAGAAGTACCCCAACAGCAACGAGGGCTTCCTGACGAAGATGCGCTCCAAGATCGTCAAGCGCAAATCGCTCAACAAGATTGGCGATAAGATGGGGCTGGAATACCTACTCCAGGAGTACAATAATACACGCCTAAGCCGCTCCATGCTCGGTAATGCCGTAGAGGCCCTGGTCGGTGCCGTCTATCTGGAGCAGGGATACAACCGAACCCAGGATTTTGTGATCCGCAAAATCCTGCGTAGCTACGTCGACATTCATGAGCTGGAGCGTTTCGACGACAACTACAAAAGCC
The DNA here is from genome assembly GCA_964530825.1 of uncultured Saprospiraceae bacterium. GTDB lineage: Bacteria > Bacteroidota > Bacteroidia > Chitinophagales > Saprospiraceae > CAZHCA01. The sequence goes on from CAZHCA010000002.1 coordinate 236,309, forward strand.
AGCTTTTGGAATGGTGCCAGAAGCATGGCCGCTCCGTCAGCTATAAATTGCTGGCTCGCTACAAATTTGAAAAGCGTGATCGCTTCAAAGTAGCCGTGGTGATCAATGGGGAAAAAATGGCCACCGCCGACGACTTCAACAAGAAGGCGGCAGAACAGACGGCCTCCGAACGTGCCATGCAAGCACTCGGTATTCTGGTCGAAGAGGAAGAAGAAGACTGATGCTGATCTATCCCGATTACGAATCCCTAACCCGTGCCGTCGCCAACGACGCCCTTGTCGATCGGGCGCGCCAACAGGCCAAGCCAGGGAAGTGGAAAGATACGGGTTCTTCTGCCCAGCACGTCTGGGGACGGTGCGCGAGTAGTGGAGCCCGTTATTTCGAAACTGTCTACGACCGCCGTCGCCAGCAGTTTTTTTGTAACTGCCCGGCCGGAAGTATGCCTTGTGTGCACGCCGTTGCGATGGCATTGATGCTGTTGCATGATGCATCGGCATTTCCCCTGTCTACGATTGAACCCGGCTGGATAGTCGACCGCAAAGTCATCCGGCTCGTCAGTGGCGCTGGGGAAAAGGCCCAACAGCGAAATCGCAACCGGGAGCAGCGCCTGCAGGTAATGCGTACAGGGCTGGTCGACCTGCAACGCTGGCTGAGCGATGTATGCTTACAAGGTTTGGGCACCTGGCAGCTCCAGGATGATGAAGCTTGGGACGAAATTGCTACGCGCATGGTCGACAACAAAATGCGCGGCATCGCGCGGCGCATTCGGGCAATGCGGGACCAACGCTACAATTCCGATTGGCACGAGCGATTGGCCGTCGGTATGGCCGAGCTCTATGCCTTCAGCCAGGGTTTCGACCGCCTTGAAGAGCTACCCCAACCGCTCCAGCAGGAATTGTTGGCAATCAGTGGTCTTTCGGCAAATAAAAAAGAAGTGCAGGAACAAGGAACGAAAGAGCGCGACCTATGGGTAGTGATGGGACAGGAAGAGGGCGTGCAGGAACAGCTTCGATACCAGCGCGCCTGGCTTTGGGGGGTCAACTGCCAGCGAGCTGCCCTCTTGCTTGAATTTGTTTACATAAAGGCGCAATTCGAAACTTCGTGGAAACTGGGGCAAGCCATTAGAGCAGAACTGGCTTTCTATCCCGGGGCGTTGAAACTGCGCGCTCAGATCGTTCGGCACGAAGTGCAACAAGAGCCGGTCGAACAATTAGGCGGGAGTGTAGATTTTGCCGTATTTTACAGGCAGTTTGCAGAAGTGGTGGCCGCGAACCCCTGGGTAGGGTCCTTTCCGGTCTTAGTAGCGGGCGTCAAGCCAGTTAGTTCGGCTGGGAAGCGCTTTTTAGTCGATGAAAAAATGCAGCGAATGCCCATTGCTGCCGGGCAGGAAGCTGCGTGGTCAAAGCTTTTAGCCCTCTCCGGAGGGTTGCCGGCTACCGTATTTGGCTTGTGGGAAGAACCGGGATTCAAGCTCCTGTCCTGCGTAAGCCGGCAGCACATACATAGTTTGTAAACGGTAATGGATTGCTTTAGCATTTGAACCATAACTCCCCAAGAAGATGAGTGAATATAGTCAAGTTGTAAAAGAAGGCGCCCAGAAGGTGGGTCGCGGTATCCGTCGTTTTTTCCTCTGGTTACTGATCATTTTAATTGTCGGCGGTATTTTGTTCCTCGTTGGCGCAAACCTCACCTATAGCGATGGTACCAGGGCCGGTACGCTCACCAAAATGACGTACAAAGGCGTGGTATTTCGTACCTATGAGGGCGAGCTCAATCTGGGCGGGGTCCAGACGAATAAGGAAACTGGCCTAATGGGAAATATTTGGGACTTCTCGGTTCAGGATAAAGAGCTATACCAAACTTTGCAGGATTATCAGGGGAAAAAAGTGAAACTCTACTACAGGCAAAAATTTAAGGGCATGCCCTGGCAAGGAAAGACCGACTACTTTGTCTATAAGGTCGATCCGATCAACGAGGACTAGAAGGAACGGCGCTCCAATCTTACGCTAATCTCCCGGTCGGGGCGCAGGGTGATCAATGGTAGTGGTTGCGGGTTGTCGATGATCGCCGTATGTAGGTCAAATTTTTGCAATAAGCTGCTCAGCACCAATTGCATTTCCATCATAGAGAAGTGATTGCCGATGCATAAATGCGGACCGGCGCCGAAGGGCAGATAGGCATAATCATGCTTTGCCCCCTTTTCACTTTCTAAAAAGCGGCTAGGGTCGAATCGCTCCGGGTCGGTCCAATAGTCGGGGTGACGGTGCGCGCCTAAAATGTAAGCGATCACTAGGGTGCCCGGTTCAATCGATATTCCTTCGAACGCATCCTTAACTTTTGCCGTGCGATCGTTAATCCATACCGGCGGATAGAGTCGCATGCCTTCCTGGATTACGGCCTTTAGAATGGGTAATCCACCTAAGTTGTCAAAAGTAGGCTGAGCACTTCCCAGTAGTTCGTTCCGCTCAGTCCGTATACGTTCGACCCATTCCGGATTTCGTAACAGTAAGTAAGTGGTCCAGGATAGCGCATTGGCAGTGGTTTCGTGGCCCGCTACGAAGAGGGTCATAATCTCGTCCAGTAACTGTTGTTCGGTAAGGGGCCCGCCCGTATCGGCGTAGCGGGTATACAGCATCATTTGCAAGAGGTCATCCTGGCTAGTGCCCCGGACTTTGCGCTCCCGGATCTTATTCAGCAACAAATCGCGAAAAAGGCGGTTGGCTTTAGCCTCCCGGCGCTCGCGCCCGGTGAATCGGTAATAAGGTGTGAGTAAGGGCAGGCGTATCTGCTTAACCACAAAATCCTGCGAGCTGGTAATGGTATGACTGATCTGCTGTAAGGTGGCCTCCGGATAGGTATCGCTGAACATGGCCCGGGCAATAATGCGCAGGGTGAGCATTAGGATGGGTTTGGAAATATCGATGGGGCGGCCGACCGGCAGCTGCGCCTCATCGTTCAGGAAACGATCCACTTCGGCTTGCATGAGCGAAGTAATGTGAGCTAATCGCTCGCGATGGAAGCCTGGTTGTAAAAGCCGCCGCTGCCGGAGCCAATAATCGCCCTCGGTGGTAAGCAGGCTCTTGCCCAGGAAGAAACCCAGCTTATCCATATTGTTAGGGGTACGTACGTACTGGCGGTGCTTTTTCTGGAAAACGTGCTGGATGAAGGCCGGATCGGTCGTAAAAATCGAGCGGAACCGGCCGCCCAGATAAAAGGCATAGGTGTGGCCGTAACGCTGCAAATTCCGGTTGAGAGAGGGTATCGGATTGCCCAAAAAGCGAACCACGTTGGCGAGGGTCTCCATGCGGGGTATTTCCGGTAGGGTCATAAAGCAGCCGTTTTGATCAAAATCGCAATTAGCGAAAATTCGCAAATTATTGCGTGGGGTACTTTACAAGTTAGGCAAAAGATTATACCTTTACAGCGAAAATTCGCTAATTTAATTTTATCGAAAAATACGATTGCACATGGCAGATACCTTAGTTACCAAAAAAACGGCGCTGAAAGGTGGCGAGTTCTTAGTTAAAGATGCCACGATTGACGAAACGTTCATCCCCGAAGAGATGAACGAAGAGCAGTTGATGATTCGCGATATGGTGCATGACTTTTTACACAATCAAATTCTGGCCAACATCGACAAAATCGAACGCCAGGAAGATAATATTGCACCGCGGCTGTTGGAAAAAATGGGAGAACTGGGCCTGCTGGGTACGCACATGCCGGAACAATACGGTGGTATGGAACTGGATGAGAATACCAACACGCTGATTCTCGACACCTTCGGACCGGCCGGTTCTTTCAATGTTGCTTATGCGGCGCACACGGGTATCGGTATGCTGCCAGTCCTTTACTACGGTAACGAAGAGCAGAAGGAAAAGTACCTGACGCGCCTCATCAAGGGCGAACTCAAAGCGGCTTATTGCCTTACCGAGCCGGGCTCTGGTTCTGATGCCTTAGCGGCCAAAACAAAGGCCGTGCTGACCGACGACGGGCAGCACTACGTGTTGAACGGCCAAAAGATGTGGATCTCCAATGCCGGCTTCGCCGATATTTTCATCGTGTTTGCTAAAATTGACGGCGAGCAATTCACTGGCTTCATTGTAGAAGCAGATTCCAAGGGTTTAACGCTGGGCGCCGAGGAGCAAAAAATGGGAATCAAGGGTTCTTCTACTCGCCAGGTGTTTTTTGAAAACGTAAAAGTACCGGTAGAGAATTTGTTGGGCGAGATTGGCCGCGGCCACTTGATTGCTTTCAATGTACTGAACATCGGTCGTTTTAAACTGGGTGCCCTTTGCCTGGGTGGCGCTAAGTTGAGCGCTACTACGGCGGTCCGGTATGCCAATGAGCGCGTGCAATTCGAGCGGCCTATAGCTAGTTTTGGCGCCATTCAGCATAAATTGGCCGAACAAGCCATCCGTATTTTTGCTGCGGAAAGCGCCCAATACCGGGTATCGAATTTCCTGCAGGATAAAAATGAAGAACTTAAAGAGGAGGGTGTTTCTTTTGGGGATGCCAAACAAATCGGTGCTGAAGAATATGCCGTAGAATGCTCTATCCTGAAAGTTATCGGTTCAGAAGTACTCGACTATGTAGTCGACGAAACGGTGCAAGTGCATGGTGGTATGGGTTTCTCAGAAGAGGGTACTGCAGCGCGTGCTTATCGCGACTCGCGGATTAACCGCATCTACGAGGGGACGAATGAAATCAACCGCATGCTTACCGTCGATATGCTGCTGAAGCGCGCCATGAAGGGCAAAGTGGATATTGTAGGTCCGGCATGGGAAGTACAAAAAGAACTGGCGTCGATGCCCAGCTTCGACAAGCTGGAAGGCCCCTACGCCGATGAGGTTAAAGCTGTCAAAGACTTCAAAAAAGCAACTTTGATGGTAGCCGGTGCTGCTGCGAAAATGCAGATGGACGGCGAACTCAATATGAAAGAAGAACAAGAATTATTAATGGCCGTAGCCGATATGCTGGGCGAAGTGCTGGTAAGTGAGTCCCTGCTGCTACGGGTTCAGAAGCTAGCTGAGGTCGATACGAAAGTTGATCAGGAAGTTTACGACGCCATCTTGCGGGTATACCTCAGTGATGCCAATAGTCGTATCAATAAATGGGGCCTGGATGCACTTACGGCTTTTGCCGAGGGTGACTTGCTGCGTACCCTGTTGGGCGGCCTGAAGCGGTTCACCAAATATCCGCCCCAGCCGGTCAAGGCCCTGCGTCGCAAAGTAGCGGCCACACTGATCGAAGCCAACGAGTACTGTTTCTAAAAAGGGCTTACAGCTACCAAATGCTATGATATACTGCCTCGGGGCTTCCCCCGAGGCAGTTCTTATTTTGGGCAATACGATTCATGCCTGGATATTCACTATTCACTGCGGGTAATCAGCCGTTCATTTAGATTAAAGCGATTTTGCCGCTAGATGCAAGGAATTTGGTAAGGAAATCAACCCATATTACCCACCCAAACAAATATGCATTTAGCCATGCAAAAGATGTATTTTTCGATCACCCTATTGCTGCTATGTTTTTCAACCGGGCTCTGGGCGCAACAGATGCAAACCATCCGCGGTACGGTGCGCGACCAGCAATCGGAGTTGCCCCTGATAGGTGTAGCGGTAGAAGTTATCAGCACCGACCCGGTAGTTGGCGCTGTGACCGATGCCGAGGGCTACTATTCGGTCGATCAGGTACCCGTAGGGCGCCAAACGCTGCGGATTAGTTACCTGGGCTACCAGACCGTAACCATCCCAAATGTCGTCGTCACGGCCGGGAAAGAGGTGCAGCTCGACCTCACCATGGAGGAGTCCTTTTACGAAATGGACGAGATCGTAGTGAGTGGCGCCGTTGACAAAGACCGCACCCAGAACGAAATGGCTACCATCAGCGCCCGCTCTTTCAATTTGGAGGAAGTGAACCGCTTCTCCGGGGGGCGTAACGATGTGGCCCGCCTGGCCGGCAACTTCGCTGGCGTAGCGGTGGCCGATGATTCCCGCAACGATATTGTCATTCGCGGGAACTCCCCCACCGGGGTACTCTGGCAGTTGGAGGGTATCCCAATCCCGAACCCGAACCACTTTGCCACCTTCGGAACCACGGGCGGGCCGGTAAGCGCTATTAATCCCAACCTGTTGCGTAGTTCCGATTTTCTCACCTCGGCTTTTCCCGCCCAGTACGGCAACGCGCTTTCTGGGGTGTTCGACCTCGGGTTCCGGTCAGGTAACCGCGATAACTACGAGTACACCCTGCAAGTGGGCGCTTTCAGTGGATTGGAAGCCATGGCCGAGGGGCCCATCAACCGCGAGAAAAACAGCTCCTTCCTGGTGAGCTACCGCCATTCTTTTGTAGAGTTAGCTGCTCGGGCGGGCATCCCCGTAGGCACCAATGCTACGCCCAACTACCGGGATCTATCCTTTAAAGTGGATCTGGGACAAAGCAAGCTCGGTAACTTTTCTTTCTTTGGCATTGGCGGTACTAGCGATATTGACTTCCTGGGTGACGAGATAGACGAAGACGACCTCTTCGCCAATCCCAATGAAGATGCCTTTGCTCGCTCCCAATTGGGTATCGTTGGCCTGCGCCACAATATCATTGTCGGCGATAATGCCTATGTGCGTACGGTGCTATCTTTCTCGACGGCACGCAACCAATTCGATCAGGATAACGTACTCGAAACGGGCGACAAACTGCGCGTAACGGAAGCAGATGATATCAATAACACCTATTCGGTTTCCTCTTACTGGAATAAGAAATACAACGCCCGGTTCACCCTGCGGGCAGGGTTTTTGGGGCAAGTATTCGATATAAAAACGACAGTAGAAGACCGCAACAACCGACCCGACTTCGATGAAGATGGCCTGCCGGACTGGGTGACGGTACGCGACTTCGACGGCGCCATGATACTGGGGCAGGTCTTCGGGCAGGCCCAGTATCGACTCAGCGAGAAATGGACACTCAATGCCGGATTACACGCCCAGTATTTGGACGAAAATGAAGATTTCGTGCTGGAACCACGTACGGCCGTAAATTGGCAGTTCCGTCCAGGACAGCGTTTCAATTTGGGGTACGGCCTGCATCACCAAATACAGCCTTTTCCAATCTTTTTCTTTGAAGAGGAGGTGGCGCCTGGCGAATTTGAGAATGTCAATGCAGACTTGCCCTTCACCCGCAGCCACCATCTCGTAGCGGGTTACGATCGCAAGTGGGGGCCCCAATGGCGCACCAAAGTAGAAGCCTACTACCAGTTCCTCGATCAGGTACCCGTGGAAGAAATGCCAAGTAGCTTTTCCGTATTGAATGCCGGAGCCGACTTTGTATTTCCCGAGGTTGGGTCGCTGGTGAGCGATGGTACCGGTCGCAACTATGGGCTGGAATTAACCGTCGAGAAATTTTTTAGCGATGGTTACTATGCCCTCCTCACGGGTTCGCTCTTCGACTCAAAGTACGAAGGCAGTGACGGTATCGAGCGCAATACTGCCTTCAATAACGGCTACGTACTGAACGTGCTGGCCGGTCGAGAGTGGAAATTCGGAAAGGATAAGCGTCATGCCTTTACCCTGGATACCCGCTTTACTACAGCCGGCGGCCGGAATTACACGCCCGTTGACCTCGAGGCCTCCATCGCCGCTGGCGAAGAAGTCCTAATTGAAGAAGAAGCCTTCAGCGAGCGCTTCGACCCTTACCTGCGGTGGGATGTAAAATTTGGAATACAACTCAACAGCGCCAAGCGAAAACTATCACAACAGTTTTTCCTCGATTTCCAAAACGTGACGAACAACGATAATATTTTCGACATTCGCTACAACGAGGTGCGGGAAGCAGTCGACGAAGTCCTACAATCCGGCTTTTTCCCAGACGTACTTTACCGGCTACAATTTTAATATCCGCATACTATTTTGGGAGACCGGGCTCTCGGCCCGGTTCTTTCCATTCCTGCCCCACCAGGTAAATTGCTCGATATTGCTTAACTTAGACGAGGATGAAGAAAGAACGCAAACTCCGGCTTTTGGGGTTCAATGATACACCTTACCTACTGATCGGGATCCCCCTGTTGTCGGTTCTAATTCCGTTTGTCTTTTTTAATGCAGATCCGGATAGCGGGTGGCGGGTGCTGACTTTCAAATTTGTGGTTTCCGGCATCTACACTACGCTGTATTGGCTTTCCTGCCGATCCATTATGATGTATTACCGGGCCAAATTTCCGCGCTATCAGCAGACCCGCATACGGCTGGTGCGATCGGCAGTGGCCATCTTGTCTGTTTATGTCCTGATCAATATCACGATGGAATCCCTGGAGAATATGGGCGCCTTAAGGCACCAGGAAACGGCCTCGGAGCTTACTTACACCGTAGTGCCATTGCTCATTATTATTTTGGTTTCGTCGTTTTACGAAGGTTTTTTCTTTTACACCCGCTGGTACGAAACGGTTACCGAGACGGAACGGCTAAGGCGCGAAACCGTGCAGTCTCAACTCGCTGGCCTGCGTAGCCAGGTCAATCCGCATTTTCTTTTCAATAGCCTGAACACCCTCACCTATATCATACCGGAAGACCCAGACCGGGCCGTTACGTTTGTCCAGAAGCTTTCAAAGGTCTACCGGTACGTTCTGGAGGTACGCAACGAGTCCCTGATTCCGCTATCCTCCGAGTTGGAATACCTGGAGTCTTACCTGTTTTTACTCCGAGAGCGATTTGGTGACAACATCCAAGTAGAGCTTGACGTAAATGAGGACCTCACCGACAGAAAGATCATCCCGCTTTCCCTGCAGATTCTCTTTGAAAATGCCATAAAACACAACATCATCTCGACCCACCGGCCATTGTGCATTCGGCTGTTTCATCCCAACCCCGATCGACTAGAAGTGCGCAACAACCTGCAACGCAAGAAACAGGTCATGGCCTCCACCCGGGTGGGGTTGGAGAATATTAAGAGCCGCTATGCCTATTTCACCCAGGATAAAGTGGAGGTGACAGAAACGGCGGAACACTTCTCCGTACGCCTGCCCCTGATACCCGCCTACCATACTGCTCCGGCCTGGCATACAATATGAATGGCGCATTGCTTCGTTTGAAAGGACGATAAAAAAAGTGAAGGTGGACTATTACCATCCTTTTGCAGTATGTTGTAATGATGTCCTTTAAATCGAAGAAGCATGTATTATTATTTATTTATGCTGGTTCTGAGTTGGTGCGCAATATGCGCACCAGCAACAAATGGCAATCTGACGGTGGTAGTGGCCAATATCAAATCTGCCAGGGGGACCGTCCGGGCGGCAATGTATACCGATCCCGGTGACTTTTTGCAGGACAGTCCTAATAACCTTACTCGCTCCCAGGCAATTGAGCATACCGGAAAGGTGTTGTTCCTCTTCGAAGCATTAGCCTGTGGCGATTATGTAGTTGCCGTCTACCACGATCTGAATGACAACGAGGAGTTGGATACCAATTTCCTGGGCATACCTACTGAACCCTACGCCTTCTCCAATAACCCCAAACTGCTTTTCCGGGGGCCTCGCTACGAAGATGCCGTATTTACCTTTTGCCGCGAAAACGGCGAAATCGTCATTGAACTCACCGATTAATTTTCCAGCCAATTTAAAATTTCCGCAACGGGCTTGGTCTTCCATTGCCGGGGTAGGTCGACCAGTTTTTCCTCGGCCAAGTCAATCGCAATGGCTTGCCGGATCTCATCCTGTACGACAAGGTAGCGGTCGCTGCTGGATTGCTGTGCGCTATTGGGGAGTAGCGGAACCGGTTGGTCGAATAACGGACGCAGGGAGAAGGAATCCCGCATGGCTTCGTAATGAGGGATAATGACCTGATACCCCTCATCTACAGGCAATAGAAATAGGGAGTGGTAACGGTTACCCGCCCCATTTTCATATTCGGCAAGTGGTAGCAATGGCTCCGGTGGGCCCTCCAGCGGAATTTGGTAGGCAAAGGAACCGAAATCGCGGGCCGTGCCCATCAGGTAAGTTTCCCACAGTTCTAAATGCAAGATTTGCCCCGACTGGGCGTCGACCAATGGCCGTTCTACCGGATAGCGAGGCACCATTGCTCCGAAGAGCTGTTGGGCTGATAAGTCGTAACAAAAAAATTGGTGATTGCTCCATAGCCCGACCATGTGGCTGACGCGGTTGTACTGTCGATCGGCAAAACGATACGGATAATCGGGGCTTACTGCAATGGGCAAAATTTGGCGGTCCAATAGTTTGCACTCTGGAAGTTGATATACCAACAATACCCGGTGGCTGGGCCCGTAGTCGCGATCATAAGTAGTCGAATCGGCGATGATGTACAAAGCTATCTTGAGATCCTCCTGGACGATCCGGTTTCCTGCTAACCGCTCAGTATCCGGAATGCAGTCTTTGCTTAAACCTGCCTCCGTCGTCGGAGGATCGACCGAGACCGGGTCTTTTTCCGTGCCGGGCCTCTCGGATTGGCAGCCCGGCAAGAGCAAAAGGAAGCATAACACACGTAGGCTTTGGACCATAACAGAACAGCTTTTATGCACTTAAAATAAAGATTACCCGGCGGGCGCCCTACCCATTTTTAGACTCTTTTTAAAAAACAACCCTTCTGTACTTGATATTACGAAGGCTTTCGTATAAATTAGTACGAAACTTTTCGTAATAATATGGCGAAAAAAATCAGACCAACCGAATCGGAGCTGGAGATTCTGCAGGTCCTTTGGAGTCAAGGGCCCTGTACGGTCCGGCAAGTAAACGACCGGCTCAATCGCAACCGGGAGGTTGGGTACACTACCACCCTGAAGCTATTACAAATCATGACGGATAAAGGCCTGGTACGCCGCGACTCCAGCAAGCGCACACATGTATTTGAGGCGGCCATTTCCGAGGCGCAAACCCAACGGGGAATGATACAGCGACTGATCGATACGGCTTTTCACGGATCGGCCGGTAAGCTCGCCCTGGAAGCGCTCGGGCAGCATCGCGCCAGTCCTGAAGAAATTCAAAGGATCAGGGCGTTGCTCGATCAACTCGAACAGCAAGAGGCCTCCCCAAATAAAAGAAAAAAGTAGACTATGGAGAGTTGGCTCAATACGTTTTTCGCCTCCCCGTACTGGACGGCATTGGGGTGGGCCCTTTTGCATTCCCTATGGCAGGGGGCCCTCATCTGGGCTTTACTCGTGTGGGTGCGGGTGCCAAACCGGCTTGGTGGCCGCGCTGCGATCTTGTGGAGCGGGCTCTGGCTTCTTACGATAAGTTTTTCTCTTACGTGGTTTTTTTACCTGCCGAGCACAGGCCAGGGAGGAGATACAGCAGATACCCCGGAGCGCCTAACAGACCTAATTAAGGGGATCTATCTGATCACTACTGCCGAGCCTACAGAACAAGAGCGGTACGCCTGGAGGGATTGGATACCAGGATTAAGCCTGGCCTGGTTGATAGGTTTGGGCATTGCAGCCCTGCGCAGTGTGTTGGGTTACCGGCGTTTGAGATGGCTCCGGCGAAGTGGACTGAGGCCCGCTCCGGAATGGGCCGTCCGGCAATTGAAGGGTTTGGCGCAAACACTGGGCGTTCGCCGCAATGCTGTTTTAGCATTGAGTATTCACGTTGATAGCCCGTTGCTGTTCGGATATCTGAAACCGGTGATTTTGTTTCCGGTTGGGTTACTGAATCGGCTTTCCCCGGAAGAGGTTCAGGCGGTGTTGCTGCACGAACTGGTGCACATACAGCGCCATGATGTTTTTTGGCAGGGTTTGCAACGCGTGATGGAGACCGGATTTTTTTATCATCCGCTGGTTTATTGGATCGGGCGTGAATTGCGACAGTTACGGGAATATAGCTGTGACGACCGGGTGGTTGAATCCTGCGAGCCCCTAACCTATGCAAGGGCGCTGTTACATCTGGAGACCTTCCGTCCGGCTGTTTCCCGGCCGCTGGGGAGTTTAGGTATCCTGGGTCGGCGGGCGACGCTTTACGACCGCGTAAATCGAATTGTCAATACTTCAAATCAAACTTCGACTGTTATGGAGAAAGTAAGTGTTCTAGTCATGTTGATCGCTATGGCTGCCGGTTACTGGTGGCCGCAACCGTCGGCTGAATTGGCTTCCTCTCCCGTGACGAGGGGCACCGTCTGGGAGGCGAGTCCGCACTTGCCAAGGTTATCAATCGGTTTGGAGCTCGATCCAAGGCTCCGTTTCGACACTTTGCCGGATGGAAGTATTTACCTCGACGTCCAAGACCCGGAGTCGGGTATAATCACGGAAACGAAAATCAAAGACGGCCAGATTCAGGAGCTAAAAATTGACGGTCGGGAAATTCCGCCCGAAAATTTTTACAAGCACCAAACGCAGGTGGAGCGACTCCTGCAGGAGGTGACGCCTTCCTTAGCCAGGCAGCGGTTGGATTCCCTTATGCCGCCCAGCTACGTATTTAGCCGCGATGGCCGCCTCCGGATGGGGTTCGTTGATTCGGTACGCGACCGGTCGGTTTTCTTTTTGGAGAAGGAGTTGGATAAGATAGGGGGGGATAGTGGTTTTGTTCTGACCTTCCCCCAGAAGAATTTCTCCCCCGGAAATCTACCTACTCCTTTCAAGCGATTCCAGTTGTTAGCCCCTGACAATGAAGGATTTGTTTTTAGCTGGTCCGATCGCGACTCTTTGTTTTTTGAATTGGACAAAGGGTTACGGTTCTTTCATGACAGCTTGAAACCGCCCATCGCCCCGGAAGTTTTCTATTTGAAAGACGAAGTATGGAGCCTAGGAGGGCCGGATTCCGCACGTCTGCGACTTGAAAAAGCTCTTGAGGGCATTGCGCTGCATCGGCAAGAACTCGGACTTAGTAAAGCCGATTTGGAAATGCTGAAAGAAGAATTGGTGGTGGTCAAAGAAGCTTTGGGGCAGATAAAAGCTCCCCGTATTTTGCGTTACGACGATTTCGAACTGGCAGATCCGGAAGAATGGATTACCACTTTTGGGTGGGACAAAGAAAAAACTTCGGAAGGGAAACTGCTCTGGAATGGTCGGCCGGGAAACCTGGAGGATCGCCTGGAACGACAACTCCTGGAAGATGGAATGATCGAGGGGAAGAGGAATTATGATCTGTTATTAAGCGACCGGAAGATGAAAATCAACGGTCGTCGGTTGCCTGATACTGTGCACGAAAAATACCTGGAACTCTACGAACGCATTACCGGTAACAAACTGGAGGGCCGCATTGCCATCAGTAAGTCGCTACAATAATTTGCTTGTTTACAGACCTGAAAGGCCTAGCCCTGATTTGCTCAGTTGCTGAAAAAACTAACTGCTGGTGCAAGATTTTCCCCACGGAGCGGCAGGAAAAAAGCTAGGATCAAGCAGATAATAAAAATGGCGAATGCCAGGTATACGTCCGAAGCAATTTGCTTTGAAGGTCTGGTTTTCGGAGACTGATGCATGAACTTTCTCTGTAGTTTTGGAGAAATACGTGTCGTTTAATCATCTAGCCAGGACTTAAAATCGGATGCGCGATCCCGGCTCACGATGAAGTCAAAGGGTGATTTAGGTACGGTCATTACTTTGAGCCGTCCGCCTAAATGTGGAGCAATCTTATGAATACAGGTTATAGCAAGTATTATTTTTCTGTTAATCCTGAAAAAGCGGGCACTATTCAACTGATGAGTCAGCTTTTCGATTGTGCTGTCGATGAAGTGCTTTTTACCATCGGTCAGTAAAGCATAGACGCGTCCGTCTTCCGAATAAAAGTAGGCGATTTCATCCGTATTGATGTAGGTAAACTGCTGACCGATTTTAACAATAAATCGCTCTTTATGCGATGGCCGCGTCAGGGCAGTGAGGAGTTGCTCGATGGTTTCGGGCGCATAATGGACGGGGCGATGGAAGAGTTGATCGTATTTTTGCAGGGCCCGGCTTAGCTCGTCGGGATCGATCGGTTTGAGGAGGTAGTCGACGCTGTTGACCCGAAAAGCTTTGATGGCATACTCATCGTAAGCGGTGGTGAAGATCACAGGTACCTGGAGGGTGATCTGCTGGAAGATATCGAAGCTCAGCCCGTCAGCCAGTTGAATATCCATAAAGATCAGGTCGAGCTGGGGAGATTTTTTCAACCATTCTATTGAAGTATCGACAGCTTCTAGCACATTGACGATCTCGGCCTCAGGGCGAATCTTGAGCAACAGGCTCTGCAGGCGACGAGCGGCGGGTTGTTCGTCTTCAATTATTAAAAGCCGCATACCGGTTTTTTTGAGATATAATAAAAAAGCCGGTTAAAAGTTCCAAAACTTGGAGTAAGGAGCGGCCTGCTTATCGGCGCCAGCGGTGCAGGGGGCAACGGATCAGTCTATGGCCGCTCTCTAACCGGAAGCCGACCTCGTCGAAACGGGGTAGTCGCCAGCGGCTGTTGAGGTCGCCGGAAAAAGCATAGGGTTCAGTAGGGATGCCCAATAGGTTTTGGTCCAGCTTGCCATTGTTGTTTTGATCGTGGAAAAGCGCAACGGCATAGGTGCCATGCGGAAGATCAGAAAAAGCGATGGTCACCGACCCGGTTGCCCGCACTTCAACACCGGCAAGGCGGGCTTTTTCTTTGACCAGAAAGCTTTCGGGCGAATCGTAAACGCCGACCCAAATGGTGCCCCCTCTATGATCTATGTTGTCGATGACCAATACCAGTTCACAGGCGTTCGGTGATGGATCGGCTGGTGTATTTAGCCATGGAAAAAATAGGATAAACAACAAGTAAGCCATGCTTTTTATTGCAAAATACGACCACCGGAAGCGAGAAAAACGTCAGCTTAATGACGCGACCCCTTATTTCTCAACAGATACTGCATAATCGCAGACAAAAAAGAAAAAATAGAAGATTAACATTTTCAACCGCCTGCTAAGGCTCCGAAGGTGCTCAAATTTTCATAACTTGCATATGAACAATTGAATAATCTATACTCCCACCGGGAACCCCTAGCAATTGCAAGCGGAGTCGGTAAAAAGCCGATTGCTATCCCTCGCTTGCCGGAAAATGCTTTTAAGACTGCTAATTATCGACTGTTGTAAGAACGACACCACGAGGAAGGCCCTTCGTGGGTATCGATAGAGATTATTTACAAATCATAAGCTCAAAAGGCGACCGGAAAAGACGACCGCAAGCCGTGTCGTTGCTGAGCGGAAAAAAGGGAGTGCAGCGAATGCTCTGCTCCCGCTGAGGAAACTGGAAGTTATGGATAAGCTGAGAACGCCTCTTCCGCTAGGACTAATCATGATCTTTTGGCTCTTTTACCAAGCGCCCCGGCAACCTTATACACCTTTCGTTACCCCCTCGGTTTTTAATGGGATAGCTTGCCTGGATACCGTCAACGTCACCCTGGATGAGAACTGCTCCTTTTTGCTTACGCCCGAGAATGTAGCGGCCGATGGTCTTGGCTGCCTCGAGCCAAACGAACTGACGGTAGTCGTCAATGATTACAATACGACCAATGGTGGGCTTATCAATACACCGGGTGTCTTTGTCTATGTCTTGCAAAAAAACTCTGGCAATACGTGTACCGATTTTGAAGTGTGCTGGGGGTATGTTCGGGCCGAAGATAAAACGCCGCCATCGCTCACTGCTCCTCCGGATACGACACTGGGCATCGGTTGCGAGGGGTTGGAAGCGATCCTCAACGTACCTGAAAGTACCGGCACCACGGGCCGCCCGGCCGCATTCGATAATTGCACCCCAAACCTTTCCGTACCATTTACCGATCATATTAAACTCAACAACGGTTGCGATAGTATCGTCATCCGCCGGACTTTTAGCACCAAAGATGCAAGTGGCAATACTACTACAGCAGACCAGCGCATCGTGCTGGTGCGCCCACTCCTAGCCGAAGTCCGGGTTATTCCCGAACCGGACTCTCTTTTTGTAGCTTGTGAAGCAGATCCCAACTTCCCACTGGATAGTAATGGTAATGTACATGCTTCGGTTACCGGTTATCCGTTTTACATTAATGATCTAGGAGATACGATTACCATCGAGCCCGATGGGCGTTGCGGTCTGGATGCCACTTACACGGATGAACGCTTGGATATTTGCCCGGCGGCTCACAAGCTGGAGCGTACCTGGACTATCCTGGATTGGTGCGCACCCAAGGGGGCTGACCGCAGAGAACTAAAGCAGGTCATCAAAATCGGTGATATTGAGCCGCCGGTGGCAGCTTGTGCAAGCGATACGGTTTTCCTTTCTACGGGGCCGTTCGACTGTGTAGCTTCCTATGATGTTCCATCGCCCATCGTAGAAGACAACTGCAGTAATGCCCGTTACCTGGCAACTTTCATTGCCAACGTCCCCGAACTCATTATTGGTGAAGACGGCGTCCCCCGCGAGGAGCTCCGCGAACGCGTCATCGGTTCGGTACGCTCCGATCAGGGGGCGAGCATCATTAATAACATCCCGGCCGGTTGTCATCGGCTGGAATATCGCATATGGGACAATTGCTACAATTATACCGATTTGGTTTGTACGGTTTGCGTGAGGGACCAAATCGAACCCATCGCCAAATGTGACGATAAGATCCGCATCAGCCTGGGCGGGGGGGGATTTGGCAAACTAACGGCAACGGAATTAGATGAAGGCAGCAGGGATAACTGTCAGCTGGATAGTTTGCTCATCCGGCGGGTATATACAAAAGATACTGCCAATTGCAGTCCGCTGACCGAACCAGAGCGCAGCCCCTGGCGCCACCGGACTATCTTTGGCTGTTGTGATGTAGGCGATTCGGTTTTGGTCGAGCTGCGTGCCGTTGATGTTGCGGGTAATGATAATATCTGCTGGGCCTATGTCTCGGTCGAGGATAAGATTGGGCCGACCTGCGTGCCGCCGCCCGATACGGCCATCCATTGTGACCCGGAGTTGTTGACCGGTATCTATGAGGGTGACACGGCTCTGTTAGCTCAGCTTTTTGGCCGGCCAATGATTGCCGATAACTGCATGCCGATCCTAGAGGAATTGCCGCCTGATACGTCACTGATGGCATGCGGGACGGGACAGGTTATCCGGCAATTTAAGGTAATCGACCCCTCGGGCAATCATGCGGACCTTTGCACCCAAACCATCGATATTCTGCCGAATAACGAATACAAGATCAAATTTCCGAAAGACGCCCTTGATTTTTGTGGTAGGGCCCCGATGCCCGATACGCTGGAATACGAGGAGTTGGCCTGCGACCTTTTGGCGGTTAGCGTTTCCGATAAGCGTTTCGACGGGGAGTCGGATGAGTGCTATAAAATTCACCGCACCTATAAGGTGATCAATTGGTGTGAATATGACGGAGAATCAGAGCCGGTTATCGTAGACCGCGATGTGGACTGTGATGGCTTACCCGGTGACGAGGATATTTGGGTTATCGTGCGTCCCAAGGATACCACCTATTACGATGTGGATGGCGACGAAACGAATCGCTTCCCGGCTGCAAACTCGCGCGGTGGCGATTGCGTACCCAACCCCGAAGGCTACTGGGCAGACAGCAACCAATTCCCCAAAATCGAGTCCAAGGGTTTTTGGCAGTATACCCAAGTGATTAAAGTAATCGATAACGAACGGCCCGAAGTGTTCGTAACCCCCAATGGGACCTTCTGCGTGGACCAGGACGATTGCACGGCAGAAGTTACGCTGGAAATCGGAACCCGCGACCTGTGTGCGCGTAACGATATCGGCATTTCGTTCGAAGTAATCCGGATACAACCCGATACCCTCCTCGAGCGGTTTGACATTGATTCTACCCAGCAGGTGCTTTTTGGGCGTTACCCGAAGTATACGTTTGTAAACCGATACGAAATCGGTTCATACGAGCTCATTATCACTATCGACGATCAGTGTCGAAATTTTACTACTGATACCGTGCCTTTTGTCGTAGAGGACTGCAAAGGCCCCGCACCGATTTGTATCAACGGCTTGGCGGCCGAGCTTATGCCGCTGGAAACCGGCAAGGATTTCGATGGCGACGGGGATGTCGATCGTGGCGGCACCACTGTTTGGGCCACCGACTTTATCGCCAGCGATGTGTTTGACTGCTCACCCCCAATTACCTATTCTATCAATCGCGTAGGCGAGGAACCAGATTCGAGCCGGAATGCATTAGTGGTAACCTGCGATGATTTAGGAATCCTGGAGGTAGAGCTACACGCCTGGGATGCAGTATTCAATCACGACTTTTGCATCACTTATCTCGACGTGCAGGATAACCTCTTTGGTCTGTGCTCTGACCCACAAAACCTGATAGTTAATGGTCGGGTAGGAACCGTGCAAGACCAACCACTGCCCGATGTGCAAATGACCATGAGCGGGCTGGTCGGGCTTGAGACGTACACCGATACGACCGGAAGCTATACTTTCGACGATATTCCGCTCGGTGCCGACATCAGTATTCTGCCCTACCGGTCTGACACCCCACTGACTGGGGTGTCGACCTACGATATTGTCTTGGTTATGCAGCATATCCTGGGCGTACGGCCACTAGACAATCCGTACGCTGTATTAGCTGCTGACGTCAACCAGTCGCGCTCGGTGACGACATTGGACCTCATTGCAATGCGAAAGCTTATTCTTGGTCTTGAACAAGACTGGTCTACCGGCGAGGCCTGGTTATTTATACCTAAAAGCCATGGTTTTGCAAACCCTTCCGCCCCCTGGGATTTTCCTTCCGTTTTTAGCCAAAATAACGTGAGCGAACACCTCGAAGGGATAGATTTCGTTGCGGTAAAAAGAGGCGACGTCAGCGGAGCGCTGATGCTTCCCGGGTCGAGCCGTGCCCGAGCGCAAGCCCAACGGCTTACATTCCCCGGCTTCGAGTTGGCTTCCGGCGCTCGAGTTGAGTTACCGGTCTACCTGGAGGGGGCGCAGTCACTTCCTTTGCGGGGCGCTCAGTTCGAATTGGCCGTGGACCCCGATCTCGTCGATCTGATAGGCGTTTCTTCCACCATTATAAGCTCCGAGCACCTGCGCTTGGTAGACAATCGATTGCGACTGTCGTGGAATACGCCAGACTCACCGGTAAGTGAGGTGCCCCTCTTGCAATTGCAACTGCGCGCACGCCGTTCGACCAATCTGGCCGCGGCATTATCGCTGGGTACAGGATTAGCTCCGGAAACCTATGATGCAGAACTGCAGATCCATCCCTTAGAAATGGCGCCCGAGACCTCCGTTTGGGAATCAACGGCTTTCCGCACCTTACCCGTTTTTCCCAATCCCGCTGATGCCA
This sequence comes from uncultured Saprospiraceae bacterium, assembly GCA_964530825.1. Classification (GTDB taxonomy): domain Bacteria; phylum Bacteroidota; class Bacteroidia; order Chitinophagales; family Saprospiraceae; genus CAZHCA01. Next base: position 255,502 of record CAZHCA010000002.1, read on the forward strand.
CCCCCATCTGGAAGGCTTATTGTCCGGAATCCGGATCGGCCCTTTTGTCGGTCTGGCTGCCTACCGGTCAGCAAATTTCAAGCCGGCGTGTCGATTTACAGCAGGGGTGGAACGAGCTGCGGCTGCGGGAAGTATTTTCAGTAGCTACTGCGCAAGTCTGGGTTAGCTTGGAATACCGTGGAAAGCGCATAGTAGAAAAGGTATTATTGGTTCGATAAGCACGCCAGACTTACTTTTGAACGGCCGCCTGGCGCACGGCTTCCGCCACTTTCCAGGCGACGCCCTCCGTCAGCGTAGCGGGAATGATCTTATTCCGATTGGGATTCGGCAGGAAGTCGGCAATCGCGAATGCCGCCGCCAGCTTCATTGCCGGTGTTATCCTGGGAGCGCGAGCATCCAGGGCGCCCCGGAAGATGCCCGGAAAACCCAACACATTATTCACTTGGTTAGGCAAATCGCTTCTACCAGTGGCTACAATGGCAGCTCCGCCCGCCTTGGCTTCGTCGGGCATGATTTCCGGGTCCGGATTGGCCAACGCGAAAATTACCGGATCGGGCGCCATGGTACGCACATCGGCAGTCGTCAAAAGGTTCCCGATGCTTACTCCGATAAAGACATCGGCGTCGACCAGCGCTTCTTTCAGGCCACCGGTTCGGTTTTTGGCATTGGTAAACGGTAGTACTTCGCTTTTAGCATCGGTTAAATCCTTCCGGTTGCGGTGGATAATCCCTTTACTATCGCAAAGGACTACGTCTTTTACTGCAATGCAGCTATCATTGGCTTCGTGCTCTACACATCGCAGCAGGCGGGCAATGGCAATGCCTGCCGCGCCGCTACCGTTAATGACCACTTTGAGTTGAAAAAGGCTTTTTCCCATTACTTTAGCCGCATTGATCAGCGCAGCTAATACGACTATAGCCGTGCCGTGTTGATCGTCGTGAAAAACCGGGATCCCAATATTCTGGAGTCGCCGTTCGATTTCGAAACTACGCGGTGCAGAGATGTCCTCGAGATTGATGCCGCCGAATACCGGTTCGATCAAGCGAATGACCTCGACGATCTGATCGGTTTCCTGGGTATTCAGGCAGATGGGAAAAGCATCGATATTGGCAAAGCGTTTAAATAGCATGGCCTTGCCTTCCATTACCGGAATGGCCGCGTGTGGTCCAATATTTCCCAGTCCCAGTACGGCCGAACCGTCTGAAACGATAGCAACGGTATTGCCTTTGATAGTATAATCCCAAACGGTTTCCGGGTTTTGGGCGATAGCTCGGGAGGGCGCTGCTACCCCCGGTGAATAAACCAGTGATAAATCGTTGGTATTACGCACGTCCATTTTGGGTGTTATGCGTATCTTCCCTTTTAGCCGCTCATGGAGCAGCAATGATTCGCGAAAAAAATCCATAGCTCAAATGGTTAGGGCCTGGACGTCCAGGCGTTAATGACTCGGGGATAATCCGGTAAAGAACGTTTATTTCATCCGGATTTCGGATTCTATCTTTACGTTTCCGTGCAGGGTGCGGTGTACCGGACAGCGGTCGGCAATCTCGAGCAGGCGTCGGCGCTGCTTTTCGTCCAGGTCGCCTTCTACCTCAATAATCCGGGAGAAGTGGTCGATCCGGCTTTGGCTATCCACTTCGCAATTTTCCATATCCTTCGCATAATCTTTGAAATGTTCTAGATGTACCGTTACGTTGCGCAGGTCCCATTTTTTGCGTCGTGCATACATTTGCAGGGTCATGGCGGTGCAAGCGCCCAACCCGGCGGTAACTAGCTCGTAGGGCGAAGGGCCAAAATCGTTGCCCCCTACTTCTTCCGGTTCATCAGCAGTGAACCCATGGTGGCGCATCATGATATCGGTCGTGAACCCCGTGTCGCCAAGGCGCACCGCCACTGTCTTTTCCACCTTCAAGCTTTCTTTTTGGGGCAGGTTGATGTAGCGCCCAGCCCAGGTGGCGATAGTCGACCCTACGTACTGTGAGTCTTCTTTATTGCTGAGCAAGTGATCGGCTCCGTCAAGGGAAATAAAACTCTTTGGGTGGCGGGCGGTGGTATAAATGCTGGCAGCATTCTCGATGCTTACGGTCATGTCCTGGGGGGAATGCATGATCAAAAGCGCTTTACCCAGCCGCTCGATCCGTTCGACCATTTTGGCCTGGGCAATGTCTTCCAAAAAATGCTTTTTGACGGTAAAAGGCCGGCCGCCGATGCTTACTTCTGCTACGCCGGTAGACTCGATTGCATCTACGCCTTCTTCGAAAAGGTGCTTGACGTGTTCGGGATCGAAGGGGGCTCCGATGGTAGCTACGGCCTTGACGTATTCGAGCTCGTAACCGGCCCGGATTACTGCGGCTCCGCCAAGCGAGTGACCGACTAAAATAGCGGGTGGTTGGTACTCTTCGCGCAGGTACTCGGCGGCGCGAATCACGTCCTCGATATTAGAGGAAAAGTTCGTGTCGGCAAAGTCGCCTTCGCTTTCTCCCAACCCGGTAAAGTCGAACCGCAATACGCCGACACCTTCTATGGTCAGCGCACGGCTTATGTTGCGAACGGCCGTTAAGTTTTTATTACAGGTGAAACAATGGGCGAACAGTGCGAAGGTATGGGGTTTCTGATTAACCGGTAACTCCAGCCGGGCAGCGAGTTTTTCTCTCTTGCTGTTGTGGAAGACCACTTTTTGTGAACGCATGATGAATCCAAAATTTTATTTGAAACAAATTGTTTGACTTTGAATCGGGAAAGACCGTACTTTGGGATGTAATCAAATTATTGACACTGCACTGAAATGCCATGTCTGAAGATCGACCCGAGCAAGACCAGCAACCAAGTAAAAAACCGTTCTCTATATTGCTCATCATTATCAAAAACCATAAGGAAAAAGAGCCGCAACAATGGGGTGCCAAGAAGGTGGGTTGGGAAATAGCAAAACTGACTATCAAAATCATCGGAACCATAGCCACCATAATTAAACTCTTTTTCCGCTGACCGGATGTCTGGTAGCGGACTCGTCTGTAGGACGCGGCAGTAAAATACGCAATTGTGCGCAGGCGGGCAGAAGGCGCTGTCAAATCGGCTGTGAATTAGGCTGGAATATTTACCTTTGGCCCGAAAAATTCAGCCTATGCGTGATCTTCGACTGGCCATCCTTGACCTTTTCCCAGAGGACAGCCTCCTTGCCGCGAGAGCCGTAGAGCGGCATCTTACGCATCGAGCCGAAAGGCTGGATGTTGTGCGCTTTTCGGTGCGAAAGAAAGGTGAACTACCGAGTGGCGACTTCCAGGCCTATCTAGTACTTGGGGCCGATACCGAGGTCGATTTACCCGCTCCGCCCATTCCCTGGGTTACGGATTTTCTAGATTGGCTGGTGCCTTTTACCAACGCTTCAGCGATCCACCAGGCTCCTTGCTTGCTCATCGGAAATGCCTATGCGTTGGCCTGCCGGCATTTTCGGCTAGGAGAAGTAAGTGCCCGCCACCGGCCGGCTTACGGTGTTTACCCGGTACACCTTACCGATGTAGGGATTGACGAGCCTTTATTCGCCGGATTAGATACCCCTTTTTATGCTGCTGATTTCAGGCGCCATCAGCTCGTACAACCCGATATAAACCGGTTCGCCGAGTTGGGCGCCGAAATGCTGTTGCTGGAGAAAGTGCGGCCGCATGTTCCACTGGAGCGAGCTATCCTCGGGGTTCGTTTCAGCCCTGCCCTGGTCGGCATGCATATTCACCCTGAGGTAGATCCGGGGTTGATGCGTAAGCTGCTCAAGGATCCCATTAAGCGCGAACAGGTATTGGAAGAGCATGGGGAGGAGAAATATCAGAAAATGTTGAAATATCTCAACGAGACCAAAAATCTAGAAGGCGCGAACCGTCGTTTGATCCAAAATTTTCTTACCCTGGTATCGAGCCGGGCTAGTACTGTTTAAAATGATCCTTGCGGGATCTCGCGCCGGCGAAAGGTGGTCGTATTTTTGGGGGCTACGAAGTACATGGCTATGTCGCTGTCGTTACGATCGGTAAAGTGGCCATGAAAAATACACTCGTAATGATTGCGGATACGTTGGTAGGTAGTTTCTGATACATTCACCTGCCCAGGCTGGCCGAGAGACTCCATGCGCGAAGCGATGTTCACGGTGTCGCCCCAGATATCGTAGGCAAATTTTTTGATGCCGACCACGCCGGCAACTACCGGTCCGGTGTGGATACCGATGCGGGCTTCGAAAAAGGGTATGTTCGCTAATTTTTTTTCTTCGGCCAGGCGGGCGAGGAAATCCTGGATGTCGAGTGCTGCCTGCACCATGCGTTGGCACGCATTTCCGGTGCCATTTTGTGGTTGTTCGATGCACATACACATATAGGCGTCGCCGATCGTTTTAATTTTTTCCAGCCCATGCTGGTCAATAATCCGGTCGAACTGGCTAAAGCAATAGTCAACCTCAGCCACCAGTGCTTCGGGGGCCATCAACTGAGCAATATTGGTGAAACCTTTGAAGTCAGTAAACATGACCGTCACCGTCTTGTAGAGCCGGGCTTTAGCAGAACCGTGATTTTTCAATTCCTCTGCCGTTTCGGCAGGTAAAATATTGAGGAGCAGTTGCTCTGACTTTTCCTTTTCCTGAGCTAATTCCCGAGTGCGTTGGTCGACAATGGCCTCCAGTTCCACCTCTCGCTTTTTGATGCGATAGATGCGCCACCGCATCACGGCGTAAGTCGCCAGTATAAGTGCGCATGCGCACAGCGCCATAAACCACCAGCTTTTGTAAAAAGCCTGCCGGATGGTCACGGGCACTGCCAACTCGGTGGTTTCCCAGAGGCTATTCTCGGTTTTGGCTTGCAGCCGGAAGGTGTAGTCGCCGGCGGGAATATTGGTGTAGCGCACCTGGTGTTCTTTGGTGTAGGTCGACCAGTCTTGCTCGTACCCCTCCAAAAAGAAGCGAAATTCATTTTGGCTGGGCTCGCGAAAATCGGCCAGTGCAAAATTGAAAGTAAAGGATTTATCTCGGTAGGAGAGCCGGATGGGGTCGATCTGATTCTGGGCGTACTGGACCGGAACGGAAGTATCGCGGTAACCATCGAAGCGAGAAACCTGGGTAATCAACAGTTTAGGTTGCTGGTGTTCGGTCTGGTAACGGTTGAGGAATTGTGGTCCGGGTTCAAAAGCATTCACTCCGTCCAGCCCACCAAAGTAAAAGGTTCCGGCCTTTGACTTAAAGAAAGACATGCGGTTGAACTCGTTGTGGCTCAGACCATCTTCTTCGTCGAAATTGATGAATGTCTCTGACTTGAGGCTCATGCGGGAAAGGCCGTTATTCGAACTGAGCCAGAGGCAGGAGTCCCCTTCCGGTAATATACCATTGATGAAGTTATCAGGCAGCCCGTCGATAACTGTATAGATTTTCGATCGCCGGCTTGCGGGATCGATGCGCTGTAGTCCCGATGCGGTGGCCAGCCAAAGGATACCGGTACTATCCTCATAGATGCTGTTAATCTGATTGTCGGCCAGTTCGACTCCTTCCCGTCCGTCGGTTGCAGCTGTCCAGTGCAGGCGCTTGCCGGTTGCGGGATCGAGCAGGAAAAGGCCGTTATCGAAAGTACCAATCCAAATACTATCGCTGGCCGGCCGCTGAAACAAAAAAGTGATGGTGCCGTCCTCGCTTGACCAGTAGGGGCGCTCGGGGCCCGAAAGCCGGGTAAGCAGGTCTTCGTCCGGCCGGTAGGTATAGAGCAAGGAATCATCGCCAAACCAGAGGTTCTCGTCCCGGTCTACGAGAACGCAACCGAAGGAGGACCGGGCGCTGGTAAATAGGGAGTCGATGCGGCGGGTCACCGGGTCGATCACCATGCCGGTGCCCGTCCAGAGTTTACCCCGGTGGTAGGTAAGATCAAAAGGGATGAAAAAGAAGTTTCGGCTCGGGAAGAGGGGACGCACCTGGCTAGTAGTAGGATCGAGCCGGTGTATGCTGTTGTAGTAGGTGATGTAAATGCGGCCTTTTTCGTCTTCGGTCATGCCGCGGGTACTGCACAGTATCGTACTGCAGTCCGGGCGTCCGCCGGTAAGGTGCTGGCGGAACAGGTTTTCCTTAGGAACGATTTTAATGGCGCCGTAATCCGAAGCAATCCAGATAACGCCCGAGCGATCCTCAAATATTTGGCGGTACTCCGGGTGGTAGTCGGTTATTTTTTTGATCCGGGGGTGATAATCCGTGATGGCCCCGCTGTTTTCCTGATAAAAAAACAATTCTTCCTGGCAAGCGATCCATAGGTCGCCGTTTTTCGCCGGCAAAAAGGCTGTAGCCTGGTGCTCGCCTGTAAGCAAATTATTGATAGGGTGCGGCTGAAATTGTTGAGTGATGGTATCGAGCCGGAAAACACTTCCATCCTGTAAAAGGACCCACAAGTCTGCATGGCTTACCTGGAGGTCGATTACGCGTTTGCCACCCGGGCGGACGGACGTTTCCGGCAAGAGCCACTTTTTGCGAATGCTGCCATCGGGGTTCATTTGCCAAAGCTCATTGTCGTAGGCGGCAACATAGACATGCTTACCGTAAGACAGGAGCGGGCGGTTGGGATAAAAGTCCGGTAGGTCGAAAAGAACCTTCGGGGCACCCCGGTAAGGGATTACTTGCAAAAAATTGCGGCCGTCTTCTTCGTCGCTGACGGTAAGCCAGAGTGTGTTGAACCGGTCGAGTACAATATGATGGGGTTGCCAGGAGGTACGCCGCTCAATGGTGTCGGGGTTGATCTTAATACTGCGGGGCGGGGCCCGGTGCAACGGATCGACTAATGCAATGTAGTCCAAACTGCTCAGCCAGATTAGGTTGTCTTGATCGACCCACATGTCCAGAATCATGCGGTTCGGGATGGGGTGCGATAGGGAGTTTTCCGAGTAGTGGACAAAATTATAGCCATCGAAGCGGTTCAGACCGTTGAAGGTGGCGATCCAGAGGAAGCCCCTGTCGTCTTGAGCTATTTTGGTCACATTGCGATCGCTCAACCGCCGGGAAGCATCATATACTTCCACCTGGAATGGTTGGGCTTGAATGATGGAACAGCCAAACAACAAGGCTCCTAAAAGTAGACATGCAAATCGCCTCATAGCCGGATAGGATGATGGAAAACCCAAATTCAAAGTAAGGAAAAAAAGAAGCCATCCAAAACATAATATGGTCGGCGGTCGAGAAATCTGGGCCGGAGGGGAAAAACCTGTGCGAAATGAAGGGAAATTAAAAATTAACACAAAATGTTGGTTTTTTGTTTATCTTTGTTTCGATTAAACTTTCGAACGGGTCTAAACCGATTGGCTGCAAGCCAGGCTATTGGATTTACCGGCCAAGTGCTTTTCGTCTTTTTCCACCTGCAAGATCAGGGCTAAAGCTGAAGTGTGGCTGGTTCAATTAACCAGTGCGGAGTACAGCCTGTTCGCCGAGGTTCATTCGATAAATTGTTTCATTAAAGCAAGAAAATGCCAGCCCTGAAAATTCTTTTGTACGTCATTGTCGGCCTGGGATTGTTGCTGATTATTTTAGCAGCTATTGCCCCCAAAGAGATGCGCGTGGAGCGCACTGCTATTATCAATGCCCGGCCGGAATCAGTTTTTCTGCACCTACGGTATTACGAAAACCGTCTAGCCTGGTACCCTTGGTTTCAGATGGACCCGAACTTGAAAACAACGATTGAAGGCGAGGATGGTGTCGTGGGCACTATCTTCCGCTGGGAGGGTAACAAAAAAGTAGGCAAAGGAGAACAAGAGTTGCTTTCCATTGTACCCAACCAACAGATTCGCGAGCGATTGACCTTCACCGAACCGTACGAATCGGATGTAGATACTTGGTACCAACTGAGGCACCGTAACGGAGCAACGGAGCTCAAATGGGGCTTCCAGTCGCCAATTTTCTTCCCCTTTAATATTCTGGCTATGGTATGGGGCATGGAAAAAGGCATTGCGCGTGATTACGATAAAGGACTGGAAAACCTGAAGCAGATCGTGAAATCCGCAGCCGTCCAGCCAGAGACTGTAATCGAAATGATCGAATTTTCGGAAACGCACTACGTTCACTATCGCCAGCGCATTCCTTTCGGGGAAATGGAGGCCATGATCCAGAATCATACGGCGGAGATAAGACAAGCTTTGGGTGCTGCCGGCAAGCAACCTATTGGCCCTATGACCAATCTGTACTTCGAATGGGATGAAGCCAATCAGGCGACCGATATGGCGGTTGCCTTCCCGGTAGCCCAGCCCCTGAACTTATCTGATGTTTACACCAACTACACGGTACCATCGGGGAAAGCAGTGCGCTACGTTTTGCGAGGGGGTTACGATAAACTCGGCGATGCGCACATGGCTATCGACGATTACTTAAAAGCAAACGATCTGGAAGCCCGCGCCGTTGCAATTGAAGAATATCTTGTCAGTCAGGAAGACACGCCCGACCCCAAGGGCTGGATTACCAATATTATTTATCCGGTCCAATAGACCGTGTAGCGCCCGCCGGCATCTCCGGCCGGCAGGCGCACCATCTACGCTTTGCAGCCGTAGGGATGGTGTTCTTCACCTCCACTTTGACGGTCAGCCGTCTTCATTGTGCGGGATTTTGCATATTTTGTCTTCACAATGAGTTGGGTGTATGATTGATGCGCAAAATCAAATACTGGAGTCGGTAGAAGCTTACGTCATCGATTTTTTCAAGCAGCGGATTCCTGGAGAGTATGTATATCACAACTTGGAGCATACGCAGGATGTCGTTGATGCCACCATTACGATTGCCAGCGAGTATCCGCTGAATGCGCGGGAGAAAGAAGTGCTGCAGATAGCAGCCTGGTTCCACGATACGGGTTACGATCAGGGCGCCGACAAACATGAAGAACGCAGCGTACAATATGCCGCCGCGTTTCTGAGCCAACACGATTATCCGCTGCAGGATCTGGAGAGCGTACTCACCTGTATCCGGGCCACGCGGATCAATGCGACTCCGCAAAACCTGTTAGAAGAAATTCTGCGCGATGCCGACTATAGTCATTTGGGAAGTACGGTATACTGGGACCGTTGCAGCCGAGTTCGACAAGAGCTTTTGGTGACCCGGCAGGCATTCATGTCGGAAGCAGAATGGGTCAACTTCGAACTCGATTTTATCACCAGTCATGAGTTTCATACCGAAGTAGCGGAGCGGCTGTATGGGAAGCTAAAAGAGAAACACGTCAAACAATTGCTGAAGCATCGTAGCCGGATCATTCCAGAAGCGAAACCGGTTACCGACGATAAACCAAAGAAGAAAAAGAAAAAAAAGAAAGGGAATGAAGACTTGAGTAATTACAATTTAGGCAGAGGGGTAGAAACGATGTACCGGACCACCTACCGCACGCATGTAAATTTGAGTTCTATCGCCGATAATAAGGCGAATATCATGCTGAGTATCAATGCTATTATCATCTCGATCGTGGTGTCGAGCCTGGTGCCGCAGTTTGCAACGAATCAATCGCTGGTAATTCCGACCATGCTGTTGCTGGCCGTGTGCCTTACCGCTTTAGTATTTGCCATTCTTTCTACACGACCAAAGGTGACTGAGGGTCGCTTCTCCCGCGAGGATATCGAAGAAAAAAAGTCTAACCTGCTCTTCTTTGGAAATTTTTACAAAATGGATATTGAAGACTTTCATTGGGGAATGATGGAGATGATCAAGGATAGCGACTTTCTCTACAGCTCCATGACCCGGGATTTATATTATCTGGGAGTCGTGCTGGCCAAAAAATATCATTACCTGCGCATCTGTTACGGCGTATTCATGTACGGAATCATTTTATCCGTAATCGCATTTGGAGTGGCTTACCTGGTTAAGGGGTGATGGAGGGTCAATACTTTTTCTTCGAGATCCGGTTTTTAGTGATCTGTCGTTGCATCTTGGATTTAAAACGTTTTACGTCCTGTTCCTGCAGTTTACGATGTTTGGTTTTCCGGCCCTGAACCCGGGCACGCCATTTGCGCCAATTTTTGGCGCGCATTTCCTGGCGCATCAGTTGGATGACGTCTCCTTCCGTCATGCCAAATTGATCGTAGATGGCGTCAAAGGGTGTTCGGTCTTCCCATGCCATTTGAATAATCCGGTCGAGATCGCGCTCGTCGAGTTCGTATTTTTTCTTAATTTTCATAGCAACATTGTAACGTTCGAGAAAAATCTGTTGTTTATCAGCTGGTAATTCCAATAGATGCGCCTATGAATTCACAAATACTCGATGCCCCTGACGATTTTGATGGATCCCTCCGGATCGTTACGGTAAAACACTTCGACCAGGAAACGGAAGCCTATCTTTTCACGGCTCAACTGCGAGCCGCGGGGATTCCCAACTTTTTATCCAATAGTACCGCCAGTGCTGCATTGCCTCTGTTGCCTAGCTTAGGCATTGGTGTTCACGTCCTTGAAGAAGACCTGCCGGATGCGTCCAAGGTACTGGCAAGAATGCAGTACCGGCAACAAAATCCGCCCGAGGAAAAGTTCTTTGATGCAGATCATGAGGATATTATCTACCAGCAGACACTTACCAATTCAAAGAAGAAAACTTACCCTGTTATTCTTAGTTGGCTTATCGTTGTAATTTTGTTATTATTGATTCGCGCCTGGATCCGTGCGATTGGCTGGGCTAATTTTTACGATCCGGCCTTTTAAAGTACGTCGTTTTTAGCGGCCGTTGTCCCCCCTTTTCCTCAATCTGAGAGGTATATTCCCCGTTCTTGACGAATTCAGTTTCGATCTTATACCCTTATTCCCAAAATAAAATTGGAGGCACAACCTGAATTGTAGTGAGAAAACCTGACGATAAAGTTTTTAGGCTGATCAAGTCCATGACGCCATCGGAAAAGCGAATCTTTAAAACCAGTTTCACGCAGGAAGGTACTGTCATAGCGGGGCTTTTCGACTTTTTGAATCGAGCAAAGCACTACGACGAGGATGCTTTGAAAGCCCAACGTCCAGCCTATGCCAATAACCTCAAAGTTTACAAGCAACAGCTTTACAACAATTTACTAAGATCCCTGACTGTCAGCCGCGACAAAAACCGGATCCAAGCCAAAATCCGGCAAGCGCTCAGTGAAGTGGAGGTGCTTATGGAAAAGCGCCTGTATTTGGAAGCCTACAACCGGTTGAAGAAAGTGAAGGCCATAGTACAAACATATGAACTGTTCACTTACCTTATCGAAATCGGAGGGCTGGAATACCAACTTTTGCAAGGTGCCGAGCTGGATGCGCTGGGGGGCAGCAAGAACGCACTGTTGCGGGATAACCTCAGGTACCTGGAAAAGCTGCAAACTCAATTGCAACTATTGAAGACTTCGTCCGAAGTATTGGATTTCCGGCGAAACCGCCTGGACCGATCCCGGATAGCACCAAAAGATCAGACTTTCCTGATTCGCCTGGAAAAAGAGATGCAGGCACTGGAGGAAGACCCTACTATGAGTTTGCGTGCAGAAATTTCGCGTCTTTCTATTTTATCACAGATCTATGCAACCCAAGGGAATAGAGCAGAAAGCGGTGCCATGCGGCTGAGAACCATCCGATTGTTTGAAGATCATCCCTCCATGAAGGACCTGATCCCGCAGACTTACGTGGGTGTATTGCGCAATGGCCTAAACTATCTGATCTCCGAGCGGAATTTTTATGCGGCTGAGCGGATTATTTTCGAAGCAGAGGCTTTCATTGAATACTATCCCGATTGTACACACCACCGGATTTTTTTTCGTTACGGTTGGTTGGATATCCTGCGGCGATGCGGACGGCTGAAAGAGAAAATTCTCGAAGCAGAACGACAGTTAAAAGAAGACCTGGAGTTGGATGCCAACAACTCGCGCATTGGCATCATTTCGCGCTTACTGCTGGCAAGTAGCTTCTTTATGCTGCACAAATACCGCAAAGCTCAGGATTATTTAAGGCAACTGCGGAATTTGAAGGAGGATAATAAAGTGCCGTTTTTACCCCTACTGGTTCAGCTAATGGAGTTGACCAACCACGTGGAGACCGAAGATTGGGAATTGGTAAAACGGCACGCCGAACAATTTCGTCTTTTTGCTGAAAAGCACTATTCCGTTACCGATACCGAGGTATTTACCGACTTTCTTCAGCTCCTCGAATCTGCTAGAGGCGGTATCGATATTAACCTGGCCGGAGCATTGGCCGAAAACATCGTAAAAAGGAAGGAGGATTGGCTGGCTTACCAGATTCGATTTATGGGCCTCTACAGTTGGTTGCGCTCTAAGGTGGCTTCGGCAGACTACTACTCCACTTACCAGGAGGATATCAAAGAATGGGACTATATCTAGAAGGCGATTTCAACTTCTTTACTGCCTGCCTAACACGACATCGGCCTGCACATCCCAATTGGCGCGAACGGCCTCGAGGCCTATGCGAAAATAAGGTTCGGGCTGTTGTTTCAGGAGGTAATCGCCGCTGTCCCAACGCCCATTTCGGTTTTGATCAGTAATCACTACGATATCGTAGGGCCCAGGAAGCAGCCCTTCCAGTCTCTGGGTCGTTTGAGTCGTTTGGCGGGTAATGAACGATTCCACAGCTTGGTCGGCCTTACCGTCTTTTGGAAGGATCTGAATAATGTACTGCTGCATACTGTCGAGTGGGCCCACCTGAAGGTCAATGTTACCCAACTCATCTGGTTGGTAGGTAGAGAAGGTCATTAGGAGCGTATCGGAAATCGGGCGTTCAAAGAAATCGGTAATTCCTGCAGGGAGGATAAGCAATTCATAAGGCCGGCCTCCACGCCACCGGTGTTGGACCGTCAGGCGTTTGGGGTTTGTCGGATCTATCCGCCAGGAGGGCTGCACCGGTGTGCGCAGGGTATCCGCCAACAGTTGTAACCGGTTGGTATCTATACTGCCTACAGGTAAGCGAAAGTACAAGTTTAAGGGTTCGGCGGGCTGATGCTTGTAACCTTCAATCCGGGGCGCTTCTAAGCTAAAAGTGTAGTTTTTTATGCCTTTAGCCCGTTCTCTGGCGGCAACCGGAATTGTATCAAAGTACGTGCTATCTTCTTGCAAAAAGAGTTGCCAGTCGATTGAATCCCGGAGGTCATACCAGAATACCAGGCTGTCGCCTTCCTGGATGGCGGTAAGCGATTGCCCCACGTCTTCGTAATCGTAAGTGAGATTGCGTGGCGCACGATTAAATTGGATGGCTACTTTGCCAAACGTACGGGTACGGAGCTGCTGCCGTTGTAGGGGCAATTCCTCCTGAAAGAGCCGCAAACGCAGGGGGGGGGTGTCGAGGCCTTCGATTTGAATCAGGCTGTCGCTGAATGCAATACGCTCTTCTACCTGATCGAAAAGATAATTGCTGTTCAGATCTTCTAAAGCAAATACCTTAAAGCTGTCTGCTCGAATATTTCGAATCTGGAAGGTACCGTTAGTGTTCGTTTTTCCAAAATACAGGGGCCGGTCGGTATAAACCACCGAATCGCGCCGGTCGTCGTAGAGCATCACGAGGATCTTTTCTGCAGGCTCCTGGGTTTGGGCGTTGACTACTTGTCCGCTTAAGGTCAGCGAGTCAATGACCGGGCCGGTAGAAAAGACGAATCGAAGATCGTTGGCCGGATTTTTTTCCGTGAGGTCGACAACTGCGGTGCCAAAATTAATGGTGTAGGTTGTGTTGGGGCGCAGGATTTCCCGGTCGTCGAAATCAAAGCGTACGGTTTTTTTGCGCAATGTGATCTCAGGCGGATAATCAAGTGGAGGCGATACCAATACTTGTTGATTGGGCCGCTCTAGGACTACCCATTCGTCGAAGGTGAGTTCGATACGCTGCTTTTCGAACAGCACCTGGTAGTTGTTTGTGGAAGCCGCCGAGTCGATCTGCGGCGGACGCGTATCGCGGGGTCCGCCCGAAGGACTTACCACACTGGCGCACGACCAGGTTGCCGTAATGATCAGTATCGATAAGAATAAGGTAAGGCGCGATGGACCCATCGGGAAAGATATTTTGGCAAAGTTAATCAATTCGCTAGGTATACCGTATCTACCTTTTGCAGTAGCGAGGGTGAAAACGTGAAACCGTTTCCCGTAGGTATTCGATATCAAGGTGCGTGTATATTTCAGTGGTCAGAATGGACTCGTGCCCCAACATATCCTGTACGGCCTTGAGGTCGGCTCCGCCTTCGATCAAATGGGTCGCGAAAGAATGGCGAAAAGTATGGGGGCTTACTTTTTTTTCTACACCGGCAATTCGAGCGGCGTTTTTGACGACCAGAAAAACCATCACCCGCGTGAGTGGTCCACCTCTACGGTTCAAAAAGACAATGTTTTCGGCTTTGGATTGCGGCTGAACCTGCGACCGGCTGTAGGCCAAATACTGCTCGATGTATTTAACGGCATCGGCGCCGATGGGGACGATGCGTTCTTTGTTCCCTTTACCGACTACCTTCAAAAACCCGATGTCCAGATGAAGGTTCGTCAGCCGCAGGTCGACTAGCTCACTAACCCGCAGTCCGCTGGCGTAAAGGGTTTCCAGCATCGCCCGGTTGCGGATACCTTGCGGATGGCTCAGGTCGATCGCGCTGAAGATCGCCTGTACTTCCTCGTAGGTGAGTACCGCCGGAACTTTGCGTCCCAGTTTCGGGCCTTCCAGCAGTTGCGTGGGATCTTGCTCGATGGCTTGCGCCAGGACCAGAAATTTAAAGAAAGTTTTCATAGCCGACAGTACCCGCGCCTGGGAACGCGCCCCCAATCCCAGTTCATGCAAGTAAGCGAGAAAATGCTGTAAATGCTCGAGCTGGGTAGCGGAAGGCAGGAGGCCTTCAGGATGGACCAGTCCCAGGAAACGGATCCATTTGCTGACGTCAGCCTCGTAGGCAGCAATGGTATGGGCCGCAAAGTTGCGCTCCAGCAACATATGTGCCGAAAATTCACGTAGCCAGGGGGACCAGATTTGTTGCGATGCCGACATGTCGTTCATGGCGACAAAATAATTATCCCGAATATTTTTCCAGGCATTGAACCAAGTAGAAAAGGGAGTGTTTTACTTGAAAAAATAATAGTAAAACTATTATTTTGTGTAGCAAACACATCTTAACATGTCAACAACCGAGTTTTCTTATCACTTTGAGCAGTTGAGCAAGCCGCTGATGGCTTTTGCCATGCGATTGACCCGGGATGAGGAGATGGCCAAAGATTTGGTCCAGGAAACGGCCTGCCGAGCGTTCCGGTTTAGCAATCAATACCGGCCGGATACCAACCTACGGGCATGGCTAATGACCATCATGCGGAATACGTTTATAAATGATTACCGGAAGCAGCGTCGCCGGCGGCTGATCCAAAGCCAGATGGACGATGCCGTTGCCTGGAATGGCGGTAGCACCGTAGAGAATGCAGGGGAGATGAATCTACGCAAACAGGAAGTGATCAACGCTTTGCAGGAAGTCGATGCACTGTTTCGAATTCCACTATTAATGTACTGCGAAGGATATACTTATGAGGAAATCGCTGATGAATTAGATGCCCCAATCGGGACGATAAAAAGCCGTATATTTTTGGCGCGCAAGCAATTGCGCAAAAAGTATGCAACGCGCGATTGGGATGTATAAAATTATCATTGGGTGATTCTTGTCAGCTTTTTTTTACAAAAGGCGCGATCATTTGGGCTGGTTGCATGTTTAATTGCAATCAGCTTTTTACTGAACACTCCAAAAGTTGTTCAACCATGGAAAAAATGACTAAGCTTACGGCAGCTCAGCGCTTCTTTCGTCTGCTGGAGCTAGAGAAGAAAGACATATTCTACATATACGTCTATGCTATTTTCGCTGGGATTATCACCTTGAGCCTACCTCTTGGTATCCAGGCGATTATAGGTCTTCTTGCCGCTGGTACCATTTCGGTGTCCTTAGTCGTACTCATCGTAATTGTAACCTTAGGTACAGCGTTTTCGGGGGGGCTGACCATTATGCAGCTGACGATTACGGAGACCATTCGCCGACGCATTTTTGCAAGGTACTCTTTTGATTTTTCCCTGCGTATCCCCAGACTATTACAGGATCAGTTGGTCCGAAAATATCCTCCAGAGCTCATTAATCGCTTTTTTGATATCCTTACGCTGCAAAAGGGAATTGCAAAAATCCTTATGGATTTTTCGACGGCTGTATTGCAAATCGCATTTGGTCTGTTGTTGCTTGCCTTTTATCATCCCTTCTTCGTATTCTTTGGTTTGATCCTGGTAACGATCTTGATAATGATCTTTTATTTTACCGGGCCCAACGGGCTTAAGACCAGTTTAAAAGAGTCGACCTACAAATACGAAGTCGCCTACTGGTTGGAGGAACTGGCCCGTGCTCTGCAAACTTTTAAACTGGCGGGTGCTACCCGGCTACCGGTCAACCGCACCGATGAACTAGTGAGCAATTACCTGGTTGCCCGCCAGAAACACTTCCGCGTACTGCTGCTCCAGTACGGCAATATTGTGGCTTTTAAAACCATTTTGACAGCCGGTCTGCTGGGGCTGGGTAGTTATTTGGTAGTGAACAACCAAATTAACATCGGACAGTTCGTAGCTGCCGAGATCGTCGTTCTTTTGATCATGGGCTTGGTAGAAAAGCTGATCGTCGACATGGATACCATCTACGATGTCCTGACGGCGCTAGAAAAACTCGGTTCGGTGACGGACCTGGAGTTGGAGCCCGGGGAGGGTATCCCCTACGCGCAGATTCAGCGCGGGCCCGTTCATCTGAAGACTTCGAATCTCTATTTTAAATTTGAAGATGCCAAAACCCCGACCCTGGACCGACTGAACCTGGAGGTGAAGCCCGGAGAAATGGTCTGTGTTTCGGGGTATTCCGGTTCGGGAAAGACTACCCTGATCAAACTACTCACCGGCTATTACAGAGAATACGAAGGTTCCATTCGTTTCAATAACGTACCCCTGAAAAATATTGAATTGTCGAGCATCCGGAATCACATCGGCTACTACGGTACAGGCGAAGATATCTTCCGGGGTTCCATCGTCGAAAATATTGGCATGGGACGAACTGATATCGGTGTCGATCGCATCGTAGAGGTAACGGAAAAGCTCGGCTTGACAAACTGGCTGGACAGCCGGGCCGAGGGTCTGGATTTTCAACTGCTACCTGGCGGTATGAACATACCGAAGGGTATCCGGACCAAAATCCTGGTCGCGCGCTCGGCAGTAATGCGTCCCTGCCTGTTAACCCTGGAGGCCGACTTCCATAGCCTCGAAACGACCGAAATGCGGCAAATTCTGGACTACATCACCTCCAGTGATTGTTCCTGGACGCTGATGGTCGTTTCGAACGACCCTTTGGTTGCTGCCTATTGCGACCGGGTTATCATCATGAAAGAAGGTAAAATAGTTGAAGACGGTACCTACCGGCAAATCCTTAATTCACAGCATTACGAGCACATTTTTATGGCCCGTAATGGTCTCGCCGACCAGTTGACGGATCAGCTGCGTGGCGGTCGAAAATCTTAATCCATCAAATAGATAACTTATCTGGCAATGCTTAATATTTCTGATAATATGTTGAGTAAGGATCTCGACCTCCAGTCGTTCCGGTCTTTTAAAATGGTTGCTCTTTCCAAGGGACACCGCGGGTTGGTGCGCTGGCTCACCTTTGCCCTGTTGGGATTCATTGTAGTCATGTTTTTACCCTGGACACAAAACATACAGTCGAAAGGTAAGTTGACAACGCTCAAGCCGGAGCAGCGTCCGCAGACGATTCCCTCGGCGATACCTGGAAGGATCGAAAAATGGTACGTACAAGAAGGGGAGCTCATCGAAAAGGGCGATACCATCGTACACATATCGGAGATCAAGTCGGAGTACTTCGATCCTGAAATCGTAAACCGTACCAAAGAGCAAGTAAGGGCCAAAGAGTCGTCAATAGAAGCTTACCAGTCAAAGGCGAAAGCGCTCGAAGATCAAATCGATGGACTGAAGGCCGAATTACCCGTCAAGCAAAACCAGCTGCGCAATAAGTTGCGGCAGCTTCAATATAAAATCACCTCCGATAGTATTGAGGTTGAGCGTGCTAAAGTAGATTACAATATCGCTGTGAACCAATTAAAGCGTATAGAGGAGCTTTATGAGGAAGGACTCGAACCCCTTACCGCTCAAGAAAGTCGCCAGATCAAGATGCAGGATACTTATGCTAAACTGGTGAGTGTGCAAAACAAACTTCAGGATTCCCGTCAAGAGCAAATCATTACTGAGCTGGAGCTGGGGCGGATCGGCGTAGAGTACGCTCAAAAAATTTCCAAGGCCCAATCCGACCTGGCCAGTGCACTATCGGCACAGTTTGAGGCTGAGGGCGATGTAAATAAGCTACGGATCGAGGCCTCGAATTACGAAGCCCGCCAGGACTTTCACTTTATTCTGGCCCCCCAGGACTGTTACGTTACCAAAGCAATTAAGCCGGGTATCGGCGAGACGGTCAAGGAGGGCGATCCAGTGGTGAGCATTGTGCCGTCGAACTACGAATTGGCGGTTGAGCTCTTTGTACGTCCTATGGACCTGCCGCTTATCGACCAAGGGCAGGAGGTGCGTTTCATCTTCGACGGTTGGCCCGCTTTCATCTTTTCGGGGTGGCCAGGACAGTCTTTCGGTACCTACGCCGGCGAAGTGGTAGCCATCGATAATATGATTAGTATCAACGGTCAGTATCGACTTTTGGTAGGACCCGCACAGGATACGCCTAAAGAATGGCCCGATGCTCTGCGACCAGGTTCGGGCGCCAATGGCATCGTTCTGCTCAAAACCGTTCCCTTATGGTACGAACTGTGGCGCCGCTTGAATGGATTTCCGCCCGACTTCTACAACGAACAGGCGGATGCCGGCGGTGGTATAAAGTTTGATTCTCCAGCGAAGTCCTTGAAATAAGGTTTTTAAACATGATCGACATGCAAGTTTCACCCCTTGCTCCAAGCTCGCAGGTGCGCGTTTGGAAAGACAATCTGTTGAGGTCTATCCACTGGTTAGAAGCCATCTCAAAGTTATCATTTGGGCTGCAAAAGCATCTTTTGACCCCGAACTTCGTTGCAAAAAGCTTACGTGGCTATGGCTATGCGCTTTTTTTGCGCCTTGTTCAGAACCAAAATCCTGCTTTTTCGCCATCGAAAACATTTTTGAGATGGCTTCTAGTAACAATGCTCCTAGTGGTGTTTGCCGGTAATCTGGCTGCCCAGATTACCCCCCAGACGGATCGAGAAATCCTGACACCAGATGATTATCGGCTATTGGTTCTACAGAATCATCCGCTGGCGCAAAACGCCAATCTGTTACGCCAGCGCGCTTCTGCCCAACAACTGCTCGGTTTAGGCGGTTTTGATCCGAAGCTGTATTCGGATTGGGATACCAAAAATTTCGGTGGTAGTCAGTATTATACCCTGAGCGAATCGGGCGTAAAGGTTCCGCTCGGGCTGGGATTAGAAGTGAAAGGGGCTTACCAGATTGCTCGTGGGATCAACGTCAATGCCGAAAATAATATCCCCAGTATCGGGCAGGCTAGTGTAGGGTTTAATGCTTCTCTGCTACAGGGCATGATGTTCGATCAGCGCCGGGCAGACCGCAGCATGGCGGCTATTATTCCGGAATTGAACGAAGCTAAACGCGAACAATTACTCAACGACCTGGTACTGGAGGGGCTGTATTCCTATTGGGATTGGGTTGTGGCCTGGGAGGCTTTGCGTATTCTGCAAGAAGGCGAAGAACTGGCGCAAACGCGCCTCGAAGGTACCATCAACAGTTATATTCAGGGTAGTATGACGGCCGTAGACACCCTCGAGACCTACATTCAATTGCAAAACCGGCAGGTGGATGTAGCCAACGCCCAGAACGAGATAAACATCCGGCTCATCCGGCTGACCGATTTCATTTGGAATAGTGGACGTGCCCTGCAACCCGATGTTGCCAATTACGAGGCGGTCCGGCTTGAAGACTACACCTACCGGGGCAACCTGGCCTGGGTCGATACCTCTCTGCAGGCGCTTAGTCTTTTACATCCGGAATTACGCGTTTTACAACGTGACCTGGAGATGCTGGAAATTGAAAACCGGCTCGCCGCCGAGATGCGCAAGCCCCGCCTCGATGTAGGTTACCAACTCATATCCGATGGAGCTGATTTTTTCATTTCGGATAAGGACCCCGAAGCCACCGATAACCTGAACCAGCTGTTTTTGGAAAATTACAAGTGGCAAATCAATTTCGGGATGCCGCTATTTTGGCGCAAAGAGCGCGGTAAATACGACTTGGTACAAATTAAACAGCAAGAAACACGCAACAAGCTCACGCAAAAACAGCAAGAGATATTCAACAAGGTGCGTCGCTACCGCAGTGACCTGACCAACCTGATCAATCAGATCGAGCAGATGGAAGAGATCGTCACCAACTACGAGCGGTTGCTGGCCGCCGAGCGCCGCAAGTTCGGATTGGGTGAAAGCTCGGTCTTCCTAGTCAACAGCCGGGAGCAAAAACTCATCGAGTCCCAGATTAAGCTGGTAAGTCTCAAAGGGAAATACCACCAGACACTGGCCGCTCTGGAGTGGTCGGTTGGTCAGTTGGCCCAACAGTAATTCTGCTTCATTTAACCAAGCCCGGTGGATAATTACTGGCTATCCGCCGGGCTGTCTTGTAGAGCCGCAATTAAATCTTTACTTTTATCAATTAAAAGTATGGATTCATGAGGGCTTTCCTCTTATTTATACTCTTTTTGGCCTTATTATTCACAGCACGTTGGTATTTCGTGTGCAATATGATGGGCCTTTGTACCGTGGAGCTGGCACAAAGCATGGTAGTCCGGCCTGCAACCCTAACCTTCTACGATGGCGACTCCCTGGTGCTGCAAGGTTACGATCAATTTTACTTTCCCGATACGAACGGGCGGGCCCGGCTCAATAACAATAACCGGGCTTTCCTCGATTCGATAGCCCGCTACCTCCTGCGCCGAACCGACCGTCAGTTGCAGGTGCGCGGGGAGTATCGTCCTTCCGAACAGGGCATTACCCAAGGCTTCTTCGATAACTTAGGATTGGCGCGTGCCCAGTACGGCCGCCTACAGCTAATTGAGCGGGGGCTGGACCGCGACCGGATCACGCTCGATTACCGGCTCGACTCAACGGGACGATTGCAAGAACCCCTCCATTTCGAAGCCTATATCATCGCCGACACCACCGGCTACGAACGTGAGTCCTTTACGTTTAGGAATATGACCTTTACCGATGCCAATTTTGCTTTTGACTCGGACGAGTTTCGTCCGGCGCCAGCCTGTGTGTTGTACGCCGATTCGGTTAAAACTTATTTAGAGGAAAATCCGGGAAAAGAATTGCACATTGTAGGGCATACCGACCGGGTAGGCACGGCCGGCTACAATTACGATCTGGGGATGCGGCGCGCTCAATCGGCCAAGGATTACTTTGTAGAACTAGGTGTACAGGCGCCGATCACACTGAAGTCTATGGGCGAACGACGCCCCGTAGCCACCAACCAAACCGCGGAAGGCCGGCAAAAGAACCGCCGAGTTAATTTTATTTTACGCGATCAAACCTAACCCACTGATGATCGAAAATATCTCCGATTTTTTCACCCAAATGGATAGCCAGGCAAGTATTTTCTTCCTGGTGAGTTGTATCGTTGCTTTCCTGGTTGGCTTGCTGATCGGCCGTTTATTGGTAGGCGGCACTTTGCGTCGCCTGCGGCGGGAGATCGAAACGCGGAAAAATCACGCTTTGCCCCTGGAAGAAAATGTAAGCCAATTGCGGGAAGAGCTGGCACTTAAGGAAGCTGACTTGAAAAAAGCGCGCTACGAAAGCCAGGAGGCCCAAGCAAAAGTGGACCGGATGGAGCTGGAAAAACAACAGCAAATGAATGATCTGCAGCGCTTACAGGAACAACTGGAGCGTGCGAAGATAACCAATGAAGGCTATTTATCGACCATAGAAGACCTGAATACCCAGATTCTAGGTTTAAAATCGAAGCTTACAAAACAAGAAGGTAATTCGGTCATAACACCGCCCTCAGCCAAACCCAACCAGGAGGGCATCATTTTAGGAGATGCCCAAGACCTGACCCACAGTCGATTAGATGAGGTAGAGGAAAAACTCGCCAGTTTGGAGCGCGATAACATCCAGTTGCGGCAGCGGCTAGAAGATATAACCTCGGCGCCGAGCCCACTGCCGGTTGATCCCGGACAGATAGAAGAAGTACCTATCTACGTACCGCGCGAAAGCGAAGATGAAAGCAAGACCGAGGCTTTTTTCCAGCAGGAAAAAAACGTCGGTCTGCACAGTGTGCCCATCTCGCCCGGGGGCAAGGACGATCTCTCACGAATTGACGGTATCGGTCATTTCCTGGAGAAAAAACTGAACGATATTGGCATTTTCACCTACCAGCAAATCGCTGAGATGGATCGCACACGCATCGCAGAGGTCACCAAGGCTATTCAGTATTTTGAAGGACGTATCGAAAAAGACGACTGGGTAGGTCAAGCCCAACGCCTCATGAACGAAAAAGCCACCACTGAAGAAAGCCGGCCGGCCGCAACTGTGCGTACCCAGGAACCGGAGATCAACCAAGATCTGACACTCATTCTCGGCATCGACGATCAGGTTGCTAAAGTGCTTACCGCCCTGGGCTATCGAGCATTGGATGATATCGCTAAAAGCGATCCGGGCGAGCTGGCTACTCAATTGGAGGAGCAAGGTGTTCAGCTGCTTATTGATACGAACTCCTGGCCTGCGCAGGCCCGCCTGGCAATGGATGCCGAATGGGATCTGCTCAAAGAATACCAGGAACAACTGGCTAAAGAACGCTAATTACAGAACCCGGTACCGATAGATCCAGCCTTCCCGGGCAGCAGCCAGGGTGCGTTTGCCCAAGGCCAGGTGGTTCATTCGAGCGAATTCCCGGGGCAGGGTAACCAGCGTACGGATTTTTAGCTCCGGTCCGATCAGCTCGAGTCGTATTTTATCCTGCCAGAAAGTTAAGCGTTCGTTCCAGACGTAAACCGATTGACTCGGAATGAATAGTTGCTTGCTGAATTGACCGAAATTATCGAAGGTGTAGAGCTTACCAGCCGGATCAAAAAGATACACGAAATTCTGCAAAATGCGTATTTGTTGGCCATCGGGTGGTGTGGCCAGTGCTAAACTCAGATCCTGGCTTTGCTGGGTAAGTTGTTGCTGGCGGTCGATTTTTTTTAGCTGATATACGCCCTTATCGTAGATCCAGATTTGGTTATCGCGCGAGGTGGCTACGGCAGCGGCTTCAACGATACCAATGGAAAACAAGTCGAAGGTAGTCGTCGGATTCAGGGTGCGGTCAAGGATAACGATCTTCTGAAATTCCGGATAAAACAGCAGAATGTTGAAAGGGTCGGTCAGATCGACGTGAGCCAACTCCCCTAGTTGATTGTTGGAATAAAAAAACTGCTTTTGGCCCTGGGCGGTAAATTTTCGCAAGGTATTGTCGGGCCCGACTGCGTAGAGCTGATCGAGTTGGTCGAGGTACAAGGCTTTAACTTCTAGGGCGAAAGAATCGATAAATTGCAAGCGCAAGCTATCCTGCCCGGCCAGGGAAGAACAACACAGACTAACGCCGATTAGAATCTGCCAGAGTGCGGTTGCCGAATATTTCACCAGCTTCATATTCAAAGAATTGGAGTTCAAGGTTGTTACCGTCGAAAACGGCATAGGAGTTGTAATTGATCCACTCGCCCAGGTTTACATAACGCGATTGGTCGTTTTTCAGTACATAGTCGATCGGAAGGTGACGGTGCCCAAAGACAAAGTAGTCAAAGTACTGATGGTCCAATGTCGCGTTGGCGAATTGGATGAGCCATTCTTTCTCTGGTCCCAGAAAATCGGCCCGCAGCGGATTGGCCGACCGGCTGGTGCCCGACCAGAAATCGGCCAGGCTGATACCCCAGGTGGGATGGAGGGAAGCGAAAAGCCACTGGCAGGCCCGGTTGCGAAATATCCGTTTGATGAATTTATACCCGTAGTCCCCTGGCCCCAAACCGTCGCCGTGCCCGATGAAGAAACGCTTGCCGTTAATCTCCCGGACGATAGGATCGCGGTAGGTGGGAATGTTGAGTTCTTCTTCAAAATAGGTAAACATCCACATATCGTGGTTGCCGGTAAAAAAATAGATGGGTAATCCATCATCGGTAAGTTCGGCCAGCTTGCCGAGTAACCGGACGTAACCCTTAGGTACAACCCGCTGGTAGTCATACCAAAAATCAAACACATCGCCAACCAAGTAAATGGCTGCCGCATCGGCAGCGATGGCATCGAGCCAGCGCACAAGCTGCCGCTCGCGCTCGCGGGAGGGGAGCCGCCCGTCGATACCCAAATGAAAATCTGATGCAAAATACGTCTTCTTACCCTGTGCCATACCGCTTAATCGTCGGGGTTAAAGGTAAAAAAATAGCCGTGGACCTGCTCCTGCGAACCAAGGCGGAAAAAAAATCCTTGTTAGGGAAAGACTAATACCGATGAAGATTGCACTCGACTGGACGCCCAATACTAACCACACCGGTTTTTTTGTTGCGCAAATCAAGGGATTTTACGCAGAATTAGGATTGACTTTGGATATCATCGATCCTTCCACGGACAACTACCAGACTACACCCGCCAAGAAGCTTGAGTTTGGCGAGGTGGACCTGGCGATTGCACCAACGGAAAGCATACTCAGCTACCGGCTCAAGGACCGGCCCGCTTATTTTAAGGCCATCGCCGCCATTTTGCAGGAAGACTTAAGCGCGATTGCCACCCTTCCTGAAATAGGGCGCCCGCGCCAGCTCGACGGAAAAATTTACGGCTCCTACCAGGCACGCTACGAAGACCATATCGTACGGCAGCTGATTAAAAATGACGGTGGTGAAGGTAATATTAAGGTGGTTTATCCCGAAAAACTAGGCATTTGGAATACCCTGCTATCCGGGCAGGTCGACGCCACCTGGATCTTTCGTGCCTGGGAAGGTATAGAGGCCGAAGGTCAGGGCGTGGCACTCAACTACCATCTGCTCAAAGACTACGGGATTGATTACGGCTATTCTCCGGTGATCGTCGCTCGGGCGGCCGACTTGGAGGACCGGGCTGATGTAATACGGGCATTCCTATATGCAACGCGCCGCGGTTTTGTTTTTGCACAGGAGCATCCGGGGGCGGCTGCGGAAATACTACATCCCTACGTACCTCCGCACGATCGCGAGCGTATCGACTTGCAGCGCAGTCAGGCTTTTATCAACCCTTTCTACGGCAATGCCGAAAATTGGGGCCGTATGGAAAGCGAAAGATTTCGGGTTTTCATGGACTGGTTATGGGAAAAAGGCATGCTCCCGGAAAAGATAGAAGCGGATTCGGTGTTTACAAACGCGCTTATTGATTAAAGACAACAGGATTCCCCCTTAGCGCTAGGGGAATACTTTATCGATTAACATCAGGAGGCGCTCCAGGAGATCCGACTTTTCAGTTTTTAAATCCTCATTTTTTGTGCTACCCGCAATTTCCTTTCTTTCAATCTGCTTGTGCTGGATTTGAAGCAGAATGATGTGATTTTCCCACTCTTCGCCCGCCAATTCAAGTAACTGCTCAAATACGGCCTGCATTTGATTCTCACTGACCAATTTTTTGAGTGCACGACGCTTCTTTTTATAGCCCATTGCATCAGGGTCACCTTTAGGAGGGGATGTCGGATTCGCGCCTTTTAACTTTGCGGTAGCACGGTTGTAGGTTTCAACAATGGTGAAAATCGATTTCGGAGAAAAAAGCTGATCATCGGAATTTTTTAAGCGTTCCCACCAGGCCTCTAATTGCAGGATGTCTTCCCTTTTTCCAACTTGTCGCAAGGTGGCAAGTGCAGCCATAACAATGGTCTGCCGAAAGTTCTTTTCTTTTAGTGCTTCGAGTGCAGCCTTTCTGGCTTCCGGCAAACCCAATGCAGTGGCAGTGCTGAGCGCTGCCGCAACAACGGTTTCGTTACCGTGATCCAATTGTTGGAGAACAAAGGATTTTTGTGAATGATTAGAGCTGTCCTTGATCAGTTTGAGTTGCCTGACAATGGAATGTGAGGGGTCTGTAGTCATTACTGCTTGTGGGTTGCTGTTTTCGCAAAAAGATGAAGATAGGGATTATAGAAATAAGTTGAATAGGAGAAATCTTTTTTTGATGGCTTGACCAGGATCGTGTATTTTCAGCCGAAAAAGTCGATGGATCTTTCGTTGCATGGCAAGCGTGCGCTGGTAGGTGGTAGCAGCAGAGGGTTGGGTAAAGCTTCTGCATTTGAACTGGCCAGGCTGGGTGCTAGGGTGACGTTAATTGCCCGGCACGAATCCACGCTGCGCGATGTTGCCCAGGCATTACCCCGCAGCTCGGAGGAGCAACACCACGATTACTTGGCGTTGGATTTTTCGGATATCGAAACCCTGGGACAACGAATAGCCGAACGGACCCAGGCCACTACTTATCACATTGTTGTTAACAATAGCGGCGGCCCCCCTTCCGGCCCCATCATCGAAGCTAGTGCCGAATCCTTCGAAAGAGCCTTCCGCCAGCACGTCGTTGCGAGCCAGCTTCTGTTGCAGGCGCTCCTGCCCGGCATGCGCGCAGCCGGTTATGGACGGGTGATCAATATCGTATCCACTTCCGTCAAAACGCCTTTACCCAACCTGGGCGTTTCCAATACCATTCGCGGCGCCATGGGCAACTGGGCCAAGACCACAGCTATGGAATTGGCTCCGTTTGGGATCACCGTCAATAATGTATTGCCCGGTGCTACCGATACCGAACGGTTGCGTTCGCTCCTACAAGCACAAGCCGAAGCAAAAAAACTGCCGGTAGAGCAGGTAACCCTGCAGTGGGTCGAAAGCATTCCTATGGGGCGTTTTGGTTTACCGGAGGAAGTGGCAGCAGCCGTGGCTTTCCTGGCCAGTCCAGCTGCCAGTTATATTACAGGCACCCAGATCACGGTAGATGGTGGACGCACCCCTACTTTATAGCGGGGTCACTGTGCTCGATTTTAGGGTGTCTGCACGTAAAAGGCAAACAACCGCTCCAATACACTTTCGGGCTGTGTGCACAATCCCGGGTGTACGCAGGAGGTCTGCAAAATGGTGCTCTTAGCGGCCGTAAGCCAGCGGAAGCGTTCGGGGTGGCCTAGTTGAGCGATAGGGCCGCCCTTGGGATCGCCTTCACAGATGTGGTCCCAGCCTGCGAGATATTGCGACAACTCTTCTAGGTCCAGATCCGGGGCTAAGGCCAGGAGGCGCTTGCGATCGATTTGATAAGTCATCCGGAGAAAGTGGGCACTTTTGCAAAAAACGATCACCCCGGTGTTGAGAAACTCACCGCGTTCGACCCGGGGCACAATCCTGACGAACGCGTACTCATACACTTTTTTTCCTGGCATCGGCAGCCTCTTTGGTGAGCAAATCAATATTAGTAAGCCGGGACGACAAGTAGGAGATATATATTCGGCGCTTTTCCGCTGTGGAAAGCGCCTGGTCTTTGTTCTCCAGCCAGTCGTCCGGTACGGCCGCTACAATGTTGTCAAAAACCTGGAGACTCAGGGCTTCGGTAATTTCCCTGGCGGCGGTTTCCAGCTTATGGGCCCGGTTCAGTAGCACGTGATCCTTCACGGCAGGAAAAGTTCCCTGGGCATGGCGCTCCCAATTCGTCCAGCTATGGTGAAAATACAGTCCGGCGCCGTGGTCGATTAACCAGAGCTCTCGGTTCCAGCTCAGGAGATTCGTATTTCGGTAGGTACGGTCGATGTTCGATAGGATACAATCGAGCAAAACAACTTTGGAAGCCGTCAGGTCATCGACCTTTGTCGCAATCGGGTCGAACGTAATGGCGCCAGATAGGTAGTGCAGGCCTAAATTCAGCCCCACACTGAAGCGCAGTAGATCCTGAATTTCTTCGTCGGGCTCGGTCCTGCCCAAAGAGTCGTCCAAATTCATGAACACCAATTCCGGCACCCGCAACCCAATGGCTTTGGCCATCTCGCCTCCAATCAGTTCGGCGACGAGCGCCTTGGCGCCCTGGCCCGCCCCGCGAAACTTGAGGACATACAGAAACTCATCATCGGCCTCGACGATAGCCGGCAGTGAGCCGCCCTCGCGCAGCGGACGCACATAGCGCACTACGTCGACCGTTCGAATATGGGGTTGGTACATATAGGAAAGATAGGTATTTTATTCTTCCTCCGCTCCGCCGCGGAAAGCCTTAAACAGCTGCTCGGCTTTTTTCATGCCGACAACTCCGGCCAGGTCGGCCACTCGTGCTTTGCGCACTTTTTTGGGCGATCCGAAGTGCAGCAGTAGCTTCTGTGCAGTCTTTTCACCAATGCCTGGAATATCGGTCAGACTGGTTTTGGCAAAACTTTTCGATCGTTGATTGCGGTGGAAAGTGATGGCAAAACGGTGGGCCTCATTACGGGCATGTTGAATCACTTTGAGTGATTCGGACCGCTTATCGATGTAGAGCGGCAAAGGATCATTTGGGAAGAAAATCTCTTCCAGCCGTTTGGCGATACCGATTACCGTGATGCGATTCTGTAACCCCAGCAGGCGGATGCTGTTCATGGCTGCGCTGAGTTGACCTTTGCCACCATCAATAATTACGAGCTGCGGCAAAGGCTCATCTTCGTCGACCAGGCGACGGTAGCGGCGGTGTACCACCTCTTCCATAGAGGCATAATCGTTCGGCCCTCGAACGGTCTTGACGTGATAGTGGCGGTAATCTTTTTTAGCGGGCTTTGCATTTTTGAATACCACGCAACTCGACACCGGGTGGCTACCGCCTAGATTCGAGTTGTCGAAACACTCGATGTGCAAGGGCAGCTCGTCCATTTGCAGATCGTTCTGCAAGGTGCGCAGGATGCGCTCAGCAGGCGTCTGTCGATTGGTGCGGGAGGCCTCTTGCTTCTGCTTTTGTAAGATGAAGTACGTCAGGTTCTTTTCGCTGAGCTCCAGTAGTTTTCTTTTATCGCCAATTTTCGGTATGGTAACTTGGATGTTGGGGTCGGACATCGGCACCTCGTAAGGTAGAATTACTTCCGGAGCAATGCTATTGAATCGCTGGCGCAACTCCGGGATGACGTAGGCCAGGATATCTACTTCCTTTTCGTCATCCAGGTTTTTGATGATTTCCTGGGTATGAGTGTGAATGATCGAGCCATTGACAATTTTCAGGTATTGCACGTAGGCCTCTTGATCCCGACTGGCGATGGCAAAAACATCCACATCGCGAATTCTGGGATTGACAACCAGTGATTTACTCTGATAGTCTTCGAAGGCCGACAATTTTTCTTTGAGCTGATGAGCTTTTTCAAACTCCAGGTTTTCGGCGTAGCGCTCCATCTGTTGTTTGAAGTGGCGCACCACTGCATTGTATTGGCCCTTTAGAATATTTCGTATCTGATCGATTTTTTCGTCGTAAGCTTCTTCGCTTTCCAGGCCTTCGCATGGACCCATGCAGTTTTTGATGTGGTACTCCAGGCACACCTTAAATTTGCCCTTCTCAATATTTTCTTCCGAAAGATGGTAGTTGCACGTACGCAAGGGAAACAATTGCTTGATCAGATCGAGGATGATCTTGAGACGCGCCTTGGAAGTATAGGGGCCGAAGTAAGTCGATCCGTCGCGAAAGACGCGTCGCGTAATAAATACCCGAGGGAACCGCTCTTTCTTAATGCAGATATAGGAGTAGGATTTATCATCCTTGAGCATCACATTGTAGCGTGGCTGATACTTCTTGATTAAACTATTCTCAAGCAAAAGGGCGTCGGCTTCGGTTTCCACGACCGTGAATTCCAGGTGGTCAGCGTTTTTGACCATCACCCGGGTGCGGTGGGCCCGGTCGCGCCGGTTGCCAAAATAAGAAGCTACCCGGCTGCGCAGGTCCTTGGCTTTACCTACGTACAGGATTTTTTCCTCTTCGTCGATGAAGCGGTATACGCCGGGCTGGCGGGGAACAGTATCGGCGATTTGTTTGAAATCCTCAGTGGTCACGGGCTAGTCGGTTTTGAAAAAGGTACAAAAATTGGCGAGTAAAGGTTTAATCAAATAATTAAATGGTTAATTTGCAAATAATTAGCATAACAAATAAATTGCATTAAAACGGAACACTATGCAGAAGCAAGCCGAGCCAGACCCAGAAGCTGAAGATACCAGGCAGGAGGAGGAGTTTCCAGGATTCATTCTGGAGCGCACGGCTAAGCGCATGAAGCAATTTTTCCAGCAGCAGCTTAATGCTGCCGAAGTAGGGATTACCATCGACCAGTGGATAGTGTTACAGGTTATCGCCCGTGCAGGGGGGATGTATCAGCACGAGATTGCGGCGGCCACTTTTAAAGACCCACCTACCGTTACGCGTATCATCGATTTGTTGGTGGAGAAAAAACTCATTAACCGGCTGGCAGATACCGATGACCGGCGTCGTTTTCGCATCCAACTAACCAGGACCGGCGTCAAAAAAATAGAAGAAGTGTCTCCGGTAATTAAGGCTGCCCGGCGCCAGGCTTGGGACGGATTCGAAGAAAAGCAATGCGATAGCCTGGTATACATGCTCAATCAGATATTTGAAAACTTGAATGGTTAGTTTGCCTTTTTTAACTTCTGAAAATCACCTAACCAATTGCCATACGTATGCACTATTATTCACTAGGTCAGATACCGCCCAAACGCCATACACAGTTTCGCGATCCCGAGGGCAATCTTTATCACGAGGAGCTTTTTTCAACCGAAGGGTTCAGCAATCTGTACTCCTTGCTCTATCATGTGAATCCGCCGACCCAAATCGTGCAGGTTGGCGATCCGTATTCGGTAGCCCCCGAAGTCGTGTACGACAAACAGCTAAAGCACAGGAGCTTGAAGGGTTTCCAGGTAGCTCCACAGGACGATTACCTGAAGAGTCGTCGTCCCGTGCTGGTCAATAGCGATTGCAAGATCGTGCTGGCAGCCCCTCGAAAAAGCATGACGGATTACTTTTTTAAAAACGCAGATGCTGACGAGGTCATTTTTGTTCACGAGGGGTCGGGCCAACTCAAAACGATGTATGGCGCCATTTCCTTTGGGTACGGTGATTACCTGGTGGTTCCGCGCGGTACTATCTACCAGATCCATTTCGACGGGCCCAGTAACCGGTTATTTATTGTAGAATCAACCAGCCCGGTCGTTACGCCAAAGCGCTACCGCAATAATTTTGGCCAATTGCTCGAGCATGCACCATTTTGTGAGCGCGATATCCGCAAACCCGAACTGCTGGAGACTTACGATGTACAAGGCGAGTTTCTTTTTTACATCAAAAAAGAAGACCAGATATATCCCTACCATTATCGCAATCATCCGTTTGATTTGGTAGGATGGGATGGCTACGCTTACCCCTATGCTTTTTCCATCCACAATTTTGAACCGATCACCGGCCGGGTGCACCAGCCGCCACCCGTGCACCAAACCTTCAGTGCGCGGAATTTTGTGATTTGCTCATTTGTGCCGCGGCTGTTCGATTACCATCCGCTGGCTATTCCCGCACCCTACAATCACTCGAATATCGACAGCGATGAGGTGTTGTACTACGTCGATGGGGATTTTATGAGCCGCAAGAACGTGGAAAAAGGTATGATCACTCTCCACCCGGGCGGCATCCCCCACGGGCCGCATCCGGGAACGGTCGAGAAAAGCATCGGCGCCAAAGAAACCGACGAGTTGGCAGTGATGGTCGACACGTTTCGTCCTCTGCAACTCACCAAGGCGGCGGTAGGAATTGAAGATCCCGATTACTACCGCAGTTGGATTGATTAACCGCTAAAAATCGCTAATTATGGATACCCATACTCAACTGACATCTTCAAGCGCCACCGATTGGCTGCCAATCGAAGGTACCGACCATATTGAGTTTTATGTCGGTAATGCTAAACAGGCTGCGCATTTCTACCAAACAGCTTTTGGCTTCCGGTTGGTCGCTTATCGCGGCCCCGAAACGGGAACGCCCAATCAAGTGAGCTACGTGCTGCAACAAGGCAAGATTCGATTCGTACTTACCGCTTCCCTTACGCCCGATCACGAGGTAGCGCGCCATGTAAACCTGCACGGCGACGGAGTGAAAGTGCTGGCACTCACGGTGTCCGATGCCCGCCAAGCTTTTCAGGGTGCTGTGGAGCGAGGGGCGCAACCTGTTTTTGAGCCTACTGAGCGCGAGGACGATCACGGCAAGGTCGTCATGGGCGCCATCCAGACTTACGGCGATACGATCCACACTTTTGTAGAGCGAGCTAATTACGAGGGTCCCTTTTTGCCGGGCTTCGAGGCACGTCAGCCCCTATTGGAGGTGGAAGCTATCGGCTTGCAGTACATCGACCATTGTGTAGGTAATGTCGAATTGGGCAAGATGAACGACTGGGTGCACTTCTACGAAAAGGTGATGGGTTTTAAATTACTTGTCACTTTTGATGACAAGGATATTTCTACCCAATACACGGCCTTGATGAGCAAGGTAGTGTCGAACGGCAACGGCTACATCAAATTCCCGATTAACGAGCCGGCCGAGGGTTTGAAAAAATCACAGATCGATGAATACCTTCAATTTTACCGGGGAGCCGGCGTACAGCACATTGCTATCGCTACCGAAGATATTATTCATACGGTCGATGCGCTGCGCAGCAACGGTATTGATTTTTTGCGTGTACCCGACACTTACTACGAAACGGTTATTGACCGGGTAGGCTCTATCAAAGAGGATTTGCAAGAGCTACAGCGCTTGAATATATTGGTCGACCGGGACGATGAAGGATACCTGTTGCAGATTTTTACCAAACCGGTACAGGACCGTCCGACTGTATTTTTTGAGATCATTCAACGCGAGGGCGCCAAGTCCTTCGGCAAGGGTAATTTTAAGGCGCTGTTCGAGGCTATAGAGCGGGAACAGGCCCTGCGCGGTAATTTGTAGGAAATTCGCTAGGACACTTTATACCATACTGGGCATACAAAAGCAAAAAGGGTTCGTTATTTTAATGAATCCTTTTTGAATACGCCACAAGCGCCATGCAAGAACGCCACCGCAATCGCAAGCAATATTTCGACGAACAGTCCTATACGACAGAAAACTATGTCATCCCGTATTTTCAGGATTACTTATCGCTCACGGGCGAGCGCCGCGTGCTGGAGATCGGTTGTGGCGAAGGCGGCAACCTCCAGCCATTCCTGGATCGGGGGTGCACAACCGTAGGCGTCGATATCTCTGCCAAACAGATTGAACGAGCAGATGCGTTTTACCAGAACCATCCGAATCGCAATTGCCTGCACCTGATCGCACAAGACATTTACGAAATTTCTCCTGCGGGTTTAGGGGGCCCTTTCGACCTGATCTTTATGCGTGATGTAATCGAACACATCCACGACCAAGACCGCTTTCTGGAGTTTGTGCGGCCGTTCTTGCACGACGCGGGCGTTTTCTTTTTGGGGTTCCCGCCCTGGTACAACCCTTTTGGTGGGCACCAGCAGGTGTGTAATAGCAAGGTGTTATCAAAGGCGCCCTGGATTCACTTGTTGCCGGTATCTGCATATCGGGTATTGCTTAAGGCATTCGGAGAGACGGATAAAAAAGTGGACGATTTGCTAGAAATCAAGGAGACGGGCATTTCTATCGAGCGCTTTGAAAGGCTATTAAAAAAGAAGAGATATGCTACCTTACGCAAAACTCACTTCTTGGTCAACCCGAATTATGAGGTGAAATTCGGTCTGAAGCCCCGCAAGCAGTTGCCTTTCGCTACTAAAGTGCCTTTCCTGCGTAACTTTTACACTACCTGCGCTTACTATTTGGTAAGCAAGGATTGAGTATGCAAGTCAATAACCCACAGGTGGCCCGTGAACGGGCAGGCCAAATCACGCGATTGCAACTGGTCGATACGGAGTTGTCCAGGCCGGGCGTAACCTTTCCAATGTTACGCTACCTGAACATTTCAAACTGTACCGGCCGGGTGGCAGATTGGATTGCGGCCTGCCCCAACCTTTCTCAGCTAACCCTTACCGGTACAACCGGGTTGCTCGACTTGCAGGCCAATACCTCGCTCGACGGCATACAGCTCCGAGCTTCCCGGCTCGAAGCGGTGGTGTTACCGACTGCACTGCGGAGCCTGCATTTTGCCGATGTGCAGTTAAAGAAAAGGGTGCGTTTGCTGGACTTACCCCATCTACAGATCTTATCACTACGGGGGATGGGGCTGCGCGATTACCCGGCAGATCTTCCGCAGTCTGCCGAATTACGTGAGCTGGATTTATCGCACAACCGGTTACAGGCGTTGCCGGCTTGGCTCTGGCGGCTGCCCCGGCTGACCCGTCTCCAAATATCGGACAACCGGCTGACTGATATTGCTCCTCTTCCTGATGGCGCTGCCCTATTGCAAACGCTGGATTTAAAAAACAACCGACTCAAAACCTTTCCAGGGCCCCTAATACATTTACCGCTGCTGCGTGCGCTGCGTTTAGGCGGCAATCAGCTCAAAAACATACCCAAAGAGCTGCGCCAAAACCAATGGCTGGCCCGGCTTGATCTGGGGTGTAACCGGCTGCAGGAATGGCCGCCCGTACTTGGGGGTTTAGGGCGCCTGGAGGAACTGGTTCTGAGTAGCAATCCTCTGCCTCCTCCTGCTCCGGGTACGTCTCTGCCGCCGAACCTTCGCAAAATAAAGTGGCCCGCTTATGCCAAGCCGGACGCCTTTGCCTGTTTGCTTCCCTTATCCAAGTTGGTCGATGTAAAGGGCGGCAGGTGGGCAAAGCCTTATTTAACCCTGCACCGGTCGCTACATAAGCAGGTAAACGATCCGGAAGTGCGTACGGCCTTTTTTGGATTGTGGAAAAGCCAAAGGCGGCCGGAGGGATGGTCGCGTAAATGGCTGCTGACCGGATTGCGGTTAGCAGTACCTGCTCTTCGACAAGCCTGTGAGGAGGTCTTGTTGTCTGACCGGCCTCTGTACGCGAATGGCGCGCGGGTGTGGGTAACGGGAAAAACGCCCTTGGCAAAGGCAGACTGGCAGCAGCGACTGAACGTTCTGGGCCTCCGCATGGCGACCGCTCCGGACCAGGCTGATATTATAGTGGTCGGTAAATCACCAGATTATCACCCTGAGTGGGAGGTCCACCGGGTAGTATTAGTACCCCCGGCTGCTCTGCTACTGGCCTGGGTATCGAGGAATGGCTACTGGAATGCCGAACGGCTAAGCAAGTGTAGAAGGTTGTTAATGCACGCTCAGGCAGATTTCCGTCAACTGGCCTGTCCCTTGTTACGGGCGTGTGGGGCGCCGCGCGAGCTGGCTACGGTTTTGTTATGGACTTGGCAACGGGAGTCAAACCCGGCACTCAAGCGGCAGTGGCGACAATCGTTGGAGCTGTACCTGGATACCCCATCAAGGCATCGCCTGGCTACGGGTTTTCCAAAGAAGCCTACCCGGCAAGATCTGGAAGCCTATTGCGCGGGGACCTTTTTTAAAGTAGACATATTAACGGTATTGGTAACCGGCGCAGGAGATGAATCTTGACTTCATACCAATTCGAGCAGTGCATTCTCATTTTGAACTGGTTATCTGCAGGCTTAGGATTTCTCTCCACCATTCCCCATCTTTAACTTTCAAAAAACGCATGTCGGTCTCGATTATCTCCTATAACATCAACGGCATCCGGGCCGCAATGAAGAAGGGGCTGGTCGATTGGATAGCCGAAAACGACTTCGACATCCTTTGCTTCCAAGAGACTAAAGCCCAGGCAGAGCAAGTCAATACCAATGCACTGGCCGACCTCGGCTACCGAGGCTATTGGCACTCGGCCGAGAAAAAAGGCTACAGCGGGGTAGCGACTTTCACCCGTATCGAACCCGACGATATCATTCCTGGCATCGGTGTGGAAATGTACGACGCGGAAGGCCGCATCCTGCGGACCGACTTCGATGGCTGGACCCTATTTAACTGCTACTTCCCCTCTGGCACGACTGGGGAAGTACGTCAAGGGTTCAAGATGCAATTTCTTGCCTATTTCCGCCGCTGGATCGCAAAAATCCGGGAAATACGGCCCAATTTGATTATCGTCGGCGACTACAATATCGCGCATACTGAAATGGATATCCATGACCCGGTACGCAATAAAAAATCGTCTGGTTTCCTGCCCGAAGAGCGCGAATGGCTCACTAGTTTTTTCGATTCGGGGTTCGTCGATAGTTTCCGCCACCTCAATCCGGGAACCGTACAGTACTCCTGGTGGACCTACCGGGCTGGTGCCCGGTCCAAAAACAAGGGCTGGCGCATCGACTACCAGGCTGTATCGGAGCCGCTTCGTGACCGGCTGCTGGAAGCTTACCAGCTCACTGAAGCCGTTCACTCTGACCACTGTCCCGTGTACCTGAAGATCGATTTATAGCCAAGAAAATCCGCGAAGGTCGTATCGACAATATCCTTCAGATCACTGTCCGAATACCCGAATTTGAGGCTTTCTATCCAACTGAAGAGTACCGAGCGCGGCTGAGCGGAAAATCCACCTTTTCCTCCTTACCTGGGACGGAGTGCAGCCCTTTGGGTTTAGGGTAGGCTATGCGCTCAGCCAGCGTTTTTTATACCTGGATGGGCGGCGTGTTGCCGGGTTACCGTCGGCAGGGTACTGCACAGGCTCTGGTCAAACCTCAAGAATCCTGAGCCCGTTGGCAGGGGTTTTGTCGATAAGACGCGCAACCAACACCGGGGCATGCTACTATTTGCCCTGCACAATGGGTTTAACATAACCGCTATAGAGCCGGGCATCAAAATTGTGGCATACCACCTTTGGCTGGAAAAATCGTTGGGCTACTTGCGAATGATCTATATGGCGGAGCTAGCCACGGGCCTGGCGGCTGAGAAGTTGCTGTTTCCGGGATCCTTTCTGGGTGCCTTAGGCCTCCTTTTCGGGTTTGCGGTGGTGTCTAACTGATCATGCGGGACAGGGTATCGGGTTGCTGATTGTGGCCATCATACAGGCGCAGCAGAAGGCAATGCTTATCGTCTGGGTCATTCTGGCCATTTTATCTTGAGGAGTGGCCTATTTACCTTATTGAGGTATGCCCGGCTGGGCCCAGGTGAGTATACGCTTCAACCTGATCGTCTATTTTATAGAAGACAACCAGCTGCTTTTTATAAAAGGAAGCGGAGGCTCCGATATTGCAGAACACTTGGCAATTATCTTGGATATTGGGCTTTTCATCAGCTTCGTTGCTGTTTTACAATACCAAAAGATCAATGCTTGAAGAATCTGCATACACCCTATTCATGAACCTTTCATGCCCCTCGGATAAATCTAGCAGGCTTTTTTTATTTAAAAAAAGTATATAGCAAGCTTTTATAGTACCATGCCCCCGGTCTATTTTAGTGATGCAAGTAATTTAGTTTTCATTTGGTTTTTTGGGGTTATACGGGCGGCTAATTTATTAGCTGCCTTTTTTATTGTTGGTAGTGCAGAATGAGTAGGGGGGAATGGGTGTGAAAAGCCACCTGTTTGGTTGTGCTTTGGTAAAAAAGCCGCTCCAGGAACTCCCGGTGCTGGGTACCCAGGATCATCCAGCCGATTGGATTATCAGCAGCATACCGTTCGAGCCCTTCCCAAACCGTATTACTGGTGATTGTAATGAATTTGAAGCCCAGGGCCGGATGACCGGTAACCGAGTGCTGCTCGTAGCCCGTTTGCCGGACCTCATACGCTGCGTTCCGTTCAGTATGTACGTGTACAAAGTCAACGCCCTCCAGAGGCCATTGAATGAAGTGCAAAGCCCGCTCAACCATGTCGGCGTCGGCCGATTGCCAATCGGTAGCGAAAAGCATCCTTTTTGACTCCTCGAATTTGGCTTCGGGAGGTACCAGCAACACCGGACAGTGAGCTCTTTGTGCTACGTAAACAGAAATGCTGCCGAAAACCTGCCGTAAAAATCCGCCTTCGGCCAGGGTGCTCATGACCACTAGGTCGAAACCATTACTCTGAGTCACAATGAGCTCGCTTGGAAATCCAATTTCCATTCGACCCTCCAAAGCGGGTGCATCATCGCCCGTGAGGCGGCGCTTAGCGATGAAGTGTTCCAGTTGTTCCTCTTTAACTTTTTCTAGCACCTGCGTAACCGTCGTTTGGTAGGGATTGTAGGGGTCCGCAGAAGGGTGGTAGATGTGCAAGACCTCCAGCATAGCCCCTAGCTGATGGCCCAATTGCTCGGCGTAATGCAGGGCGTTGAGTGCATCGGCAGAAAAATCGGTTGGGATGAGGATCTTTTTCATACTGAGTAAGTTGCAAAATTATGGGCAAAAATGGTGGAACTCCAACAAAAAGCCGGATCGCGCTAAAATGCAGCCCGATCCGGCAATTCTAGAAACCCTTATTGAATGCGATGCGATTACGATGAAAAACGGATTATCATTTATTCCTTATCTGCGGTTTGGGCTGCTAATGCTTTGATAATGTCGAACGTAGTCAAAATACCGACCAGTTCGTTGTTGGTCACGATGGGAATAGCGTGGAACCAATTTACCATGAATACCTCTAGCGCTACGTTGATTTTATCGGTCGGCTCCAGCTTTGCCAGCCCAGTAGTCATAATTTCTTGAGCGGTCGTAGAGCGCAGGCGCGCTTCGTTAATAAACCGATCTTCATCGTTACCGGTGAATCCACGCAGGAAATGCAGGAAATCTGATTTGCTGATCAGGCCTACAATTTCTTTATAGCGCACGACCGGGATGTGATGAATATTATGGGTATCAAACACCTCCTTAATGACGGTAAGCTTATCCGTCGGGCTCACCGTAATAAGATCGGTGGTCATGATACTGCTAATGGGAGCTAGGACATTCATGCTGTTCAAATTTTGGCTTTTGAATTAACTAGACCTAAGATAGTATACAAAACTAGAACGGGTGCTGACAATCATCAAGCATCTAAATTGATTTTCCTCAGCAAAGAAATTAGGACTATAATCCAAAAACCTTTGCGGTTGATCTAAAGTTAAGTTGTTCTTCACGCTTGTTTAATTTACAAGTTTTTGATTTGCATCTTCAATCATTCATTTACAATAACCTATTGAAAAATCATGAAAAAGCTTGTTATTCTAGCTTTGGTAACGACCATGGCGCTTCACCTTAATGCGCAGATCGATTTGGGCGCACACAACGATGTAGAATTACGCGACGGCAATATGAGTGTTAATCCAGCATGGGCGCCCTTTTACCACGGGGTTGCATCTGGCGACCCGCTGGAGGATCGCGTCATTATTTGGACCCGCGTAACTCCCGAAGACATGCCTGGCGGACCGGTTGATGTCACCTGGCGGGTGGCCAATGATCCCCAACTGGAGAATGTCGTGCAATCGGGTACATTTACTACCGATGAGGAGCGCGACTACACGGTAAAAATCGATGTGACGGGTCTGCAACCGGGCACCACTTATTACTACGGCTTTTCAGCAATGGGGGAAAACTCCTTGACCGGCCGTACCAAAACAACGCCCGTAGCCGACCAGGCTGACCACCTGCGTTTTGCGATCGTTTCCTGCTCTAACTACCCGGCCGGCTACTTCAATGCTTATAAGCGCATCTCCGAACGCAATGACCTGGATGCTGTGATCCACCTGGGTGATTACATTTACGAATATGGGGTTGGCACTTACGAAGATTCTACTGTGGCTGCCGAGCGCCCCAACGTACCCGACACTGAAATTCTTTCGCTGGAAGACTATCGTACGCGCTACTCCACCTACCGGCTGGATACCGCTCTCGCACGTGTACATCAGCAGCATCCCTTTATCACTGTTTGGGACGATCACGAAAGTGCTAACGATGCTTACGTAGACGGAGCCGAAAACCACGACCCCGACCAAGGGGAGGGCGACTGGGAAGCCCGTAAGGCCATTGTGCGCCGGATATACTTCGAGTGGATGCCTATCCGCGATACCGAAGATCGCAGTGTTTATCGCAGCTTCTCCTACGGAAATATTGCCGACCTGGTTATGCTCGATACGCGCTTGGAAGGCCGCGAAATTCAGATCCTAAACGTCCAGGACAGTGCGTTATACGCCGAAGACCGCACAATCTTGGGCGCCGAGCAAAAAGCCTGGTTGAAGGAACAACTGTCTGCTTCAGACGCTACCTGGAAGATTATCGGACAGCAGGTTATCTTCTCGCCCTTGGAATTGGGCTGGGCTGCCCTTCAGGATACGGCAGCTACTTATTTCGATATCGAGAGCATTTTCCTGGACATCTGGGACGGGTACCCCGCCGAGCGCGAGGAGATCATCGACCACCTTACCAATAACGGCATCCAGAATACCGTATTTCTTACGGGCGACTTCCATACGGCTTTCGCCTTTGATGTAGTCAAGGAACCTTTCTTGGTCAATCTGGTCCCTTTTCCGGGTGTCGGCGATATTCCATTCTACACTGCTTCTCCGACCTATGATGCCGAAACGGGCGAAGGTTCCATCGGGGTAGAATTTGTTACCCCAAGCGTCACTTCCGCCAATTTCGACGAAAACCTGGATTTGGCCACTGCTCAACTTTTCCAGGCCATTATCAATCAGCCAATTGTTGATCCCGGTTCCGGTATCGAACTAGGTAACCCCAATCCGCATATGAAATATGCCGAATTGGTACAGCATGGTTATTACATTCTGGATGTAAAACCAGATACCGTGCAAGGCGATTACTACTTCACACCTATCAACGAAGTAGTGCCCGCTGAGACGGAAGTCTTTGCCGGCGGCTTTTTCTCCCTGCTCGGTGAAAACCACTTGCAAGCAGCAGAGGCGGCGAGTCGCGAAAAGACAGTACAAGACGAGCCGGCACCCAACGATCCGCCCATGGTCACCAACGTAGAGGAGATAGAGGTATTACCCAGTTTTTCGCTGCTGGGTGTATATCCGAACCCTTTCCGAGATACCAACACTATCCACTTCTCCCTGACCGAAACAAGGATGGTCAATATCAGCTTATACGACGCAGCCGGTCAACTGGTACGCATCGTGAAGAACGAAGAAATGACGCCAGGCACCTACACCACGATCATCAACGGTCGCGATCTTCCGGAAGGCGCGTATCTGTACCGGTTCCAAATCGGTGATCAGGTACACACCACTAAAGTGGTCGTAGCGAAACGGTAACCTTTTCGCCTTTGGCAATTTTTTGTGGTTCGACATCTTCAGTGACGGGGCATGCTTATCCTTAAAGTGGAAGCATGCCCCGCTCAGTAGGCTTATGGGGGATTGTCTCGCAACTGGAGTTTGCGTATCTTTCATTCGATCAATACGTACCCAGGCGAATGGAAAATATTATCTACTTTTTGCTCACTGGCGCTATCGCCGGTTGGCCTGGCGGTCAAGTCATGCAGGGAGCTGGCCTTGGTATCGTCGGTAATATTGTGGTGGGCATTCTGGGCGGCTTCATCGGCGGATACTTATTCGATCTTTTGGGGATCACTACCTCAGGTGATCTGATCGGCGGTATCATTGTGTCGGCCGTAGGTGCTATTGTGCTGCTGTGGATCGCCCGCCTGATCAAAAAATAAGCTATTGGAAGAACGGTTGAGAAGGTGGCGGCTTATTCTGGGTGCTCAGGCAGAAGAAGGTGAGCCAGTACGATTAGAACCAGGTGATGCCGGGATAGATGAGTTATTGGAGGTCCTGTACGACGGGGATCAAAAGGGCGGACTGGGCGATTCCAGGCCACAACTGCACCGCTGGCTGGGCGACATTCGCAAATACTTTCCGCAACCGGTTGTGCAGTTGATGCAACGCGATGCCCTGGAAAAGCTGGAACTCCACCAGATCTTGGAAGAACCCGAATTGCTGGATAACCTGGAGCCGGATCCCCAACTTGTCGGTACGATCCTATCGCTGCAACAGGCCCTGCCCGCAGAAGCTCGCGAAACGGCGCGTGCGTTGGTTCGCAAGCTGGTCCGGGAGCTGGAAGAACGCCTGCGGGCGCCCTTGCGCGAAGCCATCGCCGGCAGCTTGCAAAAAGCGACCCGCAGCCGGCGCCCCAAACTGCAGGAGATCAACTGGGATCGCACCATTCGCGCTAACCTCAAGCATTACCTTCCCGAACACCAAACCGTCATTCCTCACCGTCTCATTGGGCATGGCCGCCGTGGACCAGAGCTCAAGCATCTCATTCTGCTAATTGACCAGAGCGAATCTATGGCTACCTCGGTGATCCACGCTGGGGTAGCAGGTTGTCTGTTGGCCAGTATGGCCAGCCTGCGCACGCAAATCGTGGCGTTCGACACCCAGGTAGTAGACCTTACCGACCTAGCTGAGGACCCTGTCGATTTGCTCTTTGGCACACAACTAGGCGGTGGAACCGACATCTTCCAAGCGCTTAATTACGCCCAACAACTCATCAGCCAGCCGCGGGATACGATCCTGTTTTTGATCTCCGATCTATTCGAGGGCGGCGATTATAGCCGTCTGCTTGCTAAGGTGCATGAAGTCCAGCAAACAGGCCTGCAGTTCATCTGTTTACTGGCGCTCAGTAATCAGGGGGCTCCCGCTTTCGACCAGTCCGTTGCTAAGGGTTTTGCCCAGCTAGAGATTCCGGCTTTCGCTTGCACGCCCGACCAGTTTCCTGACCTGCTGGCGGCTGCGATCAAAAATGAAGACATCAGTAATTGGCTGAACCGGTCCGGCCTCACCCGCAAAAATTAACGGTGGAAGCAATGGGGCTTATTTCATTACTGGACACTTAGTTTAAAACCTAAAATAAGCCAACTATTTTTGGCAAACAGGTGTTGTAACCCTACAATAATTAATCATCAAAGCCTTCCAAATGGATACTTTGGCGCTTGCTGAAAAAAACCTAGAAAAAAAAGGGTTTTTAGACCTGGATCTGGACCCTACCCTCGATTTATTTGAGGAAATCGAACGCCTCAAACACGAGAAAAATGCAGTCATCCTGGCGCATTATTACCAAGAAGCCGATATTCAGGACATTGCCGACTACATTGGCGATAGTCTGGGCCTATCTCAGCAGGCTGCGCAGACGGAGGCTGATATCATCGTCTTTGCTGGCGTGCACTTCATGGCAGAGACTGCCAAGATGCTAAATCCCGAAAAGAAAGTACTACTTCCCGACCTGAAGGCGGGCTGTTCTTTGGCGGAGTCCGCGCCGCCTCATTTGTTTCGCAAATTCAAAGAACAACATCCCGACCATACAGTAGTCAGCTACATCAACTGCACGGCTGAGTTAAAGACCATGACCGACATTTGCTGTACTTCCACCAATGCAGTACATATCATCGAAAGCATACCCGAAGACCAGCCCATCATCTTTGCTCCTGACCGCAACCTGGGTAAATACTTGATCAAGAAGACCGGTCGCGATATGTTGCTCTGGAACGGTACTTGCATGGTCCATGAGATTTTTTCCGCGGAAAAAATTACCAAACTGATGATGCAGTATCCGGATGCCAAACTGATCGCGCATCCCGAATGTGAAGATCATTTGCTGGAGAAGGCAGATTTCATCGGCTCTACCACCGGTCTGCTCAATTTTACTAAAGAAAATGATAACGATACTTACATCGTGGCTACCGAAGCGGGCATCTTGCACCAGATGGAGAAAGCTTCACCGCATAAGACCTTCATCCCGGCACCGCCCAACAACACCTGTGCCTGCAACGAATGCCCGCACATGAAGCGCAATACCCTAGAGAAGCTGTATACCTGCATGAAATACGAGTTACCGGAAATTTACCTACCCAAATGGGTAATCCAGGAGGGGCGGGCGTGTATCGACCGCATGCTGGAGGTTTCCGGTCAAGCGGGTCTACTGTCGACGCCAGATTAGGTCATCTCGCCAACGGGCCATTCATTTATTAGTTCGTTCTAGGCACTTTTAGGTGCATTGCCATACCAGAGCCTATACTTCACCGTTTAATAGTAGTTTTAAGGCAAAAAAGGAAAACGGGTGAAAAAGTTGATTGGTCTGGCTATTGCACTGACGATTACGACGGCGGCATTGAAGGGACAACAAGGCTGGGAAGCCGGCGGCTGGGCGGGTATAGGTTACTATTTCGGTGACCTCAATACTAGCTACTACCTGGGTAAACCTCGATTATCGGGCGGCATCATCGGCCGTTACAATTTCAACGAACGTGTGTCTCTGAAGGT
The DNA here is from genome assembly GCA_964530825.1 of uncultured Saprospiraceae bacterium. Taxonomy (GTDB): domain Bacteria; phylum Bacteroidota; class Bacteroidia; order Chitinophagales; family Saprospiraceae; genus CAZHCA01. Next base: position 299,641 of record CAZHCA010000002.1, read on the forward strand.
AAGCGCCAACTATATCCAGGTAGAAGCTGCCGACAGCGACTCCCGCAATGCTTTTGAGCAAGCCCGCAACCTGAGTTTCCGCTCGGCCATTTTTGATATATCCCCCCAAGTGGAATTCAACTTTCTTCCCTACATACACGGTAGTAAAGATCAGTATTTCACGCCTTATCTATTCGCTGGATTTTCCGTCTTCAGTTTTAATCCCGAGGCGGAGCTCGACGGGGAATGGATTGAACTGCGGCCGCTGGGTACCGAGGGACAGTTTCGTGGTGAAGAGTACTTTACCGTTAGCGGTGCGTTCAATTACGGCTTGGGTTTCAAGTTTGATCTTAATTCGGTGTGGAGTGTAAATGTGGAGATGAATGCCCGGTCGACTTTTACCGATTATCTCGACGATGTCAGCACGGTTTATCCCGATAAAGATGATTTACTGCGTAACCGGGGAGAGTTGGCCGTTCAGCTTTCTGATCGCTCGGTCAATGCGCCTGGTTTTCCCGACGGCCAGATTGGTCAGCCCGGTCGGCAGCGCGGTAATAGTGAGAATAACGACCACTACGTCACCTTAGGGGTCGGCATTGTGTACTATTTTGGAGATCTGCGCTGCCCAAAAGTCAGCGGTAACTAAGCCATGTACCAAAAAGATTTTTCACTTCCGCCCTTTCCGCGCGGCTACCATCTAATTACGGATAAGGTGATCAGTCACCTCCAGGATTTACCGGCCACGGGGTTATTGCACCTATTTATCCAGCACACCTCCGCAGCCCTTGCCATCAATGAAAATGCCGACCCGTCGGTGCGGGCTGATTTCGAATCTGTATTCAATTACCTGGTGCCGGAAAATCTTCCGTTTTTGCAACACACCCTGGAAGGTCCCGATGATATGCCTGCCCACATCAAGGCGGCCCTCATCGGTCACGCGGTAACCATTCCCATCACCACTCACTTACTTAACCTTGGAACCTGGCAGGGCATCTATCTCTGCGAATTTCGCAACCGGGCTAGCAGCCGAAAACTCATTGCCACGGTTTATGGTTTTTAATTTTTGTACCTTCCAATAGGCTGACGTACAAAAAATAACACCTATGCCAGTTTTTGGAACGCTGATCAAACGAGTCCTGACACTCGGCGACAAAATGGGAGAGCGCTACCGGCGCGTACCAGCCATACGCCACCAAAGTCAGATGCTAAAGCGACTGCTGCACCGCGCAGAGCATACTCTTTTTGGCAAATACTATGATTTCCGGGGCATTCTGGAAGCACCCGATGTAATTGAAGCCTTCCAGGAATACGTTCCCATTCATGATTATGACAAGATGCACCATCAATGGTGGCACCTGTCGCTACGCCACCTAAAAAATATCAGCTGGCCGGGAAAAATCCGGTATTTCGCCCTCAGCTCAGGAACATCGGGAGCGCCCAGTAAGCACATTCCTATTACCGACGATATGATGAAATCTATGCGCAAGGCAGGCATGCGCATGTTTATGTCGCTTAATAAATTTGATGTACACCCCGAGCTGTTCACTAAAGACATGATGATGTTGGGCGGCAGTAGCGCGCTGCAAAACCAGGGGGATTATTACCTCGGCGACCTGAGCGGTATCAATGCCAGTAAACCGCCCTTTTGGTTGCGCCCCTATTACAAACCGGGTGCAAAGATCAGCCGGATCTCCGATTGGAATCGGCGTATTGAGGAAATCGCCAAGCTAGCCCCCACCTGGGACGTTGGTTTTCTTGTCGGTATCCCCTCCTGGTTACAGCTCATGATGGAGCGTATCATCGAGCGCCACGGCCTTGAGACCATCCACGATGTATGGCCCAATTTGCAGGTCTGCGTACACGGGGGCGTCCACTTTGAGCCGTATAAAAAAAGCTTCGAAAAACTACTGGCCCATCCGTTGGTCTATATCGATTCCTACCTGGCATCGGAAGGATTCATTGCTTTTCAAAACCGGCCCGAGACGAAGGCGATGCGCCTGCTGTTGCACAATGGCATCTTTTACGAGTTCCTGCCTTTCCGGGAAGAATACTTCGACCCTGAGGGTAATATTATTGGCAATCCACCTGCCCTATCGATTGATGCGATAGAAGAGGGCATCGACTATGCTTTGTTGCTGACTACATGCGCCGGCGCCTGGCGTTACCTCATTGGTGATACCGTGCGTTTTACGGACAAAGCCCGCTCGGAGATTATCATAACAGGGCGCACTAAACACTTCCTGAGCATTACCGGCGAACACCTTTCGGTCGACAACATGAACCGTGCCATCCAACACGTAGAAGAAGAGCTGAATATCAGCATCCCGGAATTTACGGTTACTGCCCGGGAGTCCGGCACTTTCTTCGCCCATCATTGGTTTATCGGTGCCGACCCGCTAGCGCCGGCTGATCGGGTGAAAGCACTAATCGACGAAAAACTACGCCAAGTAAACGATGACTATAATACTGAGCGCAATCATGTACTGCGCGAACCACAGGTAGCGGTCATCCCAGCAGCGCTTTTTTATCAGTACCAAGAGAAGCTCGGCAAAATGGGTGGGCAGAACAAGTTCCCGCGCGTGATGAAGAAAGCGCATTTTGAAGATTGGCAGCGATTTGTCTCAGAACACTATGATGTAGCCTTGCGTTAAGCTACATAAGCTCATGACTTTGTGTATGGCAGCTCTGGTTTCCGGCGTAAAGATCGGTTTGTTGCTCAGCATTTTTATTGGCCCTATTTTTTTCCTGCTCATACAGACCAGTGCAGAAGAAGGCCTGCGGTCGGGGCTGCGCATTGGATTGGGTATTTGGGTCAGTGATATGCTTTACATCTTACTGGCCTACTTCGGTCTTGCGACCATTCGTAAAATCCTGGAAAGCGAGCAATACCCGCTAATTGCCGGATCGATCGGCGGGGGTATCCTGCTCATCTTTGGCTTTACCGCTTTGCTGTTACCACCCAAAACGCCCAATTATCCTGGAGTTGGTATCGAAATACCCCGTTCCTCCTTCTTGTCGCTATTTTTCAAGGGTGTAATGGTCAATGGGTTTAACCCTTTCACGGGATTTTTCTGGTTGGGGATCATGAGTACTGTACTGGTAGATCGCAACTTTTCTCAACAGGAAATCCGCACGTTTTTTCTGACCACCTTGCTGACTATCATGCTGTTAGATGTCCTCAAGATGTTGCTTTCCGATTGGATTAGCACCTACTTTAAACCCGTTCACTACTTATGGTTGCGCCGCATATCAGGTGCGGCGCTGATGGCATTCGGCATTGGATTAATTGTCCGCGTGTGGCTTGGTGGCTAGGCTTGGCACCCGTTTATTCATGAGCTGGAACCATAGCGGCGGCACCAATGATATCAGGATCGAGGTCGGGTAACCGTAGGGCAACTGGGGGCTCTCTTCAAAATGGCGCAATACCTGGTATTTTCTTGTTGATTTGTAGTGGTGATCGGAGTGCCGTGTGAGCTCATACAAAAAAATACGGCCCACTTCGTGGTTCGAGTTCCAGGAATGATGGGGCGCCACAGGTTCGTAGCGGCCCGAAGCTAGCTTGCGCCGCTGCAGGCCGTAGTGCTCAATATAATTGACCGACTCGAGCATCAGGAACCCAAACACGGCAATAGCAATGGCGTAGGGGACCATACCTATACCATATAGCCCGCCTACCACCAATAGGTAAGCGATCTGTACCACCTGATACCAAACCATTTCGTTACGCCAATGCAACCAGGGAAGCCCTTGCTTTTCCAGGCGCTCGTTCTCTAGTTTCCAGGCGTTCAGGTAAGACCCGGTAACCGAGCGTACCCAAAAGGCATACAGGGGTTCTCCATAGCGCGAGGTAGCCGGGTCGGCCGTCGTTGCCACGTTTTTGTGGTGGCCCCGATTGTGTTCAATGAAGAAATGCATGTAAAGCCCGCTCAGTAAGAGTGCTTTGGCCATGAGTTGTTCGTGCCAGGTAGAACGGTGACCCAATTCGTGCGCTACATTGATGCCAATAGTGCCTACTATTAGGCCTACACTACAAGTCATACCCACTATCTCATAGGTGGCTAACCCACCTGCCTGTAGTACATTGAAATAACTGAAAATCAGAAAATAAAGAAGTGGAATATTGAGATACAATAGCCAATCAAACAAGCGATTGACTGCGCGACTCGACTCTTCCTCTGGTGTCAGGTTATCCTTCGTACCGGGAATTACCAATTCCAGCAGAGGAATCATTACAAAACCTACGTAAATCCCGCTAAACGACCAATACCCTTGCAGATGTAGCCCCCAAAGTGCAGCCAGTGGGGCTACGTAAGCAATCAGGTACTTTATATCCTTCCACATGACGATTTGATTTTACTTGATTAGCTAATATATTCTTGTGAATGGGTATTTTGCCGCGCCTGAGCAATTGTTGCCCCATCGGATCTTGACCATTCTGAGATAAACCGAATTGGGCCCTCACTGTTAGACTGTTTGAAAAAATACGCAAACAGAACAAAATGAGCAAGTCTTTTCATACCCTGAAAGTGAAAGCGGTACGACCGGAGACTCAGGATGCAGTAACGGTATTTTTTGAAGTACCCGATGCCTTATCCGAGACTTTCCAGTATCTGCAAGGACAATATTTGACCCTGAAGTTTCCCATCAATGGTCAGGAAGTCCGACGGGCTTATTCTATGTGTAGCAGTCCCATTGACGAGGATATTGCTGTGACAGTAAAGCGCGTAAAGAAAGGAGTTATCTCCAACTATATCAATGACAACCTACAGGCGGGTCAAACGGTTGAAGTGATGCCTCCGGACGGTCGTTTCTATACCGAATTGGATGCTGACCAGCGTAAATCCTATTACCTCTTCGGGGCCGGCAGCGGCATCACGCCGCTGATGTCGATCTTGCGCACCATTCTGGAGAAAGAGCCGCAAAGCAACATCCATCTGCTTTATGGCAACCGCAACGAGGATTGCATTATCTTCAAAGATCAGCTCGACGAACTGGAAAAGCGCTATGCTGGTCAACTGCACATCGAGCATATCTTGAGCCGTCCGAAACGGGAAAAAGCTGCCGGCCTGGGCGGCCTTTTCAAAAAAGGCAAAATCAACTGGGCGGGCAAAATAGGACGTATCGGGCCAGACAGCATTCGCGAATTTTTGGATGCCCACCCGTCAACTACCAAAGCGTCTGAATACTTTATTTGTGGCCCAGGTGATATGATCGATGTAGCCGAGAATACCCTGATGACCCTGGGGGTGGATAAGGAAAATATTCATACTGAGCGTTTCAGCTCTACTCTGCCGGGCGAGCAGGATACTACCGGCGACGTCGCCGGCGCCACGCTCGTCGCCCACCTCAATGGCGAAACCATCGAGGTGAAGGTGCCGGAAGGCAAGACCATCCTCGACGTGCTTATTGATAATAAATACGATCCACCCTATAGCTGTACGTCGGGCGCTTGCTCGACCTGCATGGCCAAAGTGGTCAAAGGTAGCGCACGTATGGATGCTTGCTTCGCCCTCGACGATGACGAAGTTGCCGAAGGGTATATCCTCACCTGTCAGTCGCATCCTACGTCAGAAGAAATTGAGGTGACATACGGGGTTTAGATAGCAGCGTATACGGTACAAGCAGACGCAGGCTATAAGCCCCCAATCACTACAGCTCCGATGAGATTACGAGTCCATGGGTCTCGGCAATTTGCCTTGCTTTTGCTTACCTAGGCTAGAGTGCCACCTCAATATTTTCCGTTTCGATTACCGACACGCGTTCCATTTGACCCGCTTCGAAGAGGCTGTCAAACCGGGCAACTTCCATCGACAAGGGGATGGGTTTGAAATTGTAGTAATCCTGAAAGCGAATGCCTTTGATGTCGCGCACATGGTAGGCCTCGCGAAAACGGGCGCCGCCACCGTCGGTTTGATAGTTGTAGGCCAAGTAATCTATCGTATGGCGGTCGCGGTGAAACCAGTATACGTATTCATCTTGAAAATCGTCGCCGCCGCCCTTTTGCCGGAAGGTAATTTTCACTTTTTCGTAAGGCTCACCTTTGATCGTTGCGCTACCAAGGTAAGTCTTCTGTACGGCCGGATCATTGAGCGACAAAGGTAGGGTAGCGAAGTAAATTACGGAATTGACAGAGTTGGCGTAAGCATTCCTTTTTTCCTCCGGTAGCTCAACCTCTTGCCCGTCTATTTGACGGGAGAGGCCGGAATTGGTGAATACGTCGCGCACCTGCCGGCCGGCAGAATCAGTAAAAATGCGTTCGTACCGGTAATTGCCGTTATTGCGCTCCATAACATAGTGGTAATCGCGGAAGTCAAACGTCAGGCGCGCCTCTAGGAGCCGGTCGCTGCCGTGTTGCGCAATAGCTTGATCGACCAACCGCTGGGCCTTGTTTTTCGCTTTCTCTGCGGTTGTCCCAGGTCTGCAGGCGTTCCAAAAGAATACACCAAAGGCCAGCAAAAAAAGTGCGAAGATCTGATTTGTCATGTCATGGTAGTTTTGGTTTCCCTTTATGTATGCGGGGATATTGCCATAAGGTTGACCCAATCCCTAAATTCCCATTAATTTTAACCTGTTTTTCTCACAGAAACCGAGCAACCATGCGATTCATTAACGAGTTGGAAATTGATCAGGCGTCGGAACGCTTAGCGGCGCAGGGAGGCGATTTTGAGCCTCTTCTCCGGCAGCTGGCCGATGAACAGCCGGTCCTTATGGCGTATATCCTGTCGGAGAGCTTTGAAGCCTTTACCCACGAGGAAAAGGACTATTTCCTTTACTTGACCCTGGTGATCTACGAATCCGTCCGCAACTGCGGGGAGCCAACGGCGAAGATAGAAGAAGAGCAATTGGCGGCTACGGAAGAACGCAATTGGGCATTGCTGCAAAAAGTGACCACCCAACGCTACCCCGATCGCATGGACGTCTTTTTTCAGGATTATCCGCAAGAAGACCTACTGGCGTTCGTTGAGGATGCTCTAGCCGATGATGAGGATACATTTGTTTCGAAAGAAAGCCGGGAGCCACTATTCGTCAGCCTTAAGACGGTGATTGACGCCTTGACGTACCAGCCGGCTCCTAAAACCACTTGATCATGGTAGCGCATTCGCTGGTAGCAATGCTACCGGCGGCCACTCTAATGCACAAAGGCGCATGAATGAGATTGTCGATCTGTTGCTCGCTGATCACAATCGTTTAGAAGAGCGCCAACGTTGTTACATCAGTTCCGCCGAGGTGGTTCGCCTATGTATTTCAAACGATTTTAAGCGGATGGCCAATGAACGTTCCAAATGGGTAGTCGGTTGCTTGGAGTGTTTCCTTTCGGAAATAATGGCGTTCGACCGAGCTTCGGCCAATGGACCTTAGCCTATCTCGAGCGGTAGTTTACGCCAACGCCAGATGAACGCCGGCTGCCAGCGCTGCTTCCAGTAGGGGGCCTATCACTGGTATCCAAGCGTAGCCCCAATCGGGGTCGGCATCTCTGGTCAGAGGCGTCAGCGAATAAACTAAACGCGGTCCCAGATCGCGGGCCGGATTGATCGCATAGCCGGTCGTTCCGCCCAGGCCCATGCCAATAGCAAATACGACCAACCCGATCGGTAGGGCATCGAGTGACCCCAAGCCCATTTTTACTTCATTGCCGTTTCCCATGTCCAGAAAAGGCTGGGCGAAGTATAGGAGCACCAGCACGAAGGTGCCGATGATCTCTGAGAACAAGTTAGAAATGGGGTTACGCACCTCCGGAGCGGTGCAAAAGGTACCTCGTTTCGTTGGACCGTCCTCAGTGAGTTGGTAGTGGTCGTAGTAAAAACCATATACGGTGAGCGCACCCAACATAGCGCCTCCCATCTGGGCAACGATATAGATGGGAACTTCACCCCAGGGGAACTTACCGGCTGCAGCCAGGCCAACGGTTACCGCCGGGTTGATGTGGGCGCCGCTGAATTGCCCCACTACAGCCACGGCGAGGAAAACCGCCATGCCCCACCCTATATTGATTAAGAGCCAGCCGCTTCCGGCGCCTTTTGTGCGTTTCAGAATGGCGTTAGCGACCACCCCATTGCCCAGCAACATGAGCAGAAAGGTGCCCATGAGTTCTGCGAATACGTCATTCATCTTGGATGTAGTATTGCTGCGCTAAGGCGCGATATTCTTTTAATTGTTGTTCCTTCCAGGCTTCATCTTTCCCCAATTCGTGCGCCATCAGCTCGGCTACCTCCTTACTCATCCGGATACTCTCGCGCGCATCCAGGAACAAAGCCCGCGTGCGGCGCGCCAGCACATCTTCCAAAGTGCGAGCCATCTCCTCGCGCACCGACCAGATGACCTGGGCTCGCATAATCCCCAGCGATTCACTGAGGTAACCTGCGAAGGCGGGGTCTTCACCAGCTAGCCGCTCTACTTTAGGGCGATCGATACCGTAGACAGTCATTGGATTTTCCCAAGCGACGGCTTCCAGGTCGAATCCATGGATCTGCAAGTCTTTTGTGATACACTTTCGTTCGGCCAGGCCAGCAATCATGATAGCATGGTCGACCGTATCTTCGGCCATTTTGCGGTAGGTGGTCCATTTGCCACCGACTACGGTGATGAGGCCCGACAATGATACGAGGACCTTGTGGTGACGCGAAATTTCCTTAGTGGCCTTTGCTGCCCCTTCCTCCGGTGCCGCCAGAGGTCGCAGGCCGGCAAACAAACTCAGCACGTCGTTGCGGGACGGTTTTTTTACCAAGTACTCGCCTGCGGTTTCCAGGATAAAGTTGATCTCTTGATCGATGGGGGTAGGCTCTAGGCTGGGTTCTTCAACTTGAGTATCGGTAGTACCCAGGATGACTTTATTGTACCAGGGTACGGCAAACATGACGCGCCCGTCGCTCGTTTGCGGCACCATAATGGCATAATCTTCGGGCAAGAAGCTTTTGTCGAGCACCAAGTGTACCCCCTGACTGGGTTTAATCATGCGGCGGCTACCGGGCTCGTCCAGTTGCTTAATGCCGTCGGCAAAAACGCCGGTGGCGTTCACCACAGATTTGGCGGGGATTCGGTAGGCTTCTTGTGTCTCCTGGTCGATGGCCATTACCCCATTGACCATGCCGGCTTCTTCATCCTTGAGCAGCTCGGTTACCTTCATGTAGTTTACCAAGGTGGCGTTATGATCGGCTGCCGTCAGGGCCAGACTTATCGCCATGCGGGCATCGTCGAACTGTCCATCGTGATAAACAACACCGCCGCGCAAGTCCTCCTGCGTAATGGTTGGCAAGGCTTCAATGGTGGCTTCGCGCGATATGGATTTAGAAGGACCTAAACCTAGTTTACCGGCCATCCAGTCGTATACTTTGAGGCCTACCGTATAGAAAGGGCCGTTCCACCAAGCGTAACTAGGAATGACAAAGGATAAGTTACGCACGAGGTGGGGCGCATTTTTAAGCATCAGCCCCCGTTCTTTTAAAGCCTCCAACACAAGCGAAACGTCGCCTTGTTGTAGGTAGCGTACTCCACCGTGTACCAGCTTGGTACTACGGCTGGACGTACCCTTGGCGAAGTCGTACTGCTCGAGTAACAAGGTGCTAAAACCCCGCGAGGCAGCATCGACCGCCACCCCGAGGCCGGTAGCGCCCCCGCCGATGACCAGCACGTCCCACGGCTGTTCCCGATGCTTTACGGTTCGTAATGATTGTATTCGATCCATATCGAGTGATTGGTTTAATCTTCATTCCAGGCCTTAGCGCGCTCAAGGGCGCGCATCCAGTGGCGATAAGCATTCTGCATTTGCGGGGTGTTGTCGCCCGGCAGAAATTCGCGATCGACGCGCCACTGTTCTTGGATTTCTGAGATATCCTTCCAAAAGCCAGTTCCCAATCCCGCAAAGTAGGCTGCTCCCAAGGCCGTGGTCTCTGTAACCTGCGGTCGTACTACCTTGGTATCGATTGTATCGGCTTGGATCTGCATGAGCACATTATTACCGGCTGCCCCGCCATCGACCCGCAATTCGACTAGCTCGATACCCGAGTCTTTTACCATAGTATCGACGACGTCTTTTGTCTGGAAAGCGATGGACTCAAGCGCAGCACGCGCAATATGCTCTTTGCCCGTACCTCTGGTGAGTCCAATGATCGTACCGGTGGCATACTGATCCCAGTGGGGGGCGCCCAGCCCGACAAATGCCGGCACAAAGTACACACCACCGTTGTCCGGTACTTCGCGTACCAGGGGCTCGATCTCCGGCGCCCGGTGGATGATGTTGAGTTGATCACGCAGCCATTGCACTACGGCGCCAGCAACAAAAATACTGCCTTCCAGGGCGTAATTGACTTGGTCACCGATTTGCCAGGCAACGGTCGAAAGCAAGTTATTCTGCGATTCAATAATCTGACGGCCGGTGTTCATCACGACAAAACAACCGGTGCCGTAGGTATTTTTGGTCATCCCTTTTTGGGTACACATTTGTCCAAAAAGTGCCGACTGCTGGTCGCCCGCCATACCCGCAATGGGTATTTCTCCGCCGAACAGTTCAGTATGGGTATGGCCATAGACTTCGCTGCAAGAGCGCACCTCGGGAAGCAAGCTGCGCGGAATGTCGAAAATGCGGAGCAACTCATCGTCCCATTCCAGGGTGTTGATATCGAGCAGCATGGTACGGGAGGCATTACTTACGTCAGTGACATGCACCTTACTGCGGGTAGCCCGCCAGACCAACCAGGTTTCTACAGTACCGAAGGCCAATGCTCCGCTTTCAGCGCGCTCACGTGCACCCGCAACATTGTCGAGGAGCCAGTGAATTTTGGAAGCAGAAAAGTAGGCGTCGATGAGCAGGCCGGTTTTTTTCCGGATCATTGGTCCGTAGCCTGCTCTTTTAAGTTGGTCACAATAGTTGGCGGTACGTCGGTCTTGCCATACGATCGCATTGTGAATCGGCTCGCCCGTGTTGCGGTCCCAGATCAGAGTGGTCTCTCGCTGGTTAGTAATTCCGATGGCTTGCACTTGACTGGCTTTTACCCGGTTTTGCTTAAGGACATCCTGAGCGACAAACTTTTGGGTGGCCCAGATCTCATCCGGCTTGTGTTCAACCCAGCCCGGTTTGGGAAAGATCTGCTCGAACTCGCGCTGGGAAGTTCCAATGATCCGGCCGTTGGCGTCGAATAAGATAGCCCGGTTGCTGGTGGTCCCAGCATCGAAGGCAAGAATGTATTGCGACATGAAAGAGAAATTTAACCAGAAAAAGATGGCTTCCGAATGAATATAGGAATGGAATAGGTAAAAAGCGAATATTCGGCGGATAAGCTGGGTCTTTTTCGGCTGGAACCAAAGCGTCCCGGCTAATCGCCAAAACTCGGCAGGTTAAGATTGTCGCGCACTCCGGCCATCACCCCTTGCAGGGTAAAGTAGAAAATATCGCGATGGGGTGATCGCCGGACGTCAATCTTACCCGAGCGGTAGCGTTGTTGCTCCATATGGTGGTTTTTTGGGAGTACTAGGTTGGCGGCAAAGGCAACCAAACCCCTGCTTTGCCGGTCGCCGGAGTAGGCTTCATAGGCATTTAGCTTACTGATTTTCAATCCGGAATACTCAAAATCTAGACTACCGGTAGCCGTTTGAGCGTCGCCGATCATATCGAAGCGAAGCCGCTGGATCCGACCTTTGGAAAACTCCAATAGGGTCAACCCTGCAATGAAAGGGTTCAGTTCCGCGAATTTCATAGACCCCAATTCGCCATAGGCGGAAAAGGGTTGCCCAGTTGCTCCCAGCTGGAACCGGTGGGCCAACCGAAAATGCCCCTTTCCCATAAATTGGGCGCTGGCATTCGCGATCATTTCGGCATTGGTGTCGATGCGCGCCGGTATGTTGGTGATATTTCTGAGTTCACCCTGGATAGCGTCAAAAAAAAGGTGGGCCGATTTTCCCATTTCCGCCTGATCAATCTTAAGGTCGAAGCGTCCATTTTGGATCGTTACGGTATCGATAGCTAGGGGAAGGGGTAAATCTTTCAAGAATGCCCAGGGCATTCGTTTGACCTGTGGGTTGAGCGTTTGGATATCGTGGTTTTTCTGCAAGCTCATTTGGGCGTCGCCGACGACCAGCTTTTCTATATACAGCTCCCGCTCCAGGATGAGCCGTTCGACGTCTAGCTTCGTTACAGCGACAGCTTTCGCCTCCAGGTCAACCTTGCCAGCACGGAATCCCTTTAACCTGTTGAGCTGAGCAGGGGGATAAAGATGCCGGAAAAAGAAACCGCCGATATTGAATTGTTGGTTGTCGGTTTGGAGGTTAGTAAAGCCTACCTCAGCCCACTGTTCCTCCAATCCTAATTCCAGGGTGTCAATGGTCAATTTTGCCGTAGGCAGTAGAAATGGAATGCCTGCACTTTTGGTGTTAAATTCCTGCAGCAATAAATGGAGCCCCGACACGAGTAGTCGAGGCTGGGTTTTTTCGGCTTCAAAAACTAGTAGAGATGCGTCGGTCATGGCGAACTTCCCGATTCGTAAGCGCAAGGCAAAGGATTGATGCCTGCTTTCGGGCTTTTGCAGCCATTGCCCGGATTCCAAAGCGTGTATTTCCAACTGGGGTTGTTTGACGGTGATATGGTCGAGCGCCAATTCTCCTCTGCGGATGAACCGCAGCAAGGGGAAATAACCAATATTCAATTCATCAATTGCAACAGAGATGTCGTAGCGGTCCAGAAAAGGAGCGCCGGACGTTGCCAGGATCGCAGTATCGCGCTCTAGGAAAATTTTATCTAATTGGACACTCCATTGCATCCAATCTACTTTCAGGCGGCCGATATCCAGCCGGTAGCGGCCGTTAGTGCCGCTGCGCACCCGTTCTTTTACGTAGCCGGCGAGCCGCTGGGACCCGTAGTTTGTTCCCCACCAAACTACCAGTACTGCCAAAAGCAAAACGGGAAAAAAGAAAACTAAGCGGACTACCCTCTTTCGTTCGGCCATAAAAGGATTGACTTTTATATAAAAAAAGTCGTCAGGCCGTAAGTTCGGTCAATGCCCAGACCAATACATCTAATTCGCGTGTGGTGGTAAACACATTGGGCGTGATGCGTACACCGCGTACACAGGGCCGATCGATGCCCACGGTCCAAATCCGGTACTTCTTCAAGAGTGTTTGCGCCAATTCTTGCGGTTGCATGCCCTCTATCCCTACGTTGGCGATAGCACAGGTTCGCTCTACGTTTTGGGGCGTATTGAGCAGGATGCCCGGCAAATTGCGCACTTTATTGGTCCAATATTGCTGCAAATAGCGCAGCCGCGCTTCTTTGCGTTCGGGGCCCAGGCGCTGGTAAAATTCAATGGCGTTACCAATGGCCAAATCGGTAGGTACCGGATGGGTGCCGGTATGATTGAGCCGGCGGATATCGTCGGGCGCGCGGCCCAGCTCGGCAAAAAGAGGCCACAGGCCCGGGATTTTATCTTTTTTCACATACAACAAGCCCGCCCCAAGCGGTACGCTCAGCCATTTGTGGAGGCTGCTGCCGTAATAGTCGCAGCCAAGTTCGGGAATAGTGAAAACAAGCTGCCCGACAGCGTGCGCACCGTCGACCATAACGTCGACGCCTCGCTCATGGGCCATTTCACAAATTCGACGTACCGGCAGCACTTGCCCGGTGATGTTGATAATGTGGCAGACCATGAGTAGGCGCGTTTTGGGCGTGATGGCGTTGGCGTACAATTCGACGATCTCACTATCGGAGCGCGGATGATTAATCAATTGTACGATCCTGTTCACGATGCCGTGGCGCTGGGCCTGTAACTCGAACATATCGAGCATGGCTCCGTAGTCTTGGTCGGCCATCACGGCTTCGTCGCCCGGTTCCCAATGTTGCCCTCCGATAATCAAGTCGAGTGATTCGGTCGTATTGCGAGTGATGGCGACCTCGGTGGGGGCACAACCCACTAAGTCGGCCAGTTGCTTGGTTATCCAGGCTTTATTATCGAACTGCACCATGCGCATGTAGTACGAACCCTGATAATTGACCCTACGCACGTGGTGCAGATAGTGCTCCAGAATTTCTTCGGGCATGATGTTGTAATAGCCATTTTCGAGGTTGATATAGTCGGGTTTAAGGCGATAGGCGCTGCGCACTTCGGCCCAGAAAGTTTCGTCGCCTGCGACCTCTTCCGGACTGCGGTGAGTAACCGTGTCGACTAGGCGGTCGAGGCGGGCAAAAATAGCGGGTGCGGATATGCCAAAGGCGGCCAGATGCTTAAGAAAGGAGCGTTTATCCATAGCGACTTTAAATTCGTGGCCTTTTCAAAATATAAAAAAGCCCGGACTAATAGGATAGTCCGGGCCGGCAAGTTTGGGTTTGTATGTAAGCGGGTGTTATTTTTTATTTGCGGTCATTTTTCTTTACCTCGGGATGGAACCGGGGCGCGTAATAATAGTGCGGCGATAAATGCTCAATCGCACTCTTGGGAATCACATAGGAGAGCACGTATTGTTCCTTGTCGGGGCGATCCAGTAGTTGATACCCTCTTTCCCAAAGTTGGGTCATTGGGCCCGGTTCGAATTGCAGGTAATTTTCGACCAGGTCGTAGTCCTCCTGCGGCATGTAGTAAATGGTAACCAGCAGTTCGTCGCTGCGTAAATCATTAGCAGAGCAATAGCGCACCTCGTCCAGGATTTTGGCCATCTCTAAGTCATTGGCTCGTACTTCCGTTCCGTAAATTTCTACAGTACGGCCCAGCAGCTTAATGATGCTCAAGTTAGGCAATCCGTCCAACTGCGGCGTGTCGGTACCATGTACAATCACGTCGATGTACGAGATGCCCTTTTTATTGGCCAGCTCAATCCCCCGGCGCAGGGGTATGCTTTCGCGCACACCGCCATCTACGTAAAATTGGCGTTCGCCCTGGTTGTCCTCTTCGGAATAAAGCGACATAAACACCGGAGCATTGGCCGAGGCCCACATCCAATTGACCATGTCTTCATAATTGTGGTTAACGGCCGACCGGTATTCGATGCTATCCTTTTTGATATTCACCAGGGTAACAGTAAAATCACTAGGTCCGGCTTTTAGATCCTGGTAAAGCGATTCCGGTAGAAAGCGCTTAATTGTCTTGCGCAGCTTTTTGCTCTCGCCTAGGGTTTTGCGAAAGGTAATGAGGCGCCAAAACGCATTGAAGCCCCGAATTTCACCTTTTTTCGGGCCGCTCTTCTTAAAAGGATTGACATTGAAGATGTCTTTGTGGGTTACAGTAGTGTAGCCGTCGTGCAGGCGGTCAAAGGAATCCAGTGTGATTAGGGGGGCGAGCAAGCTTCCCGTGCTGGTACCGACCACTAAATCGTGATCCATGCCGCGCTCGTGCAGAGCCTGCGCCAGGCCTCCACCCCAGGCGCCCCGTGAGCCTCCTCCAGAGATCACCAGTACGCGGTCCTGACCAGGCGAGGTTGTGACTGCCAGCAAAACCAATACAAAAAGAATTGTAGTTTTCATTAAAATCAAGGTTTAGTTTTAAGTGAATAGCCACCCCTGCTGGTTTGTGAACACGCAGCTGCATTTTTTTCGAGGTGTCATTCGTTCCTTGCTAGGGTAGGGCTACGGATGCCGGCAACCTCCTCGATTTTACCCTGGTCGGGCTTTAAGGTTGGGGGTGCATTTTTTTATGCTGCCCACATTGCGTAATTTAAATGCTCTCCCAATGACCTTTCCTTACAATCTACCTTTATAGCGATTTGCCACTTAACACTTTCAAAATTGATTATTGCCATGCTAACCAAACAATTTAGTCTATTGCTTCTAGCCCTAGTGGTCGGGCTTGTTCCAGTCATCGGACAAGACGAGGAAGACAAAAAAGACAAGGATTCCAAAGAGAAAAAAGAGAAGCAGTATGAGGATGTAATCACCGATAAGGCCGAAACCGATGAGGGGCTGATTACAGTACACAAGGTCGGGGGGGAATACTACTTCGAGTTCCCGAAAGACCTGCTCGATCAGGAAATGCTGATTGTGACCCGCATTGCCGGTCACGTGAAGGGTATTAACTTCGGCGGGGCCGGTATGAAGTCGCGCCCGCAGCAAGTGATCCGCTTTCAGGAGAAAGACGGCAAGGTCATGATGCGTTCCGTATCCTACTCCAATGTCGCTGATCCGAACGATCCCGTATACCGGTCGGTGAAAAACAACAATTTCGAGCCGGTGGTGCACATGTTTGACGTAGAGGTCGAAAATCCGGATTCCACCGCTCTGATATTTGAGGTTTCCGAGCTTTTCACCACTGATGTGCCGATGATCGGCGCCTTTTCGGAGTCGAGCAAAAAGCGCCTCAAGATTAAAGGGTTAGACAAAAAGCGCTGCTTTGTAGAGCACATGCATGCTTACCCGGAGAATCTGGAGGTCCGTCATGTGCTCACCTACAAAAGCGAGGAGCCACCCGAAAACGAGTCTACGGAGACCCTTTCCCTGGAGATGAATCAATCGATCATTCGATTGCCCGAGACCCCGATGGTTCCCCGCCATTATGATTCACGCGTCGGTTATTTTTCCATCCGCCAGACCGACTATAGCTCCGATGCTCAGAAAGCCGATGAAAAACGCTACATCACCCGTTGGCGGCTGGAGCCCAAAGACCCGGCTGCCTACGCCCGTGGCGAATTGGTCGAACCGGTAAAACCCATCGTGTACTACATCGATCCAGCTACACCCGAACAATGGCGCTCCTACATTAAGCAGGGGGTAGAGGATTGGCAGTCGGCATTCGAAAAAGCGGGCTTTAAAAACGCCATTCTGGCAAAAGACCCGCCCAGCCCGGAAGAAGACCCGGAATGGAGCCCGGAAGATGTACGCTTTTCGGTGATTCGTTATATTACTACCGATATTCAAAATGCGCAGGGCCCGCACGTGCACGATCCGCGCACGGGCGAGATCCTAGAAAGTGACATCCTCTGGTACCACAATGTGATGAACCTGCTGCGCAACTGGTTCTTTGTGCAGACCGCAGCGGTAAATGCCGAAGCGCAGCGACCCAAATTCGACGAAGAGGTGATGGGAGAGCTTATTCGCTTCGTTTCTGCCCACGAGGTAGGTCATACCCTTGGGTTACCCCACAATATGGGGGCCAGTGAGGCCTATCCGGTCGACTCGCTGCGCAGTTCGGGCTTTGTACAACGCATGGGCGTAGCGCCGTCGATTATGGATTACGCCCGCTTCAACTACGTTGCCCAGCCCGGGGACGAGGGTGCCGGATTGCACCCGCGCATCGGACCGTACGATGAATGGTCGATCATTTACGGCTACAAATACCTGGATGCCGAAACGCCCAACGACGAAGAGGAAATCCTCAACAGCTGGATTGTAGAACGGGCCGATGACCCCGTCTACCGCTATGGCCAGCAGCAGGGCCGCGTAGTCGACCCTTCGGCCCAAACCGAAGATATTGGATCCGACGCCATCGACGCTAGCGACTTGGGTATCGAGAACCTCAAACGCATCGTGCCCAACCTGATCGAGTGGACCAGCGAGGAAGGAAAAGATTACGATAACCTGCGCGAGCTATACAGTAACGTGGCCAGTCAGTACCGGCGCTATATGGGACACGTGCTCAATAACGTGGGCGGAGTCTACGAATACGACAAAACGGCCGACCAGGATGGTGCCGTGTACCAGTTTGTCGACAAAGAAAAACAGGCAAGAGCCGTAGATTTCCTCAACCGCCAGCTCTTTGCTACACCTGACTGGATGATCGATCAGGAAATCCTGAACCGCATTGGTGGTGACGGCGTAGTCGACGTCATACGCGGGCTACAGCGCTACACCCTGAATAGCCTCTTCACGACAGAGCGCCTCAATCGTATGATGGAAGATGAAGCGGTAAACAGTAGCGATGCTTACACTGCCGCACAACTTTTCGAAGACACGCGTGAGGGCATATTCAGCGAGCTATACAACAAGGATGCGGTCGATCCCTTTCGCCGGAACCTGCACCGCCTCTACATTGACCGAATGGGCGAACTGCTC
The DNA here is from genome assembly GCA_964530825.1 of uncultured Saprospiraceae bacterium. Classification (GTDB taxonomy): domain Bacteria; phylum Bacteroidota; class Bacteroidia; order Chitinophagales; family Saprospiraceae; genus CAZHCA01. The sequence continues at coordinate 317,579 of CAZHCA010000002.1, forward strand.
ATGGAGACCGATGGTGAAGGGGATATTTCCGACGCCAAAGCGCTGGCCCGGATGGGATTGGAAAAAATAAAAACCGATAGCAGAGAGGCGGCCAAAAAGGCCTCGGGCACGAAAAAGGCCCACCTGAAGGATCTGGCTGCCCGCGCCGAGATGATTCTCGACGGAAAATTACTTGCGCTGCGTACTGCTGGCAAGAACAGTGGCGATAGCCTGAGTGGAGTGGAGGCTGCGATGAAGGGATGCTGGGAAGACTAGGGTGTGTCTGAACGGTGGATCCTTTGGACTGCAAATGGGTATGTCGGTGCCGGATTTCGTTCCAAATAGCATCGCCCCACATCAGGCTCCGAACTACCTAATTTTCGTCCACCAAAAATGTTTTCAGCCCCTCATAAAGAAGATGGCGGTAAATCAAGGCAAGGGCGCGGTAATTTCCTTTCTCCATGCCAAGACATTGCGTCTTCTCAAAGAAGGGTTAAAGCTCCAAAGACCGGTTGTTTGTCTTTGGAGCTTTCTTATGTTCTTTCCGGAATAAAACGGCGAACAATGGGTAAATCCATCCGGTTTTAAAAGTAAAAACACATGGAGACCAAAAAACACTACGCGATCTTTCAACAGCCCGGAGAAGAATTTCTGGCCCGTGTCGGATCGATAGAAATAGCCCGTTCGAAAGGTGTTGTTGAATTGCAGGAAATCAGTGATAAGGCGGATTATGCTCCGGTATATTATTTCCCGCCCGATTCCATTGATGGGCAGCACCTCTCTCCCAACGATCACTCCACCCAGTGTCCGATCAAAGGGACGGCAACCTATCACGACCTGGTACTTGGCGGTGAAGTATTGAAAAATGCCGTTTGGAGCTACCAGGATCCGATTGCCGGATGCGAGCCGATCAAGGGATTTTATGCACTCGATACGACAAACTACGATATTCAAATTTTCCGTGATGGCATCATTGTAGAACATCAGGGTTTCATCCGGAAAAAAGAAGAAGAGGTTTCCGGAGAAGGATAAAAGTGTAGAAGCCGGGATTCGACCGGCTTCTTACATATCAAAATGCTAAACAGTCGGATAATCATTCATCTTTAAGACGACGGTGAAGCACCGGGGAAGGTTACAGTTTTTCCCTACAACTCTTCAATCCTCCCGGCCAACACAATTTTGGTATCTTTTTCCGCAGGATTGCCACCGTATTGAATACTACCGCCTGTATTGGCGGTGGCTTCCAGATAGTCGGTGACATTAACCTCTGCTACGCCCCCGGTAGATGCTTTTACGTAAGTCGTTTTCGTTTTCAAATCATATCCTTCATATTGGCCGCCGGTAGCGACCGAAGCACGTTGGGTGTCGGTGATACCTTTCAGGTAGAGTTCCCCACCTTCGGTTGCTTTGGCGTCCAGAGAGGTGACTTCCACTGCCAGGTCGACATTGGCACCACTGCCTGCTTTCACTTCCAGTCTTTCGGTAGATATTACCTCATTGCTGTATACTTCAGCTCCAGCCATTGCATTAATGCTGCGTAATTTGCGATAGGTTACCCGTGCGATGATGGTTTCGTCTTTGTACCAGATGGAGTTGATCACACGCAACTTCAACACTCCTTGGTCTACTTTTACGGTGATTTCATCTTCCGGGATACCATGAGTTTCCAATACGACCCGGTCGACATCGCCCTGCTCTAAAGCTACTTGAATGTTACCGGTCACCGAAAGGACCTCGAAAGGGTTAAGCGTATATTCGCGTTGAGCAGTAGCCTGCAGCACGGCGCCCAATGAGCTGAAACTGAGAACAGCAAAAAATACGTACCGATTCATATGCACAAAGATTTATTGACTTGATGGTCCAGATCATCTCCATCCCCTAAACACGAGTGCGAAAAAATATTGCTGGACTGCTTTTTTAACGAAAAATCGAACTCCGAACGCTTGGGGTTACTCCTGAAAAGCGGCCGGTATTTTTCCTCATTTTTTGCGATCTTTGCCGCTCAATCGCCCGCCCGGGGCAAGCCTAACGACAAACCCGCAACTATGGCTCAACAGAACGACCAGTTCAGACAACTCATTGCCCACTGTAAAGAATATGGTTTCATCTTTCAATCCAGCGAAGTGTATGACGGCCTGAGCGCCGTATACGACTACGGCCCCTACGGCGTAGAGCTTAAAAACAACCTCAAGGACTACTGGTGGAAGGCAATGGTACAGATGCACGAGAACATCGTAGGGCTCGATACGGCCATCTTTATGCATCCGAAGACCTGGAAAGCCTCTGGCCACGTGGATGCTTTCAACGATCCGCTGATCGACAACAAGGACTCCAATCGCCGCTATCGGGCCGATGTGCTGGTCGAAGAAGCGATGGCTAAGATGGAATCCAAGATCGAAAAAGAGGTAACCAAAGCCCGTAAACGATTTGGCGATGCCTTTGACGAGGAGCAGTTCGTAACTACCAACCCCCGGGTATTAAAGTACCGGCAACAACTAGGCGACATCCGCCAGCGACTGGCCGCCGCAATGACCAAGGGCGATATGGCCGCTCTGAAAGTGTTGATCGACGACCTCGACATCACAGATCCTGATACTGGCTCCCGCAACTGGACCGACGTGCGTCAGTTCAATTTGATGTTTTCGACCCAGTTAGGCAATATTGCCGGTGAGGAAGGTAAGCTATATCTGCGTCCTGAAACTGCCCAGGGAATTTTTGTCAACTTCTCGAATGTCCAGAAAGCGACCCGCCAGAAGACCCCCTTTGGGATCGCACAAATAGGCAAGGCTTTCCGTAACGAGATCGTGGCGCGCCAGTTTATTTTTCGCATGCGGGAGTTCGAGCAGATGGAGATGCAATTTTTCGTACGCCCCGGCACCGAGATGGAATGGTACGAATACTGGAAAGAAAACCGCATGCGATGGCATCAGGCACTGGGTACTAATCCAGACCACCTGCGCTTCCACGACCACGACAACCTGGCCCACTACGCCAATGCTGCCGTCGATATCGAATTCCAGTTTCCTTTTGGTTTTAAGGAGTTAGAAGGTATCCATTCCCGCACGGATTTCGACCTAGGTCGGCACCAAGAACTCTCAGGCCGAAAGCTGCAGTATTTCGACCCCGAACTGCAGGAAAGTTACACTCCTTACGTAGTAGAGACCTCTATTGGTGCTGACCGCATGTTTCTGGCGGCCATGACTGAGGCGCTTCAGGAAGAAATCGTACCCGATGCCGAAGGTAAAGACTCCACCCGGACGGTGCTGAAGCTCCACCCGGCGATTGCTCCGGTACAGGTGGCGGTGCTGCCCCTGCTCAAAAACCGTGAAGAACTGACCCGCGCCGCCCGGGAGGTGTTCGATAGGCTGAAGTTTTCGCTCCAGTGCCAATACGATGAGAAGGATGCCATTGGGCGGCGCTACCGCCGGCAAGATGCCATTGGTACGCCTTACTGCGTCACCATCGACTTCGATACGTTAGCAGACCAGACCATAACCCTGCGCGATCGCGACACCCTGCAGCAAGAGCGCATCCCGATCGATCGCATCGAAGCCATTGTGCGGGAGAAGGTGGACATGGCGCAGCTAATGGTCTAGCTGTTAGGCCGGACCTGTGCAGCCAACTTACAGGTTGGAAGTAATCAACAGATCCAGGTCAGTCGACTTTATATCGAAGCGTTCGCCCAGGTATTCGTTGCAGAGGCAGCCCTTATAAGTGTAGACGCCATTGCGCAGACCGTGGTCGGAAAAGAGCATTTCTTCGATGCTGCCGGCGTCGGCAGCTTTAAGAAGGAGGGGGGTAAGGATGTTGCTCACTGCCATGGAAGCGGTGCGGGAGATGCGGGAAGCGATATTGGGCACGCAGTAATGAATGACGTCGTGTTTAATGAAGGTAGGATTTTCGTGGGTGGTTACCTCAGAGGTGGCAAAGCAACCGCCCTGATCGATGCTTACGTCGATGATAACCGAGCCGGGTTGCATTTTAGCCACTTGTTCTTCGCTGACGATTACAGGTGCCCGGCCATGTTTGGCGTGTACGGCTCCGATAGCTACATCGGCCGTGACCAGTTCGCGCTCTAGGTAGACTGGGTTGATCGCCGAAGTGAACAGCGGCTGGCCCACCTGGTTTTGGATGCGTTTGAGTTTGTAGATATTGTTATCGAAAATGCGCACCTCGGCCCCCAATCCGAGTGCTACGCGGGTCGCATTTTCAGCCACGATACCGGCGCCCAGGATAACGACCTTGGCGCTGGGTACACCCGAGATGCCACCCAGAAGTATGCCCGACCCGCCGCCAGTATTGGCCAAAAGCTCGGCCGCCGTAAGCACGGCACTCAGGCCGGCCATTTCGCTCATGATGCGCACGACGGGGAAGGTATCTGATTCGTCCTGGATGTACTCCATGGCCAGTGCGATGACCCGTTTTTGTCGAAGGCGGTTGATGTAGTCGCCCGATATGATTGGAAGTTGGAGAGGCGAGATCAGGATCTGATTGGGGTGCATCAGGTCGATTTCTTTGAGAATCGGTGGTGCCGCCTTGACGATGACATTTGCTTTGTACACTTGTTCGGGGTCGTAGGCGATTTCTGCCCCTGCTTCGGAGTAATCGTGATCGGAGAAATTGGATTTCTCACCGGCCCCCGACCCGACTACGACCCGGTGGCCGTGAGCAACCAGGGTAGCTACCGAAGAAGGCACTAGGGCAACGCGTTTTTCCTGCATCGTGATTTCTTTCGGGATGCCGATAAACAGCTTATCCGGACGACGTTGGACCTGCAGGGTTTCTTCCTGTGTAATGTATTGACCCTCGGTAAATTCTTTTGGGATGCTAATTTTACGTTCCTTGTCGCTCATAGGCTGTGTCGTCAGGTGTTTTCCCGAAGGAATAAAAAGGAATTTAAAGAACCTAAATTGAAAAGGTCAACTGGGTCGGAATAGTTGAAATGATTACAAAAATAGAATTTTTCGGCTTGAATCGGGGAGGATTTCCAATCGAATTCGCAGGGCATCCGGGGCCAGCAGTGGCTCAATGAGTTCGGGCCATTCGATCATGCAGTAATGACCACTTTCCAGGTATTCTTCGATGCCGATAGCGAGGGCCTCCTCGATGCTTTCCAGCCGGTACAAGTCCAGGTGATAGAAGGGTTGCCAACCGTTATCGGCCGAGTAGTTGTACTCGTGCACCAAACCGTAGGTCGGGCTGCTGATAGGTTCCTCAATACCCAAGTTTGCGCCGATAGCCTGGACGAGGGTCGTTTTGCCGGCGCCAATGTCGCCGTAGAGGGCCCATTGGCGGCGTGGACCGGCAAAATCAAGCAATTGGCGGGCCAGCTCGGGTAGTACCCCCGTGTCGCAAAAAGTCTTTTCGGGCATGGAATCAGATCGGTTTTTCCTCTTTTAAAAACGGTCGGTGTAATACTCAACCTTGCATCCATTTTTTGCGTATATCTTAAGAGTAAACATACGCATTAGTCGCTCAAAACATTCAAATTCCGGCGAATTTTCCTTATATTTGTAAGATGGACATGGTAAAAGATAACCAGTTGCCGCCGACTCCGAATGGGGATTACGGCGCTAGCAATATTCAAGCTTTAGAGGGGCTGGAAGCCGTACGCCGGCGACCGGGGATGTACATTGGAAGCACGGATACTAAGGGATTACACCACTTGGTATGGGAAGTAATCGACAACTCGATCGATGAGCACCTGGCTGGCTTCTGCACCCGCATTGACACGATCATTCACCCCGACAATTCGATCACTGTCAAGGATGATGGTCGGGGTATACCTACCGGTATTCACAAAAAGTTAAAAAAGTCGGCACTGGAAGTCGTTATGACCGTTCTGCACGCCGGCGGTAAGTTCGACAAAAACGTTTATAAAGTGTCGGGCGGTCTGCACGGAGTGGGGGTATCTTGCGTGAATGCACTTTCCAGTCAATTAACTGCCGAGGTGCATCGGGAGGGTAAAGTATTCGTGCAGGAATACGCTCAGGGGAAGCCAACCACCGGTGTAGACGTTAAAGGTAAATCTTCTGATCGAGGTACGATCATAACCTTCAAACCCGATCCGGAAATTTTCAACACCCTAGAGTATAAATACGACATTCTGGCTAATCGCATGCGCGAGTTGTCGTTTCTCAACAAAGGGCTTACGCTCTCCATTACCGACGAGCGGAATCTGGACAATAACGGACAGCCTCTGGAAGAAATTTTCCATTCGGAAGGGGGCCTGGTCGAGTTCGTGCGTTATCTTGATAATTCCAAGCAACGCCTGATCGACAGGCCCATACACGTGACCGGCACGACCGACAATGTGGAAGTCGAAGTAGCAATGCAGTACAATACCTCCTTTGCAGAAAACATCGCTTCCTACGTCAACAACATCAATACCCGCGAGGGCGGCACGCACGTGAGCGGTTTCCGGAGGGCTATAAACCGCGAGTTCATCAAGTATGGAGAGGAGAATGGCCTGTTTCGCAAGCTGAAATTTAAGGTAGCCGGTGAAGACTTTCGCGAGGGCCTCACGGCTGTCATTTCGGTAAAGGTACCCGAACCGCAGTTCAAGGGGCAGACTAAAGGAGAGTTGGGTAATACTGAAATCACCGGTATTGTATCGCGCCTGTTCGGCGAAGCCTTACAGTATTACCTGGAGGAAAATCCGCGTGATGCACGCAAGATCATCGACAAAGTGATTCTGGCTGCTACGGCCCGCCATGCTGCGCGTAAAGCACGCGAGTTGGTGCAGCGTAAGAACGTGCTTACGAGCGGGGGCCTGCCCGGTAAGCTTTCCGACTGCTCTACGCGCAAACCGGAAGAAGCCGAACTCTTTCTGGTAGAGGGAGATTCGGCCGGCGGTACCGCCAAACAAGGGCGCGACCGCAATTTTCAGGCAATCCTACCCTTGCGGGGTAAGATCCTGAATGTGGAGAAGGCCATGGAGCACAAGATCTACGAGAACGAAGAGATTAAGAATATTTTCACCGCTTTGGGTGTAAGCATTCAGGAAGATGAAGAAGGTAACCGCCGCCTGAATATCGAACGCCTGCGCTACCACAAGATTGTGATCATGACCGATGCCGATGTGGACGGCAGTCACATTACCACTTTGATCCTTACCTTCTTTTTCCGCTATATGCGCAGCCTGATTGAGGGCGGCTACATTTACATCGCAGCGCCGCCACTTTACCTGGTGAAGCGCGGTAAAGAGTTTCGCTACTGCTGGTCGGAGGAGGAGCGGCGCCAGGCCATCCAGGAGCTGAGCAAGTCGGAGCGCGACAACGCAGTGAAGGTACAGCGCTATAAGGGTCTGGGCGAGATGAACGCCGAGCAATTGTGGGAAACCACTATGGACCCTTCCAACCGCATATTGCGGCAGGTATCGATCGATGACGCCAAGGAGGCCGATCGCATTTTCTCCATGCTAATGGGCGACGAGGTGCCTCCGCGCCGTGCCTTTATTGAGGCCAATGCAAAGTATGCGAACGTGGATACGTAGAGCGCTCACGACTATCTTGATATCGATTTTCAACGGGTGGAATCGCAGATTTGGAAGTGCTGTAATTTCCCTTCTGTTGTATGTATAAAGCTCCCTTTTAAAATTCATAAATACCAGTTCTGACATCCTTTTTTTATGGGTATGTCTGAATAATATCTTTTGGCAGCAAACTTGGTCTTTCGCCGCCGGATTTCATTCTAAAAGCATCACATATGCGTGCCGAAAGGCACTCTGATCCGCAAATGCTGCGTTTTTGAACCTCATCTGATACCGAAATACCTAATTTTCGGTCGCCAAAACATTTTCAGACAAACCTTGGAAAATGGCGGGAAAAATCGATGCTCAACAATTGCTATGAATGAATAGGATCTTCTTGTTTAGGATAGTTTTGTGGAGGAGCCCGCTATGCTCCAAGCTCGAACCATTGGGATAAGTTCCTGTGTTTGGCTATAAAATCGAGTACAGGGGTGAAAAAGTTTTGAACAGCGGAGATAATAAACCATACGAACTGGTAAGTGGGATGGCAAAGAATTGTGACTTACTGGTTCGTGGAGTTTTGCTAATGTCTTTTCAGCAGATGCTCGAAAAGGCATAGAGCAAAGCGGGAATGGATAGCAATGCCTCCATTATTTTTGATATTCAGGACTGCCACACCGACGCTCAAGAAATCGCAGAATTAGCTCGGAATGCAAATGTTAAAAACCGTTTTGAATCATTTAGCACCGCTTCCTGATAACAGGCTCATAAAGAGATTATACATGGACGAATTGGGCGCCTTTGGAGGTCCTATTCACCTGGCAAATGACGAGGATGTTTTTTATTGCGGATAGGAAAGTAAATTTAAATGATTGAGTAATTGAATAGTAAGTGCATGAATATAAATATGAGCAAACCAAACATACCATAAAACAATTCATTATTATCCTACTGATGTTGGTCGTAATACATTCCGTTTTCGCTTAGGAAGAGCAGAACCTTAAATCGATCTTGGCTTATCTGTAGGTACCAGTTATTGCATCAGAGATTTTGAAGATACGGATATCAGAAATCCCGATGCTGATCTTGCAAAAGACGGTCGGAAGTTCGATGTATTTTGGAGGATTTTTCTTAAGTGAAAATACGATCCTAATCGGGACTTTTAGATATCAATCCTTTGATACTGAGGTTGAAGACATCATCGAAACGTTTAAGGGCGAAAACCCTGGAGCTGAATTTACTGGAAGTACGGAAGATTGGCAAACGTACTATTTTCCGGTTGGTCTTGCTTATCGAATAGATATCGGTTTTAGATTTAATTTAGGTCCTGTAGTTGGGCTAGGTCCCGTCTTTGCTATGAATCCTGGAATAAACTCATTTTTTGACCTGGTTCCAGGGAGCTCTGAAGAATACTGAGATTATGATTAATGCCTCTTCGTTAGTAGCTGCGAGCAAGTCTTCGCTCTATAATAGACTGTTTTGTATCAAGCAAGACGATTTGGTCAAATTCCGGGTTCTAAATTAGCCAATATCAAAAAATGACCCAAGCCCTATGAAAAGAAATTCGTATTATCTCTTTATGATCCTGCTGACACTAGGTAGCTGTATCGGCACGGATTTCGTCGACGAACCTCTTGGACCTGTGCCTTCTATTCTAGAACTCAGCCACTCATCTCTCCTTCTTCTGGAAGGGGAAAGTCAACAGCTCTCAGCTCAGGTAATCGCTTCTGACGGAAGCCCGCTGGAGGAACCGGTGAGTTGGAGCAGTCGCAATCTCGATATAGTTACTGTAGATCCTACCGGACTACTAAATGCAATTGCTGCAGGTCAAACCTGGATTGATGTATTTACCCCAACGCTAGAGGATTCTATCCTCGTGACTGTTTCGGTTGACCCTGAAGCCCTGGCTTCCATTACCATTACCAATAGCATTAACGAACTCTCCATTGGCGATATGTTACAGCTTGAAGTTGAATTAAATTCCATTACGGGGATAATATTAACCGATAAAGAAGTTAGCTGGGTAAGTACCAATCCTGAAATCTGTTCCATAAACGATAGCGGCCTGGTAATCGCTTTGGCCAATGGTATTACCCAGATCATTGCATCTTCCGAGGGGGTAAGCAGCCTACCGTTTCCCTTGATGGTAGGAGGCGATTTTCTCTCCCGCAGTGGAACCTTCCGGGGCCTGAATGGATACGGTGTGGAGGGGACAGCAATACTGGAGCGTTCTGCTGATCAAGCTATGGTGATGTTTGATAGTGACTTCCGTTCCCAGAGCGGACCTGGTCTTTACGTCTATCTCAGCCCCAATGCTACCAACGTCGAGGGAGGTATAAATCTGGGTAGTCTTCAAGCTACCTCAGGTACTCAAAACTATCGCATTCCGGACAACGTAAATCCGGATGATTTTGACCATGTCCTGGTATATTGCCAACCTTTTCGGGTACCATTTGGGACCGCTAACCTTCAATAACGCGCTCAAAATCTATCTCCAATGACACGAATACTGTTTTTTGTAGTGTTTACCCTTGCTCCGATGGTTCAGGTGCAGGCCCAAAGCGGCTGGACCCAAAAACAAAAGGCTGGATATTTTAAACTCAACCAGAGTGTTATTCGCGCCGATCAGTTTTTTAATCCCGACGGTGATCTCATTGATATCACCACCACCTCAGTATACAGCACCGTGCTTTATGGGGAATACGGTCTTAATGATCGACTTACCGCTTTGATAAATGCCCAATTGTTTGTTCGAAGCACTATCAATAATGTGGAGAGTCGCATCGATGGGGAAGCTATCCCAGGTGATGAATTCAATGGCCTGGGGGAGATTCAGCTGGGATTAAAATATGGAATTGTCACGAGCGGGCCCATTGTACTAGCAGCTTCCGGGCAGTTGAAACTGCCCTCAGGTGAGAATGTCGGCGGGGCAACAGAGCTCCTGCAAACTGGCGATGGAGCATGGGGAGCATTAGGGATGCTCCATGCTTCGCATTCTTTCTATCCAAGCCCCTTTTATGCAAACCTTTCCGTTGGTTATCAGTGGCGTGGCACCGCAGACCTGGATTACAGTAGCGGCCTGGTAAGAGTTAATTATGACGACGCCTTTGTTTGGGCTGGAGAACTGGGGTGGACTCCAAATGAGAAATGGGCGCTCGCCTTAAAATGGACTCAGGTTCAACCTTTCGGATCAGACGGATCTGAGGGCATTACCGGCAGTTCTTCTATATTTGGAAACCGCTTAACGTATTTCGCAATTATCCCGGAAGTCAACTATATCGTGCAGAATTGGGGCTTTTCTGCTTCTGTTGGAAGTGTATTTTTTGCCAAGAACATCTTAGCAGCTCCCAGTTTTAATCTGGGTGTGTTTTTCCTGCTGAATGAAAAGTGATTTTACGTCAAAGAAACTTGAGAGGCAAACTAAAAAAACTGTTTTTCTTGAGCGTTCTCCAAGGGTACCGTCGCATCGCATCTGTCCAAAACGGAGCCATTCCTTTCGGATCGCTGATAACTCGGGCTGGAATGCTTGCCTTATCGCCCACCATATACTGGGGCGTTTAAGAATTGAGAAGACCAACTAATATTCTAAACGCCATCCTGCCCACATTCCTGAAAATAGTAACAAGCATGGCGGTTCTTTGGGCCCCAACACCCTATCTACTCGCTGGAAACCTATTGTTTTCCTTGTCCCAGAAGGATTTGTTTCAAAGCGGGCAAACCGCCAAGCTATGGTTCTGGCGTTTAAGCTATAGAATTTGAATTAACGCTCTGACCATGGGCTTTACTTAACGGGTTGCCCTGATATTTAAAAAGAGGAAAACGGCGCTGGACTCGCAGTAGTTACCATGACGGCGGATTGAGCACGATCGCTGCGACTAGGCCGAGAACTAGCTGTATCCTTTGGGCACGGCTAGTGCCGGATTGGAGGTACTCGGTACAAAATTTGCTTACTTTAGCTCCGTCATGAATTTTTCAGTGAGCCCGTACGTTTTTGGCATTAGGCGGTAGGCTATGATCTATATTGCAGGTATAAGCATTTCTTTATTTGCTGCGGCATTAATTTTATATAAAAAGAATAAATCGAGGTCTGATCTTTTCCTTTTTATTTGGATGCTGGTGCTGGCCTTCCATTTATATTTATACGATGTCAATTTTGCTGGAACACACTACGAACGTCCCCATTTATTGGGGATAGAGATTCCATTGCCGCTGATTCATGGTGTATTGCTGTATTTCTATGTGTCGTCTATAACAAACCAGTTTCCTAAGCCACCTTGGGTCGCTTTGCTCCATTTGGTCCCGATCAGCATAGGGTACCTGTACCTCATTCCTTTTTTCCATTCCACTGCAGCACAGAAAATGGTCCTTTTTAATCAAGGATTTACAAGCTACGAGGGCTTTATGCACTACGGGCTATTACTGATTTTCCTTTCCGGGATAGTGTATGTGATCTGGTGTATCATTTTGCTCCGTAAGCATAAACGGAATATTCGTGATCAATTTTCCGATATCCAAGAGGTTCAATTAAGCTGGCTGCAGTTTCTTACCTATGGTTTGGGAGCCATTTGGAGTATCGTCGTATGCACCAATAATGATGTTTACATTTTTTCGGGCGTAGCGATTTTTGTCATGCTGATTGGTTTTTTTGGCGTACAGCAAAGAACCATTTTTGTTAGCTCGCAAGTCGCATTAACTAAACTGGAAACAGGGGTAATAGAAGCCTTGGATGAAAAGAAGAAGTATGCCAGGTCCGGGTTGAAAGAGCACATAGCGGATGACATCCACGAGAAGCTAATGCACTTGTTCGTCCAGGAAGAATACTTCAAAAGGAATAATCTTTCCCTCAATGAGTTAGCTGCAGAGCTGGATATTCATCCTAATTATTTGTCGCAAATCATCAACGAAAAGGCGGGTAAGAGTTTTTATGACTTTGTAAATACTTTTCGCCTGGAAGCCTTCAAAAAAATGGTAAAAGACGGTAAGAACAAAGATTTCACCTTGCTGGCATTAGCCTACGATTGCGGATTTAATTCTAAATCCTCCTTTAATCGCTACTTCAAAAAAAGTACTGGTCAGACCCCTTCCAATTTTGTTAAATCCATCGTAGAATAAAAAGGCATTCTGTTTTTTCCGTATGAAAATGGGTGCCAGTTGGTAAGATGAAGCGTTTCCACTGCTGCAGCAACCGAGGTTTGTTCAAATTTTAAACGGAACAACCATGCGAATTCTTAGATTCTTTCTTTCAGGAATTATTTTATCGTTAACCTTGGTAACCCCACTTTCATTAACCGCTCAAGAAATAAAACGCGAAGTACTTGCTGCGAGCGATGCTATTGACTACGATTACTTTTTCAGACACCTCAATTATTTGTCCTGTGATGAAATAAAAGGACGTGGTGTCGGCTCGCCTGGGTATAACATGGCAGCAAATTATGTTGCTGGCGAATTCGAGAAAAACGGGTTGGTGCCATTTGGAGATAACGGCGGGTATTTTCAATCGGTAGCACTAGTAAAGACGTCTATTGAGAAAGGTTCTTTTCAACTTCGCGTTGAAAATAATTCGGAGTGGATCACTGCTGATTACGGCGCTGATGTAAGTGTTGTATTAAATCCAAAAGCTGAGAGAGTCGATGAAAGGCAGCAGGTAGCTTTTGTCGGTTATGGAAATATCCTTCCGGAAAAAGGTATAAACGACTATGACGGGGTCGATGTAAGAGGAATGACAGTTGTTGTGGCACTGGGAGGGCCAAAGGGAATGGAAGATCCGGTTTTCAACGATCGAAACACAAAATTTGATAATGCTGTCTCCAGTGGGGCTAGTGGTATTATTCTTTTTTACCCCAGAGCCAATTTGCTGCAGAACGTGATATTCAGGCAAGTACATGGTTTTTTATCAAAAGAAATGCTTTCTCTTGTCGATCCTCTAATCGAAAGTTCAATAGGAAATGATTCCCTGAGGCTCCTGTTATTTGCAAAGAAGCGATTTGTAAAAGAGCTTTTCACCCTGAACGGACTATCTCTGCAGAAAGAGCTTCGGAATATTGCTAAAGGCAAGCACGGTAGCAAAGTACTAGGATCCTTGCTTAACTGCCACTACGACCAGAAAAATGATAGTATAGTCAGTAAAAACGTAGTCGCTCTGATGACTGGTTCAGATCCTAGGTTGAGAAACGAATACGTTGTATTTGGAGCGCACCTCGATCATTTTGGAATTGGGAAGCCGGTGAAAGGTGATTCCATATACAATGGAATGTTGGATAATGCTTCGGGCGTATCTGCACTGCTGACCATTTCGAGAACCTTTAGCGAATTAGCGGAAAGCCCCAAAAGGTCGGTTGTATTTGTCAGCTATACTGCTGAAGAGAACGGCCTATTAGGATCCAGCTTTTTTGCCAACAGAAATCCTATTGATGATGGAAAAATCGTGGCGAATGTCAATGTTGACATGTTGGCCCAAACCATCGAAACGGCTGACATGGCCCCTCTAGGCTATTCCCACTCCAATCTTTCGGAGGCAGCCGACTTTGCGGCAAATGCATTAAACCTGAAAATTGACGATAACAAACAGGCGGAGTTCGACTATATCGAACGAAGCGACCAAATTTCCTTTATTAAAAAAGGAATTCCAGCCCTTTTTATTACTGGTGGTTTTACAGCCCTTGACCCTCAGAAAAATGGTGAAAAGGTCTTTAAAAGATGGATGAAGAAAACCTATCATTCTCCATTCGACGATTTGGATCAGGAGTACTCCGATCAAGCTTTTTTGACGGCCATACGGTTTAATTTTTTGACGACCTATTATATAGCCAATGCAATTAAGGAAATCAAATGGAACAAAAATAGCTGGTTATATGAGAAATATATTTCAGATGCGAAATAAGTGATCGGGATATCGTTGTCGTCAGTGCGAACAGCCTTCCATAGTGGGGTAATTTACCGGTTTCGGAAGTTAGAGGTATTCCTTACTGCAGTCATTTATGAAAAAAGGTTAGGTGGCTCGACTCTTCTTTTCCTTACCCTTCGCTAAAAGCCATCTCAAAATTATCCTTTGGGCTGCGAAAGCATCTTTGAGATGGCTTTTAATAGCATTACCTATTTATCCGTTCATTCAGGCATGCGGTGTTACTGCAAATCCGGCTATGGAGTTGATCGCATAATGGGTATTCGGTAGGACGGGCTAACGATGATATGAACCGGTCGGGCTTGAGTAGTGTCCTATGGATTAACCGTACACAATTAAAGTCGGGACGCAATCTTCCGAAATCCTTAACCCTTTAACTTTAAACAAGATGAAAGCAGTCGAAATTTTGACATTAGGTATCGCCAGTTTAATGTTACTTTCCAATTGTAATCAAGAAGGGGAAGGGGCTCCTTCCACTCCTGAGAGAGAAGATATAGTGGGTTTGGTGGAAGACGTATTGACAAAAGAAGAACAGGATGCCCTCACCCCCGATATGGTTATTCAGTCCTTCAAGGAAGGCAACGAACGTTTCATGCGAAATGACCTAACCATAAGAGATTATTCCAAGCAGGTGCGGAAAAGTACTGGTGCACAGTACCCCAAAGCAATCGTTTTATCCTGTGTGGACAGCCGCGTGCCGGTTGAGGTGGTGCTGGACCGGGGGATCGGCGATATCTTTGTGGCCAGGGTGGCTGGAAATTTCGTAAATGAAGATATACTAGGCAGTATGGAGTTTGCCTGTAAAGTCTCTGGTTCGAAGCTCATTCTGGTCATGGGGCATGAGTATTGCGGTGCGGTGAAGGCAGCTATTGATGATGTCCAACTGGGAAACATCACTCCGATGTTATCCAACATCCGACCCGCAGTTGAGACCGTAGCTTATGAAGGAGACCGATCCTCGGGGAACGCCGAATTTTTACACCTTGTATGCGAACAGAATATCGCGAATACTATCGACCGGATACGCTCTGAAAGTCCAATACTCAAAGGAATGGAGGAGGAAGGGGCCATTAAAATCATCGGTGCAGTGTACGATATGTACAGCGGAAAAGTAACCTACCTGGATAGATCACAGACTGACATGCAGTAACTCCAAGACGGGCAAGCATACCAAAGCCTGCCCATTGGAGCATTCAAAGGGAGTAAGTCCTGGAACCTTCCGGTTTTTCCGCCGTTAAGGGTATGCATGCATACATCCCCAACCGAAATTTCGACTTCACCATTATGAAAAAGATTACCCTGTTAGATGGCGGCCTCGGTCAGGAGATATACCGGCGTGCGGGGGCGCCTGCCCATCCCTTATGGTCGATTAAAGTAATGATGGACCAGCCGGAAATCGTGCAAGCTGTTCACCAGGATTTCATCCGGGCCGGCGCCCGGGTGATCACGATTAATAGCTATACGGCCACCCCTACCCGACTCCGGCGCGACGGGGAGGCTGACTGGTTTGAGCGGCTTCAGGGGCAGGCCATAGACATCGCTCTAGCTGCACGCGACGAGCTGGGAGCAGCGGCTGAACCGGTGCAGATTGCCGGCTGCTTACCCCCATTATTCGGCAGTTATGTTTCGGACGAGCGTGCCTTTGCTGCCCTCAAGCAGGAATATGAGCAAATCGTCGCGATCCAGGCACCCCGGGTCGACGTTTTGCTCATTGAAACCATCGCCGGTATTACCGAAGCCAAAGCCGCAACCGAAGCCGCCCTGGAAAGCGGTAAGCCCGTTGGCCTAAGTTTCACACTGTCCGATAAACTTCCCGGCCGGCTTCGCTCCGGAGAAACCATCGAAGCCGCTTTGGAGGCAATGGCTCTCTATCCGCTGCATGCGCTTCTATTCAATTGCTCTTACCCGGAAACGATTACGCAGGGCTTGGCAGCCCTGAGGCGTCAGGATAAGCCCTACGGCGGTTACGCTAATGGTTTTACGGCTGTCGATCCCTTGCAACCAGGCGGAACGGTAGAGGTACTTTCAGCCCGTCAGGACTTAGACGAAACGACTTATGCTGCCCATGCTATAGGATGGGTAAAGGATGGCGCCTCCATCATCGGTGGCTGCTGTGAAGTAGGGCCGTCTTATATTGCCCGTCTCGGGTCGGAGTTGCAGCAGGCAGGCTATAGCATTGCGCCCCTCTACTCTAATAGCAGGAAGTCGTGAGGGTGGCATGTATTATAGTTGCATAGTCAGCAATAGGTGATTGACACCTTAAGACCTGCCAACAGTACGGTCTTGTGCAGGCTTACAATCCATCCAAGTCTCGCAGGTATGCTGTAGTTTTCTCACAAAACGAGGATAGATCACAACCCCATATGGTCTTATCAGACAGTAGATGCCTGATCATCGTTGCAGATGACCAATTGTTTTTATGTCGCTTCTGCCAGTAGGCCTGCAATCGCCTTGCAGCTTCGGAATCGTCCTGGAATTGTTGTCCTTTCTTTTCGTAAAGCTTGATGAGGCAAGCCAGGGCGAAAATCAAGCCCTCCGGTAATTTATTGTATTTTTGGTGGTAATCTTGCAGGGAAGGGAGTACCCGTACCCCAAATTTCGCAATTGAATTCAGTGCGATGCTTTGTAGGCGGTGCTCTATGTAGGGATTGAGAAACCGCTCGAAGGTCGTTTCCAAGTAGGCTTCTGACTCTTCGATGGGTAGGGGCAGGGTAGGTAATATGTACTCGCGCGCTGTCTGTTTCAGAAAGCTTCCCCACTGCACATCCCCTGCCATCTGTGCTACGGTGGTTAGGCCATGCACCAGGCCTACTGCTACCATAGTGGTATGAAGCCCATTGAGGATGCGTACTTTTTGCAAACGCGCTAGGTACAGGTCGTCCACTAGCTGGATATTTACAGGTGCCCCACTGTTTTTGGCGGGAAGCAAATTCTCCAGCGCGGGTTTACGTTCAATCGCCCAAAGATGGAAAGGCTCTGCTACAACCAATAAAGTGTCTTGACAGCCGAGGGCATAATTGCAGTACTGCTCCCCATCTTTAGGGTAACCGGACACTATACGGTCGACCAATGTATTACAGAAGGTATTTTCAGCAATTAACCATTGTATGAAAGATTTGCCAAGTCCCCAATTCGAAGCGCATTGTAAAACTGTCTCTAAGAGTTTGTCGCCATTATTAGCGATTAACTCGCAAGGAAGTATTACGCAGCCCCGCTTTTCCCGGTCCTCAAAGTGTTGAAACCGGTGGTAAAGCCAGCGGGTCAATTTCCCAGGAAAAGAAGAAGGCGGTGTGTCAGCAAAGCGGTCGGTTTCGACCAACTGAATACCTGCTTCGGTTGTATTACTGACAATGATATTTAGGCTTGGTATTTGGGCAGTAGCCAGGAACGCTTCCCAGTCTTGGTAAGGGTGTATGATTTTTTGTATGCAGCTTACCAGCCGTGGCTTTTCTTGCCGCTTCCCATCTTGTAACCCCCGGCTCAGTACGTGGAAAAGACCGTCCTGTGCGCGTAGGGCTTTATAGTCGCCATTCGCGGTTGGTTTGACGACGATGACGCCTGCTTTAAAGTTTGTTTCCTTATTGAGCACATCTACCATCCAATCTACAAAAGCACGCATAAAATTGCCAGCACCAAATTGAAGAATGCGTAGTGGCAAACGGTCGGGGCGGCCTGCCCAATGCTGAGTCAAAGGTGGTAAATTATTCATAGGGAGATATCTCGTTTCCAAGGTATGAAATCCTCCTGCCTGTTCTGCATCGCTTTGGTGGGCTGCCCGCTCGCTACTTGAATCAGCAACTCCATTAATCCATCAGCAGCTTGTTCCAGCGTTGTATGTCCTTCGATGACGTCGCCCGTATCGAAGTCAATAATGTTGGGCATTTGCCGGGCCAGGTTACTATTGCTCGACACCTTTATCAGAGGGGCTACTGGGTTGCCGGTTGGCGTACCCAAGCCCGTGGTGAAAACGACGAGGTTGGCACCGGAGCCGACCAGGGCTGTCGTACTTTCTACGTCGTTTCCAGGAGTGCAAAGCAGGTGCAGGCCAGAGCCATGAGCCGGCTCCGCATAATCCCACACCCCAACTACAGGCGAAGTTCCCCCTTTTCGGGCCGCTCCTGCTGATTTCATGGCGTCGGTCAGTAGGCCGTCTCGAACATTACCTGGGGAGGGGTTGTCGGCAAAGCTCGAACCAGCCTGCTCTGCCCGGTTTGCATAAGCTTCCATTAGCTTCATAAATCGCTGGGCTAAATTCCTTGACTGGCAGCGCTGCACCAGTGGGCCTTCTACGCCATTTAGCTCAGGAAACTCGGCCAATATTGCAGACCCGCCAAGCGCTATCAGGCGATCGCTGACCAGCCCAAGTACTGGATTGGCGGAAAGGCCCGAAAAGCCATCGGATCCCCCGCATTCTAAGCCTACCGACAGCTTAGATAGAGGAGCAGGTTGGCGCGTGTAGGAGTCGGCATGAATAAGCCCAGCAAAAGTCGCTTTAAGTGCTGCTGCGAAAAAAGCATCATCATTGCCCATTTGCTGCCGTTCAAATAGATGCAGCGGCTTGTCAAAATCCGGGTAGTACTTTTTCAGTTCTTCCTTGAGTATTGGAATTTGCGCATTCTGGCACCCCAGGCTCAGCACTGTAGCCCCAGCCACATTGGGATGATTGAGGTACCCTGCCAATAGCCGGCAAAAACTACGTGCATCTTGCCGGGTACCCCCACAACCGCTGTGATGGGTCAGAAAGCGGATGCCATCAACATTTTGAAACACCTTTTCTCTGGCAAGCGAGGCTTTTTCTAACGCCAATGGCATGTGCTGTATCGCATCACCGTCCATGCCGCTTTTATAAGCTTTTACCAGGCCCTCTGCGGCGGCCTGTTCCGCTGGAGCAGCTTTATACCCTAGTGGCGTCAGCAGGGCGTCTTTTAGGCGGCTGACGGTCTGGTTTTCACAAAAAACTAATGGCACTATGACCCAAACGTTGGCCGTCCCGACTTGGCCATTTGACCGATGATATCCTTGGAAGATCCGGTTTTCCCAGCGGCGGACCTGCGGAGGGACCCATTTAG
The DNA here is from genome assembly GCA_964530825.1 of uncultured Saprospiraceae bacterium. Lineage (GTDB taxonomy): Bacteria > Bacteroidota > Bacteroidia > Chitinophagales > Saprospiraceae > CAZHCA01. The sequence continues at coordinate 336,999 of CAZHCA010000002.1, forward strand.
GAGGTGCAGCCCAATCTTGAACAGAACCGGTAGCGTGGCTTATGTTGTCAACGGTCAGCAAACCACCCTCTGGGATGGGCTGTACGACCCGACCAACCGGAATACCATACATTATTACGGTATCGCCTACAGCGAGGGGGTGGAGTGCAAATTTATGCTTCGCCGGAATGGCTTGTGCCACGCGTACCTTGCCCGTATTAAAGTTAGCTAAAGAGTCTGCTAGTAGAGGGGTGATCGCTACGCCAACGTTGTCATTACTGTGAATTTGCAGGCTATTTCGCATCAGTATCCAAACATTTTGGGCAGCCAGGTGCTCAAGCCTGGCACATAAGTAATCAACAGTAATACGAGCAGCATTACGGCAAACAATGGCAACAACGGCCGGATGATACGGCTGATTGTCGTGCCTGCTACGCCAACCCCCACAAAAAGAACGGAGCCCACCGGTGGCGTACATAGGCCAATACAGAGATTTAAAATCATGACAATACCAAAGTGAATAGGGTCCATACCCAGCGAGGTGACTACGGGCAAGAATATGGGGGTGAAAATCAAAACGGCCGGCGTCATGTCCATGAAGATGCCAACGAACAAAAGTACGAGGTTGACTACCAATAGAATGGCGAACTTGCTCTCGGTATAGGCCAATAGGCCATTTGCAATCCGTCCGGGTAAGTGTTCGAATGCCATGACCCATGACATGGACATGGAGGTGCCGATCAACAGCATCACAATGGCAGTGGTGCCAACGGCTTTCAGGAACAGGGGGCTTAATTCTTTAATGCTCACTTCCCGGTAATAGAATGCCAATACCAAACAGTAGAGTACCGCGACGGCTGAAGCTTCCGTAGCGGTAAAAACACCAGCTACAATACCTCCGATAACAATGACCAAAAGCATCAAGCTGGGCAGAGCCTGCAAAAAGGCCCGCAGTATTTCATACAGTGAACTGCGGCGCTCTTTTCCGTAGTTGCGGCGCTTGGCCCAGATGCCGGCTGCGATCATGAGCGATAAGCCAATAAGCAAACCCGGTATATACCCTGCCAGGAATAGGGCCGCAATGGAAACGCCCCCACTGGCCAGGGAGTAAACGATCAGGATATTGCTTGGCGGAATAATCAGACCCGTAGTGGCAGATGTGACGTTCACCGCCGCCGCAAAAGGTTTGCTGTAGCCTTCCTCTTCCATCTCCTTGCCCATAAACCCGCCGATAGCCGATGCCGCCGCTACTGCTGACCCGGCAATGGCTCCAAATAACATGGCGGCTATGATATTGACGTGCGCCAGGCCGCCAGGTAGCCCCCCGACGATCGTTTTCGCAAAGCTGATCAACCGCTTAGCAATTCCCCCTTGGTTCATGATTTGACCCGCTAGAATAAAGAACGGTATTGCCAGCAGCGAGAAGCTGTCTAATGCCGTCGCCATGCGTTGTGCTACGGTGGTAAAAGCAGGCATGGCCGGTATGGAAACCAGCATAGTGAATGTGCTGCTCAGTCCGATACTCCATGCGATAGGAACGCCAATAGAGAGCAAAATCAAGAAACTGAAAACGAGTATGGCAATTTCCAAAGCTATTCGTTTTTAAAGGAAGAAAGTTTATAACAAATGATGATCAAGCCGCTCAGTGGCAGCACCAGGTAAACTACTTCCATAGGGATACTCATGGCCGGCGAGGACTGCCCCAGTAAATTGGTGAGATAAACTAGGCGGCCTCCCCCCACGAGGAGTACAGCTGCTGCAAACATCAATACTAATATATCGATCAACCGCAGCAGGTATACTCGCTGTTGCCCTTGTAAATACTCAGGTAGCAGAGTGATGGACAGGTGCATCCGTTGGCCGGAAGCCCAGGCGGCACCAAGCAGGCCAATCCAGATGAGGAGAAACCGCGCCAACTCTTCCGACCAACTAGCCTGGCTGCCCAGGGCATAGCGGGTAAAAACGCCCCAGAGTACCGATACACAGATTAATATCATGAGTAGAAAAAGAACAAATTCCAATATACTGTCTAGCAGCGTTTTCATTCCACAGCTTTTATCCTTTGAATTAGTTCGTAGATGGTGGGTTCGTCTTGGTATTGTTCCAGCAAGTGCTGGGTCTGTTCAAAAAATGGTGCTTTGTCTGGCCGGATGACTTCTACCCCTGCTTCCTGCACTGCCGCCAGCGCTTTTACTTCTGCAGCCTGCCACAGTTTGCGCTGGTAATTGGTGGCAACAATTGCGGCTTCTTGAAGCCACTGCTGCTCTTGGCGACTCAGGCGGTTCCAGAGTGGCATGCCGATCAGTAGTATGTCGGGTACGGCTGTATGTTGGTTGAGGACGTAGTATTTACAAACTTCATAGTGGTGCGATAGGTAAAAACTTGGCGGGTTATTTTCTGCACCATCGACTACTCCTTGCTGCAGTGCTGTGTAAAGCTCGCCCCATGATATTGGGGTCGGGGAAGCTCCGAGAGCGCTGACCAGCTGCATAGCAGTGGCACTTTCTTGCACCCGTATCTTCAAGCCTTGCAGGTCCCCTGGGTGCCTTACCGGCTTTTCTTTGGTATAGAAAGAGCGTTGGCCAGCATCGAAATAAGCTAAACCTCTCAGCTGGGCGGGTACGCTGGCCAAAAGTAACTCCTGGCCAAGCGGGCTATCTTGGACTCGGTAAGCATGGCTGCGGTCCCGGAAGATATAAGGCAAGCTTAGTACTTTCATCTCGGGTGTGAAGCCTTCCAGTACTGCCGAAGAGACTTTGGTCATTCCCAGACTGCCAATCTGCAACAGCTCCAGGCATTGTCGTTCTGTGCCTAGTTGTTGGTTAGGAAATATCTCAATTTGTAAGTAACCATTGGACACGGAATCCACGTAGTCTGACATGAATTCCATCCCCTTGTGTACAGAATGAGCCACATCCAGGCCATGTGCCAGCCGGATGACCCGTCCACTTTCAACTTTGCCGCAGCCAGCCATGGCCAAGAGTGTCCAACAGCCAATTGTGCAAACAATCCATCGCTTCATAACAATTTTTTACGGTTGCAAAAGGGCTAAAGTGTCCCGGATGCGTTCTTCCAATTCATCAAATTGCTGCTCTGCTACCAGCTCTTTGCTGATAAGCTTGGAGCCCATGCCTACACAGGCCGCGCCGGCCTCCATCCAAGTGTTTAGGCTCTCTGCCGAGGGGGCTACCCCTCCAGTAGGCATAATGCGCGTCCAGGGCTGCGGGCCAAGTATAGCCTTCACAAAACCCGGGCCGTACACGCCGCCGGGGAATAGTTTCACAATTTCACAACCCAGCTCCTCCGCCCGGCCGATTTCCGTAAGGGAGCCACAACCCGGAAAGTAGGGCACTTTTCGGCGGTTGCATACCTGAGCAATATCTTCCCGCAAACTGGCAGATACCACAAAAGCCGCTCCCAGATTCATGTACAACGAGGCGGTGGCGGCATCGGTCACCGAACCCACCCCCAGCATCATCCCCGGCAGTTCTTGGCGGGTATAACGGCTCAACTGGGTGAACACCTCGTGCGCAAAAGCCCCCCGGTTGACAAACTCCAGCAGCCGCCCGCCACCCCGGTAGCAGGCTTTAAGTACCTCCTTTCCCACCTCAGGGTCCGGATGGTAGAATAGGGGTAGTAACTTCTGCTCCGCTATCTTGTTCAGTACCGCCATGCGGCTGTAATCTTGCTTCATAGCCATTCTTTTTTAACGGGCTACCCGCCCGGAGGCGTCGCCAGCCATCAGTTTTTCTACTTCTGCCACCGTTACCTGATTGGCATCGCCGTATATCGTATGCTTCAGGCAGGAGGCCGCCACAGCAAAATTCAGGGCTTTCTGGTCATCGTTTGGGTAAGCCAGCAGGCCGTATATCAATCCGCCCATAAAACTATCCCCGCCGCCAACGCGGTCCACAATATGCGTGATCTGGTAGGTAGGGGCTTCGTAGAGCGTACTTCCGTCGTACAAAACCCCCGACCAGGTATTATGGCTGGCGTTGATGCTGCCCCGAAGGGTGGTGATGACCTTCTTGGCTCGGGGGAACATATCCATCAACTGCCGAAGCACAGACAAGTAAGCTTTCCCCTCTACCGAACCGCCCTGGGTGACGTCGACCGTTTCGGGGTGGAGACCGAAATGCTTCTCAGCGTCTTCCTCATTGCCCAAGATGATATCGCAGCCTTCTACCAGGGCAGGCATCACCTCTCCCGGTTTTTTTCCGTATTTCCACAAATTCTTGCGGTAGTTCAGGTCGGTAGATACGGTAACTCCCATGCGGTTGGCTATTTGGATGGCCTCCAGGCAGGCGTCCGCTGCCCCCTGCGACAAGGCAGGCGTGATGCCCGTCCAGTGAAACCACTGCGCATCAGCGAAAACAGCTTCCCAGTCGATCATCCCTTTTTCTACACTGGCCATACCGGAGTGCGCCCGGTCGTAGACCACTTTGCTGCCGCGGCTCACCGCTCCTATTTCCAGAAAGTAAATCCCCAAGCGCTCTCCCCCCCGCAGGACGTGAGAGGTGCCGACCCGCCGCTTGCGCATTTCCATCAGCGCGCATTCTCCGATGTCGTTGTCGGGTACGCGGGTGACAAATTCAGTCGGCAAGCCATAGTTGGCCAAGGATACCGCGACATTACTCTCACCGCCCCCGTAGATCGCTTCAAAAGTTTGGGTCTGGCTGAAACGGCGATGTCCGGGTGGTGCCAACCGCAGCATGATTTCTCCGAATGTGACAATTTTCTTCATGGCTAAAGGTTGTTTTTTGCTCAAAAGTCAAAGTATCGTTTGGCGTTGTGATAGCAAATATCCTGAACAAGCTTGCCGATCCAAGGCAAGTCGGCAGGAAGGTGCCCCCGCTCGATGTCGCTGCCAAAAAGGTTGCATAGCAAGCGCCGGAAGTATTCATGTCGTGGGTAGGATAAGAAAGAACGGCTGTCTGTAAGCATACCAATAAATTGGCTGAGCAGGCCCATGTTGGAAAGGGTATTGATTTGCTGTTCCATCCCGTCGAGTTGGTCCAGGAACCACCAGGCCGAGCCGTACTGCACTTTGCCCGCCTGACTGCCATCATTAAAATTGCCTACCATGGTAGCGAATACGGCGTTATCCGCGGGATTGAGGTTGTACAAAATCGTTTTCGGCAACTGATCAGTACGGTCCAGTGCATCGAGGTGGCTGGAGAGGGCCCTGGCCTGGCTGAAATCCCCAATACTGTCGAAGCCCGTATCAGGCCCCAACTGGTCAAACAAGCGGGTATTGTTGTTGCGCAGGGCACCGAGGTGGAATTGCTGTGCCCAGTTTCTGGCGTGGTACATTCTGCCCAATTCGATAAGGGTGGCAGATTGATACGCCCAAATCTCCTCTTGACTGACTGGCTGGACGGCGAGTGCTTTTTGAAATACGGTTTCGGCTTTTGCCGATGCATCGGGTGCAAACGGAAGCTGGTTCAGGCCGTGGTCGGCCAGGCGGGCACCGTGGGCGTGGAAATAATCAGCCCGGCTCTGCAGCGCGGCGCAAAGGCTGGCGAAATCGGTAATGTCCAATCCGGCGGCATCCCCCAGCTTGTCAATATAAGCTTTCCATCCGGGTTGTTGAACCATTAAGGCTTTGTCGGGGCGAAAGGTAGGTAGCACTTTCAGCTCCCAATCGCTGTCCGCTATAGTTTTGTGAGCTGCCAAATCATCTACCGGGTCGTCGGTCGTGCAAACCACCTCCACGCGCATCTTTTCCAACAAACCGCGCACCCGGAAGTCGTCTTTCGAAAGCAGGGCGTTACAGGACTCATAAACCGGCTGTGCGTTAGCGGAAGTGAGGAGCTGATCGATGCCGAAGTACCGCTTAAGTTCAAGGTGTGTCCAGTGGTACAATGGGTTGCGCAGGGTGTAGGGAACGGTTGAGGCCCAGGCTTCGAATTTCGCTGCAGGAGTAGCCTGCCCAGTGATGTAGTGCTCAGCAACTCCATTCGTACGCATGGCTCTCCATTTGTAATGGTCTCCCTCCAACCAGGCTTCTGTTAGGTTGGCAAACTGCCGGTTGTGCGCAATATCCTGAGGCGGCAGATGGCAATGGTAGTCGATAATGGGCAGAGATCTGGCATAATCGTGGTAAAGCGTGGCTGCATAGTCGTTTTCCAACAAGAAGTTGTCGCCCAGGAATGACTGGTGTTGCTGGTCGTAGGAAATTTTATTGTCTGTCATTATGTGCGGTCTGTTTACTGAAATGTAGATTGTTTATTTGCGTTCTGCTTTCATTGCCTTTTCGTTGACAATGAGGCCAAGGCCAGGCTCTTGCGGCACCTCCAAATACCCATCTTCAAAACGGAAGTAGTTATCGAATAGCCCGAGTAGGCTGCCGTAGCCTTCGCCCTCGCGTTTGCCCGCATACTCCTGAAAGTGGGCAGCATTGGGTATGGAAGCCAACAATTGCAGACTGGCAGCAGTAGCCAGTGTGGGTTTTGAATTGTGCACCATCACCTGCTTGCCGAAGACATGGGCAATGGCAGCAGCTTTTTTACAATCCGTAATTCCGCCGCATTTAATTACATCGATGTTGACGAGATCGACACCTGTTTCCGCCAGCAACGCTTTTACCATCCAAGAACTGTACTCGTGCTCTCCGGCCATCACGGGAATATCCAAATCCTGGACGACCTGCCGCAGCCCATCGTAATCTTGCTGGAAGACGGGTTCTTCCAGGGCTGCAATATTAAAATGTTCATAAAGTTTTTTAGCCATTACCGTTGCTTGGGCGGGCGTGTAGCCATTGTTGAAATCGATGAACAGGCGAATATCATCGCCAATAGCTTGGCGTATAGCTTTGACGCACGCAAAGGTATCATCCGGGTAAGGGTTGACATTCTCTTGCCGGATTTGCATGCGTGCTTTTACGGCTTTGTAGCCTTGATCCACAAAATCGGCAGCGATGCGGGCCATTTCCTGCGGGCTGCGGTAGTCATACCCGCCTTTGTCGCGGCCATAGCTACCGTAGACACCTATTTTTTGCTTACCATTACCTCCGAGCAGTTGGTGGACGGGCAGGCTGAGTATCTTTCCTTTTAAGTCCCATATTGCATTATCAATACCGGCTAGCGAGCCTGGATGTAAGCCGCTCATTCCCGTTTCTAGCCCTTTTAGATAGGCTTCCATCCAGATTTCTTCACTGTCGAAAGGGTTTTTGCCCAGAACATATTTCTTAAGCTCTTTTTCTATGTATAAACTGGTGAAATCCCGGTTGCTGCCATCACTTTCCCCCCAGCCGCTTATGCCCGTATTGGTGCTTACTTTGACAAAGTTAGCTTTCTTAAAACGGTAGCATTCCACATCTGTAATGCGGACATCATCTGGCTTTTCAGGTAGCTGTGCTTTCGTCGTTTGTGGCAAAATGCTGCCTATTGTACCCAGCCCCAGCATATGCAGGAAGTCTTTTCGCTTCATCATCATTATGCTCCGTAGTAAGTTTGGTAATAAAGTGCCAGAAACCGCAAGCCAAATGAAGTGGCGATGTCCCTAACCCGAATAAGGGTACGGTCATCTTTGTGCCGCCGCCTCGTTTCCAAAAAAGCACCCCGCAGATTGGGGTCGGGATGATCGGCAGCGAAGCGGTTTTGCATCACCCAGCGCGCCGCTTCCTGAATGGGCTTTTCGAATTCTTCCTTGTAGCCATGCTCCCGCAGCTTGAGCCAGAGGATGCCCGCGAAAGAAACAGCAGACCCGCAGATGGAGCTTCGGTTCATGCGTTCGGGGTCGGTATAGTTGCGGTAGTAAATGACCCCGTCTTTTTTCTGCCAATCGATTACCGCTTTTCCGGTCCGGTAAGCTGCTTCCAGGTATCGGCGATCCCCCGTCAGTTTATACCCCTCAATTAGAGACTCCGCGTACCAGATATTAGAACGGGGGTGCATTCGGCCTTTTTCCAAACTGTTAGGGTGGTAGTCCATCCAAAAGCCATTGTCGTGTTGCTTCTCGACCAGGCTGTTGCACAGGTTGATAAAGACTTTACGGTAGCGCTCCTCGCCCGTGAATTCATACATGTCTTTGAACAGAAACCCCTCGTTATTTGGGCGGGCCACCTGATGCACGGTAAGCTCCCCTTCGTAGAAAGGCGATTGGTCGGTCCATATCTCCCCTGTTTGGGCATCCACCAGATCGTAGATCAGCCCTTCTTCTTCCAAATAGAGGTGCTCCAGCGCCCATTGGCCGGCTCGGGTGGCAACCTCTGCGTAGCGCGGGTCACCGGTTAGCCGGGACAACTTGAACAGTCCGGGCGTCCCATCCGCAATAGTGGTGAAGTTGATCAATTCACCAACACTACCTCCGTGTACAGCCCGCAAGTATCCCTTCATCCGCGGATCATCTTCAATGGTTAGGGTAACCCACCAATTGCCAGCGTGCCGGGCGGCGGCCAGTAAACTACTATCCTGGGTAATTTCGTAGGCGTGCAGCAGCCCATTGATGACCTGCCCGGTGTGCCAGGCGGTCTCGTAAGCGTGCCACTTTCCATCCAGCCAGTCGTAATCACAGCGCGACCAGCCTTCCTCGTCAATCAGTACCTGGCTGGCGTAGTGACCGCCTTGCTGCAAGGCGGTTTTGATGGCTTCAGCGGAAGGTTGCTGCCCCAAGGCTGTTAAGCTGAAGCATAAACAAACGAAAAAGGAGTAAGCTCTTAGCATGGGAATAAGGTTGTCTCGTTTTAAATTCATTTAATAGTTACCGATACTTTGCCTTGCTGATGAACCTTTTCACGCCCGGTCATCGTCGGTGGCAACTGCAGGTCGGATAGTTGTACCGCTTTAGCTTCCTGGAAGTGGAAAAAGTGCCGTTGGTTAGGGCTATCGTCAAACTGATGGCTAATACGGATATCTTTCAACACGACATCCGTCACATAACCAAGTGTGAAATGAGCGGGTACGGCGGAAAAATCCGCCATTCCAGGCAGGGTGGGGAATGATTTGTTTCCCCGTGGCTTTTTGGACACTGCTGTAAGGTCGGTCAGCTCGGTGAGGGCCATCGTGAGGCCATCGAAACGAATGCCAGTAATCGGATGACCAGCTTGCCCGCCGATGAGTATGTTACCTCGGGTGATGATCTTGATATTCGAGAAGTCGATATCCCGGATCGTGCCCAGGGCCTGCCCTGCCGAGCGCTTGTCGATGTCTATGTAGACCGGATACTCGGTTTTGTGCCGGCTGCCCGTTTCGATCAGGATATTGGAAAACTGACAATGCTCGTAGATACCGCCCTGTGTCATGAAAAACGCAATTCCGTAGCGGGTCCCACTGATATTGATATTGGAAAACTGGCAGTTCCGTATAGGGTATTTGGAGCCAGTCCCAAACTTGATGGCAGCATCATCACTGATGAGAACGCAGTCCGAGACCACGACCTGCTCGACCGTATCTTGCCCTGATTTCAGGCAGATGGCATCATCGCCGGTAGAGATGAAGCAATCGTTGATCAGCACTTTTCGGCATCCTTTGATATCAATGCCGTCCGTATTGGGGCTGCGCACATTATTGCGGATACTTACACCCCGCACCACTACATTCTTGCACTTCCGAAATACCAGCACATGGGCGGGCGCATGGATAAGCTCCACGTCTTCCACTCTGATATCCCTGCTGTTGGTTATCTTTATCCAAGGGCGCGGGCGGGTTCCTTTGGTCGCTTTCCAGGACTGTCCGGAGCGGTCAAAGAAGCTTTCGCCCTGCCCGTCGATTACTCCGTCGCCACTCAGCCGAAAGCGCTCTATGCTGTCGCCCCAGATGAGATGGGGATGCTCCTCATCGTAATCCGCTAAGCGTTTGCTTCCCAGCAGGGTGGCACCGGGCGCCAGCTGCAAGCGTGTGTGGGAGTATACTCGAATGCTTCCCGTAAGATAAGTGCCCGTGGGAATCAGTACCGTGCCGCCTCCCTTCTCCCGACAGTCGTCCAGCGCGTTTTGAATGGCTGCTGTGCTGAAGGTGGTACCGTCTGCAACGGCTCCGTAATCTAAAATATTGAAGGTTTGCCCAAGGGCTGCAACATTGGCCACAGCCCACAGGAGCATTAGTCCATAGAGCTGTCGTAGGTCCATTTTTGCTCGTTGATTATAATGTTCTCATAAACGATCTCTCGCGCATGCTCGATACGGGCAGGCTGCCCGGCTTCTTCCACTTGAATGTCTTTAAGCCAGATTCTTTCAATAGGCTGCTCTTCCACGCCGACGATTTGCAGGGCATTGCCCCCTACGTAATTGCATTGCAGATCATTCACGTAAAAGTCATTGAATTGGGTTGGGTACTGATTGCCCCGGTAGCCGTGGTAATCCATTCGGAAAATGAAGAGCGCCTTTTCCAGGCTGTCCGCTTTTATACGTCGAATGAATACGTTTTGCACGGCGCCGCCCCGGTCGAGGTTAGTCTTGAAATTCAGGGCGTGCTGGCCCGCTTTCAATTGGCAGTCTTCAATAAAAACCTCCTCTACCCCACCCGACATTTCGGAACCCACGGCAAAGGCATTGACGCCGGAGTTGAGTACGCAATTCCGCACGATAATATTCCGGGAGGGGCCACGTTTCCAGGCATCTTGATCACGTCCCGCCTTGATCGCAATTGCATCATCGTGGGTCTCGATGTAGCAATCTTCGATCAGCACATCTACGCTGCTATCCGGATCGATACCGTCGTCGTTGAGTACTTCACCGTAAATATTGAGCTGCCGGGCGGTGACGTTTTGGCAAAAGGGCAGGTGGATGGTCCAAAACGGGCTGTTTTGTGCAGTGAATTTCTCTAAAAGGACGTTTTGGCAGTCGTAAAACATGATCAGGCTGGGCCGTAGGTAGTGTCGTTGTCCGTCGCCGTAGCCGTCATCCTGCCCGTCGCCGTCAAGATCCAGAAAGCCATTGGCAAAGACCCGTTCTTCATTGGGGATCACGTCATTGCCCATTTGCCGCAGGCGCTTTTTGTCTGGTTTTTGCTGCTTACGCCAATCCATCGACCACTGTTTTCCATTCCCTTCAATCAGCCCCTCCCCAATGATGCCGATGTTTTCCTGCTGATAGGCATAAATGAGCGGCGACCAGTTCCAGCAAACCGTACCCTCCCAGCGTACTTTGACCGCAGGTAAGTAGTCCCCGGGGCGGTCGCTGAACCGCAGCACGGCATTTTGGGAAAGCTCCAGCGCTACGCCGCTTTTCAGGTGGAGCGGCCCATTGCACTGAAAGGTACCGTCGGGAATTGCCACCCGGCCGCCCCCGGCTTCGGCCGCCTTGTCGATCGCCGCCACGATCGCCGGCCGACTGTCAAAAGCCGTATCCGGTTGAGCGCCAAAGTCGAGAATGGAAAAGGCCACTTCCGGAAATTCCGGCGCGTTAATTTTAGCCAGACGGGCGGGCAACTCTGCCCAAGCGGCCCGTGCCGTTGCTTCCGCTTCCTGCCGGTTAAAGCCTTTTTCTTCGTCCGCAGGCGCGCTACAGCCCACCAGCAGTGCAAGCAAGCTCCAAGTGTATCTATTCATGCCATCGTCAATTTTTGATATCATAGCGGTACTTCGCTGCTTTTTTGGCGTAATAATCCCGGAGTATATAAAAGGCCTCCTTTTTAAAGCCTCCTTCCGAAATCAGTCCCTTCCGGTTCCAGCCGTCCTGAATATTTGGCAGGTTGCGGCGGGGGGAACGGAAATCGACCAATATCCAGGGCGTCATACCGCGCAGGGAAGGGATTTTGTCGAGCATCTGCAGCGTCTCCTCATACATCCAGGCTTGATAATCTTCGGTCCAGATTTCTTCGCGCTGCCCACGATAATTGTAAAGGGCACCGGCACCAAATTCGCTGATAAAGAAAGGTTTGTCGTGGCTGCTCAGGTCCCAGCTCATCTGTGGGATACGCTCGGGCGTACTGCCGTACCAGCCGATGTATTCGTTGACACTAACCATATCGGAATAGGCTGCAAAGGGGTCCGTGACGGTGACCCGCTTTTCCTGCTTGTCTTCAGTACGATCAAGGGCGGCAGAAACCAGGCGGGTGGTGTCGAGCTGATGCACTGCCTCGACCATTAATTTTAGAAAACCGAGCCGATCGTTGTCTTCACGGGGCGTTTCATTGGCCACCGACCAAATGATCACGCTGGCGCGGTTCTTGTCCCGCTGTACCAGGCTTTGCATTTGCCGCTCTGCCTGTGCATAAGTCTCCGGGTTAGTGTAATTGATGCCCCAATAGACGGGCACTTCCTCCCAAAGGAGCAAGCCTAGCTCGTCAGCTAAGCGGGGGGCATGCTCGTTGTGCGGATAGTGTGCCAGCCGCAGCATGTTGCAGTTGAGTTCCTTGGCCCAGCCAAATAAGAGCGCCATGTCTTCCCGGCTGTAAGCGCGTCCCTGCCGCATCGGGTTCTCCTCGTGCAAAGAGATGCCGCGCATGAAAATGGGGTGGCCATTGAGCAGCAGGTCTTGCCCGGATGCCTGAATGGTGCGAAACCCAATTTGGTCCAGCAGGGTATCCCGGCCGCTTCGCAAAACCACTTTGTACCGCTTAGGGCGCTCTGGGTACCACCGCTTCAAGCCTTCTGCCGGCATCACAATAGCTGCCCGCCCAGCCGCGTCCGTAGTAAAGGTGCGGGAAAGCTGAGTCTCGGGAATCGAAACCGTTACGGCTTGCCCCTCAGTTGCTTCGCTAAGCTGCACGTAACCACGGGCCATAGACGGCTGTTCCGGATCGAGTTGCAGCATGTAATCTTGAATAAAGACGTCTGGCACAGGGATAATTTTAACTTCCCGGGTAATACCGCCGTAGTTCCACCAGTCGGTCGTCAGCCCCGGCACACGGTCGGGCGAGCGGCGGTTGTCTACTCGCACGACCACCTCATTTAGACCGTCGTTCAGCAAGCCTGTAACATCGAAGTTAAATGGGGTATAGCCCCCTTCGTGGAATCCCGCCTTCTGGCCATTGATGTAAACATCAGCGCGGTAATTGACAGCGCCGAAATACAGGAAATAGCGCTTTTCGGGCTGAGGGTTCAGCGTAAAATCCCGCTCGTACCAAAGTGTACCCTCGTAGTACAGCAGCTCGTCGCGTTGGTGGTTCCAGTCGCCAGGCACCTGTAGCGTGAGCGAACTGTTAAAGTTGTATTCGATGCGTTGGGAAGGTTCTGTTTTTTTGACATTAGTCCAATAGGGCGCCGCAGAAGCCTTGGTATTTGAAAATTCATCGAAGGGCTCCCAGCGCCGGTGGTTGCGGTAGCCTGTTTCGTAAGGATCTATAATGTAGTGCCACTGGCCATTAAGGCTTATGGAAGGCCGGTGGTAAGCATTTTGCAGGAGCGGTGCGGGCTGCTGTGCATACCCCAACATGCTGCTGCCCAAGAGAAAGGCCAAAAGCAGAGATTTACCGTACATAATTTTCATTTTCGATACTTAGTTAAGACTAAACTGCCTTTAGCCGCTTCGCATTTTTTAAAAAATCAGCATCAAACTCGACGCCCAATCCTGGTGTATCTGGAATCGGTATGCGGCCATTATCCGGCTCCAGGTGAACTGGACTCGTAACTGGCACGCCGTCTTTGTTGCCTTTAAATTCCTGATAAGGCCCAATATTGGGCACACAGGAAGCAAAGTGCATCATGTACAAAAAACCCAGCCCTTTGCTAGAGATATGAGGTGTACAGTCCTTACCCAGTAGCTGCGCCATACGAGCCACTTTGATGGAACGTACCAGACCGCCGAAAAACAGTAAGTCCGGCTGTACTACTTGTAGGGTATTGGTCTCCAAAAAATCCATAAACCGGCGCATGCTCGCTTCCTGCTCTCCCCCGGCAACGGGTACTTCCAACGCTAGGGCTACAGCTCGTGTCTCTTCGTAATAATCAAACGGGCAGGGCTCTTCAAAAAAAGCAGTGCCATAGTCCTCGAGTATCCGGCCGGTTGCGATAGCCCGCTGCACGTCAAAACTACCGTTGGCATCCGTGTAGATGACCGCATCATCGCCGAGCGTTTTACGGACTAGCGGTATAAGGGCTTCGTCCCGCCGGTTGCTTTCCTCGGTGTAGTGCATGCGTGCACCCAGGCGGTACTTGACCGCTTTAGTCCCGGATTCGTCAATTAGCTCTTGCAGGTTGGCTACCTCTTCTTCAGGGGTATTACCGCGATTGCCGCTGGCGTAGTAGATATTGACCTGATCGCGTACACGGCCGCCCAGCAGTGTTCCGATAGGCTGATTACAAGCACGGCCCAGCATGTCGAGTACTGCCAGCTCTACATAAGCTACAGCCACCCAGAAGGCCAACCCCTGCCATTTATAATTCAGCTTTTCGATATAGATGCTGCGCAGCAACTGATCCCAGTCCCGAGCATCTTCTCCCTTGATGACCGGGCTGATCATTTCGTAAACCAGTGGAAAAACCCGTTTGGCATACTTCGGCTTCATAGAAGCGATACCCGTATGCCCGTCTTCGGAGCGGACTTGCAAAAAGAAATGCTTATCGCTTTGGTAAACCCCGATTCGGTCTATCACTATGGCTTCCTTGATTAAGCTACGCCGCAAGACCGGGGTTTCTGCAATAGCCTTGAAGCGGTCGAGCAGTTCACGATCCTCCGGCCTGGTTTCGGAGGAAGCGTGTACACCACAGCTTCCCACGGTAAGTAGCGCAGATGATGCCCAGAGGGACCTTTTCAGGAAGGTACGTCGCTTGGTCATAGTCTGTTTCGCCTTTCAAAATGAAGGTGTGCACAGCCCCTGCGTATTGGAAGCGGGGCTGCGCAAAAATATGAGTGACTATCGGATTGCACGTATGAAACGACCACTGGCAAAGCGGTCATCCAACTCCAACCGGTAGAAGTAAGTACCTGTGGGAAGAGGCTCGGCGTTGTACTCCAGTTGATGTTTACCAGCGCCAAGTTGGCTATCGAACACAACCGCAGCGAGCTGTCCTAGTTGGTTGTAGATAACTAAGCGCACCGGCTGTGCTTCTGGTAACTCAAATTGGAATGCCATTCGCTCCTGTACCGGATTGGGGAAGACGTTCAGTTGCACCTCTGCTACTATGGTAGGGTCGAAGGTGGAAGTGGCCAGGTCATGCCAGTTCAGATCACCCAGGGGCAAACCGTCATTGCCGGCCTCATACAGCTCCGAATCTATGGAATAACCGAAGTCAAAGGGAAGCTGGCCAGCGTTGTCCGGGTCTACTCCGCCGTTACCATCATCCAGCGGCAAGGCATTGTCGGGGTCTTCGTAGAAGGATTCTACATAGTCCAGCGGGGTGGCTGGCCCATTATTGAACTCAACGGCTATATTTGTGATGGTCTCGAGGGTGCCGCCGGCTTCAGCAATATTCGTAGCATCCGAGTTGAGGCCGTTGCGGACGAAGATGCTATCACCTTCCTCCGCGTCCACGTTGAGTTGGTCATAGAGGTCTAGCAGAGCGGGGTCTACATAAAAGTTGATATTAGATATCACAGCGCTTTCTACCAATTCCGAGGAGTCCACCTGCAGAGCGCTGACCCCCGGCTCATTGAAGCCAAAGAAGCCGGGATTGACAAACAAGCAATTGGTGATTTCCGCTTGCACAAAATCTCCCAAATCAATGGAGCGGTCCCCTAAGTGGACACCGGTGACGTGGTCAAACTTGGCGTACTTGATAACGCCGCCGCCGTCGCGCAGCAAGCGTGCCGAAAGGTTGTAGAAAGTCGTGTTTTCTACCCAGAGCGTATCAATGTCATTGCCCCGGTCGTCTATACCACGGCCATTGCCGGGATTAGACAGGTTGGCGATGTTGCTGATCACGCTATTGGTGATGTAAACCTTGTTATCGGTATTGTCCAGCCGTAGGGCCGACTGAGTTGCGAAATCAAGCTGGCAGTTGTCAACCACCACCCGGGCGCTGTCTTCACTGACGCGCAAAATTTGAGCATCTGAGCCCCCCAGGGCATCTTTGTTAGTGATGAATAATCCGCGCAGGGTAATATCGTTACGCGCACGGAAAGCACGGAACGGGTCTCCTCCCTCCGGCACATTGGGCCGGATTACGGGCCTGACCGCTGCACCGGCCGCGGCTTCAATACGCAGAGGGTCTTCGTTTTCAATGGTGGAAGTCAGGATATAAAAACCACCGTCTTCCAATTCAAAAATAACGTCCATACTGGTGGCGCCATTATCGGCAATGTAGTTGCTAATAGCATCATTAAGCGTACCTAATCCCGGAGAAACCGAAATGACCGTTTGGGTGTGGCATGTAGTAAAAGCAGTGCATAAAAGCACCATTGTAAAAAAAGCGGCGTTGGTGTTTTTCATAATTAAAAGATTTATTTTAAAATTTTGCTAGAGTAGAAGCCATGTAGCCTGGTCAGCCTTTCTTTCAGTCCGGCCATTGGGAATAGCTCCATGTCAGAATTTATACTTAACCCCTAGGTCAGCTGTCCAGCCGAAGTATTCTTCCTCCACTGGAAACCTTTGATCGGCAGCCAGGAAGACAAACTCCGGGGTATTAGTAATGTTATTGACGTTCAGGAAAAAGCTTACTCCATTTTTTAATTCTTGCTTAACCGCCAGGTCCCAGCGGCTGAAAGCTCGGAAAAAGCCATCGAGTTCTACGCGATCCCCTACGAATTGGAGCGTGGTTCCCTGCCGCACCACAGAAAGGCGAGCGGAGAAGCCGCCGGTTTCGTACCCCAATGAAAAGTTGAACACGTTATCCGGCTGATCCGGCAAAACGCCCCGCCGGAAAGTGTCTACTACGGTCGGTATAAAAAACGGAGGTTCACCGTCGATTACTTTTAGTTGTGGAAAAAGGGTTTCTGATTCGATGAGGGTGTAGTTGGCGCTCAGCACGATGCCGTTAAAAGGCTTGGGCAAAAAAGTTAAGTTGGCCTGCAGGTCGAACTCGACACCAAATACCGTAACATCGGCAGCCAGATTTTCCTGGGTTATCAGGCGGTATCCCGTAGTGGAGGAGTTGGGGTCGGTATCTCGGCTGATCCGGGTATAGTCCACATTTTTCAAGCGCTTGTGGAAGCCGCCGACCGTAAGTAAGCCATACCGGTTGTAGAATGAAAAAAAAGCATCGTAATTCCATACGGTCGTATGTTTTAATTCCGCATTACCGCGTTGTACCACACCATTTATATCATCGATCTGTTGCCATGGTACCAGGTCAAAGAAATTTGGTCTGGCTAGTGTACGTGTAGCCGCTAAGCGAATGTCCATCCAGGGTTTCACCTGGTACTTGGCTTGTACCATTGGTAAAAACTCGGTGTAGTTTTGAGTGCCAACGGTATCTTGAGCACTAATTAAAACTTGGCCTTCCAACTCGAACGAACGACCGAATAAGCCTTCAAAACGAGTTTGGGTATTTTCCATTCGTACTCCAGGTATGATGGTAAGCTTTTCAAAGAAGGTCAGCTTACTCATTACATAAGCCGCTCGGATTTCTTCAAAAGCATCGTAATTCTGCAAGCGCTGCCGCTCGTCTTCCGAATAAAACTCATCCTTATACGTATTGGTAAAAGATTGTAGCTTGGCAGGGTCTAGCGTGGGGCCCAGGCCAAAAGAGAAACGGTCCTGCAGGAATACCCCTTCATCGTGGTCGCCTATAAATTCACTGATTTGTATCCGTCCATCGCTATTTAATACAAAGCGGTCGGGGTAGGTCTCCGCAATTTCATCAATGGCTCCAAAGGCCGACCAAAGTCGGAAGTTTTCCCGGTTACGGCTTTGTAGCCGTACTTTGGCACCGACTTTAAAGAACCCGCTAATGGATTTACGGTCATTGTGAAAAGGAACTTTCCAATCTATATTACCTGTGTACTTTTGGGTAAAGATCTCTTCGGTATCTAGGCGGTCTTGTTGAAAGAAAGTCCTTTCCAAATCATTCTTGGCAGCCCCTACTACCGTTTCTAAATTGGACTCGTCCACTTGGCCAGTAAAGGCGCCAGTTTCCCGGAAGCGCGCTGTGTTATCGGTTGGGGTATTGCGTTCTGTTAAAGCATAGGATGCCCCGTACGACAGTTCGGACTTCCAAAGCCCGAGCTGATAGGTGCCGGTCAGGGTGTTATTCCAGGTAAATTGATTGATAATGCGCTTGCGATAGTCGTACTCCTTGCGGGATGCTTCCGGGCGATAACGAGTTCGGTAGCGCTCTTCTTCGCGATCTAAAACGCCAATAAAACTACTGACACTGATGGCACCGCGGTCGAGTTCGTAATCGAGGGTCAAACTTCCGCCGTACCGCTTGCGGATCTCAAGGTTGTCAGCCAGGTTGATATCCTCTACATTGATGATGGCGGCACCGGTAGTGTCCTCGCCAATGGTAATGTAGCTAGCAGTCAATATATCTGAGCTTCGGTTAGCCCGCTGGTAATTACCCGTAACGATTACCCCCAATTTATCGTCGAAAAATCGGTTGCTTAGGCTGAGGTTGCCCCGGTACTGCCCAAATTCATCCTGCTGCCGGTTGTAGCCGGTGCTCCCTTTAAAGTTTCCCTGTAACCCTTCCCTGGCCCGTTTGATAAGGAAATTTACGGTCCCGCCTACGGCATCTCCATCTTGGTCGGGCGTAATTGACTTGTAGACCTCGATACCGTCCAGTGCATCAGTTGAGACCATACTGAGATCTACAGAACGGTCGTTACCGTCGGTGGCTGGAATCCGCTCGCCGTTGATGGTGATGGAATTATATCGTGGCGAAAGACCGCGGATACTAACTTTTGTAGCTTCTCCACCTTCCCTTTGCAGGCTTACACCGGGGATGCGCCCAACGGTTTCTGCTGCGTTTTGGTCCGGAATTTCCTCAATTCGGTCTTTGGAAACAACATTGACAATCGAGTTAGCATTTATTTGCTTTTGTATAGCTGCCCGTTGCCCCTCCAGTTGGGCAGATACGACTACTTCTTCGATCTCAAAAGCTTCTCGTACCATGGTTATTTCTAGTGTCAGTTGTTCCTTTCCCTGTAAATTAAAAGTGTAGTTTTTAGGACGATAGCTCAGGTAGTTGAGTAATAGGGTATACTCGCCAGCAGGCAGGTCAAGGATGCGAAAAGTACCTCCTAGACTGGTGGTGCCGTTATAACTTGTTCCTTTGAGCTGCCAGCTAGCAAATCCCAGGGGCTGGCCAGTCAGTGAATCGGTTAGGGTGACATCTACTTGCCCGCCTTGACCCCAAAGAGCTGGCGTAATTGTCAAAATGGAAAAGAGTAAAAGGCAAAACCGCTTTGGTCGAAGTATAAGCATAGTAGAAGTTTCTTACCTGTAAGACGTGGGTTTCTATCCTTACCCTTACAAGAAGGGCAAAAAAAACAATCGTTTGCACTATAAAATGTGGGTATCTTTTATTTACCCAATAAAATCTACGTTAAAAACAATTATATAGGTATTAAATTTTAAATAAGCCAAAATGATGTGGTATATTTATGTAATCGATTGCAACTGTTAGTTAAAGGAGATTAGCCATGTCAAAAGCTACGATATACGATATAGCATCAGAGCTCAAAATAACGCCCTCTACCGTTTCTCGAGCGTTGAGTGACCACCCTCGAATAAGTGCACGTACGAAGAAAGCTGTGCGGGAGGTTGCCGCCCGGCTGAATTACCGGCAGAATAGTGTGGCAGCTGCACTGCGAAGTGGTAAAACCAATATGCTGGGGATCGTAGTACCCACCACTGATCGCAGCTTTTTTTCTTCGGTTATCCGCAGCGTTGAGCAGGTGGCTACTGCTTCTGGGTACAACGTCATGATCACGCAATCCAACGATAAAGAGGAAATGGAACGGTCTAATATTGAGGCCTTGCTGAAAGCTCAAGTTGATGGGATTATTGCTTCTATTGCAAGAGAAACATCAGACTACAGCCATTTTCAAAAACTGGCAGAAAGCGGGCTGCCTCTAGTACTGTTCGACCGGGTAGCGGAACTGAGCCGAACCAGTATTGTACGCATAGATGACTACCGTGGTGCCTACGAAGCAACCGCTCACTTAATCGCACAGGGTTGCTGCCGGATTGCTCATTTTGCCGGGCAACAACACCTCAATATCTACCAGCAACGCCTTCAAGGCTACCAAGACGCGCTTCAGGACCATGGCATACCTCATGACGAGGCATTAGTGTACTACAGCAATGTGAAAATTGAAGATGGCAGAGCGGGAATGCATGCAATGCTTCAGCAGGGAAGACTACCAGATGCCGTATTCGCTGCCAGTGATTACGCAGCAATCGGAGCGATGCAGATACTAAAGGCAGAAGGTAAGCGCATCCCCGAAGACGTAGCGCTAATTGGCTTCATGAATGAAACCTTCACGTCCTTTGTAGACCCCGCCCTGACGTCTGTTGACCAGCTCAGCGAAAATATGGGTAAACTGGCAGCTAGTACGATCCTCGAGCAAATCAGCAGTAAAGAAGCCTTTGCCCCCAGGAAAATTATTCTAAACCCCCAACTCATTATTCGTGGCTCTTCTATTAAGAGGCACCTGCTATTGCAAAAGCAAAAAAATAATCAGCCTTAGTCCTTGAGAACAACGAAGCAATCATAAGACCCCAATATCAGGTGGCTGCCTGCAGTACACGCAGGCCCGAGACACTTCGGTTCCCGCTAGATAGGTTGTGGAGCAGTTCACCTCAGTTAAGCTTGTCGTTGCACCCGGTGTGCATCTTGTTCTTAAATCGTCTACGGTGCGGGAGTGCAACCGATTGCATTAAATAACCAAACCAAATAAAATGCCTGTAGATCTTCACGAAGAGCGCGTTGTATTTAAGCACAACGCGCTCACTCATAGTACAAATGACCAAGAGCTCGTTAGGTGCCTAATTTCCAGGAATTGTAGTCAACAGGCTTTTAAGATACTACATGACCGGTACTATACCCTGCTTTACAAAAAGGCGTTACAGCGATTGAACTGCCACTTCAGTGCCGAAGAAGCTGTAGCCGATGTCTTTTTAAAAATCTGGTCGAACCGAGATGCTTTACAAGCCTGTCTTAAGTTACGCGCCTATCTGTTTACCGCCGTGTATAACCAATGCATCGACTATGTCCGAAAACGGCGTGCCGAAGAATACTACGCTCCAGAACAGTTCCCTGCACTAGAGCTGGCCTATTCCTCCCCAGAACAAGCAATGGTTGATGAGGAATTGAGAAATAATATACAAAAAGCTATAAGCGAGCTCCCTCCGAAGGGCAGGATTATTTTCCGTCTCAGCCGGGAGGAAGGTCTAAAATATTCGGAAATTGCCGAACGCCTCGATATTTCAGTCAAAACCGTCGAGTCGCACATGCGTAGGTCCTTGTTTAATCTGCGGCACCAGTTTAGGGAAAGGTATGCTAGCCGCAATATATCTTACCCAGAGCGGTAAGGGTTTTCTCTACCTTTTCAAAATAGCCCATTTATGTTAGAGCAATTCAGTTTAGCGGATAAAGTTGCTATTGTAACCGGTGCCACAGGCACACTGGGCCAACAGTTTGTCGATGCACTTTTGAACAGTGGTGCCCGTGTTACGCTCATTGGAAGGAACCAATTTCGCTTGCATGAAATGGCCGAAGCCCTTGGTGATCGTGTACTGCCTCAGAAAGCAGATGTACTCCAAAAAACACAGCTGGAGGTTGCAGGCCGACAGACACTTGAGAAATGGGGACGGATAGACCTATTGGTCAATGCAGCCGGCGGAAACCTCTCTGGGGCTACCCTACCTGACGATGCCTCCTTTTTTGAGCTTTCGCTTCAAGACTTCAGCAAGGTCGTAGAGCTCAATCTGCAGGGGAGTGTGCTGCCTAGCTTGGTCTTTGGGCCGGCTTTAGCGCAGCAACAGTTCGGGGCCATCATCAATATTTCTTCTATGGCTGCGGAGCGTCCACTTACCCGGGTAGGTGGATACGCTGCAGCTAAAGCTGCTTTAGATAATTTTACAAAATGGATGGCAATTGAGATGGCAAAGCGGTACGGCGACACCGTCCGGGTTAATGCTATAGCGCCTGGCTTTTTCATCGCAGAGCAAAATCGTGCTTTATTGCTAAACGAAGATGGAAGCCTGACCGAGCGGGGGCAGTCCATCATTGATGCCACTCCTATGGGCCGGTTCGGGAAACCGGAGGAACTGCAGGGCACGCTGCTTTGGCTGGCCAGCGAAGCAAGCCGCTTCGTTACGGGCACGGTCATTCCAGTAGATGGGGGGTTTAGCGCTTACTCCGGCGTATAAAAAACAGATGAATATGAAGAGCATGCAAGAAAACTGGCGCTGGTTCGGCCCCTCTGACCCGACCACGCTGTCGGACATTAAACAAGCCGGGGCGGAGGGCGTCGTCACGGCCCTGCATCACCTTCCCAACGGCAGCGTTTGGCCGGTGGAAGACATCGCGGAGCGTAAGGCACGGATTGAGGCGGCTGGCCTGAAGTGGGAAGTCGTGGAGAGCTTGCCCGTAACCGAAGCCATCAAGCTTCAGCACGGGCCATGGGAGCAGCACATCGAACACTACCAACAATCTTTGCGTAACCTGGCGCGCTGCGGCATCCGGACGGTCACCTATAATTTCATGCCGGTGCTGGACTGGACCCGCACCCACTTGGACTACCTTTTGCCCAATGGCGCTCAGGCGCTGAGGTATGAAAGCAGCGCACTTGCTGCTTTCGACCTATTCATCGCCCAACGTGAAAACGCTGCTAAGGACTACAGCCCAACCGCCCGCCAACGGGCAGCGACCTACTACCAGCGGATGAACGAGCAGGAGCGCGAGTCGCTGGCCGCCGCCATCCTCTCGGGTCTGCCCGGAGCGGAAGAAACCTACACGCTTGAGACTTTCCGGACAGCTGTCATCAAGTATCGGAACATTGGTAAAGCGCAGCTCCGTAAACACCTCGCTGATTTTATTAGGGCGGTAGCCCCAGTAGCACAGGAAGCAGGGCTACGCCTGGCTATACATCCCGATGACCCGCCATTCTCGCTCTTCGGCTTGCCGCGAATCGTGAGCACAAAAGAGGATCTCCAATTTTTGCTAAATGTAATAGATGTTAAAGCCAACGGCCTCTGCTTTTGCACCGGCTCCCTTGGCGCCAGCGCCGATAACGATCTGCCAGCAATGGCTCGCCGCTTTGCCCACCGCATCTACTTTGCCCACCTGCGCAACGTCCAACGCGACAATCAAGGCGGTTTCTTTGAATCGCCCCACCTTGCCGGTAGTGTCGACATCTACGCCGTGGTGAAAACCTTGCTTCAGGAGCAGCAGAAACGCGGCGACCCTATCCCCTTTCGGCCCGACCACGGCATGAAGATACTTAGCGATTTTGAGCGGCCAGCCCGGCCCGGTTACACCGCCGTCGGCCGCCTCAGGGGGCTTGCTGAACTGAGGGGGCTACAGTTGGGCATCAGCCGGAGCCTGGCCGAGTAGTGCCGCTACAGCAGGCCGTTAGGGCAAGGGGGAAAAGAAAGCGTAAAGCACCGCCTCCAAACAAGCCCTAAGAAAACAGGTAAAAAAGTGCGGGTACTGTGATATTCACGAAAACCGTGAATAAGTAAAACGATATTACAATTTTAATTCCTAGCTCGCCTATGACCGTAAGTACGTTTCCAAAGAACAATAACATACTCAAAACTGTAAAATGGTAAAAGTACGGTGTGTAGTACATAGCGATAAGGGCGATAGGCATGATTGCGCCAACCAGAGTGGTGAAAGATATGGAGTACCATAAAAACTCCTTGCCCTTTTGGCTTTCGCAGAACTTGTCATACCGGTTCATAATAGTCATCCGGGAGGAGGTATCGGGCTTGCCGTCCAGATATTTTGAGCTAAACATATATCGCTCGTTTTTTGTGTAGCAATCTACTTGGAAGGGATGCAAAACAATTGGTCGCATGACCTTCTCTTGTAAAATGCAGCTATTGAGCGCGCACTGCTTATGACCTAAATCATAAAAGGTATGATCCAAGAAGATATTTTAGTTAGATACGGCGCTGTGACCAAAGAGCTCGAGAAAGGAGAAACGCTCTTTCAGGAGGGGGAGGTCCCCGTATTCTACTATCAGGTTTTAACCGGGGAAGTCAGGCTGGTAAATTATAATGATAAGGGCAAAGCAATGATTCAGGGCATTTTTAACGAGGGCGAGGGTTTTGCCGCTCCCGCTATAATCGGCAATTATGCGGCTTGCTCAGGTGCGGAAGCGACACAACCTACCACTTTAGTTTGTCTGGAAAGGCAACGGTTTCGGCAGATGCTGTCCGAGAACGGCGATATCAGCTTGATGCTGCTCGAATACCTCTCCAAACGGTTGCAGTTTATGACAATGGTCGCCAAAGAGATCAATTGCAACGAAGCGGAATGGAGGATTCTAAATTTGTTGAGATTCCTAAAAAAAGAGTCCGGTCAGGAAGGTGAGTATGAAGTAGGATTAACCCGGCAAACTATTGGAGATATCATAGGCTTGAGGGTAGAGACAGCGATCAGAGCGATCAAAAACCTGGAAGCTAAAAAATACTTGAAAGTCAAAAACAGAAAGCTTTATTTGTAAATGTAGGAGTCGGTGCCTTGGTACTATACTTTCACTCTTTGATTCACTTCCACCAACTTCAACTCCACATCCAGCATACGACTTTATGGGAAAGGAGCAAGAGCGTCGTAACAATGGGTATGCGCTAAGCCAATCGGTAAAAATACTCCCGAGGATAGGAAATGGTCACCGAAGACCTGGCACTGGAAATCGGGCAGTGCTCCGGGTCATATCGGGGGAAATACCTGCTGATTTGGAAAAGGTCCGGAGCCGGCAACTGGAAGATCTTGCTAGATGATAATAATATTCATAGTAATCATAATGCTGGACCGTTATGAAATATTTTACCGCTTACCTCAACGGCCCGCTATTGGTCATCATCTTATCCGCCATAATATTAACCGGCTGTGGTGACACCGACGAGGAGCGCCAAGAGCTCTTCATCAAGTATTTAACAACCCCCAATAACGGTTAAGACTGTTCGTAACGAGGCGTAAGCATGGAAACCTTTCAGGCAATTGAGGAAAGGATTGCGCCAACAACTACCCCGGTTGGTACTGATGAATAAGAGAAAGTTTTGACATAACTTTGGCTTCTAAGCATTGGAGACAAAAAGTTTAAACGCCATGGAGGAAAAAGGAAAAAAGAAAAAAGGCTTGATGTTCGCAGTCGGAATTGGGGTTGGTATAGTCTTGTACAAACTGATTTTCGAAGTCTTATGGCCAATGATTTTTGGCTAAATAAGAATTTTTTAAGGTACTGGCCGAGTAAAATCATTCTGAATGAAATATCCAGTACCGGACAAATTGGAGTTTATTTTCGAGGTGGTATGTGTGACCTACAAGCTGTCTGGGTCGAATATCTTATCTTTAACGACAAGGCGCGGTGATGCTAGATGGCTTAAGCTGTGCCTTCTTCATTAATGCCGCTAAATAAAAGAAATGGATCTACTCAAAGCGTGCATCAGCCAACACATACAGATGGGAGAACCGGCCCTTAACAACATCCTATCCAGGTTTGAAAAGGTCGACCTGAGAAAGCAGGATTATTTTCTCCGGTCGGGGACGATCTGCCGGAAAATGGCTTTTATCGAGACGGGATATCTCCGGATGTACGACATTGCAGATGGGAAAGAAATTACGTTTTGGATTGGAAGTAGCGGCCAATTCATCACTTCCCTGTCGAGTTTTGTGTTTCAGACGCCCAACTTTTGGAACATTCAGGCCGTAACTGATGGTCTGCTGTATGTTATCAGCAGGGCGCATCATTTTGAACTTTGCGAGACCGAGCCCAAATGGCTGGAGTTTGACAACTTGTTATTGGCTCGCTCTTTTGCTTTACTGGAGCGCAGTATGTTTGCCCATCTACACACCACGGCCAAAGAACGACTGGAAACTCTGCTGGAAGAAGAACCCACCCTTTTCCAGCACGTTCCGCTGCAATATATTGCTTCCATGATTGGTATCGCGCCAGAATCCCTGAGTAGGCTGAGAAGGAATCTGACGCCATCCATTTCCTAACATTTGTCAAGAGAGAAGTGGTCTTCGTCCTGGAACTTTGAAAAAAATTCCAGCCATGAATCCACTGCAACGATCACTTCTGTTCAACGCTATCTTTTCGGGAATATCTGGTATTTTGTTGATCTTATTTGCCCCTCACATTGCCAAAGCCTTTGGTGTATCCGATACCAGAGTCTTCCAGTTTACAGGTGTGGCACTGGTCATCTTTACCATCCTCATTGGATACCAGATAAAATGGCAAAATCCATTGGGTGTGCTCTTCATCATCAGCCAGGACATCCTGTGGGTGGTCGGTAGCATCCTGCTACTGTTATTCCAGCCTTTTTCCATAACGGCAACCGGTAATGGTATCCTTACTTTTGTTGCTGCAGTAGTGTTATGGATGGCCTTCAACCAGGCAAAGGCCATGGCCCGGATAGATGAACATTCGAAAAAGGGGTTTAAACAGTTGGCCTTCCAAAGAACAATACCGGCAACAACAAAAGTGGTTTGGCCGGTGATTTCGGATGTAGCCCACTACCATGAGGTAGCGCCAAATATTGATGATGTTACTATTATTTCCGGCGAAAAAGAGGGTATGGTCCGTAGTTGCAGCCATGGTAAAAAGCAGTGGACGGAAACCTGCACCCTTTGGGAGAAAGAAAAAGCGTACGCGTTTATAGTCAATACCAATGCTCCGGACTACCCCTATCCATTCAAATACTTGAAGGGACGTTGGGAAGTAGAAGCCCTGAAAGAAGAGCGCACGAAAATTTTGCTGACCTTTGATGTTCAGTACCGACGACCTTTCCAAAATTGGTTGCTCCACCCCTTCCTGAAGCGGAGATTTAGCAAAATAGTCGAAGCGCTTCTAGATAATTGGGAAAAGAAAATCACTAGTCAATACGCTTGAGGTTATAGGGTGTACCCTGCACAAATACCGGTTTTTGATGGCCTAGCAGCTGACCCCTCGGTCAGGTGGCTTCTGTGTAAAACTCATTTTTTTTATCAAAAAAACGAACCCTATGGAACCATGGCGAGTGGCATTCAGTCTTACGGTGTTATTTGATTGTATACCAATTTGAGCGTAGGATGCCGGCAAGTTTCAGTTTGGTGCCATAGCGGGTATAAACTTTGCCGAACTCATCGGTGATGATGCCATCCCAAAGAGTGATCGCAAAACTGGCTACTCCGTCGGGGATTATGCTAGTTTAGGGTATCCAACGCCTTCAAGATTCAACCCGAGGTCATCTGGTCGCTTCAGGGAGAACAATTCAAAGAAAGCGGGAGCCGCCTGTGGGCTTGATCTGGGCCTGAAGGACTTCATCACCAGCAGTGA
>CAZHCA010000003.1:0-12024 GCA_964530825.1 uncultured Saprospiraceae bacterium
TGCTTCATCTTTTTAACCCAAATATACGAATTCAACTAATTTGACCCATTACCGATTATCACCCTTTTCTGAAAGCCTTAAAAAAATTTCACTAAGAACTAAATCATAAACCCCAAACTTTTGGATACTCTCCCCGATCTGGTCACTCATAGGAAACTCAAACTGATAGGCATTGAATAGCTTCGTTTTATTCAGGTGCGCGTCATACTTAATTCGCTTCACTATATTTTTTGGTTTCAGAAGATACTCCGGCTTATTTAGCCCATATTATGATATTCAAAGATTTAATAATTAACTTCATAATTTATCCCATTAGATACCTGTCGGGAATTACTTTCCAAGTAAGATTGGCCCAATAATCCGCCCTGTTCCGTGCACCTAGTTTTCTTATTAGGACCTCTGATCTGGTTAGCTCTAAAAAGTTAATACAGATCTCTGTTTCAGTTGAAAAGATTTATGCCAATTCGCTCAACACCTACAATGAGGAATTTATTTTCCAATTTTTTTTGAATTACCCGTATCTGTGGAATTAACCATTCCGGCTTGCAAGATGAGATGATAATCGAAATTGTGGTCAAGGGTATCCATCGTTCTGGGGCCTCTGAAAAGTTGGGAGCACGCCCGAAAGAATGCTGCCACACACCCAATAATCGTAAGCATAAATATTTTAGGGTTGGCCCGAACCCTGCGCGGGAAAAAAGTAGCCAATGCATTATAGCTGTAGCTTGGTAATTCCAGGAGCCATATCTTTTTATTTTTAATTCCCGACAACAAGAAGTACCACTGACCGAACAAATGATGATCAGGGACTGGCCGCTGTTCATTCCTGGCACCGCCAGTAGAGGCTCCAATATGGATTAACCCGCAATCAGGAGAATACAAGAAAGGGCCCCACCTATCGGTATAGCGAAGTCCGAACTCAGCTTCTTCTTTTATTGCGCCTTTGATGAAGTTGGCATCGAACCCACCTATCGCTAGGGCTTTTTCTCGATAAAATGAAAGATTGCCACTTACGCCTACTCTGGTGGAATAGGGTCGGTCAAGGGTTGGACTAAACCATAGCCAACCTAAACGGGAATGTTTGGCTTTAGGAGGTAATTTCGATGTTATAGGCACTGAGGGTGGTGTAATAAACTGCCCCACAACTCCTGCATGAGTGGGGTTTGCATATAAGTTTACTAGGTGATTATGCAGGAAAGATGGATTGCTAATCACTACATCATCGTCTAGCAGTAATATTACGGGACTAGTAGCTTGAAAAATTCCAATATTTCTGGCCAGATTTGCATTCGGTTCCTTACTGTAAAAAACCCTCAAGTTAACGCCCTCTAATTCTATGCACTGTCGGAAAAAATCAAGCTGTAATTCCGATTGGGTAACAATGATGCACTCCCAATCTGTTTTAGGTAAATCTTGACGTATTAGATCCTGCAGCGTGCTGCGCAGGTATTTTTCGCGACCGATAGAAGGAATGATAACCGAAATGCGCGTAAAGGAATTAGTCATTTTTTTAGGATTCCTGTTCGTAATAAGCGATGCCGAAGGCGTAAGGTAAGCTCAAAACCGATAGCCCTGTGTAATGCATTAAACCGATTGCGCTGCGACAAGACCGGAATACCCTCGAACCCAAGATCTCGGATATACTTTCTAGCTTGGGATTCTAATTCTGGAAATTGAGGAAAAGAATTAACAATAAATCGAACATAGTTGTAAGCTAAAGCTCGCCTAGTTTGCTGATCTTCGCGATACGCTAATATTTTTTCATATGCTTTATAGGACTCCAAAAGAGATTTTATCGCAAGGTGACTTGTCTGACGACTTAGGTTATTATCCGATGGCTTTCGATAGTATACCGTTGCATCCGGCACAAATTCAATCTGACTTGCTTGCAGCAATACCCTACAAAAAAATTCCCCATCCTGGTTTTTCAGTAAATTCTCATCCCAGGGACCGGCAGCTTGAATAAGTGTTCGAGGCGTCAACCAGTTGTGTACCGGTCCCATACCACCTCCCAACCAAGAGTCAATTAACCAATCTGTTGGATTTTCGTAAGATCGATCTACTTTTTGCTTGTGTTTAGCAGTGATATCTCCAGGTTTTCTTAAAAAGTGCTGCCATTGGCAGGAGGCAATAGATTTAGGATCCCCCTGTTTTAGCACATTCAACTGAGTAGCAATCTTATTATCTCCCAAAATATCATCCGCATCCAAAAACTGAATAAAGTCTCCACTCGATTGTTCAAACCCATAGTTACGGGCTGCACAAGCTCCCTTTCCTGGGTTAAAAAAAAACCTAATCTTCCTGGGATATTGCTCTTGGTAGGATTGCAATACCTCCAAGCTATTATCCGTAGAATGATCGTCGACCACGATGATTTCCTGCACCGCCTCCCCTTGCTGCAGGCAGGAATTGAGGCAAGCGGGGAGAAAAGCCAAATCGTTGTAATTGGGGATAATTATAGAGACCATTCCGGAAAATTGTATCCCGACCAGGCCCGCAACTGGTCCACATCCTTTTTCAGAAACGCCCGGATGCGTGCTTCCAGATCCGGATCGATGATTTCCTGCTGTAGGCGGGAGGTGCGGGTAAGTCTTCTGAAAAGATCGGTTTCTTTCACTGTCGCTTTCAGACGGTCGGGGATCAGTCTCCGGACGCTGGATAAAGAACGGCCCAATACCAAATTCCCAAATCTGGTGGCGCGTGTTTTCCCGGTTCCCTGATTGGACTGAAACCGAAAAAGATCTTCATTATTCAGTACCGACACACCCAAAAAACGAAACACATCGTTCAGGGTGTCCAAGCGTTGATCCCGCAACTGCTCCAAGGTGAACAGATGAATCTGCTCTCGGGGAAAACACTCTAGATAGGCACTCAACTGGTAGAAATATGCGCTAGTCAGAACATAGTGATTCGTCTCCACCTCCTGCAGAAAAGTATTCAATCCTTCCTGGGGCGCGTATCCACCTGCTTGAGCTTCATAGTAATGGGAATAGATGCGTTCGATCGGATCGCGGACGATATAAATCAACTTCACCGCCGGCAATCGTTGGTAAAGGCGACCAGGAACATCGCCAAAATCGGTCCGGTGCCGCTTGGTATAATTCTGAGGGGAAGTCCCTGCCAACTTTTTGTCTGTCTGAAAATGACGGAGGTACCAATCCCAGTCCTTTTCTTGAAAATGAGGATCTGAAAAGTAATGGATTTCCTTCGGTGTAGTGGTGAAAATATCAGGATGCAGCCCGAGATAGTGGTGCAGGCTAGTCGTGCCGCACTTCATGGCGCCGATGATGAGGAAGTCGGGAAGCTTACCTCCTATTTTCCAGTGCTTCACTATAATACGTTAACAGAGTAGCAAGATGCTTTTCCTTCGAAAACTTTTCTTCTACTTTTTCTCTATTCCTTTTCATATAACCCCAACTCAAAATATCAATCATTCTTTGCGCATAGGTTTCTACATCTTTTTCTTCGACTAAATAGCCATTAACCCTATCTTCTACTAATTCTGGAATTCCAGAATGCCAGGTTGAAATTACTGGTAACTCCATGGCCATTGCCTCCATAATGGAGTTGGGAATTCCTTCCTGATCACCAGTACTTCCAGTAACACTATGATGGACAAAAAAGTCTGCCTTATTCATAAGGTCTTTAGCTTGCGTATGATTTACCCACCCAGGAAAGTCGACCTGATCACTTATGCCTAATCTTAGTGCAACTTTTTTTATTTCCTCAAGCATTTCTCCGCCGCCCGCTAAGATTAGTTTATACGAGAAAGGATTTTCAACTTTTGTCAAAAAATCTTTGAAGGCCTTCAAGGTATAGAGGTGACCTTTTTTTTCTCTAAATGAGGAGACCTGTAAAAATGTTTTTTTGTCTGATTTCAGTTTTGTCCTTTTAAACGCAGACAAATCAACCCCATAGTATAAAATTCTTGAAATACTACCTATGCAATGATTATCAATTAGTCTTTTCCCCATATCGTTGGACACGACGATGGGATGGATGTTTGGTTTTGCCAATACCTTTTTTAGCCTTTTCCTATAAATTAGAGAAGACTCAAGCATTTTTGATGCATCATAACCATGAAAGTGAAAAAATATAGGTAGCACCTTCTTTTTTCCAGGACGTAGATTATCATAAAGGCGAAGCCCTATATCGCCAAAATGGCAGTGGATAATATCGGGATTAAATTCATCAATAATAACATTGACCTCTTTACTGAACTTTACATTAAAATAATTCAGGCTTACATTGTACTTATATAATCGCCACCTTATTTTTGAGTCAAGCAAACCTCGATCTATTTTCTGTAGGACTTTTAGATTATCGAAAGGAAATTTTTCTTCATTAAATCTTTTATGAGTGACGACAAGTATTTCTAGTCCTTCATGAGCTGCCAATCCAATAATTTGATTATAAACGAACGTCAAGGTTGGCTTTCCAAAAGCATTACAGTATTGCAGTATTTTCAAGCTAGTATTATATTTGTTAAATGTGTACTTACCAAAATATCAAGCAGGTTTTCTGGAGCTTTCTCACAAAACTGTTTGAAGCTTTTATTCTGCTAGCCACTCTTTTGCTTTTCTTAATTTATTAAAAAACGGATTGACT
Organism: uncultured Saprospiraceae bacterium; assembly: GCA_964530825.1. GTDB lineage: Bacteria > Bacteroidota > Bacteroidia > Chitinophagales > Saprospiraceae > CAZHCA01. The sequence continues at coordinate 4,609 of CAZHCA010000003.1, forward strand.
AACTTGTAAAGCCTACTTCTTTTATATACCTCTAACTCCTTCTCTAACTTCAGAGTATAAAAAAATAAATTACATAAGTCAGGAAAATGAATTTCCAGTGATTTTCTTTTCTCTTTGAAATTGAAAGCCCGATTGTTGCTCATCCCACCTTTTTCGTATTCAGCAACTATGACGTCGATATACTTGTAACTACATTTAAATTCAAAAATTGCCCTCATGAAAAATTCCCAATCAGATATAACCCTAAATTTTTCATTATAATATCCTATCGAGTCAAATAAACTTCTCCTTAGAAATGAGCCTTGGTGAGGAAGACTTCTTTTGAAAACTTGGTAAAGCTCAAGTTGATGAGAAGGCTTCCAAAGTGAGGCTCCTGAGATAACATTTCCAAAAACTATATCCTCATTATTTATTTTTCTTACGACTTCTTCTAAGGTGGTCCGATTATATAAGCCATCCCCACTATTCAAAAACAACAAATACTCCCCTTTTGCTACTTTAATTCCCTTATTCATGGCATTATATATCCCTTTATCCGGCTCACTCACCCAATAATCAATTCGATCGGCATACTGTTTGATGACCTCCACGCTCCCATCCGTCGACGCCCCATCAATCACGATATACTCAAAATCGGTAAAGGTCTGCCCCACCACACTCCGGATGGTCTGCTCCAGACCAGCGCGGTTGTTGAGGTTGATGGTGATGATGGAGAGCTTGGGTTGGTTTTCTTCTTTTATTGTAGACATGTTTGGTAGTGTTCGATGTATTTTGGGGTTTGCACCTGGGGATGAAATTGTTCTTCTGCAAACTTCCGGATCTCGCTTGTATCAAACGTTTGCTGGAAGAACTGCATAATGGCATTACTTAAAGCTAGAGGCGACACCGCTTCAGCTAAAAGACCATTCCTCCCGGAATGGACCGTCTCTTTTACCCCTCCGATTGGGAAGCCAATCACCGGAGTGCCACAGGCTAAGGCTTCCAACATGACATTAGGCAGATTGTCTTCCCGACTGGGAATCACAAAAGCATCGGCGGCAGCATAGGCCAACGCCATTAAGCGCTGATCATAAATCGATCCCAGGAAATGCACATTGGGAAAAGGTATGTTTGCTTAGGTTTTGCTCCGATAGCTACCACCATTATATCCTTCTTGTCTTGCATCATCTTGCAGGATTTTGCTTCAAATGGCTAGTCACCACTCTGCTAGCCGAAATCGCCTCAAAAAATACGATTTTTTGGGATAAGGCTCTTTAATTACCCTTATTAGTTACTTTTAAGTACGATACAACAGCCATAAATAGCTATTTGTCTGGTATATTATATCCAAATTTTTCTATGTGCTCTTTCCAAAATTCAAGATCATATTTCCACCAGGCGTGACAGCCAAAAGGGAGTTGGTGGTTATTTAACTCGTACATACATGCAGGTTGTACTTCAAAGCTAAATTGTAAGGCTTTCTTTACCCTAGGGACCAAGAACCAATTGAAGTTTTGATTAGCATGTACCCCCCAAAAGGAGTCTTCATTGTTCGGAAAGCTATTAAACCAGTGGTAAGTGTTATTTTTGATTGTCAAATTAGCTAGAATCCTTGCAAAATGATAGGGCCTCTTTTTCAATGGGATACTTCGAAGGCCACTAAAAAACTCAGCAGGTTTCTTAATGTAAGAAAATGAATTTAATACTTTTAGGTGACTAGAAACTTTCCTTAAGGAGAAACCACCATTACCTACACCAATAAAAGGGGCGTTTTCTTCTGCTTTAGTCCATCCTTCCAACCACGGAGCCCCCACATAAGCATATCCCTGATGACACCAATACTCTAGACGATCTTCAAATACAAATGCATCCAGCTGATATATCAAAGCGAACTCAAAGGCCGAGAATGATCTATAAAATATTGGTGATAACATCAGAAGATTATATCCAGTAATGGATTCAAAAAAACGGGAAGAAAAGTATTTTACACCTAATGGATAATGAAGTTCGTAATCCAAGCTAATGCGTTGGTAGCTTTTTAGGGTTAAGTTCTCATGGGTTACAAGATAAATGGGATACTTGATACCAAAAATGGAAAGACACTGTCTAAAAGAGATCTCCTCATTTTTGGAAATACTTTCTCTGTATACGGGAATTACTATTGCCGCTAGCATACAAGTCAATGTCTGTATCCAAAAATATTAAGCTGTAAGTCCATTCCCAACATAGTATCTCGATCCACATAAGGCTTCTTTCTCGTAAATGCCTCATGCACATGATAGCGAAATCCATTAGCCTGAAGTATCTCTAGTACTTCATGCAGAGTCTGTCGCTCTGTAATATGCGAATGATATTCAATAAAGATGTTTTTCACGTTCGAAAGAGCTTTCCGGCAAGATAGCAAAACTTCGTACTCTGCACCTTCAATATCAATCTTAAGGAAATCAACAGGTTTTTTCAATAGTATTTCCGATAAATCAACACAAGGTACTTCAATCAAATTGTCCTTATCCTCCGGCTTGGGAATTCTTCCGGAGAAACCTCCTTCTTGACGAAAGGTGATGATCCCATTCTCTGACCATACCGCTTTCTGAAAAACAGTCACTTCTTCGAATTGGAAACTATTAATGTTGAACTTCAGTATGTCAAAAATTTCCGGATCGGGTTCAAATGCCTCAATGATGGCATCAGGAAAAAGTTGTTTAAAATAGATCACACTTAGACCAATATTAGCGCCACAATCCACGATAAAAGGCGAACTTGTATTAGGCTGGAATTCGTAGATCTCTCTATCGAATATTTCCCGAACACCGCCCAGAAACGTGCAAGCATCGGCGATTTTGATTTTCTCACCCAAGAAAATTGTCTGGTCCTGGCGATACCGAGGAAGTCGGCGTAACCGATCTAATTCCTTGTCCTTCACTGTAGAGATTTTGATATATTCTCTGTAGAAGGATTTAAGTTGGTGGATTTTAGGTAACATATTGTTCTTTTTAAATATTTATTACGCTATGATTTAGGGCCATATTTGCAGTAATATTAATTACTTCATCGGTCAATACAGGAAGTAGCTTGAGCATTCATGAGTTTTTGGTTTGTCCAAAGATTATTTTCATCAATTTATATATTCTTCGTTTGTTAGAGTTTATAAACTTCAGCACTAGTGCCATATTATTCCCTTTAAGACCAAGAATATGTTTAGACGTATATCGATCCGCAGAATGGTTGATCTGTTGGTTTTTTGGATGTTTCAGAGGTGAATTAATAGAATCTACTGGAAGGTTTGCCAGAAAATCATCAGGATTCTTTGTATGAGTAGCATCTTGGGCAAAGCCGATGTTTGAAATCAAATTTTTACTTGGCAAAATAGTGAGTCCATCGTTAATCCAAATTGAAAATTTCCATTGATAGTCCCATGTATCTATTTCTCCCTTTTTCATCTTTTGAAAGACTTCAACCCAGTATTTTTGCTCAAAGCTACTCTTAAAGTAGTATTTCAGCTTATTCGTAAAGAGAGACTCATTAAAATTACTTACTTCAAAAGAATACTTGGACCAAGCTCTTCTCCATGTTGCCCAGCCCCATACATGTGGAAATCCCGAAAAGTAATAATTCCCATTTCCTCTTTGCCTTCCATTCTGGAAATTATCTCCCGAAATATGCATAATCCTTTCATCTTCCCGATAATAATCCAACAATTCCTCACAAAACCGAAAAAAAGAGTCATTCGGCAGACAATCATCCTCCAAAATGATTCCCTCTTCCACCTGCTCAAAAAACCAGGTGATAGCAGAACTTACGGCTTTCCCACAACCCAGGTTTTCTTCTCTAAACAACGTATGTACCTCACAAGACCAATCTATATTCTCAAGTATTAGCTGCCTAACTTCAGCTACTTTTTCTTTTTCGCCCGCTTTTGTCCTGCGGGGGCCGTCACATGCGACAAATAATTGTTTGGGCTCGACTTCTTTTATTTTTTCAAAAACCTTAGTTGTGGTGTCTGGCCGATTAAAAACTAGAAATAAAACTGGCGTTTCTAACATAAATTTAGATGAGTTCCCACTTTGCGTTCACTGCAATTAAACCATTAATTAAAGTTCGTTGATAATTGTAGACTAGCCCATCTGAGACAGTAATTTGAGCAGCATTTTCCACACGATCAATAAAGGCAGCATTATTCTTAACGATATCACAATCGAAATAATACATCCCTGGCTTAAAGGGGATGCTTTGAACACTAAACTCAATCGATCGGTGCTTACATATTTCCTCATGAGAAAATAGCTTACCAATTAAATGGTTTTGGTGACAAAAAATGTATTCTCCTTTTTCATTATACATATTCAATGAAAAATGACATGCGGAAAAATCAAAAGATTCATCAAATATTTCGTATCTAAGCCTTACCCTCAAGTCCTCTCCCTGAGGAATCGCTTCTATCTCTTTGCCTTTTTTATCAAAAAAATTAATCGCTTGAAATCGTAATTGGCCATTTCCCTGCCTATCCTTTCGGGAGCCCAATTCACGTTTCGATAATCCGCTACCTATATTGAGGTATTTATCAATTGCTTCACCCGTATCTCCCTGGAAAAAAGTTTCTCCTGAATCAAGTACCATTGACCTATTACAAAGTCGCCGCACACTTCCCATATTATGACTAACAAAAAGCACCGTCCGCCCGCCTTCTGTACTCACCTCCTGCATCTTCCCAATCGCTTTCTTCTGGAATTCGGCATCCCCTACGGCCAGTACTTCATCTACGATCAGGATTTCCGGCTCCAGGTGGGCGGCCACGGCGAAGCCCAGGCGCACCATCATGCCCGAGGAGTAGCGCTTGACGGGCGTATCCAGGTAGCGCTCCACGCCGGCGAAGGCCACGATCTCGTCCAGCTTGGCTTTCACTTCGGCTTTGGTCATACCCAGGATGGTGCCGTTGAGGTAGATATTCTCGCGTCCGGTCAGCTCGGGGTGGAAGCCGGTGCCTACTTCGAGCAGGGAGGCGATACGGCCTTTGGCTTTGATGGCCCCGGTGGTAGGGCCGGTCACTTTGGAGAGGATCTTGAGTAGGGTACTCTTCCCCGCTCCGTTTTTACCGATGATGCCGAGCACTTCGCCTTCTTTCACTTCGAAGTTGATGTCCTTGAGGGCCCAGACGTATTCGCTTTGGCCTTTGGAGGCGCGGTCGTTGGTCTCCCCGATCTTGAGGTAGGGGTCTTCTTTGCCGCGTACGCGGTGCCACCAGCGGTTGAGGTCGTGCGAGAGGGTGCCGGTGCCGACCTGCCCGAGGCGGTATTGTTTGGAGAGGTTTTCGACTTTGATGACGGTTTTTGACATATTGCTTTTTTACCCCTTAGATGCGCTAAGATTTTGGCGTGTATTTTTGGCGTGGAGGAGTTGAGTTTGGCGTGTATAAGAGGATGAGATAGTAGTATCTCCTACACTTTTACACTTGATTTATGACAAAAACTCGTTATGCTCTTTTTCTCTCCAATTTTCGATTTGGATTCCCTCAATTCTTGATTGGTGTTTTATATTTCCTGTCACTAGTGTATATCCATATTTAACCGCTGTGACTCCAATTAACAAGTCAAAGTCGGGTAAACGGGTCCCGGCTTTTTCTAGCCTTAATCTTTCCTGACTGTATAATTCGATTACACTCGATATTGGAATTACCTTAAAGGACGATTTTACCCGTTCAACGTTTTTCATTTCCCTCTCCTGATTGGAACTTTTTAAAGCGCCATATGTAATTTCAGCAGTAGAGATTTCGGAGACGAAACAATTCTGTAATCCTACTGACTTAAACTTTTTATTCAGGTTGAATCTGCCTTTGAAGAAATCAATGAGTATATCAGTATCGATTATGTATGAAGAAGCCATTATCCGTTCAGATTGATGTCACGGTCTGAGATCGTACGATCAATAATGGATTCTTCGGTTAGTTCTTCTTCATTTTTCCAAATTCCAAAAAGCTCATCAATTACTTGATCTTCCGAAGATTCCTGTTGATCAATATTTTTCTGTTCTACTCCTTTTTTTAGCTCCTGGGTAAACTGATTAAGCACCTCAATTTTGCTTTTGAAGTCCAATTTCCGAAAGAATTGCACTAGTTGCTCTATGGTCATTTCTTTCATCCTATCATTTTTCAATAATCTACAATAATATGCTTGACTACTCCTACACGTCTAAACTTCAACCCTGTGAAATGCCGTAGGCAAAGCATCGCTCTATTTCAAAGGGTAAACTCCTAAACTTCTCAATTCGGTAGCTTTTTTCAGGGCATCTTTGTCCGGGAATCCTACTTGAGCTAGTCACAGGCTATCCATTGTAATCACATCATGGCCTGCTTCCCGCAAAAGTTCCACAGTAGCTTTACTGAAGTTTTCATCGGCCAATAGCAAATGAAACCCAGCCATTATAATTCCTTGAGTTCCTGTTCCTGTTCCTGTGAATCCTGTTCAATCTCAGCCCGATGTCCGGCATAATAGCGCATAGCGTTCGTTAGGTCCTCAGCGGTCAGACCTGGAAAATCTTGTAGAACTTCCAGATCACTGGCTCCTGATGCTTTGGCTTCTACAATTGTCCATACAGGTATTCTGGTATCTCGAATACGAGCTCGACCACCGCATACCCCGGGCGTATGCCGGATACCCAATTCTGGCACATTCATTAAAGCCACCATTTGGGCCAGGATTTGTGCACGCTCTTCTGGTGTTAAATCACCAATGAGGGTGCTTACTTGCTCTAGCTTTGACATTTTCTTCTTTTTTATAAAATACACCTACTTGGGTTTCAAGGGTAAAGGTTAAAGTTCCCAAGGTTAAAGTTCTCAAGGTTAAAGTTCCCAAGGTTAAAGGTTAAAGGAGCAAAGGTTAAAGTTCCCAAGGTTAAAGGGGGTTACCTCTTTTTCGATACTTTGGCATAGATGGAGCCTAATATTTTCTTGATTTCTCCACCCTCTTTTTCTAAGGGCTTCCAGGGTTCATTTTTGTCCAGGGTTGCTATAATAATTCGCAGCCAATAATGGGCTTCCCGGGCTTCTTTAAGGCATATCCCTATTTTATTGGCAAAATCTGCTTTGGATACAGCTGCTTGTGCTTCTTCGTAATTAGCTCCGACAGAGGAGGCTGCCTTTACCAATTGATAAACAATAACGCTGTACTCCTTACTATCGGGTAAGGTCCTCACCTGTCGAATCACACCCACCGCAAATGAAAAGAAACGCTCTGAAAGCTTGTACGGCTTCTCAGGTTCTCCTACAAGATCAAGGTATTCATCACGCTGCACGTAAGGCTTATCCATTTCTACTTTAACCCTTCCACTTTACCCTTTCTACTTTAACCTTTAACCTTCCTACTTTAACCTTCCCACTTTGACTTTCCCACTTTAACCTTTAACCTTCCCACTTTACCCTTTACCCTTTCTACTTTAACCTTC
>CAZHCA010000003.1:12124-290637 GCA_964530825.1 uncultured Saprospiraceae bacterium
CCACTTTAACCTTCCCACTTTAACCTTCCCACTTTAACCTTCCCACTTTAACCTTCCCACTTTAACCTTTCTACTTTCCACTTTAACCTTGACTAAACCGTGTCCATAAAATTTTTCTCCGTCCTGTTGAAGATGGCGATGCCGGCTAACAGAATGACGATCATAAAGCCGGCGCTGTAGGCCAGATAGCCCCAATCGAAGGTACCTTTGCCGAGGATGCTGTACTTAAAGGTTTCGATGACGGCCGTCATGGGGTTGAGGGCGGCCAGCCATTGGTATTGGTCGGGCACTTCGCTGAGCGGGTAGATGACCGGGGTAGCGTACATAGCTAATTGTACACCGAAGGTTAGAAGGAAAACCAGGTCGCGGTACTTGGTGGTCATACTGGTAAAGATCAATCCGAAGCCGAGGCCCAGTCCCGCCAGGATGACAACCAGTAGCGGGAAGAGGGCGATAGTGGCGTTGGGCTGCACCGGTACGCCCCGCAGCACAAAGTATACGTAAAAGCCGATGAACAGCAGCAGCTGAATGCCGTACTTGAGTAAGCTGGTGGTGACGATCGACAGGGGCACCACCAAGCGAGGGAAATAGACCTTCCCGAAGATATTTTGATTGTCCTTGAAGGTCGTCGCGGTTTTGTTGAGGCATTCGGCGAAGTAGTTCCAGTTGGTCACACCGGCCAGGTAGAAGAGCATGGGCGGGATACCGTCGGTGGAGATCCCCGCCAGGTTGCCGAAGACCACGGTAAACATAATGGTGGTCAGCAGGGGCTGAATAAAATACCAAAGCGGCCCCAAGATGGTCTGTTTGTATTCGGCGACCACATTGCGCCGCACAAAGAGGGTGAGCAGGTCGCGGTAGCGCCATACTTCTTTCAGGTTGAGGTCAAAGAGGTGCTTACGCGGGGTGATGACGACGTCCCATTGCTCGTCCATCTCGGCGATAGCCGTTGTTGTGCTGGTTGCGTTCATTTTTAGCTTAGAAATCCAGTAATTTTCAGGAATTAGCAGGTTTTAGACGCTGTGGCTCTTTTTTGAGGTTTTACTACAGCGTTGTATAGCGTTTTTACCCCTGAGACGGTAAGAAAGTAATCATCCACCTTCCGTACTAAAAAATCCGCCAGCGTTTTGGCTTTCGCTCCTCCTCGTAGTATCCTTCGCCGTACCCGTAGCCATATCCGAAGCCGTAGCCCCCGTACCCGTAGATGCTACTGGCTCGGATGCCGTTGAGTACGATGCCCATGTTGGGCAGTTTCTTTTTGGCGTAGACATCCTGCACCCCTTCCAGCAGTTGGAAGGTAGTGCGCCCGTAGCGGGTCACGATGATGCTCAGGTTGGCCTGCTCGCCCAACAGCAGGGCATCGGTGACGAGGCCCAGGGGGCTAGTATCGACCAGGATGTGGTCGTAGCGGTCGCGCAGGTCGGCGAAGAGCTGGTCTACGCGATCGCTGGTGAGCAGGTCGGCCGGGTTGGGCGGTATGGGGCCGCAGTCGAGGTAGTCGATGTGGTCGTACCCGGGCACGGGCCGTAGGAGGGCATCAAGTGTATCCTCGCCCGCCAGGTAGTTGGTCACCCCCAGGGGGCTGCGCTGCCCGTTCAGGTATTCGCTCAGCTTGGGCTTGCGCAGGTCCATGCCCAGCAGTAGCACCCGCCGCCCGCTCAGGGCCAGGCTCAGGCCAAGGTTGATGGTCACGAAGCTCTTGCCCTCGCCCGATACGCTACTGGTCACCAGGATCACCTGGTCGCCCTTACCACCGGCCAGGTAGTTGAGGTTGGTGCGCAGCAGGCGAAAAAGCTCGGCAACAGCCGAGCGGCTGCCCGATTTGACCGCTACCGGGTCCCGCTTGCTGGCCAGGGAAATGCTGCCCAGGAAAGGTGCGTTAGTCGCCTGTTGCAGGTGCTCCTTGGTGTAGATCTTGTTGTCGAAGCTGTGCCAGAGAAAAATGAGGCCACCCGGCAGCAACAGGCCCAGGACCAATGCGAATAAGTACACGCGTCCCGGAGAGGGGTATACCTGCCCTGCATTGGTCGGCGGATTCAGGATGCGCGAGTTGGAGGTCTGGGCGGCAATACTCAGGGCCGTTTCTTCCCGCTTCTGCAGCAAGTACAGGAAAAGCTGCTCCTTGATCTGCTGCTGACGCATGATCTGCAATAGTTCGCGCTCGCTGCCCGGTATGCTGCTGATCTGCTCCTCGAGGGGGCGCAGGCGCTCGCGCAGGGCGCCGCGGCGTTCGGCCAGCTCGCTGCGCACGGTGCGTATGCTCAGCTCAATGCCCGAGCGCAGGTAGTCGAGGCGCTCCTCGTAAGTGTTGACGGCCGGATTTTGAGCAGTGGCCGCCTCCAGAAATTGCTCGCGCTCGAAAAGCACACTGTTGTACTCTTGCAACAGGGTACTCAGGGCGGCGGGCAGGATCTCGGAGGTCAGGGGCAGGGGCTGGTACTGGTTGGCCTTGTCGGAGATGATGCCCTCAATATTGTCGAGCAGGGCCAGTTTGAGGTCGAGCTCCATCAGTTGGTCTTCGACCTGCTGGACCTGGGCCAGGTAGTTGCCGGCCCGTTCGCCCACGTCGACCGGCAGGTCGCGGTCGCGGCGGAAGCCCTCCACGTCTTTCTCCACATCGTACAGCTCCTGGGTGATGAAGTTGAGGCGCTCATCGATGAAGGCCAGGGTTTGCTCGCCCGATCGATTTTTGTTTTCTACGATGCTCTCATCGTAAGCCTGGATGATGCCTTTGATCACGTCGACCGCCTTCTCGGGCACCGGCTCGCGCATCGAGATATTGAGCACATTGGAGTAATCGACATTGGTCAGGTTGAGCTTACCGGCATATTTGCGGGCGGTTTGCTGGGGCTGCCGCACCTTAATCTGGTGGGTGACGCCCGGCCGTACCTCCCGGCCCGGGAGCAGCTCCAGGGTGAATTGTACTCCTGCGTGCGTGAAGGGGATGCCAAAGCGACAGAGCAAGGTATCGCCCTCGCCCCGCAGCAGGACGAAGTCGTCGTTGTCGAGGGTGCGAATGCGCAGGGTACGCCCGTAGGCTTGGGGCATACTGTCGGCTTCCAGCCGGAAGGGGCTGTAGGGATACATCTCGCTGGTCTTGATTCGGCCTTCGGTGTAATAGCTAATGTGCAGGTCCAGGCTGTCGACGACCCGCTGCATCAGGGTCGACGACTTGAGCACCTGCAGATCGTTAGTGATCGTCGACCGGCCCTGGAAGCCCAGATCCCGCGCGATGATCTGCTCCGAGATCGGCTGCTGGGCGTCTTCGTTGATCAGCACCGAGCCCTTCACCTCGTAGATGGTGGTGGCATAACGTAGATGCACCCACGCGCCGAAAAGGCCCAGGGCTAAGCCGATCGCCAGCCAGTACCAGTTGCGCAGGAAAAGGAAAAAAAGAGTGCGCAGGTTGAACTTGTCGCTGTCAAAAGCGGCATGGGTAGGTTGACCGTTGGGGGAGTAGTCTGTCATTATTTTACCACGGAGGACACAAAGGGAAAAAGATGGAAACAGAGAACCACAGCAGACACAGGGATTTTATGGATATTATTTTTTAAATAAATTACATTTAGTCAGCTTACAACATTATCAGCGTCCGTTCTCAATGGATGATCAGGAATTATCTGGTATAGTGCTTAATGCTGTTTTCAAAGTCCATTCTCATCTGGGGCCACGACTATTTGAAGGTGCTTATCAAAAGTGCTTGGTTTATGGATTGGCCGCAAGGGGCTTAAGTTTGGAAGTTAAAAAAAGAATCACCCTAATTAATGAGAAAGTCAAACTACATCATGCCTTTCGAATCGCCATTTTGGCAGAAAACAGTCTGATAATAGAATTGAAAGCGGTAGACCAATTACGGCCAGTCCATACAGCTTAATTATTAAGTTATCTCAAATTAACTAATCTTCGGTTTGGCTTCCTCCTAAATTTTAAAGCTGTCCGACTAAGAGATGGAATACGACGCATCGCCACTGGCTATTAACTAAATCATTTTTTGTCTCCTCTGTGTCCCCCTCCGTGTCATTTAATTAGCAAACAACGCAATCCCCAGTGTCACAATTGACAGGAAGGCACTGATATATGAGATCAGCCGGTTAGCCGGGTCAGATACCGTTGCCACCCGCGCCTGGAGGGGCTCTACGTATACCACATCATTTTGCTGCAGGTAGAAGTACTCCGACTGGAAGATGGTGTCGGTTTGCAGGTTGATGCGGGCATACTTTCTCACCCCTTCCTGTTCGCGGATCACCAGCAGGTTGGTGCGGTTGGCGTAGAAGGTCAGGTCGCCCGCCATACCCAGGGCTTCGAGCAAGGTGATGCGCTCGTTGGTAAGGCGCAGGGTGCCGGGTCGGTTCACCTCGCCGAGGACGGTGATCTTAAAGTTGAGAAAGCGCATATTCACCACCGCATCGCGCAGGTAGGCCTCGAGCAGGGTGGCAATCTTGACCTTGGCCTCGGGGATGGTGAGGCTGCCCACCTTGATGCGGCCCAACACCGGAAAGTCAATAAAGCCCTGCTCATCGACGAAGTAGCCGTTGAAGAGTTCCAGGTTATTGGGCGCGCCTTGGTTGCCTTGCCCGCCGCCGAACATCTGGTTTATATTACCGCCGCCCTGGCCTTGACCCATTACCGGATCGATATTGAAAGGGGCGGCCGCCTCCGGGTCGAGGCTGTGCACGGTAATACGCAGCAGGTCGTTGGGATGGATGCGCAGGTCGACTGCGTTCAGGATAGATTCGGGGCTGTGCTTATCCAATTCCGCCTCGTTGAAAGAAATGAGCTCTTTGTGTTGCACGCACCCGCTAAGAGTGAGTAAGGCGATGAGGGTCAGTAGTCTCAAAAGCAATATCGGTTTTTGGCCACCGCCCTAGGAGCGGTGGTGATCATTCTTTACATGCGCGGCAAACTTACGAAATACCTTTCGCTCCAGCACCTGCGGCAGCTCCTGCAGGTGGTGCTGGTGGTGCAGGTCGGTACACAAGTAGTCGACCAGGCCGGCACGCAGCAATTGCTCGGCCGTCTTTTGCACCTGTGGGCCGTAGTGGCCGTTCAGCGAGAGCAGGTTGACCTGAAGGCGGCAGCCGCGCTCACGCAGCTCGCGGTAGGGGCGCAGATCGCCCACGGCGAGGTAGGCGTAGCGCTCGGGGTGGGCCAGGATGGGGCGGTACCCTTTGGTCTGCATCCGGAAGAGCAGCTCGTGGAGGTTGGGCGGCGCCCCGAAGAAGGAAGTCTCCACCAGCACCCAATCGTCGAAGACGGGCAGTAACGCCTCCTGATGCAGCAGGTTCTCAAAGTGCTCGTCGATATAGTACTCTGCGGCGCCCCCCAACTCAATGGGAATGCCGGCTGCTAATACGGCGGCCTGCAGTTGCTCCAGCCCAGCCAGAATGGTCGTCCGGTCATTCGGGTAAAAGGCCGAGTTGATGTGGGGGGTGGTGACTACGTGGGTGTAGCCCAGCTCATACAGTCCGCGCAGCAGCTCTAGGCTTTCGTCCATCGTTTTGGCACCGTCGTCGATCCCAGGGACCAGGTGCGAGTGGAAATCGACTCCCAGGCACGAGAAGTCGTCGTATTTGGGGGTTTTACGAAAGAACATTTTTGCTTCAGTGCAGGAGCTTGGCGGTAGCATAGATTATAGCATATCGTTGCATCCGCCATTTCCTTAGTATCCGGGCTAGTTCAATTGAGCTTTTTTGTAAGTAGTCAACACTCGGGTTATCTAATCCAGGTGCCCCCCGAGATTCAATTAGGCATCGCAGGACAACAATCTAATTCGTAGGCGATTACCAGTTGGTCCGGCGTCTTGGTCAGAGCGTTATAAATAAATGGCAACTTCATCCAACTTCTTTTTTAAGCGGGTTACTCCCCTCCTAAACTTCTAACCTCCTTCCCCATAATATTCCTTATACCAATCCACAAACCGCCCCACCCCCTCCTCAATACTCGTGCTGGGCTGGTAACCAAACTCCGCCACCAAATCCGACACGTCGGCGTAGGTAGTCTCCACGTCGCCGGGCTGCATGGGGAGCATGTTCTTTTCGGCTTTTTTGCCCAGGGCGTGCTCGATGGCCTCGATGAAGTCGAGCAGGCGCACCGGAGCATTGTTGCCGATATTGTAAATGCGGTAGGGCGCCGAGGAAGTCGGGGCGTGCAGTTGTACGCGGTCCCAGGCGGCATTGGGCTCAGGGGCGCGGTCGATGACGCGCATTACGCCCTCGGTGATATCGTCGACGTAGGTAAAGTCGCGCTGCATATTGCCGTGGTTGAAGACCTTGATGGGGCGGTTGTTCAGAATGGCCTCGGTGAAGAGGAAGTAAGCCATATCAGGGCGCCCCCAGGGTCCGTACACCGTGAAGAAGCGCAAGCCAGTGGTCGGAATGGCGAACAGATGGCTGTAGGTGTGGGCCATGAGTTCGTTACTCTTCTTTGAGGCCGCGTAAAGCGACACTGGATGGTCGACCGGGTCGTCGGTGCGGAAGGGTACCTTCTGGTTGAGGCCGTACACGCTCGAGCTGCTGGCGTACACCAGGTGCCGGACCGGAAACGCCCGGCAGGCCTCCAGCACATTCAGGAAGCCCTGAATGTTGCTTTGCAAGTAGGCCTGCGGATTCTTGAGGCTGTAGCGCACGCCGGCCTGGGCCGCTAGGTGCACCACCACGTCGAACCGATGCTCGCGAAAGAGGTTCTGCAGGGCCACCGCATCCTCCAGGTCGAGCTGCACGAAGCGGTAGTTGGGGTTAACCTTCGAGGGCACCTCCTCCTTGTAGGCAATCTTATGCCGCCGGATGCCTGCTGCCTCGAGGCGGGCGATCTTCAGGCTCACATCGTAGTAATTGTTGATGCTGTCAATGCCTATCACCTCGTCGCCTCGTGCTAGGAGCCGCTCGGCCAGGTGATAGCCTACGAAGCCCGCCGTTCCGGTAATTAAAATTTTCATCCTTCAAGGAATTACAAGAAACGGAATAAGGTGCCAGATCCTAAACTCCCTGATCTTCTAGCTATGGCTTCGCCTCCGAAAAGTCGCAGGTACTTTCCGCCCGAAGCGTACGTATTCTGGAATATCATCTATCGTTATGCCCTTGCAAGGCGTTTTTTCTTAAGGGGGGGTAACGCGTACCCCTATATCTGTCTCAATGCCTCTTTCGGCACCTCCAATTGCAGGCTATAGCCTACCGATTCGAGGTCGACGAGGAAGTTCTTATTGCCGCCGCCCTCCAGTAGGTGACCCGTCAAGCCGGTCAAACGTCCACTGATAATTTCGACCCGGTCGCCGGGCCGCAGGTTTTGGCGCGGCACGGCTTCCACCTCCAGCTCTTCGCCGGTCACCATGCGCATGATGTCGATTTCGCGTTGAGGGATAGGCGATAACTGGTTGTTGAACTTTATGAACTGCACCACATCGGCCGTTTCCAGCACGGGCACGTAGTAAGCTTTATTGATGCAGACAAAGATATAGCAGCTGATCAGCGGCAGGTCGACTGTCTTTACTTTGCGCACATAATAGCGCTTAAAGCGCTGTAGGGGCAGGTAAACCTGAACGCCTTTTTCTTCAAGGCGCTGGCGCACCAGCTTCTCCCGCTTGTAGCGGGTATAGACGGCGTACCACTTTGGCGTTATGGGATCGGGGATCTTGCTCATGTATTTATTTTCACCAAAGGCCTTGTACTTCAATTATCGCAGTTGACACCCGGTCAATGCAGATTTAATGGCTACAGGCGCCAGTACGTCAGCTCATCGTCTGGAGCGGGCCGCTGGTAGATGGCCTTAATGTCCATGAGGATGGGCTGGTCGGTCATGATCGCTTTCAAATTTTCGAGGGTCATGGCGCGGTATTCGTCGTGCGATACGGCCACCACCACGGCGTCGTAGTTCTTGCTAGGCACATCCATCAGCGTCAGGTTGTACTCGTGCGCCACCTCGTTGGGCGAGGCATGACAATCGACCAGGTGTACGTTAATACTGTAACTCTGCAGCTCGCGCACCAGGTCGGCTACCTTGCTGTTGCGGATGTCGGCTACATTTTCCTTAAAGGTGACGCCCATGACCAACACCTTGCAGTTAGACAGGTTTTTGCCCCGCTGGATCAGCATCTGCACCAGACGCTTAGCGATGAAGTTAGGCATATTGTCGTTGACGCGGCGCCCGCTCAGGATCACTTGGGGGTCGTAGCCAATCTGCTTCGACTTGTGCAACAGATAGTACGGATCTACGCTGATGCAGTGCCCGCCCACCAGGCCGGGGTAGAAACGCAGGAAGTTCCACTTGGTGCCTGCTGCTTCGAGTACGGCCTGGGTGTCGATATCGAGCCTGTCAAAGATGATCGCCAATTCATTCATCAACGAAATATTCAGGTCGCGCTGCGTATTTTCGATCACTTTGGCGGCCTCAGCCACCTTGATACTTTGTGCCTTGTAAACCCCTGCCTCGATAACAGTGCCGTACACCTGGGCGATCTGGTCGAGGGCCTCCCCATCGGATCCGCTCACGATCTTGGTGATCTTCTCCAGAGTGCGCACCTTCTCGCCGGGCACGATGCGCTCGGGCGAGTAGCCTAGCTTGAAGTCGCGGTTCAGCCGCAGACCCGCGCCCTGCTCGAGGAGGGGCAGGCAATCCTCTTCGGTACAGCCGGGGTAGACGGTCGACTCGTATACAACGTAGTCGCCAGCTTTGAGTACTCTGCTCAGCGTCTCGGAGGCGAGCAGCACCGGCCGCAAGTTAGGTACCTTGTGCTCATCGACGGGCGTAGGTACCGCGACAATGTGGAAGTGGGCGCTCCGTAAATCCTCCCAGTTAGACGTAAATTCGACATCTTTATTGTCAAAGGCACTGTCCGGTAACTCCTTGGAGGGGTCTTTGCTCTGCCGCATCATCTCAACGCGGGCTTCGTCGATGTCGTAGCCCAACACTGAGAAGTGTTTCCCCAGCGCCAGTGCCAAGGGTAAACCTACGTAACCCAGGCCGGTCACCGAGATGCGCTTTTGCTTGTTCAATAGTTCTTGGTAGAGGGGCATGTTGATTAATTATGGCGGGGCTCCCCGGCCTTTAGCGTTGATCAGAAAAAAGCTTTTACGTTATCAGTAATGTAGGCCAGCATTTCCTCGTCCAGCTCCGTGTGCATGGGTAGGGAGAGCACCTCCCGGCATAATTGCGTGGTCACCGGCAGCTCGGGCTGGTCGGCAGGCACCAGGTGTTGGTAAGCCTGCTGCTCCTGCAGGGGCACCGGATAGTAGATCACGCTCGGAATGCCGCATTCCTTCAGGTGCGTTTGCAACCGATCACGCCGGCCGTCTTTTATTTTCAAGGTATACTGGTGAAAAACATGGGTCGATCGCGGGTGGCGCACCGGCGTCTGCAGAGCATCCACGCCCTCGAAGGCCCGGTCGTAATAGTCGGCGGCCCGGTTGCGGGCGGCGGCAAAGTTGTCGAGGTGGCGCAGCTTGATCTCCAGGATGGCGGCCTGGATGGCGTCGAGGCGTGAATTTACGCCCACCACATCGTGGTAGTAGCGCCGCTGCTGACCGTGGTTGGCAACCATGCGCAGCTGTTGTGCCAACTGGTCGTCGTTGGTATAGATGGCACCCCCGTCGCCGAAGGCTCCCAGGTTTTTGGATGGGTAAAAAGAGGTGCACCCGATGTGGCCGATGGTGCCCGTCTTTTGGGTACGGCCGTCGCTGAAGGTGTAATCGGCGCCGATGGCCTGGGCGTTATCCTCCACTACGTAAAGGTTGTGCTTGCGGGCGACCTCCATGATGGGCTCCATATCGCAGCTCTGCCCGTAGAGGTTGACCGGGACAATGGCCTTGGTGCGCGGCGTAATGGCCTTTTCGATGATGCTAGCCGTGATGGTGAAGTGTTCGGAGTCCACATCGACCATGATCGGCGTTAGGCGCAGCAGGGCAATCACCTCGGCCGTTGATACGTAGGTAAAGGAAGGCACAATGACCTCGTCGCCCGGTTCCAGCCCCAGCGCCATCATAGCGATCTGCAAGGCGTCGGTACCGTTGGCACAGGGGATGACGTGTTTCACCCCGAGGTAGGCTTCCATGGCGGCCTGGAAAGCTTTCACCTTAGGACCGTTGATGTAGGCCGTCGATTCCAGCGTCTCGATGACGGCCGCGTCGATCTCGGGTTTAAGCTTGAGGTACTGGTTCTTAAGGTCGACCATTTGGATATGCAGGGTCGTTTTTTCCATTACTGTCGTTTTTGATTACCCAATAGCCCTAAAGGTAGTGTTTCCCGACGGGGTGCGCACCCCTGACCTGTCAAATGGGCATCATTCCACTTTATTTCGCGTCCGACCACAGCAACAAAGGCTCAGGGTCGAGTTGTTCGCGGTCCAGTTCGGCGTATTCCCCGGGGTGGTAGACCAGGTAACGGATCTTGCGGTGGATCAACTCCTCAACCTTATCGATCAAGCGAATGAGGTAGGCTTTGTCGATATCGCCAACCAGAACCAAGTCGATGACGTTGCTGTCGCGCCCACGTGCAAAATCGCCTGTAAGGTACACTTTCTCCACATCGCCCAGTCGCGCTATCACATTCTCGATAATTTTGTCGATCCCGATATGCTTCAGCAGGATGTTGTGCAACTCGCCGAAGAGCGGGTGCGCTCGGTTCGCCTGGAAAATTTTTTTGTTGCCGTCCATATGCGATACCAGCATACCGGCCTTTTCCAGGCGGTTCAACTCCACGCGGATGGCATTGCTCGACTCGCCGAATTCCGACTCCAAGCTGCGCAAATACGCTTTGGTGCTGCCGTTGAGGAAAAATTTCAACAACAGCTTGATACGGGTCTTGGACGAAATGAGCGCCTCAATCATGACTGCAATACGCGGTAAATGTGGATTTCAAAAAACGAAAACAAGGCTTAACGCTAAGCAACTGCCCTCAAAGATAAAGGCATTGCATGAATTTTGAGTAAAATTTTTGGTCGTTTTTACATTCCATTAGCTCCACAAGAGCGCGTCAATTATTCGCATCCGCTCTCCTTTCGCGACTGTGGGTCATTATTGGGAAAGCAGTTGCCCGAGAGGGTTGTCACCGGCACGTAGCGTTGCAGGGCGGGGTCGCGCAGGCCGTGAGTGAGGAAAGCGACCAGGTCGTCTACTTCTGCTTCGGTGAGGTGGAGCGGTTGAAACTGCGGGGCGAGTTGCATTTCGGGCACGCGCGAGTTCTCCGGTACGGCGCGGTTGAAATAGTCGACAACGGCGCGGAGTGATCGCTTGCTACTGCCGTGAAAATAGAAGGGCGAATCGGCCATATTGTAGAGTTGTGGCACCTTGAACTTGTACAGGTCGGCCGGGTCACCGGTAAATCCGGCACGGCCCAGGTGGCGCTTATCGCCCGGGCCGGTAGCAAAGGCTTCGCCGGTCTGGTCGAGGTCGCCCACCCCGAGTGCGTAAAACGCCACGGCACTCAGGGCGGGTCCCCGGTGGCAACGGTAGCAGCCGGCCTTGTCGTAGAAGAGTACCGCGCCCCGCTTTTCCGCTTCGCGGAGGGCGCCGGTTTCTCCCTTCAGCCACCGCTGGAAGGGAGCCTGGGTGGTCAGCAGGGTACGCAAGTAGGCAGAAAGGGCAAAGCTGGCGGTCTCGAGGTTGTAGCGGTCGGCACGGGGGCGGTCCGGGAAGGCCGCGTCGAACAGGGACCGGTAACTGAGGGTGTCGAGCACGTAAGGATCAATGCGCATGCGGTGCACCTTTAGGCCTTCAATGTTCTGGCTCTCGAGGCCATCGTAGCCCAAGTG
This sequence comes from uncultured Saprospiraceae bacterium, assembly GCA_964530825.1. Classification (GTDB taxonomy): domain Bacteria; phylum Bacteroidota; class Bacteroidia; order Chitinophagales; family Saprospiraceae; genus CAZHCA01. The sequence goes on from CAZHCA010000003.1 coordinate 23,865, forward strand.
GTTGATTTCGGTATCCGAATCGAAAACACCCCAGACGGCCTCCGTGCCTTCGTTTACGCCGTGCGCGCCGAATTTGCCGTTCCAGGTTGTATTTTCTACATAGGCGACATTAAGGACACTGAGCGGACGGGCACCCTGCACGTCGAGTTCGTGCTCCTGATAGTTGGCCTGTTTAGTACGCCCCTCGCCGTTGCGTCCGAATCCGCGACCGCCGTCGGCGATACCCTGCACCCGACCGGGCATGAACCCGGCATCGGGTATGTGGCAACTTGAGCAGGAATAGGTCCCCTGGCCGCTTTCGTGCATGGCGTCGCGCGCCAGGCCGGTTTCGAAAAAGAGCATGCGCCCCAGGGCCACTTTTTGGGGCGTAAGCGGATTGAACGGGCTCTGCGGAATGGCTTCCAGGTCGTTGGGGTCAGGCAAGACAAAAGCACTTAACGTACCCTCAGCCGAGGCTCGCCTCAAAACCCTGCTGAGGCGATCGTCTAGTGGGTCACGTAGTTCGTCTTTGGTACAAGAAGCACCTAAAATGCCACCCAAAACGAGCAGCATGATAAACTTTTTCATGTTTAATGTTTGTTCTTAGGATTGTAAGGCTAATCCCGGCGGGGAGCCATACTCGTCCTGTTACCTTGTCGAAAAACGCCTCTCGGCAGCTCTGAAAGCCGAATTGTGTCATGTTCGCTTATTACCGGCAGGTGATCGCAGGGTTGGCACGCGCGGTGCGACCTGATTTGCTAGGGGTTAGCATAAGTAAGCTACTCCGTGAAACGGAATCCTGACGATGGGGTTACACTAGCAGAAGCGGAATCCCGGGATTAGCAAAAGAAATCTCTACTTTTGTATTCTCGATTTTGAGCATCAATACCTTATTCGCATGAAGCCACCTATCCGAGAAATTCTGCAAGACCGCATTCTGGTCATCGATGGTGCCATGGGCACCATGATCCAGCAATACCAACTCGACGAAGTGGGCTACCGCGGCGATCGTTTTGCTGATTTTCATCGCGATGTCAAGGGCAACAACGACCTGCTCTCGATCACCCAACCGGATATCATCGAAGCGATCCACCGCGCTTACCTCGAAGCCGGTGCCGATATTATCGAAACCAATACCTTCAGCGGGACCAATATCGCCCAAGCCGACTACGACATGCAGGATCTGGCCTACGAGCTTAACTACGAGTCGGCGCGCATCGCCGCCAAGGCAGCCGCCGAATGCATGGAAGCCAATCCGAAAAAACCACGCTATGTGGCGGGTGCCATGGGACCGACCAACCGCACGGCCTCGCTTTCGCCCGACGTCAACAACCCCGGCTACCGGGCCGTCACTTTCAACGAACTGCGCGACGCTTATTACACCCAAGCCAAAGGCCTGATCGAAGGGGGCGTCGATTTGCTTCTGATCGAGACGGTATTCGACACCCTCAACGCCAAGGCGGCGCTGTTCGCCATCGATATGCTATTCGAAGAAAAAGGAATTGAGCTGCCGATCATGGTCTCGGGCACCATTACCGATGCCAGTGGCCGCACCCTCTCAGGCCAGACAGCCGAGGCTTTTTGGATTTCGGTGAGCCATATGCCTCTCCTGAGCGTCGGACTCAATTGCGCGCTCGGAGCCGAAGAGATGCGTCCCTACCTAGAGACCCTCAGCAAAATTGCCAACTGCTACGTGAGTGCTTACCCCAACGCCGGCCTGCCCAACGAATTTGGCGAATACGACCAAGAAGCCGAAGAGATGCGCGACTACATCCGCGACTTTGCTGCTTCCGGGTTTGTCAACATCATCGGAGGGTGTTGCGGCACTACGCCCGAGCACATCCGACTTATGGCCGAAGCGGTAAAGGATCTGCCGGCGCGCCCCTTGCCGGAGCCCATCCCCTACACCACCCTGAGCGGTCTGGAGCCCCTGATCATCCGCCCGGAAACGAATTTTGTCAACGTGGGTGAGCGCACCAACGTAACCGGCTCGCGCAAGTTCGCCCGCCTCATCAAATCGGGCGATTTTGCCGAAGCGCTCTCGGTTGCCCAACACCAGGTGGAGGGCGGCGCCCAGATTATCGATGTCAATATGGACGAGGGCCTGCTCGACTCCAAACAGGCTATGGTCGATTTTCTCAACCTGGTAATGGCCGAGCCCGAAATCGCCAAGCTGCCCGTCATGATCGACTCCTCTAAGTTCGAGGTGATCGAGGCCGGCCTGCAGTGCGTGCAGGGTAAATCGATCGTTAATTCCATTTCCCTCAAAGAAGGAGAAGCTGCTTTTTTGGAACAAGCCCGTACCGTACGCCGCTATGGGGCCGCCGTCATCGTTATGGCCTTCGACGAGGAGGGCCAGGCCGATACCACCCAACGCAAGGTCGAAATCTGTGAGCGCGCCTACCACTTGCTGATTGACCAAGTGGGTTTCCGGCCGCAAGACATCATCTTCGACCCCAATATTTTTGCTGTCGCTACCGGTATCGAAGAGCACAATGATTACGCAAAGTATTTTATTGATGCCACCCGGCAAATTAAAGAGCGCTGTCCAGGTGCCAAGGTGAGCGGCGGAGTGAGCAACATCTCTTTCTCGTTCCGCGGCAACAACGTCGTGCGTGAAGCTATGCACTCGGCTTTCCTCTACCATGCCATCAAGGCAGGCATGGACATGGGCATCGTAAATGCAGGCATGATCGAGGTTTACGAAGATATCCCCAAGGATCTACTCGAACGCGTAGAAGACGTCCTCTTCAACCGTCGCGAGGATGCCACCGAACGCCTGACCGAATACGCCGAAAAAGTTAAGGGTGACGGTGGCCGCACGATCCAAAAAGACCTCACCTGGAGGGAAAACGAGGTGCAAAAGCGCCTGGAGTATGCCTTGATCAAAGGAATTACCGACTACGTGATAGAAGACACCGAAGAGGCCCGGCAACAGTACGCACGGCCGCTGCAGGTGATCGAGGGACCACTCATGGACGGCATGAACATCGTCGGCGATCTTTTTGGCGAAGGCAAGATGTTTTTGCCTCAGGTGGTGAAAAGTGCCCGCGTGATGAAAAAAGCGGTGGCTTACCTCACCCCTTACATCGAGGCGGAAAAAACCGATGCCGACGAGGCCAAAGGTAAAATCCTGCTCGCCACCGTAAAGGGTGATGTGCACGACATCGGCAAAAACATTGTCGGAGTGGTACTGGGTTGCAACAATTTCGACATCATCGATATGGGCGTAATGGTGCCGGCCGCCAAAATTTTGCAAAAAGCTAAGGAAACAAATGCCGATATCATTGGGCTGAGTGGACTGATCACGCCCTCGCTCGACGAGATGGTCCACGTAGCCAAAGAGATGGAGCGCCAGGGCTTTAAAACACCCCTGCTAATTGGTGGTGCAACCACCTCAAAAACGCATACGGCGGTAAAAATTGAGCCGCAGTACTCGGCCCCTGTCGTACATGTACTCGATGCCTCGCGCGCCGTTTCGGTTGCCAGCCAACTCCTGAGTAAAGACAACGATGCCCGCAGCAACTACATCCTCGATGTAAAAGCCCAATACGACCGGGTGCGCGAAGCCCGCGGCAACCGCAAAGCACGTAAGAAATACCTAAAACTGGAGGATGCCCGCAAGAACAAGCTTCAACTCGAATGGAAGGACTACACGCCTCCCAAGCCCCAGGTACAGGGTATACAGGTCATCGAGGATTACTCCATCGAGGAGCTGACCCACTACATCGACTGGACGCCCTTTTTCTCTAGCTGGCAGATGAGTGGTAAATTTCCGGCCATTCTAGAAGACGAAACCGTGGGCATAGAAGCACAAAAGCTCTACAATGATGCCCGAAGTATGCTGCGGCGTATTATCGACGAAAACTGGCTGCAGGCCAAAGCCGTATTTGGTATTTTCCCGGCCAACACCGTAGACGACGACAATATCGAAATCTACGCAGACGAGGCGCGCACGCAGGTACAGCACACGCTCTACAACCTGCGTCAACAGCGCCAGAAGGCACCTGGGCAGCCCAACTTGAGCCTGGCCGACTTTGTAGCACCCCGCGAGGCCGGCAACGCCTCATCCGATTATGTGGGTGCTTTTGCCGTCACTACCGGAATTGGTATTGAAAAGTGGGTGAAACAGTTTGAGGAAGATCACGACGACTACCGTGCTATCATGCTCAAGGCCCTGGCCGACCGCCTGGCCGAGGCCCTGGCGGAACGCCTGCATCAGCGGGTTCGGAAAGAATTTTGGGGCTACCAAGCCGATGAAGAACTGGATAACGACGCCCTGATTGCCGAAAAATACGTGGGCATCCGGCCCGCCCCAGGCTATCCGGCCTGCCCCGAACATACCGAAAAAGGTACCCTCTGGAAACTGCTTGACGTCGAAAACCGCATCGGTATCACCCTTACCGAAAGCTACGCCATGTACCCGGCCGCTTCGGTCAGCGGCTGGTACTTCAGCCACCCCCGCTCCAAGTATTTCGGCCTGGGGCAAATCGGCCCCGATCAGGTCGAGGACTACGCCAAGCGCAAAGGTATGACTAAAGAACAGGCTGAGCGCTGGCTGGCCAGTGTGTTAAATTATGATGTCTGATTGATTCGGGTAGGGGAAAATCCGAGTTTTTATTAATTGGCGTTTTTGTGATTTTCCGCTTGGAGATTTTGCCTATTTGTTATTTCGTTGCAAACGAAATAAACCTAAATACCCCACCCTGCAAAAATGCTAATCGCTGACGATCAACGGATGTGATACCTGGTTTTGACCGTTGCCTAACACGAGTACATACCACCCTGCGGGCAAGATTGGCTCCAATTCGTTATCTGATAACTGCCCTGACGCCCGCAGGCGACCGGAGAGATCGAACAACTGCCAATTCCAGGCAGTAGCCGGAGGGCGGTCCCATACGATCCGCAACCGGCCCTGAGCTGTGCTAAAAATAAGGGGCTCTGCTGGCTTTTCGTACTCATAGTCGACGGCTATTATCTTGTGGTAGGTGGCTGTACCGTCAAAATCAACCTGGCGCAAGCGGTAATAATTGGTACCCACGGCAGGATGGGCATCGCGAAAAGAATAGGTCTGCTCTTCGGTGGTAGTACCCGCGCCTGCCACCCGTCCGAGCTCGACAAAAGCCTGCCCGTCGGTGCTTCTTTCGACGGCCATATAATCGTTGTGGAGCTCGGCAGCAGTAGTCCATTCCAGTAATACGCCATCTCTATCGGCATAGCCTTTAAAAGAAGTTAACACAATCGGAAAAAAGGTAGCTTGTCCGAAAATAGTTACGTTGTCGACCCGTACCGAGGCAGCCTGGGCGGCGGGGTCCTGCCCATAGCAATGGACTTGAAAAGCAATGGATCCGCCCGGCTGGATACTGGCAGATACCCCCCGGGTGTAGCGACTGCAGGAGCCCGCTGGCATATTGCCCCCGTTGACGAAGGTGCGCCCGAAGCCGTTGGTCGAATAGAAAATCTGGAAGGTGCGTGCCGAGCTACCTGACGAAGCGCTCAAGGTGATCGCAAAATTGGTGACCTGCCCAGAATAGTCGGGATCGAGGACAATGCTAAACTGCAGAAAACTACCGAAGTTGAGGCCTCCAGTAGGCCAAAAGTTGGTCGACCAGGACTCATTGCCTGAGCAGACGGCAGGACTGCCGTTGTTCCGGGCGCCGACGATCGAAGCCGATGCGAAGCGCACCCGGCTATCCTTTTGGGAAGCCGGAATGGGAAGCGCCGGTACCGCCGAAGTAATATTCTCAAAATCCCAGCTGGCCAGCACTTGTCCGTCCAACGCTGCGCAACCCATCAACAATAGAATTAATGCCACGGTAGCTTCCCGTGGGAAAAAATTATACATAACGCAAACGATTTAGTGTCGTCCAGCGCTATTCCATGTCGTAGTGGATAACTAATCAGATGGGTCGAAATAAAAATGGCGAGAAAAAGTATTGTTGTCAAGTGAACAGAGCGGAAAGTTGCGTCACCCCATCGCCAAATTCAGGCAGTTTTTTTCTTATTTGGGAAATAATTGACCAGAAGCAGCGTTAAGAGGATATCACGCTACTTCTACATAGCTCGTCTACTTATCTCCTTTTTTCCAGTACGCAATTTTATTAAAAACCAGCGAGGTATTCGCTTAAGTTAAGCACCCATGCGCTTGCCCGTAGTCCTACTATGCCTGGCCGTTATGAGCTGTCTGACCAGTTCTGCCCAGTTCTCTCTGCCGTCTACCGATCCGCAGATCATTAATTTTGATGAGACGCGCGAAGGCGTAAACGAAAATATCTTCTCCGGAGCCGGATTATCGGCCACCCCGGACTCTGGCCGGCTCGATACGGATGCCTGGGCTATCACCGGGCTGAGCGACGGGGAAGTCAATTTTGGCAGCAATCCGGTCGACGGTGATTTTGCCCGCGGCACCAGTTCCGGAGGGACTACCACTGGGGGCATTTATGCCTTTGAAGTCGCCCCGGGCAACCACACCCTCGGTTGGCAGGCTACCGCCTCCGACCTGACTCCCGGCGCCCTGTTCCTGCGCCTGCAAAATGACCTGCCCGACAACGAAAGTATCTTCGAGCTTACCATTTCGTACACCCTATACACCTATAACGACGCCGGCCGTAGCACCATCGTGTCCTTTAGCCATTCTTCGAATAATATAAGTTACACCCTGGAGTCCAGTGTCGACTACAGCACCCTGGAAGCGGCCGAAGATCCGGTTGCCTGGAGCGACACGACTATCACCCTAACCCTTACCGGACTCAATATCCCCAACGGCGCATTCTATTACCTCGCCTGGGCTACAGCCGATGGGAATGGCAACGGTGCGCGCGATGAACTCGCCCTGGACAATATTTCCGTCACCGTCGATGCTACCGGCCCGGCCACACCCCGTTTTTTTCGAACCGCACAATCGGGCGACTGGAGTAACCCGTCTACCTGGGAAGCCTCCTTTGATGGCCTCAGCTACAACCCGGCATCATTGGTTCCCGATTGGGTAAACTCCGATTCGGTATGCTTGCAAGCCGGCCACGTAATCGATCTCGACCTGGACCTGACTATCGATCAGTTAATTGTGAAAGAAGGCGCCATCCTGGTCATGCCCAATCAGAAACTGCTCATCAACGACGGCGCCCCGGGAGCTGATTTTCTACTTAACGGCACCCTACAAGACAGCGCAACAAGCGGCGAGGGAATAGCTTTCCGGGCCGGTGCCGGCTGGGCAATGGGTCCTAGTGCTACGCTGGTCAAGACCCGCAATAGTTCGGCCGCCAATTACCGCGATTTTTACCAGGGGGGTATGGAAAACATCCCTGCTACCGCCAATTGGATCGTGCGTTACACCGGAGTGGGGGACCCTTCCTTCACTACGACCAACACCACCTATCCGAATTTGACCCTGGAGAGTAGCGCCGGACCCTGGGCTCCCAATGTGTTTACATCCATCTTTTCCGGAACGAGCGGAACGGCCCTCATCAAGGGCAACCTCAACGTTGGCGGCAGCGGCAGCGGCACGGTCTCCATCATCAATGAAAATAGCGATGCCGCTCCTATCGCCATCCTGGGCGACCTGATCATCGGTGCCGGTAGCACCTTGCAAACGGATGCCGGCGGCGACGCCACCGGTTGGTCGGTCGGCGGCGATGTGCAGGTCGCCGGCAGCTTGATTTTTTCGGGCAATAGCATACTTGAGTTTGTGGGAGCCTCGGATCAAACCTTGAGCGTACCCGACGGCAACACCATCGATCGACTGGTCGTGAATAAAACCGGCGGAGCGGTGCAGGTCTTGGCACCCCTGATCATCACGGAACGCCTAGCATTAAACAGCGGCAATCTTCAACTCAGCGGCGCCGACCTGACCCTGGCTGCTGGAGCTGAGCTTGTCGGCGGTGGGCCCGATGGCTACATCGAAACCGGAGAAATGGGTGCCTTGGTGCAAGAGGTGGGCGGCAGCCCGGTTGTTTTCCCCGTCGGCAATAATGCCTTCCAACCCGCCGTACTCACCAATGCGGGCGCGACCGACCAATTTTCGGTACAGGTCCGGCCGACGGTGCGCACCCAGGGGACCGTCGGCAACCCGATCACGGATGTGGCCGTTGATCTGACTTGGTTTGTCGAAGAGACTACGCCAGGGGGCAGCGATGTGACGCTCGAGCTCCACTGGATGGCAGGCGATGAGCTGGCAGGCTTTGACCGTGGGGCTTGCTTTATATCTCATTTTTCAGGAGGTGAGTGGCAGGCAGGGCCTACCGGCAGTGCCGATGGCAACGGTCCCTTTAGTCGCACGCGTTCGGGAATCACCAGCTTTTCACCATTTGCGGTGGGCAGCCCGGGATCGCTCTTACCGGTTGAGTGGGCTTACGTAGAGGCCCGTCCGTCGCCCCAGGGCGTACAACTACACTGGGGCACTTTGAACGAATGGAATAACGATTACTTCGTCATCACTAAGAGCACGGATGGCATGTACTTTTTTGAAATCGGCAGGCGGACGGGCGCCGGCAACAGCACTCGCCCCCTCAACTACACCTGGCTCGACCCCGACCCAGCGCCCGGTGACCACTACTACCGCATCGAGCAAGTCGACTTTGACGGCAAGGTGCACTACAGCCCGGTAGTCGTGCAGACGGTAGCAGGCCCTTCCAACCTTGGCCCCTTGATCCGGGGTGTTGGACAACCCCAGGTGATCAATACCGGCGATGCACCTTTGCAGGTATCGGTATTCGATCAGAGCGGACGCCGGCTGGGGCAAACCCTGGTTGCAGGCGGTGCCTACACTCAACCCTTGGCGAGCCTGCCCGCTGGTGTGTACTTGCTACATTGGCGCCGGGGGCAGCGAACCGGCGTGCAGCAGGTGGTCAAAACGGAATAGTAGTCCTTACCCATACCAACAAATGAATGTATATCAATAAGTTGTATCGAAAATCCCGTTTGTTTTTTTGCCTAAAAGCCAGTTATATTTGCCCTCGATTTAAAAATTTTCAACCCTGCGAGCGGTTCCCACCGTTCGCTACCCAAAAAGGGGGCAATTATGGAGCGAGAGTCGAAAGTGCGGAGCATCCTGAAAGCCATTACCTGGCGACTGATTGCAACAACGACTACTTTTTTACTGGCGTACACCATTTTTCAGAATACCGGCTGTGAAGATGTTCTGGAAAAATCCTCATTAGTAGCTGGCCTTGAACTCGTCATCAAGCTTGTGGTCTATTACCTGCACGAGCGCGCCTGGCAGATGGTTCCCCGCGGTACGATTCGCAAACTCATCCGGCGGCAATAGGCCCCCGGAAGGTAGCGTTATGGGACTTGCCGTTAACTCCCTATTTTGTGGGCAAAATCAAAAGCTTTTGGCGGAACATATTTACCCGATATTTGACCAACTCCTTCCCCGGGCGGCACGCGAGGCACGCCTGCGCCAACGCAGTAAAGTACTCTGGCTCACCGGCCTCTCCGGTTCCGGGAAGAGCACCATCGCGAAAACCCTAGAGCACCGGCTATTCGATGCCGGGTTTTTTCCGCAGGTGCTCGACGGAGATAATATCCGCTCCGGTATCAATAGTAACCTGGGATTTTCAACGGAAGACCGCCAGGAGAACATTCGACGCATCGCCGAGGTGGCTAAACTGTACCTCAACAGCGGGGTCATCTGCATCAATGCTTTCATCAGTCCGACCCGGGCTATCCGCGGACTGGCGCGCACCATTATCGGCCGGGAGGACTTTATCGAAATTTTCATCGATGCTCCCCTAGAGGTTTGCGAGAGCCGCGACGTCAAGGGCCTCTACGCTAAAGCGAGAGCCGGCGAAATCAAGGGTTTTACCGGCATTGACGCCCCCTACGAGGCACCCGAAAAGCCCGACCTGACGATTCGCACCGACCGGCTCAGCATTCAGCAGTCGGTCGAGCGTATATACGAACATCTAGCACCTTTAATTCAGCATTCCAAAGATGCCGTTTGAACCGGCATTTGATCACAAACCAAATAAATAATGAGGGGGCTAGCGATCGATGGCCTCTGTTTAATTGCATAAGCATGGCTTTTAACTACCGTATGAACCACCTCAAAGAACTGGAGGCCGAATCCATTTTTGTGATTCGCGAGGTGGCCGCACAGTTTGAGAACCCGGTCCTCATGTTTTCGGGCGGAAAAGACAGCATCTTGATGTCGCACCTGGCCCGCAAGGCGTTTTATCCGGCCCGCATTCCCTTCCCCTTCTTGCATGTCGATACCGGCCATAACTTTCCCGAGACGATCGCCTTTCGCGACCAACTCATGGAGAAACTGGGCGTGCGCCTGATCGTCGGATCGGTACAGGAAGCGATCGACCGCGGGCTGGTCGTAGAAGAAAAGGGCTATAATGCCAGCCGCAACGGCCTACAAACGGCCGTCCTGCTGGAGGAACTGGAAAAAGGAAAATTCGACGCAGCCATGGGTGGCGCACGGCGCGACGAAGAGAAGGCCCGTGCCAAAGAACGCTTTTTCTCTCATCGCGATGAATTCGGCCAGTGGGACCCCAAAAACCAGCGCCCCGAACTGTGGAACCTCTTCAACGGCAAAAAGCATATCGGCGAGCACTTCCGGGTCTTCCCCATCAGCAACTGGACCGAACTCGACGTATGGCAATACCTCGCCATGGAAGAGGTTGCCCTGCCGTCGCTTTACTTTGCCCACCAGCGCGAGGTATTCGATCGCGACGGCGTGATCCTGGCCGCCTCCGATTTTATCATGCGCCGCCCCGAAGAGCAAACCGAACAACGGATAGTCCGCTTCCGCACAATCGGAGATATGACCTGTACCGGAGCAGTAATGTCCGATGCCGATTCGCTCGAGAAGATCATCGATGAGGTGGCCGCTTCGAGAATCACCGAACGGGGTGGCCGGGCTGATGATCGCCGCTCTGAAACCGCTATGGAAGACCGCAAGAAGCACGGCTACTTTTAAGGAGCTGGAATTATTCACCCACCAACGAGACCTGGATTATGATTCAAGAAAAGAAAAAAGAACAACTCGAACATACGGAGCTGCTCCGGTTTACCACGGCCGGAAGCGTAGATGACGGCAAGAGTACCTTGATCGGCCGCCTGCTATTCGACAGTAAATCAATTTTTGAAGATCAACTGGTCGCCATCCGGGAAAGCAGCCAGCGCCGAGGCGAGGAGGAAGTCAACCTGGCCCTGCTAACCGACGGCCTGAAGTCGGAGCGCGAACAGGGCATCACCATCGATGTGGCTTACCGCTATTTTTCTACGCCCAAACGCAAATTCATTATTGCCGATACGCCGGGCCATATCCAATACACCCGCAATATGGTGACGGGCGCTTCGACCGCCAACGTAGCCCTCATACTGATCGACGCCCGCAAAGGGGTACTCGAACAAACGCGGCGACACGCCTTCATAGCCTCATTGTTACAAATTCCACACCTCGTAGTCTGTATCAATAAAATGGACCTGGTCGACTACAGCGAGGAAGTCTACGAGTCTATTAAAGAAGATTTTGAAAAATTTTCGTACAAACTCGATGTACGGGATGTGCACTTCATCCCCATCTCTGCACTCAGAGGCGACAATGTGGTAGAAAAATCGACCCGTATGCCGTGGTACGGGGGCACGACCCTGCTTTACTATCTGGAGAATGTACACATCGGCAGCGACCACAACTTTATTGATGCGCGTTTCCCGGTGCAGTATGTCGTGCGGCCCAATACCGATCAACACCATGATTACCGGGGCTATGCCGGCCGAATTGCAGGTGGGGTCATGAAAAAAGGCGATCAAGTGATGGTCTTACCTAGCGGCTTTAGTTCGCGCATTTCTAAGATCGATACGTTTGACGGCGAAATACAAGAAGCCTACCCCCCCATGTCCGTGACCGTACTGCTCGAAGATGAACTCGACGTATCGCGTGGTGACATGATCGTCCGGGAAAACAATAAACCCGAAGTCGGGCAGGATATTGAGGTTATGGTGTGCTGGTTTTCCGACACCCCACTCCAGTTGCGCGGCAAATACACCTTGCTGCACACCACGCAGGAGGTGCGCTGTATCGTCAAAGAAATCCGTTACAAACTGGATATCAATTCACTGCATCGCAATCAGGAAGACAAGCAAATCGGCATGAACGATATCTCCCGTATCGTCATCCGCACGACTAAGCCGCTGTACTACGACCCCTATCGCCGGAACCGGAACACCGGATCCATCATTTTGGTCGACGAAGCAACACATAACACCGTAGCTGCGGGCATGATTATTTAGCACCCGGCGCGCACTGCAGGTATTGCGCCTTTTTCTTATCTTTACTCTACAAAAAACGTCGACTTCCCTTTCTGCGTGGGATCGGCGTTTTTTATTAACCCTGAGAAAACGAAACGACTTGACGGTTAACCAAACGATCGCCTTCGTAGGCAATACGAGCTGGGGGCTTTTCCAATTCCGACTTCCCGTTATGCGGTACTTGCAAGAAAAGGGTTACCGGGTAGTAGCCATCGCGCCACGCGATGCCTTTAGCTCCGGCCTCATCGCAGCGGGTATTCCTTTTTATCATCTTCCGCTCAATAATTACAGTACCAACCCACTACGGGAATGGCGCCATATTCTTACATTCCGGCAGTTGTATAAAAAAACATCCCCGGATCTGATCTTTCACTACACTATCAAGCCGAATGTGTATGGCACGTTGGCGGCGCGGTCGCTCGGCATTCCCGCCATTGCCGTTACGACAGGGATTGGTCATTTGCCGCTGGCCCCAAACCGCCTCATTAGAGGGGTCCTCGGCCAACTTTATCGGTTGTCCGGTAAGGTTAGCCGGGAAACCTGGTTTTTGAACCAATCGGACCTGGATTATTTCCTGCAAAGGCGCTTAGTGCCTGCCGATCGGGCGCGCATCCTGCCCGGCGAGGGTGTAGACGTCTTGCATTACCACTATGTTTACCGCAACGAGCGCCCCGGAATGCAAACTACTTTTTTATTCATGGGCCGCTTACTGCGCGACAAAGGGATCTACGAGTTGGTTCAGGCAGCCCGCCGCCTGCTCCGTGCAGGGGCGAACGTACACTTCCAGGTATTGGGGCCTATCGACCCTAGTAACCCGCAGTCGGTATCGTTCGAAGAGCTGATGCAATGGCAGGCCGAGGATCTATTCGAATACCTAGGTGAAGCCGCCGACGTACGCCCCTATCTGGCAAAAGCCGACGCCCTGGTTCTGCCCTCCTACCGCGAAGGACTGTCGCGCAGCCTGATGGAAGCAGCCAGTACTGGTTTACCGATTATTGCTTCCGATGTGCCGGGTTGCCGCGAGACGGTCACCCCCGGCCAAAACGGTTTTCGGTGCATTCCGCGCAATGTCGGGAGCCTTCTCGACCAGTTGCTGCACTTCCACGAATTACCGGTCGAGCAAAAACGCCTCATGGGCGTACGTAGCCGCCAAAAGGCGCTCGAAGCGTTTGACCAAAACCTGATTTTGCCGTACTACCAGCAGGCCATCGAGCGCGCTTTAGGTCCAGCACCTCGTCGGTCCGCCAAAAAGGTGGCGCGTGTCTGAGGTCCGCTTGTTACAAATTCATTATTTCTATCCTCCCGTACGTACGGTTGCGGCCCATCGCCTGGCCAACTGGTCAAACGCAGCCGCCGACCGGGGTGCTGAGCTGTACGTGCTCACGGTGCGCAATCGCGGTCAATTCGAGGTTGAACCTCTGCCCCTACCGCAACACCAACGTCTGGAGATTGCCGTCGCTGACTGGCGAAGGCTCTACTCCCGTCTCTGGCAAAATACCGCCAACACCTTGCCCGAATCTGTCAAAACTTCCGGCTTAGGACGCTTCTTACGCAAGCTTACCGATACTTTTCCGTTCTCCCTGCTGCTAGGCACAGGAGGACTCGTTTACATTTGGCTGGCGTACCGGCAGGGGCAACGGGTCGTGCGGAAAAACAAGATTACGCATATTGTGTCTTCCTTTCGCCCCCTGGCCGACCATGTGATTGCCTATCTACTGAAGCGGCGATTCCCAGAACTGATATGGATCGCCGACTTTCGCGACCCGGTCTACGATCCTGTACGCCGGAATGCTTTTTGGCCTGCACGGCAGGCTGGTAGCCTCCGCCGTTTGCTCCGTCGAGCCGACCATGTCACGACCGTTTCGCTCGGCCTGGCCAGGCATTTTAAGCTTATTCACCAGGATGTGCGCGTGCTCTACAATTGGCTCGTACCGCCCCTGTCTACCGCCGATTGGTCGTGGACTGCCCCAGGTTGCTACTTGGGGTATACCGGCAGCCTTTACCCTGAGGTGCAGTCGGCCGAACCGGTACTGCAGGTCCTCGCCCACAGCCCATGGTATATCGCCTATGCCGGTCGGCACGGCGCTATCTGGAAACAGTGGCTGAAGACATACCGGCTCTCGAATCGATTATTGGACTTGGGCGAGCGATCGCATCAGGAGGCACTGGCCATTCAGCGAGCCGCTACGGTCAACCTGTTGCTGACCTGGCGCTCCGATCGGCACGGCGGCATACTTACGGCTAAACTCTTCGAATACCTGGCTGCTGGTAAGCCGATCCTGGCGATTGTCTGCGGCCCGCTCGACGAAGAACTGGAAACCCTACTGAAGCCCGTCCCCCACTTGCAAATATCGACCTTGGATCCCACCGCACAGGAACGGGTGGCCACCTTCCTGGCGCGCTGGCACCTGGAGCAACCCGAACCCGCATCGCGAGTCGATGGTCGTCAACTTTGGCGCGAACAGACCTCATCCCTCTGGTAGTTGTGCCGCGCAGCAATCGAAAAAGCACATACCACCAGGGGTCATAGTTCCATTGCTCTACCGGGGTGCCGGCAAAGGCGCGCTTGAAGTAAAAAACGCCGCTCAGGTCCTGGCCGGCTTCCGACTCGTGATATTCTCCGAAATCCAGAATCCGATACCCCTGCCGCTGCAGGTCGGCAAAATCCTGATGAAACAGCCAATGATTAGCTTGCCCGCAGATGCGGCGCTCTGGACTGCCGGCTGGGTAGCGCCGAAAGCCCGATGCATTGTACTGCAAGAGGACCTTGCCGGTATCAGGATCGGGACGCAGGCAGTGCGCGGCAATGATCCCCAGTTGTGGGTGGCAAGCGTAGGTAAAATAAGCCTCCGGCTTGCTCTGGAAAAAGCTGGCAGAAAGCGGATTCAGCCCCTTCGCTCGGATCGTTGTCTGGAAGATAGCCATCAATGCTCCCGGATCTTTGGAAATTTTATACCGGAGGCCCGCCTCCTCGGCGCGCCGGATTTTCTGCCGGCATTTGGGGTGATAGTCCGCCCACCGCTCTCCGGCAGGTTTAGTCAGATCGATGATTAAACTTTGAAAGCGGGACCGCCGATGCGTCCACAATCGTCGGCGACAAACGGACTGGCGGTAAACCCTGCGCCAGCGTGGTTGCAAATCTTTGCAGTCTGCAAAGGTTACCCAGATAAGATAAGGCCGGTATTCAACGAGCATGGCGCCGGTAGATTTCTACGAGCTGAGCCGTCACAATCGGCCAGGCGAAGCGCTCCAAGGCCGACCGACGTAATCGCTCCGGTTCAAAGCGTACTGCAGAAAGATATATTTTTTCCAACGCTGCTGCCATGGCGGCAACATTTTCGGTGGGTACCAATAGCCCGGTACCGGCCTGCACGATATCGAGTGCCCCGGCCGTACGCGTTGCTAAAACCGGTGTGCCACAAGCCAGCGCCTCGGCCATAGTGAGGCCAAACGATTCGAAGCGCGAAGCTGAAACGAGCACGTCGGCTGCCTGTAAGCAGTGGCGCGTTTCTGCTCTGGACGTACGTCCCAAGAAGTGTACGTGCTGTGTCAAGCCTTCCTGCTCTAGGATAGGGATCAATTGCCGGCGCCGGGGAATATCATCGGCTAGCCATATCTGAAAGGTAAGGCCGGAAAATTTTCGACGGAACTGCCCCGCCGCGCGTAATAGAATATCCAACCCCTTGGTATGAACGGGATCGCCAATGGATAGCACAGTAAAAGGCCGCTTGGGCCGGGAGGCTGATGCTGGCCGGAAAAAGTTTGTATCCACGCCGTTGGGAATAACCTGGAATTCGAGCCCGGGCCAATGCTGCTGCAGGGCCCGTCCCAGACCTGCACTTACAGCGATAACCTGCCGGGCATGGTACAGTCCAAACCTCCCCAGCAATTTTATCCGGGGCGGCACATCGGGAAGCGTAAGGCTTCCCAAGTGAGCGGTGAACACGTAAGGAATACCTTCGGCAGCCTGTATGCCGGCAGCCGCCAGTCCAGCCACCAGGCTGTGCGCATGAATCAAATCGGGCCGGCCGCGCCTTTCGACGTAGGCCCGGTAAGCACTCAGGTATTGTCTTTGCCAATAGCGCATCAGCAAGCGGTTGGCCTTAGGTGGGGCGCATACCCGGTAACGGAGGGTCGGCAGGCCGCGGTCGAAATGGTAGTCCACCCTGGGGTGCAACGGCTGCCGCCAATCGAGTTCGCCATAGCATACGCCGGCGTCTACGCCTGCCACCCGCAGGGCTAAAGCCTGTTCCCGAAAAAAGGTGCCGCCGCCGCTGCCGTCGGGATGGGGGTACCACGAAGGAATCTGTAACAGGTGCATACAACAAATGTGGATGTGGAAAGAAGAGCCGACCTGTTCCCTTTTTGTCCTTAACTAAAGCGCAATCGAGGTGATTATCTTATCGCGGCCGGTCAGGAGCTATTATTCCGGGAAAATTAAGGTATTTTCACCGGAGCGTATTTAAACGCTCGTACTTATTTAAACTTCCAGGAACTGGAATGCAAGCTAAACAAGGCATCTCTGAATTAAAAGGGCGTTTTTGTAGATAGCCGGGACAACGAATCCATCATGCAAGTGCAGCAGCCCTTTTTTTCCGTCATAATACCTACCTACAACCGTTCTGTAGCGGTCCGGCGGGCCATTGGCAGTGTGCTGGCGCAACACTTTACCGATTGGGAGTTGCTCCTGATCGATGACGGATCTACGGACGATACAAAAGAAGCCATCTGGGCAATGGACGAACCTCGACTGCGCTATTTTTTCCAGAAAAACCAAGAGCGCAGTACTGCCCGCAATGCTGGTATCGAACGAGCTCAGGGCCGCTACCTCTGCTTTCTAGATAGCGATGACACCTACCGGCCCGATCACCTTTCCAGTCTGTATTCCTTTTTAGCTGCACATGATTTCCCGGCGGGAACGGTACGCACCGGATATGCCTTAGTCTATCCTGACGGAGAGCAATACGAAAAAGCACCCGCTCCTGTTGCCAATAGCCGCCAAAAGCGGGAAAATATCCTGGAGACTCCGATCGGGGTACAAAATTGTTGCTTCCAGCAACAAATAATGGCACAACACCATTTCCCAGCGGCCTTTCATCTTTGGGAGGATAAACATTTACTTTTTCGCGCTGCAGCCACCCACCCTTTCTTTCAATTGACGAAGCCCACCGTTGTGGTCAGCGCCGATGCAGCGCCGGCCAGTCGTACAACAGTAGTGGCTGAACTACGCCATCAACTAGCCTGTCTGGAAGACCTGCAGCGCTACCATGCTGCCACCCTGGCCCCGCTAATGGAAGCTACCGAGTTCATTTACCTCAAGGGGCACCTTTATCTCGTGACGGCACACCGCCTGCGGCAGCGCGGGCACTTTGCGCAAGCCTGGGTGCTGCTACAGGAAGCTTCAGGACGCTTCCCGGCAATCGATTTATTGCCGCGCTACGCCAAACTGGCCTGGGAACTGATTCGGCGATCTACGGCCTGACAATCAACAGCTCGGCACCACCCAGGAAGCCTGCCATATCCGTAAAAGAGCTCCAGTAGCTGCCATAAATTCGGGCACACCGGCTGAGGACCCACAGATCCACCACTGCATCGCGGGTGGCGGCAACCGTATCACGGCCAAATGTCTTTTGGTGTACCCGGATCCGGTCAGGGCCAAAGGTGTTTAAAAAGCGTCGCTCCAATTCCGGATCGTCCGTCGCCAGGAAAAAGTGGTGGGCAGGATTGTCTTTCAGAGCCTGACGCACTGTTTTTGCAAAAGCATCGTCCGGACTATTAATAATTGCCATCTGGTTATCGGTTCGGCGTATGTGCAAACCGATGGCGTGCGCCCCCAATTGCCCGACAAGCTGGTCAATGGTCTGCCGGATCTCAGGCAGGGGCTGCAACCATGACCAATCCGGTAGGAAGCTAAAAAAGCTGGAATAGGTCCTAAAGAAACAGGTTTTCCCCCCACAATAGGTGGGTAGATCGAGCTGGTGGGTCCAGATGCGTTCGACTATATCCTGGGAAGAAAAGTGAATGTCGATCCCGTAGTAACGATTGACTACCCGGATAAGGTGTTTTTTCCATCCCCGGTAGCCAAAGGAGGATCTGGAATACGGAAATTTATCTCGCCCAGATACGATCACGTTTTCGGGCACCTGGAAAAGCTGGTCGAAACGAGCGGCCATTTCCTGATCGGTAAGCCAGATCAGTTGGAGGGGTACGCCGAGCCGATGTGCCAGGCTATAGCCCGAAGCCAGGGCCCGCAAGCGGTTACCCAGACCGGCGTGGGGCTGCAGGAAAAGGCCGGTGGAGGCATGGGAAACGATGATGCGACAGTGTTATTAAAGCGATAAAAAATTGTGCCAACTAAATTTAGCCAAATACGATCGGGAAAAAGGAACGCCGGTAGCAAAATTTAGACGGGCCGGCTCCTGCTGCGGGCCAGCGTGGCCGCCAGTCGGCCCCAGCTTCCCACTGCTGGCCGAAAAGATTCCAGTAACCAGTTTTCAACGTAGAATCTGCGCTCAGTGAGCCAACGCCAGGTGGCGCGGGGCATCCATTTCAAAAAGATAGCCAGGAGAGACCGGCCGAACAGCAGGACGGCAGTGAGATTATTGCGGGTAGGCCGCCGACGCTCACTATCGCGTTCTTGGGCATAGGTGGCCCGGAAGTGCCACCCTAGGCGGTATTTCGCCGGCATTACCAAGTGATCGATGGCCAGCTCGGGATCAAATCCGATGGTGTATCCCCGCCTACGGGCACGATCTTGCCATTCGTCCTCCTCGGCGTAGCCCATCCTCCCCTGACGCATTCCAAAGCCCGTTGAAAAGTTGCCGGCCTGCTCGAAGACTTCGCGTTTAGCCAGCAGTATGCCTGCAGCTACGTAGCCGTCGCAGACCGGGCCAAATTCGGTACGCGGCAGGGTCATGCGGACGTACTCCGGTCGCAACCAGCGCGGCGGCGCCTGCAAGGGATACCAAGGGTGAAATTGTCCGCCAGTGATATCGAAAAGCGGGCGTTGCATGTGTTGTCGCACGCGGTCCATAGTATCCGGTCGCACGCGCGCATCGTCGTCGAGGAATAGAAGGTATTCAGCAGTAGTGGCCCCGATAGCGGTATTCCGCGGCGCACTGGAGCCAATTTTTTTTTCTGTTAATAGCTGCAGATTGGACCACTGCCGGCCCAATTCCTGCAGGTAGGGCCAGGTGTCGTCGGAAGAAGCATTGTCGACCACGACTACTTGCACACCGGGGTACTTGTCAGCCTGCGCCAATAAAACCGGCAAAGTCAATGCCAGTATAGACCTGCGATTGCGCGTAGGCACCACGATGGCCAGTTGCTGATGCCTCTTTCCCAACATCAACGCAACAAGACCATTTTACCGAAGCCGTTCTCCATTCCGGCGGCAACGCCTTCGGTATATTCGATGGGAATAATCTCTCCTTCCTCGTCGCGCACCATGAATTGGTAAAGGTAGATGCCATTGGCCAGGCGGTCGCCGAAGTTATCGCGCCCGTCCCAGGCATAGTCCGTGAGATGCGTTCCGACCTCAAGCGGGCCCATTTCCGCGGGCGTGATCTCGCGCACGACTCTCCCAGAGATGGTGTATATCCTGATCAGGTAGTCATGGATGGGGCGGTCGCCGGTCAGGGTGTATTGAAAACGCGTACTCGTCGTGAACGGATTGGGGTAGTTGTACAGGTTGCGCAACTTACTTTCGCGCTCAATTTCGAATGATTTCCGGTAGGCGCGCCCCCCGGCGGCATTGCCGGCCGCATCCTCGGCACTTACAGTAAGTTGATACACCCCGCTCTGAGTCAGGCCGGGTGTAAGCAGGATTTCGGTTACGCTACCCGTACTATCCCGGCGTTCGTTCAGTTGTACCCAAGGCAGGCTGAAATGGATACGCTCGATCTTTCCGTCGGGATAGGTAAGCCGCATATCATAAAGGCTGGTATCCCCTACTGAAAAGTAGGCATTATCGTCGGTCGTCCGGATGAGAATCGTGGGATTGGCCGAGATTAGTTCCCCTTCCATGATATAGCGCCCGTCGTAAGTAATATCCAGCAAGGGCGGACGGTCATCGCCCCGTACGTCGAAGGCCGACAGGAAGGTATTGTTGAGAAAAGTGTATTCTTCAATGGTGCTGTCTGGGTTAGTAATGGCCTGGAAACGGTAACGATCCGGTACCCACTCGGTGGTGGCCGCCCGGAAGAAAAGCGTATCGGTTTCATCAACGAATAATCCGGGCACACGTAAGGTGTAAAAAAAAGTACTCCCGCTTTCTCCACTAGTCTGCCAGGCGGTGGTAATGCTATCGGCTATTGGTTCGCCTACATTCGTCAAAGCCAGGGCCAGGCGCAGGCTGTCGCCCTGTTCCAGGCTATCCGGCCCCATTTGCAGGTAGGTGTTTGGGTCGACGGCTAATTCTGGGACACCCCGGTAGTTGATTTTCCAGAAAGCCAGGTCGGGCGAAGTGGTATTGACGACGTCCTCGGCGGTAAATTGTAATTGAAGGTAGGGATATTCATCGGCCCGGATACTGCGCAAGTCGAGCCCGGACTGGGTAAGCTCGTCAAACAACAATGCTGTAGTACCATCGGCGCGCACCCCGAAAACCGAAAAGAAAAAGGTGTCGACAGCTTCGGTAGCCAGCATTTCCCAATGCAGACTTTCCCAGGCAGATGCGGGTCCCAGCGGTACGGAGCGCATTTTACCCCGCGGCCAAAAACGGCGGATGGGAGCATTGACAAAGACCGTACCGGTCGGGTCGGCGGCCACCTGCTCGGCATAAACAACCCCTCCTTTGCGGTAATGGAAGACATAGGGACGCGGGTCATTTTTCAACTGGCGGATCAGTCCGGCTCCTTGGTTTTCCAAAACATTGAAAAGATTAGCTCCTGCGTACAAGAGGGAATCAGCTGCCCAGTCTTGAATAAACAGGCTGTCGCGGTAGCGGCGCTGGGCAGTATATAGTACGACCTCGAAACCGTCCGGCACCGTATCGCGCAGAAAATGGATCAGGTTGAGGCGCTCTTCCGGTGTACTCACGGGGAAAGCGAAACACGCACTGGGATTTTGGTACCGCTCTTGTACGCTGCCATATAGCCCGGGGTTTGGATTGCGTTGGAAACGGCCCAGCGTATCGAAGAATACCACATTAATGGAATTGGGCATTTCCCAGGGGAAAAATTCGGCCCAACGCACGCCGTTAACCAGGCATTGAGGCTGGATACCGGTATTATCCCAGATGCGATTGGTCACCTGAAAGTCAAGAATATTCGGACTGAACTGCAGTTTGCCGTCCGCTTCGACCTGAAGGTCGTCAAGATCATTGCGTTGCAACTGGTCGCGGTGCCCCTGGTACCATCCGGTTTCCGGATCAGGACTATAGTAAAAGGACGATTCGCTCCAGGTAAAGCCCAGGTCAGCACTCGTACTATCGGGGCTTACCCGCCAGTAATACACCCGCCCTGCTTCGGGCAAGGCCGCTTGGCGATGGGTGATCAGGCCGCCTTTAACTTGGAGCGTAGAGCGCCTTTTGAAAGGAGAGTCGAACGTCCCTACCGTATCGATCTCCAAAAAATAGGTTTGCGGACTCAGGTGTACGTTGGCAGTGTAAGCACGCAAGGTGAGCGAATCGGATACAGGCAGCATGCCAAATTCGGGTGGGCTCAGGGGCCGCACTGCATTGTCGATCACAAAAAAGGGCGCACCGGGGCGACCGTCTTCTCCAATCAGGACGTTGTTCTGACTTGCAGCCGCAGGGGTTTCGGCTCCCGGGGAGCGGATTTCAGCCAACAAGCGGTTCCGGCCAAGCATATCTTCCAGAACCGGAAAAGTAAAAACGTGGGAGCTTCGGAAGGCCGGAGCCGGGAGCCGGAAGGCATAGTCTTCCGATAATTGGCCGCTAGCCAGTTGGAAACGCACTTCCAGATCGAGGCTGTCGCCAAAGTTGTAGCGCCCTAAATTGGCCAGATCGATAGCCACCGAAAAGCTATCTTGTTCAGCAGCGATCCGCTCGGGATTGAAGCGAACGCCATTGGGGGCAAATAAGTAGTCGGGACCTTCCGATGGGAACAGCTGCAATGCCGGATCACCATGTAGAATGAATTGTTGAATGAGGGTGACGTTGCCGACCCCGATGTTGTCCGTTAGTTCTTCGAAGCTGTACAGCAGGCTTTCCCCGATGGTGCTGCCGTAGTATTCGTCGCCGATTTTCCGGTACAGTTCCTCGCCTAGGTCGACCAGGGAAGAAAGAAAGCCCAACCCGCGGGAAGCCGCGAAGGCGACTGCCCCTTTGCGCTCTAAAAAAATAAAGCGCTCCGAGATACCGTCATTTTCGGCAAAAATATTACCGGCATAGCAGCCCAATGAATACATGACCGGATACCGGTTGGTGTTGTTGTAGTTGTCGGGATTATCGATGCTGAAGTCGAAGTTACCCTGCCCCGAGTGGCCCAGAAAAGTAATGGCACTCACCCCGCGGTTGATGCGGTCAAAAATCTGGTCGCTGAGAGACACTTCAATGGGATCCGCACTGCGCTTGTAAAAGGCCGATACTTCGGCCCCATAAGCGGAACGTTCCAAACTGCCGGCTAAACCTTCCAAGGTGCTGCGAATAAAGTTTTGTTCGGATTGGCTGTTCCCGCCCCCCAGATGCAGTACGTTTTTCATCCAGGATCGCTCCGCAAAGGTCTGCGGATTGAGCTGGTTGGCTTCATTGCCCCGGACTTTATCCAGGTACAAGGCTACATCGGCCGGTTTTTTTGCCGCCAGGCGGCCTACCGGGAAAAGCGGCGTGATGGCATTGCCTTCGGAAAAGGCCATATGATCACTCACCGGATGCCCGTAGGACGGGACAAAAAAGGTATTGCCGGCTGCGTTGTTGACGGCACCGGCCGATCGCATATCCGGCAGTTCCCGGCCCTTACCGATAATGAATAGCGCCGCGGGCAG
The DNA here is from genome assembly GCA_964530825.1 of uncultured Saprospiraceae bacterium. Lineage (GTDB taxonomy): Bacteria > Bacteroidota > Bacteroidia > Chitinophagales > Saprospiraceae > CAZHCA01. Next base: position 47,049 of record CAZHCA010000003.1, read on the forward strand.
GCGGTCGATCGCTTTGAGGTAGTTGGCAAAGTTTTTCAGGCAAACTCCGTGACGCTGGATGCCGTAGCCGAACTGTTCGTAAAGTTCCTGGATTTCGATAATCTGCGGCCGGTAGCCGCCCCCCTCGGGTGAACTGCGGTAAGCAGCGTACTCAGCCACCCAATCCGTGCCAGTAGCATCGCTGCGCAGTTGGGGATGGGTCAGTAGGATATAATCGGCATCGATATCTTCGAAGCTGCGAAAATCAACGGGGATGAGCGTGTCCGGCCGGAAGAACTGGCCGGGAAGATTGAAGAAAAGTTCGTCCGCATCGCCCGCTTCCCACCAGATGCGCCCACGGGAATCGGGTAGGTAGCGCTCACCACGCCGGGGTGCGTAAGCAGGATCGCCCGCCCAATCCGGCAAGGAGAACCAGGCGGATCGTCCGGAAGCTGGAATTTCCAGACGCGAAGCAGTGGCCGGGCCAAAGGCGTTTTTGCGCGGGTAATCCACGGTAATGGCAGCTACCGCGAAGCGGTCGTTATTATCTAACAGGCTTCGGATGCTTATCCGGTGGCGGTCCTGCAGTGCCGCTATGGGAATCTCAAACTGGTAGTGCCGCATGCCCACGCCGGTAAAAGCATCCCGGATAAGCTCCTGGTCATCGAGGGTGATGCTGATGTCGTGTCCTTCTCCGCCCAGGTTAGTGATGAGGCGAACGTGCACGGTAGCAGGGCCGCGGTCGGTAGCCAGATCATCGAGATCGGCCCGGTAGCTATGCTCCCGGCGGAGCCCAGTCGCGAAACCGTCGCCGTTGAATTCTGAGCGGTAGATATCAAACCCCGCCACCTTGACGTAGGTCTTATAATAGCGATTGGCATAGTTGACCTGGCGGCGGAACCTGTGCCAGCTGCGTACGGCAGCGCCCGACGTATCGGCGTGCGGCGTTGTAACCGTTGCGTAGCGCAGGCCTGGTTCGTCGCCCCAAGTGAGAAAGTAGGCAGCTGTATCGGTCACCAGACTATAATCCGAGTTGAGCTGCTGGGTTGCAGGATCGGCGTATCCGTACGCATCTAATTCTCCGCGATTGCGCTGGCCCACAAATTCGATGTAATCACCGACCTCCAGGGGCTGGTCGCCTGAGGAGACGTAAATGGGTTGTTCCTCTCCGAATCGAAAGAGTTGAAACCGGTCGCCTGGAAGCGTGGTTAGCGGTACACCGGCGGCAGATAATTGACGGTAGTCTAACCGATAGACACCATCGGAGGCAATGGGGATGCGAAAATAATTTTGGCCGTAATCAATCCACTCATTCCCGTAGCGGACCTTACCCGCTTCATCGACCAACTGTCCCCAAATAGAAACAGAACCGAACATCAACCATAGGACCAGGGTGAAACGTTTTCTCATGGGATGATGCATTTACATTTCAAATATCGGTTTTTTAGGCTTAAGGGGCAGGCCGTTGAAGATTTTTACAAAACTTAAAACTTTCCCATTAAAAGAGAAGGCACGCTTACCTGACCTAGGGGGAATTGTTATTGAATGTCAGCTGTTGGGCAAATTCCGCCCCTCGGCGCATATCCGGAACCCTTTATCCCTAACCTCTATTTTTTCTTAATTTGCCCAAGCAAAAACCAAAATTCCATGTTTTTTCCCATCGGTGATGATCAGATCAGGGGCGGTAAAACTCCAATCGTGAGTTACGGATTGATTGCCCTCAATGTCCTCTTCTTTTTCTACGAAATTCAGCAGGGCAGTGGCCTGGAAGCTTTTCTCGAGCAATATGGGTCCGTCCCGGCTGAAATCACACAAGGACAGAATTTATATACTCTTTTTTCCAGTATGTTTCTCCATGCCGGTTGGGGGCATTTGCTGGGGAATATGGTATTTCTTTGGATTTTTGCCGACAATATCGAGGCCATTATCGGAAATATCCGGTTTTTGATCTTCTACATCCTTGGCGGTCTGGCCGCCCATGCACTTCATATCTTTACCGACCCCGACAGCGCCATTGTCACGGTGGGCGCCAGTGGGGCCATTTCGGCCGTCATGGGAGCCTACCTGGTGATGTTTCCTCGCTCCCGGGTACGCATTTTATTTCTATTAATTATCATTCCTCTTTTCTTCTACGTACCGGCCTTTCTTTTTCTGGGCCTCTGGATCTACATGCAGTTCGCCAGTGGCTTTGGCCAGCTTTACAGTATGCAAGAGGGCGGCGGGGGTGTGGCCTACTGGGCCCATATTGGCGGATTTGTATTCGGTGTCTTGGCCGGCTTCCTGTACCGCGATGAAGTAAAGGCGTTTTTCGAAGCCAGGTACGGCAACACCCCCGTTTCGTACGACCGGTAGCCCCTTCGGAAGGCTCAAAGAGCATGAACTCCCATCCCGCCGTTAAACTGGTGTTAAACCGCAGAGCAAATCTTACCAAACCGTTACTTTAAGCAATATTTTAAGGTAACATAAGTTAAAAGACCGCTGTGCGCCCCCTTGAACAACCCAGGGAAGGCATGCAGCAGCTAAGGAAATCCTTGCCGGGTAATGAATAAACGGGCCATTTGGGTAATTATCGGATTGATGACGGCAGCCGTGATCGGCGTGGTGTGGCTACAGGTAGACCTCATCCGCACGGCTATCCGGATCAATGAGGAGCGGTTCGATCGCAACGTGCAGTCGGCACTTGCCGAGGTCGTCAAATACCTAGAGTACGAAGAGGTCAAGACCGAGGTTTATTCGTCAGTAAACGGTTTTCAGATGAACTATCCGCTGCAGGATGTCTTACCTGGTGGTCGTTTCGGCACCGGCCAGTCCTCTCTGAGTCTCGGTAGTCTGGCAACTGACCGGGCCTTACGCTCGCAAGAGCGCAAGCAGCTTTTCGATCGCCTGATTACGAATCCGCGTCTCGCGGCGCTTTATGGCCGCACGGCCTGGAGCCGCCCACTCGAAGAACGGATACCGCTGGGGTTCCTGGCTAACGTGCTGCGGCAAGAACTCTCCAATCGAGGTATTCAAACCGCCTTTAACTACGGTGTCTTTTCGGCTGAAAAGCGCAGTTTTGTCATCGCTAATGGGCATTACACCGTTGAAGATCCCGATCCGAACAGCGTCATTCCAGGGTACCGCAATATTTACACTTCGCAATACAAAGTAAATCTGTTCCCCGACGAAGATCCGACCCCTGGCTGGCTGGCCGTGCATTTCCCCAATCGCACCAACATCATCTGGAGCTCCTTGTGGAAGAATTTTTTGGGCACCCTGTTTTTCACCCTGCTCATCCTGTTTTGTTTTGCCTATACCCTGCACGTCATATTTCGGCAGAAGAAGGTATCTATGATGAAGACCGACTTCATCAACAACATGACACACGAGTTCAAGACGCCCATTGCGACTATTTCCCTGGCTGCCGACAGCATTGGCAGCCCCATGATTGCCCATCAGGCCAATAAAGTACAGCGCTTTGCTCATATCATCAAGCAGGAGAATGCGCGCATGAACGCACAGGTAGAGAAAGTACTGCAGATGGCGCTCATCGACAAAAGGGACTTCAGCCTTAACCTGAGCGAGGTGAACCTACACGAGATTATCGAAGATGCCGTGGAAAATATCAACCTGCAAGTAGAAAAGAAGAATGGGAAGGCCAAGGCCCACCTCAGGGCTAAGCAGCCGATCGTAGAAGGCGACCTCACCCATATTTCAAATATAATGAATAACTTATTGGATAATGCCAATAAGTACTCTCCGGATAAGCCCGAAATTTCGGTACACACACGCAATGTGTCCCGCGGGGTGGAAGTTATAGTTAAAGACCGTGGCGTAGGAATGAGTAAGGAAGTACGCAAGCACATCTTCGACAAGTTCTACCGGGTACACACCGGTAACCTGCACGATGTGAAAGGTTTCGGCCTTGGCCTTAGCTACGTGAAAGCCATGATGACTGCCCACAAAGGACAGATCGATGTCAAAAGTGAACTAGGTAAGGGAAGCAGCTTTGTTTTGTTTTTTCCCTTCCGGGTTCAACAAAACTAACGACCGGCCGGCCGGCAGCGATAATCTGTGGCTCAGTTGGTACAAAACACAATCCTTATGAGCAATCACAAAATTCTCTTAGTAGAAGACGATCAGAACTTCGGTGATGTGTTACGCTCCTACCTGGAAATGCACGACTACGAAGTTACCCTGGCGACCGATGGGGTCGCAGGGTTGGAAAGTTACCAAAAAGGTAAATTCGACCTGTGCATCTTTGACGTTATGATGCCTAAAAAAGACGGCTTCACGCTGGCCGAAGAAATTCGCGACGAAGATGCCGACATGCCCATCATTTTTCTAACGGCTAAAACCATGAAAGACGACGTACTAAAGGGTTTTAAGCTGGGAGCCGACGATTATATCACCAAACCTTTTAATTCCGAAGAACTTCTACTCCGCATTCAAGCCATCCTTAAGCGTAGCCAACACAAAACGGATCCACGTGAGGAAATAAAAGAATTTACAATTGGTAAATATCACTTTAATTTTCCATTGAGAATTCTTACCTTTGATCCTGGAGGTCCTGAAGAGGATAAGCAGAAGCTTTCTCCAAAAGAAGCACAGCTGCTACGTATGTTTGCCATCTATAAGAACGATATCCTCCCCCGCTCTGAAGCACTTACCAAAATCTGGGGTGAGGACAACTACTTCACCGCCCGCTCCATGGATGTTTTTGTAACAAAACTACGCAAGTATCTCAAGCGGGACGAACAAATCGAGATTGTCAATATTCACGGGAATGGTTTCCAGTTGCTCGTGAAGGCAGAAGAAGAAGCATAAAATAGTTTTTGGGATTATGATTACGGTTGGGTAACACGGTTGCCCAGCCCTTTTTTTACTGTACATGTATCAACTGCTTAAGCCTTTACTATTTTGGTTACCCCCCGAACGCGCTCATTACCTTACGGTGAGTTTGCTCCACTTCGCCAATGCAATCCCGCCCATCCGGCACTGGCTTAGCCGGCAATTCATCGTACGCGACCAACGGTTGGAGCGCCAACTATGGGGGCTGCACTTCCCTAACCCGGTCGGCCTGGCGGCCGGGTTCGATAAAGACGGAAAGCATTTCAGAGATATGGCCATTCTTGGCTTCGGCTTCCTGGAGATCGGTACCGTAACCCCCCTGCCGCAATCCGGCAATCCCAAACCGCGACTGTTTCGATTGCCCTCCGATGATGCCCTGATCAACCGACTGGGCTTCAATAATGAAGGCGTAGATGCCCTCGTACAGCGCCTGCAGAAAAAACGCCCGCCGGGGATCGTCATCGGAGGTAACATCGGCAAGAACAAGACCACACCCAATCAGGAGGCACTGAAGGATTACGAGACTTGTTTTGTTAAGCTCTTTCCGTACGTAGATTACTTCGTGGTCAATGTGAGCTCCCCGAATACGCCCAACCTGCGTGCCCTGCAGGAAAAAGAACCACTTACCCGCTTGCTGCAGCACTTGCAGACCCTCAATCGGGCAGAGGAAAAACCCAAGCCTATTTTACTGAAAATAGCGCCCGACCTAAATGAGGCCCAGCTTGACGATATCCTGGAAATCGTCGAATCTGCTGGTATCGATGGGATTATTGCAACCAATACCACCATCGGAAGGACCGGCCTACACTACACGAAAGAAAAAATGGAAAAAATTGGTCCGGGAGGCCTGAGCGGCCAGCCACTGAGGGAACGTTCGACTGAGGTAATTCGTTATTTAAATGAACACTCACGTGGTCCAATAGTGATCATTGGCGTAGGTGGAATTAGCAGTGCGCAAGACGCTATCGAAAAAATAGCGGCAGGCGCATCACTAGTGCAAATCTATACCGGCCTGGTATACCAGGGTCCAATGCTGGTCAAGCGCATTAACCAAGCACTCATCGACCGGTAACTTCTCCAGGCTACTGCAACAGCTACTTATAAGCCCGCTGGTTACTGCGGCAGCTTACATGACGAGCACCCGATCCAATCTGATAGGCAGGGCTAAGACGCTCGCCTACGTATTGCACATTTTTGCTATGGCATCTTTTTTGTAAAAAGAAAGGTGTTGAAGCCAAGGCAAGACCACAACAAGGTGAACGCCTCAATTAGTCATCTTCAACGCATTCATCATGATTGTAATCTCCATGTTGTTCCTGCTTATCGGGTACAATCTATTCAATGTACTTATGGACAAACAGACGATCTTCTACAAAGACATCCGCTTTTGGTTGGTATTGGTTTCCTTACTGGTTTTGGTGTATATGACGGTCGAAAGTTATCCGCTCTCCTAGGCGCCGGCTACAATTTTAAGGCTAAGATCGAGGCTTCGGAAAGAATGGGTCAGGGCGCCCACGGAAATAAAGTCTACTCCTGTTTCGGCAACCCGCCGCAGATTTTCGAGGGTTACTCCTCCGGAGGCCTCCGTTTCGAACCGGTTCTCTATTCGCTCGACAGCTTCGCGTAAAGCCGGTGCAGGAAAATTATCGAGCATGATGCGGTTGACCTGGCCGGTACGAAGCACTTCCTCCAGTTCTTCAAAGCTACTCACCTCTACCGTTATCCTCAGGTCCAAACGATGTGCTGCACGGTACCGAACCACGCGTTCAATCGCCGGCCGAATGCCTCCGCTAGCCGCCACGTGATTATCCTTAATCATAAACCAATCGTGCAGCCCAAACCGGTAGTTGGAACAACCGCCCAACCGGACTGCCCATTTTTCCAAGAACCGCAAGAGCGGTGTCGTTTTGCGCGTATCGAGGATGGTAACCGGAATTCCGTCGACGGCCTCGCGGAAGATACCGCACATGGTGGCAATCCCGGACATGCGTTGCATGGCGTTGAGCAGCAAGCGCTCGGCCTTAAGTAGGGCATGGGTGTTCCCTTCTACCTCAAAAGCAACCTGGCCGGGCTGAATCTCGTCACCGTCATGTAGGTGGGTTTGTATCTGAACAGATGGATCGACAGCGCGCAGAATGCGTTGTGCCAAACCGACACCGGCTAGGATACCTTCGTCTTTGACTAGCAGTTGCGCCTTGGCGCGCGCCTCCGGAGGAATGCAGGCCAGGGTCGTAACGTCACCAGTGCCTACATCCTCCTGAAGTGCTTGCTGAATGAACCAGTCTATCTTTTTTTCATCTACCTGCACGTACTGGGGTATTTGGTATAGAAAACCTGTTTTAGAATAAGATGCCTATCATAATGGTGAAAGCATTCACGTTACCGCTGGAATCGTTGCTGCGGTCGCCTCGGTCCGGATCAAAGATGGTTCCATTATCGTCGGTTGCGTCGGTAACCCCGAATTGTACCCCTAGGCCGCCTATCAGGCTAGTATTCGAAGAGAGGGTATACTCAATACCGCCGGCTACGCCTAAGGCCAGATTGAAGAAATTCACTTCATCGCGAATGTTAATCTCTTCTCCTTCGCCACCGATGCCCGAGCCTGTAATATCGCCCTGTGCCTGGGTGCGCATGCCGAGCGTAATGCCTGGCTGTAACCAATAGCGAAGATAACCGATTTCGTTACTGCGCATTTTAATGGACAGTGGGATTTCCAGGTATTGAATGCTGTATTTGAGATCGGCTCCTGCCGAAAGGGTGTCTAGGCTTGAGGGTAAGTCTGACTTCGTCCAGTAGCTACCTGGTGCCTCGTGCTGCAGCGTACCTCCCGCATTAAAGTGAAAGCCCAGGCCCGTGGCAAAAGCGTAATTATCTCGAAAATAAAATTCGCCCAACATACCAACCTTGATACCGAGGTTGGTACCGTTCCGGTTGATGCGGTTAGTGTTGGTGTTCATCCAAGAGAAAGAAGGGCTCAACTGAAAACCGAACCGAATGTCTTGATCCTGGCCTACGAGGTCTGAACCAATGAGCAGGAAAAAGGCTGCAATGGCTACAATTTTTTTCATTTGTTAAGAGTTTTTTGAAGTGTTTTGCGTTGAGGGATAAGCGCTAGCCAACAGGCGCCTAACGCCTGGGCCCTTGCAAAGGTAGTAAGGTTATCCCAATCCATTTGATGATTAACCAGCAAAAAGCGAATTATTCAATGAAAGCTGTAGTAACTGAGACCGAACGGTACATCACATTCTCGCTTCTACTTTTTAGCGTATTGCTTGCCAGCTGCACTTCCGACGGGGTCGAGGTGCCCGATGTAGAGCACATCGAGGTAGATGTTAAATTGCGACGATTCGAACAAGATCTGTTTGCGCTTGACACCCAGCGATTAGGCGAGCAACTACCAGAGTTAAAGGAGCAATATCCCGAATTCAGTGATGTATTCTTCAATCGGATTCTCGGTGTTAATGATCCCAGCATCGCTCCTGAAGGCGAAATCCCCTATCTCAAAGGTTTTCTGACGTATCCCAGCCTCAAGGAACTGTACCAAACAACCCAGGTGCAGTACGGCGACATGAACGACCTGCACGCGCAATTCAATCAGGCTTTTCGCTATTGGAAATATTATTTCCCGGAGCAGAAGGCTCCTACGCTCACGACCTTCATTGCCGAATACGCCGTTGGTGTTTTTGTTTACGGCGACAACGACCTGGGCATCGGACTTGATTTTTTCCTAGGTTCCGATTATCCTTACCAGCAGTACAACCCCAACAATCCTAATTTTTCGGCCTACTTGACCCGCACCTTTAACCAGGAGCATTTAGTTGTTAAATCTTTACTACCTCTGATCGAGGATCTGCTCGGCCCGCCGCCAGGCGACCAGATGCTGGATCATATGGTCCACAACGGCAAAAAACTATACATCCTGGATCATTTATTGCCATACCGGCCCGATAGCATAATTATGCAAGTCAGCGGCGAACAAATGAGATGGCTGGAGGAAAATGAGCTCGAGATGTGGGCATACTTCCTTCAGGAGGACTTGCTGTATTCATCCAGCTGGCAAGATATCCGAAAGTTTGTGGATTACAGTCCCCATTCGCCAGGGATGCCACCCGAGGCGCCAGGCCGTACCGCCAACTATTTGGGCTGGAAAATCGTAGAAGCTTACATGGACAGGCGCGGCCCCGTTGACCTGTCTCACCTTGTGGACCAGCGCGATGCCCAGCAATTAATGGAACAAGCTCAATTCCGGCCGCGCCGCTAGCTTGTTAAAGTCTCTACTTCTCGCTAAATTTCCAGTATGACCAACACGACCACACCCATCATTCCGGTACTCGACCTGCGCGAATTCACGGAAGGCGAGGCAGCCGAGCGCCAGGCTTTTGTCCATGCGCTCGGCGAAGCATTCCACCGCATCGGTTTCGCCAACATCCAGGGGCACCAAATTCCACGTACGCTCATCGACGGGTTTTACTCGGCAGCCAAGGCCTTTTTTGCGTTATCCGCCGGGGAAAAGGCTGCTTACCAGTTGCCGGGCATGGCCGGTCAAAGAGGATATACGGCTTTCGGTACAGAGCATGCCCGTCACTCCGATGTGCCGGACTTAAAGGAATTTTTTCAAATCGGGCAATACGACATCCCGGAGGATATGCGCGACTACTACCCAGAAAATGTGGTCGTACAAGAACTACCGGTCTTTAACCACTACGCCCGCGAGCTGTTCAGAGCATTTGAGACAACTGGTCGGGCGCTACTCCGGGCAATTGCGTTGTACCTGGACCTCGAAGAGGATTATTTTGAAGACAAAGTCCGGGGCGGCAATAGCATCCTGCGGGCAATCCATTACCCGCCCATTCAACAGGAGCCGGCATCGGCCATCCGGGCCGATCAGCACGAGGATATCAACCTGATCACTTTGTTGGTCGGTGCGTCGGCTGGTGGGTTAGAACTGCTCAGTAAAGAGGAGCAATGGTTGCCGATCGTCCCCGCTGAAGACGAGATTGTTATCAACGTAGGCGATATGCTCCAGCGCCTCACGAACAACTACCTGAAATCGACCACCCACCGGGTGGTGAACCCGCCGCGCGCAGAATGGCATCTACCGCGCTTGTCGATTCCCTTTTTCTTACATCCGCGTTACAATATGGACCTGACCGCTCTGCCAGGGTGTGTGACGGAAAGTCAGCCACCCGTTTATGCCCCCATCACCGCAGGAGCGTACCTGGAAGAAAGATTGAAAGAAATCGGATTGAAAAAGTAGCAGTTGGTTTAAACTTTTGGGGCGCGGTGACCTCTAATCGTTATAAGGTAAAATTAGTGCGCCCTGAAGGGCCTTCTCGCCCGAAATATTTGACTAGATTTGTAAAACCTGTTAATTTATAGAAAATTAAATCATTGATTATGAATACTATATTGCTGTTCAACTTCTTGGGGCCGGAGATGTTAGTTGTATTCTTTGCCATTCTGCTGCTTTTCGGCGGCAAGAAGATTCCGGAGTTGATGCGCGGTATCGGAAAAGGTATCCGCGAGTTCAATTCGGCTCGTTCGTCCTTGGAATCGGAACTTAAAGAAGGGATGAAAGACGGCGAAAAGAAAACCATCGAAGAGAAAAAATCGGAGGCCTAATCCAAACGCGTGCTTCTAGCCCTTATAACCTAAAAGAGCCGGATCGCTGCGCGGTCCGGCTCTTTACGTTGCGGTTTCAAGTGATTACTTACGGCCGAATAGACCGCCAAACAGCTTGCCCAGGCCGCCCATACCCTTCGAGTCGGGAATGCCGTCGCCATCCGAGTCCATGAATTGCATAATGCTGTTGATATCCAAAGCGCCAGTAGTACCGCCTTGCTGTTTCTGCTGGCTGACGGTCTGGGTAAGCATATTCGCAATTCCACTGATATCTAAACCGCCTTGCTGCTTAGAAGAACGCATAAGGTTGTTGAGCAACATTGGAGCCACCATAGACATCAGGCCACCTGTCTTCTTGGAGTCTAACCCAACCATTTGGCTGATCATGCCGATGGCATTATTGGACTTACCACCCAGTAGTTGATTGACAATACCCATGCCATCAATCTTTCCTGAACTCATCAGGTTTTGGACCTCATCCATAATGTCGCCGTCGCCATCGGTGTCGAATTGGGCAAGTAAGGAGTTCAAACGGTTTTGCCCTTCGGGCGTGCTCGCCTGCTTGGAGAGGGCGTTAGTCAGCATGGCGGAGATGCCGTCTGCCGCTTGACGCGTTTTTTCCGGATCTGCAACGCCGACTTGTTGATCCAACTTCTGGACCACATTATCATCATTCAGCTGTTGCTGGACTAAATCTAAAAAGGGATTTGACATAATTGTAGATTGTTGATTTTGAAAATTTAAGGGTGCAGGTAAAATACGTTTTATTTGAGGAAAATAAAAAGTTAAATAAGATTCCGACTGCTTCTCTTTCCGGTTAATTGCAGCCCAGGATGACAATCGAACCTGCCGGGAACAGCGTGTTTCGCGGGCACCGGTTCAGCCTGCTCAGATCTTTTGCCGAAAGTCCGGGATAACGTTTAGCTAGCTTGCGCAACTTCACGGGTCGCTTTAAGGCCACGTATTTAAACCCGAAACCATCCAATGGCATTGGGGGTAACCCAGTTTCGTGCTGTTGTACGGGAAGGGGATGTAGCACCGGCAGGTAACTCACTGCCTCCATATTCTTGAATGGCTTAAATCGCTTGAAGGATTTAGGCACATACAGGATCAACTCATCGCCAGTTTGTATAACCTGGGCGGCTTTCAATTTATTCCAGACGCGGACCTGATGCTCCGACAACTGGTAAAGGCGGGCAATACTGGTCACGGTCTCCCCTTCCCCTACCAGGTGGCGCACTTTGCGGTAGCTGGCGCGCGTTTCGTTGGGCGGCAGGGTGATGTTAACGGTGGTAGACTGCATCGATTGGTACTGGTTCAGATCGGGGCGTTCGGCCGCCAGGTAGTCCTGGAAGGCCGGCATGAAGCGTCTTGGTAAAACCAACACTCGGCCATTGGGATGGGCCGGAATAAATCCTTTCAAGTAGCCGGGATTCAACGTTTTGAGCACATCGAGTGGTACCTGTGTGATACGGGCTATCTCTCCAAAAGAGATGCTGTGATAAATATTTGTCGCCTCGGTCAATTGTATGTCCAGACTGGGAAATGCGGGTTGTATGTCGTGTGCGTCGTAATGTTCCAGCAAGTAAGCAGCGGCGATAAAGGAAGGCACATAGTTACGCGTTTCGCGCGGCAGGAAACGGCGTAGTTTCCAAAAGTTCTTACTGCGCGATCGTTTGATTGCCCGGCTTACGCGCCCCGAACCGGCGTTGTAGGCAGCAAGCGCCAGCTCCCAATCGCCGAAGCGCTCATATAGAACGGCCAAAAAATTGGCGGCAGCTAGGGTCGACCGATAAGGCGCTCGCCGCTCATCGACCTGGTCGTTGATTTCCAGACCAAAATGGGTACCGGTGAATTCCATGAATTGCCAGAGCCCTACTGCACCGGCATGGGAAACGGCGTCAGGATTAAGCGCAGACTCGGCCACGGCGAGATATTTAAGATCCTGCGGGAGGCCCTGCTCGGCCAGTACTTCTTCGAATAAGGGGAAATACAATACACTTTGCCCGATAATTTCGGCCGCTTTTTCCCGGTGGAAGATAAAGTAGTTACGCAAAAAAGAATGGACCTGACGGTTATGCACCGGTTCGACCACCGAATTTTCCATCGCCTCGATCCGCTCCTTGACCGCCTTGACATCTAAATCGGTTGCCCCTGCATCGGGGGAAGCCCTTAAAAAAAGGATAAAAAATATGCCCCCAATAATCGATCGGGTCTTCATATATTTGTGCTTAGTCTGGATAAATTTAGTAGGATTTCTCATACCGACCTAACTGGTAGGAAGTTATTCTACAAGAGGCAGAACGCTTAGCTGGGGTAAATATTGTTGGGCGAAGCTCAACAGTCGGCCCTCCTCAAAATGAGCCGCCAGCAATTGCAGCCCTAGGGGTGACCCATCAGCATATGCGCCGGCGGGGAAGGCCAACCCCGGGATACCACTCATGTTAGCCTGTACGGTAAACACATCGGCCAGGTACATGGCTACTGGATCGTCTAACTGCGCCTTTAGCGGCCAAGGGGGGCCGGTAGTGACGGGAAGTAATAAAAAATCGTGCTTTTGGAAAAGTTGAGTCGTCCAGTCCGAAATCAACCTTCTGACTTGCTGTGCTTTGCCGTAATAAGCGTCGTAGTAGCCGGCGCTGAGCACGAACGCGCCCAGCATGATGCGCCTTTTGACTTCCGCACCAAACCCCTCAGTACGGGACTTTCGATACACCTCTTCCAGGGTTCTCGCTTCCGGACTACGGTAGCCATAACGGACTCCGTCGTAGCGCGATAAATTGGCCGAAGCTTCAGCCGTTGTCAAGACGTAGTAGGCAGGGACTAAAAAATCGAGGTAGGGAAACGAAACAGCCGTGGTTTTATGCCCTGCTCGTTCCCAATGCTCCAATTGTTCGACTAAAACCTGCCGCAGCCGGCTGTCGAGTTGCGGATGATCTATCGCCTCAGGCCAGTAGGCGATACGGGCCTGTTCCGTTGGCTTTTGCTGGGTATAAGGTGTTACTGGCTCGGTACTAGCGGTAGCATCGTATTCGTCCGGCCCGGCAATTACCTCAAGGATGACGCCAGCATCCTCCGGCGTGTTGGCAAGTACCCCGATTTGGTCGAAGCTGGATCCGTAGGCGATCAAACCGTGCCGGCTCACGCGGCCGTAAGTCGGTTTTAATCCGAAAACTCCGCAAAAAGCGGCCGGCTGGCGGACCGATCCGCCCGTATCAGAGCCCAGGGAAGCCAGGCAAGTAGCCATTTGCACGGCTACGGCCGAGGCGCCGCTGGAACCGCCGGGCACCCGGTCGGGTTTGGCGCCGTTTTTGGTAGGTCCGTACACGGAGTGCTCATTTGTCGATCCCATTGCAAACTCGTCGCAGTTGACACGCCCGATCAAAATAGCGTCTTCGGCCAGCACCCGTTCGATTGCCGTAGCGGAATAGACCGATTCAAAACCTTCTAACATTTTCGAGGCGGCAGAAAGGCCGTGCCCGGCGTAGGCTATCACATCTTTGTGTGAGAGAACTGCACCAAAAAGACGACCGCGAGGGCCGCCCTGTACAAGTCGGCGGTCCAGCTCTGCAGCTCGCGCCAATGCTTCCTCGGCATACACTGCCACGTAGATATTGAGATCTTTGGTCGCCTCGATACGGTCCAGATAGTATCGGACAACCGATGCACAGCTAATCATTCCCTGCTCCAGGGTTTCCTGCAAGTCCTTTAAAGTGTGGGGCATGTTGCGCATAGGCAGGATTTCGGTTAGGAGTGCTTGGTTTTCAACCGCTCAATAATTGAAGGCAGCGGCAAACGCTCCTGTTCACCGGTGGTCATGTCTTTTAAGCTTAATGCTCCTCTTCGGAGCTCCTCCTCGCCGATCAGCAGGACGTAAGGTGTCTGCCGGTCATTGGCGTATTTCATCTGTTTTTTCAGCTTAGCCGGTTCTGGATACAGCTCGGCTCGAATGCCGGCCGCCCGCAGGTGGGTAAGCTGCTGGAAGGCAAAATGGTGCGTTTCTTCGTCGAATGCAATCAATAATACCGTCAATCCCTGCCCATCTTTTTCTGGAAAAAGCTGCAACTCGTCCATTAGGTCGTAGATGCGCTCCGCACCAAAGGATATTCCGACGCCTGAGATATCTTTCATGCCGAAAATACCGGTCAGGTCGTCGTAGCGTCCACCGCCGCCGATACTCCCCATCCGGACACCTGGATAAGCTTCCTGGTCAATATTGACCTCGAAGATGCACCCCGTGTAGTAATCCAGGCCACGTGCTAAGGTCACATCGAAGCAAACGGTATTATAGGACTGGTAAGCTTCCAGGTAACTTAAAACAGTTTGCATTTCCTGCAGCCCCCTGCGCCCCTGTTCCGTTTGGGCGAAACGAGACGCCAGCGTTTCTAAATCGGCGATGCCCAGCAACTCCCGAATTTTTTCGATGGCGGTAGCGGTAATACCGCGTTGCAGCATTTCTGCCGCCACACCTTCTATGCCTATTTTATCCAACTTATCGATGGCCATCGTCATGTCGGTTAACCGATCGGGAATGCCGGCGACTTCTGCCATTCCCGCCAGTATTTTGCGGTTATTTAACCGGATGATCACCTTCAATCCAAGCTGATGAAAAACCTCATCGTAGATCTGTACCTGCTCAGCCTCGTACATGAGCGAATCGGAACCGACGACATCCACATCGCACTGATAAAACTCCTGGTAACGTCCTTTTTGTGGCCGGTCGGCCCGCCATACCGGCTGAATTTGGTAACGCTTGAAAGGGAAAGCCAAATCATTTTGGTGCATGACCACGAAGCGAGCGAATGGAACCGTAAGGTCATAGCGCAAGCCCCGGCGGGCAATAGAGGGGGCGAGTTTAGAAGAATTGCGCTGGTTTAGGGCTTCCGCATCGGCCTTGGCTAAAAAGTCACCATTGTTCAATACTTTGAAGAGTAGTTGATCGCCTTCTTCTCCATATTTACCCGTTAGCGTAGCGAGCAGTTCCATCGTAGGCGTTTCAATGCCCCGGTAACCGTATTTGATGAACACCGTACGGATTGTATCAAAAAGATAGGCCCTCCGGGCTGCCTGCCGGGGCAAAAAGTCGCGGGTACCCTTGGGGATGCTAGGTTTCATACGTTAGCTTTTCTGATGGCGATCTAAAGCACCGAACGGAATTGGCGTAGGAAGCGCACATCATTTTCGAAAACCAACCGGATATCTTTAAAGTTAAAGAGCATCATGGCCTGACGCTCGATCCCCATACCGAAAGCGTAGCCTGTATAGCGCTCGGAATCAATGCCGCAATTGTCGAGCACTGCGGGATCGACCATGCCACAGCCCAGGATTTCGACCCACCCGGTGTACTTGCATACATTACAGCCTTTGGCATTACAGATGAAGCAACTCACGTCCATTTCGGCACTGGGTTCGGTAAAGGGGAAGAAGGAAGGGCGCAGCCGAATATGGGTATCGGCCCCGTACATTTCGCGAGCGAAGTGGTGTAAGGTCTGCTGCATGTCAGCAAAAGAGACCCCTTCTTCTACATAGAGCCCCTCAACCTGGTGGAACTGACAGTGAGAACGGGCCGAGATGGTTTCATTGCGGTACACCCGTCCCGGCGCGATAATTCGGATTGGCGGCTGTTGGTTTTCCATCACCCGGGCCTGCACCGATGAGGTGTGGGTACGCAGCAGCATCGTCGTCGAATCTTTCAGGTAATAGGTATCCTGCATGTCCCGGGCCGGATGATCTTCGGGTGTATTCATGGCGGTGAAGTTGTGCCAATCATCTTCGATTTCCCGCTCTTCTGCCACGACAAACCCGATTCTTTCGAAGATATTGACGATCCGGTTCAGGGTTAATGCTACCGGATGGCGAGCGCCAAGTTCCAACGGTTCTCCCGGAGCGGTAAGGTCGATCGCGGCTGCTTCTGACTTCTCGGCTGCCGCAGCAGCTTGTTGCAGTAGCTCTTGGTATTTCAATTCGGCAGCCTCCTTTAATTGATTAATCAACTGCCCGAATTCCGGTTTTTTTTCGTTGGGGATATTGCGAATCTCCCCCATTAAGGGCTTAATGATATTTTTACTTCCAAGATATCGAATGCGAAACTGCTCAACCTCCTCCGGTGTCCGTGGCTCAGCGGCTTTGATTTCCTCCATCAGGGCTTCCGCCTTGTCGAATGCTACAGCTGCCATGTGGTTTAATTTTGGAGGTACAAAGGTAATAATTTATAGGATATGGGATGGGGCTGCGTAGGTATGTAGGTGTATATCCCTACAGCCCTACAAAGAGAATCGCACAACAACCCCGCCCGAGGTATCTGTACGTGGGAAGCCGGCTGAAGTCCGGGGCACGTTGCGGCGGTAGTCGACGAACAGGCGCAGGGATAGCCGCTGGTTGAGGCGGTATTCCGCTGCGGGCGAAATCGTCAGCGCCCGGTTACCACGCGTCGGCTCGATGACATCTTGGTCAAGCAGGTGGTTAAAGGTGACATCGTCGCGCAGCGAGAAATTGAAGCTGATGTCGAGGTCGCGCCCCTGCAGCTGGCGCACCCGGCCGGAAGGCGCACTGCGCCTGGGCGCATCGCCATCCTTTCTGGCACCGCCCTGATCGCCGGTCAGAAAGCCGATATTCACATCGCGCAATAACCAGCCGAAGCCGATCACGAACTCGGTAGTACGAGTCTCGGCTAATTGGTTACTCACAAAACTCATGGCTAGCCGCCGCGATTTGGCGTAATTTGCATTGAAGGACATACCGTTGTTGAGGGTAGCATCTATCCCAACCAGGGGGGCGAAGCTTTCCTGAATGGCTACTTCGGGAATTTCCAGCCGCGGATAGAAGTTCTGGTTCAGCTCGTTGACGGGACCGCCCGGCCGGTCGTTCGTTCGCAGAAAATCGAGGCCGGTATTGAACCGGTTCACCGTTAGGTTTGACCGGTAGCCATGGGTGAGGCTAAAGTTCTGAAATAGGTCGGCAAAAAGGGGAATGCGCGATAACCCGTTGTAGGTAAGTTGCCAATTGATATTGGGCAGCTCGTTAAATATATCCAACCCAACAGCATTGGGATCCTCCCCGGTATAGGCGGCAATGAAGGCCGGGGTAAGCACTTCCTGTTGGGTCCGGCCATAACCAAAAGTATACCCCTGCTGGGCCAGGATAGTGTCGGCGTGTTCTCCCTCGCCCAGGCGTTGCGATATGATCACCCGGTTGGCCTCAAACTGATCGAAGAGGGTTTTAATCTCCTCGTTGCTGTCGTTAAAGAGATTGTTGAGTGCCAGGTAAGAAAGGTCCAGCGAACCTACATCTTTCGGAATGGCATGGACGAAGTCGTTGACATCATTAAACAGGGTATCTTTGAAGAATTGGGTATGGTTTTCCGTAAAGGTGCGGTTGGCCTGTAAGTCGATCCGGAAATCCCTAAAGGGTTCCAGTGTGATTCGCACGTCGTAATTTTGGGTGTAATTCTGGACGACCTCCTGGTTTAGGAACACATTGTTCGTGATCCAGCCTCTCTCCACCGCCTGGGCTAACCAGTCGCGATCGGTAAAGTATTCATCCTGGTTCAACTCCCGGATCAGGGGCTGACCGCCGGCTACAAAATCCCAGCCCGGAGCCTCGAACCCCGGCGAAAGCCCTAGAATATTGGATTGGGGCGTAAAACCCGGGACGACCGTACGGAATTCTTCATTGTAATTAAAGCGGGCCGATCGCAAAAGTAGCAGCGGACGAATCAGGATGCGCTCCACCACAGAAGGACCACTGCGTTTGTTATCCTCCTGCCCTTCCTGATCGGCATTCTGGTCGGCACCCTGCCGCTTACGGGTGGGATCCTGTTGGCGTTGTAGCCCGCGCGGCGACCGTCCTCCGCCCCTATTACCAGTACGACTGCCCCGGTTGATGGAAGCCAGGTATTTACTCTTGTTGTAGAGTTGTTCAAAATTGAAGTCGGCGCTGAACTGTCGGTTTTGGCCATTCTGGATTACATTACCTAACGAATCGGCGTTGAGGGCGGCTGCTGTCCACCCGTATTCGGCCTGATACTGAGCGCGCATCTGAATCCAATCCAGACCTGGCAGGTAGCGAATGGGCAAGGTATAACTGACGTTGAAGGAGTGCCGGTAGTTCTTCGGGCGTCCGAATCGCTTAAGGTTTTGCCAGATGCTGTCACGCCGGGCTTTTTCCACATCCTCTACCGTAGGATCCTCGATAAGGGCCAATTCATCAGGCTCGTCGACCACAGCCAGGTTGGTGGCCGTAAAGTTGAATTTAAGCGACTTCGTGAGGTCCCACTGAAGATTGTAGTTCCTATCCCAAGTAAAGCTTTTATTGTAAAAGGTGCTGAACCGGTCGGCAAGGCCTGTGAAACGATATTTGGTCGAGGCAAAACGCCGGCTCAAGATGGTACTGAACGAAAAGTTGTTCGGAATGGGGTTGAAATTAATCTCTTTGATGATACGCAGAGGCTTGGCCTTAATTCCTTCGAATGGTTCGACATAATTTACCGGCACGCTATAGTTGTAGTCAAATCCACCTCGTTTTTCTTCCCGCCGGTCGCGCTCAATGATTGGGTCGCTCCGGTTGGTCGTGGTCTGGGAATAGTTAAAGCCGAAGTTTTCGATATCCCAGGGTTTGGGTTTCTTAGTATTATTGGTGCGCTGTTTGCGTACATTCGTGAAATTAAAGGTAGAGATCGTGGTGATATCCTGCGCCTGCTCCCGCAGGGAATCGCGCACCTCGGGAGTCTCCGTATTGTCCAGCTTTTTCTCGAGGGTGACATCTAAATCGTAAGGGTCAAACTCGGGGGTCCGGGTCGTATTCGAATGCTGAGCGTAGAAGGGGATACTCAACCCCCACTGTTGCGGGAAAAAGCGACCCAATTCCAGATTGGTAGCCACGTCGTAGCCCAATACCTGCTCCCGGCTCCGCTCTTGGACCTTTTGATCGATAGCGCCGAAGCCAATGGAGCTGAAATTACCGGATAGGGTGAGGTTGCCCAAGTCGGCCATCTGCAGGTCGACACGGGCGATGGCCGCCGCACCACCCCGCTCATCTAGTCCGGTAAGCTGCATCTCATTGATCCATACCTCCGAACCTTGAGGAAGCAAATTGCCTCCCTCGGGGTTGCGCACACCGACCATGATTACTTTTGCTAGCCCCAGGTTGGGGTTTCCCCGGACTTTGATGTTAGCCGGCAGCGGACTGAGGGCGCTCTCGATTTGCTTGACGTATTCTTCCTCCAGGGAAAAGCCGACCCGGTTGCGTTCCAGTTTGGTATCGATCAAATCCTCCAGTAGGATATTAAACTCATTTTCTATACGCCATACTTCTTGCTTGTACTCGGAAAGGTTGTTGACGTTGTCACCCACCGGCAGATTGTCGACATCCGACATGAATAGCGGAATTTCGTACTCGTAGTAGTTGTTGCGGAAGTCACTACCGACCCGGATAAAGATAGTCTGTGCACCGGGCTCAATCTCGAAACCCTCGAGTTCTTCGGCGTGTACAAACATGCGCAGGCGTTTGTAGACACGCATATCCAGGTTGACATTTTTGAATACGGCCTGCTCTTCACCATCGCAAAGTCCGTTGGTGATGATGGAGAGGGACTGTTCGTTTTGCAGCCCGGAAAAAACGGAGTTAACCTGTTGCTCCCGCACGATACCCTCGGGCAGTACGT
Source organism: uncultured Saprospiraceae bacterium (assembly GCA_964530825.1). Lineage (GTDB taxonomy): Bacteria > Bacteroidota > Bacteroidia > Chitinophagales > Saprospiraceae > CAZHCA01. The sequence continues at coordinate 67,141 of CAZHCA010000003.1, forward strand.
AGTTGAATGGTTGGCGATCGCTGTTTTCTTCAATGTTTACCACATCTACGTCGAAAGACTCGTCTAGCTCGCTACAGTCACTCTCGGGGGATAGGTCCTGCGAGTAGCGCCGCCACTGGTTGCGCACCAGCTCCAGCCTTGCAAAACGTAGCGTGACTTGATCTTCGAATCCGGTCAGGTACATGCGCATAAAGCGAATGGAGCGGAAGTCGCGAATCCCCCCTACCACCGTCCGGTTGGGGTTGTTGGATGTAAGGGGCACCCGGAAGCGATACCAGATACGTTCGCCGTTATTGCTTACGACGCGGTCCGTGATAAAGGGAGTGACGTTCTGGTCGATCTCACGCGGATTTGCCGGATTGGCACGGATAGGTATGCGGTATTGGAAATAGGATTCTGTCTCGTTAAGCGTGTTATCCCGGTCCAGGTCTTCGGCATCGGGAATATTGGTAGCCGCCTGGTTGAAGGCGCCGGTACTCACACCGGAATTACCGTGTGGATTGTTGAAGGCTGAGTAGCGACGCAGGATCCCATCGTTGTCGGTATAAAAATTATTGTCGTTGTAGTAGCGGAAGTCATCGTCGGCGGGATCTTCAAAGATACGAGCTGCCGCCTGGTCATTTGCCATGCTGATCTGGTCGATATAATCCCGGTATACGTTTTGCTCCGCTTCATTGGTCAGGCCATCGAGTCCGACGTCCTGGACCTCCCGCGTTTCAGGATCTACATCGAATGCGTTCGTAATCTGCTGGGCGATCGGGATGACCGACCAGTTGGTGGTATCGACCTGGCGATCGGGGTTGAAAGGACTCGGAAGGCCGTTTTCAAAGAACTTCCGGGAGTCGCGCAAGATATCTTCGGAAATATTCCCCAGGTTGATGTAGAAATCGCCCTGTTTTTCCTCCCAGTTTTCTACAGGCTGCGAGGGGTTTTCTGGGTCCAGGAAGGGCGACAGCACCCAAAACTCCAGGAATTCGATATTGGCCGCCTGGAAATCGTTCGTATTAAGCGCACGCATGACACCGCCCCACCGCGTTTGCGGATCGCGCAGGATAAGCGAGTCGCCCAGAAAGCTCACCCCGCTCGTGAACCCCGGAAAGCCGCCGGGGACATCGAAATTATAGGGGCCACGCCGCCCCGGATAATAGGTCAAGTCCAACGTTTGGATGTTGGGTAGCTGGTCGGGCGGAATATTGGCGTTGGGGAATACCTCGGTTTGAGGAACGATGCTCGTGTAGGGGTCCTGGTTGTCATTGCCCCTCCTGGCCGAATCATCGATCCGATACCAGTTCAGCTTCGCCCGGTTGGCACCGTAGCGCCGGTCGTTGACCAGGGCCGACTCCGGAAATAGAGGGTTATTGTTGTTCTGATCGTTTTGCGGAACGGAAGCAAGCACCCAGTTAATCGTTGGCTGCCGGATGTCGAAGCTACTGGCTGTCCCCTCGAAATCGTCGATGTATACGATGCCGCCGTCGTCGCGCCGGCTCTGGTTGATGGCCCTGGAGTGACCGGGTTGTATGACCGCTCCTTCTGCGCTTACCGAGATACTAGAGGGCGCCTTAGTCGATATGCCCGGTATGTTGTCAACGGCCCGTGTAAGCCAGGGAGCCGGACGCGTAAAGTTAAGATCAAGCCCGTAGATGTTATTGTTGATCGGATCGTCACCGATGTTAACTTTTTGAGTAAAGGGCCGCTCAAAGAGTTTCATGAAAGTACCTCCGATAATAAAATTTTCGTCCAGCTCATAATCGGCCCGCAAACCAAGCATCGTTTTGCGCTGAAACCCAAAGATGGCGTTATCCTCGAAAGAAACGTTCACCGGTACGCCTGAATTGAGGATGGCATCGTTAAGGATCCGGACCCGACCGATATTGTAATCAATCTCATAGTCGATCCCTTCGCGCAGCACCTGCCCGCCGGCGGTCACGCGTACCGACCCCGGGGGAATGTTGAAGGATCCCAGCGAGATCTCGGAGGAAACGCTCGATTTGTAGGATCCGCGAATCACGAATCGATTTTTCTCAGGAAATTCCTGCGCCAAGAAGAGGGTAGAGTCATAAAGCTGCTGGTACACGTACTGATCGATAAATTCCTGCCCTTCAAGCTGGTTGGCCAGGGAGGAGCCGAAGGGTTCCAGCACCGGGAACATCACCCGTCCGTTGTTAGTGTTAATGGTTAATCCGGGCACAAAGTCGAATACCCCGTCGGGCTGCGGGTCGCCCTGCACATTCAGGTTATCGAGGTTGAACACCCGCAGCAGAGGTTCACCAGCCAGGTTGCTTGTAGGCAGGAAACGTTTAAAGCCTTCGCCTGGATCCTCGTAGTAGATATCCAGGTCGAAGTCTTCGCGGCTGGCCTGGAAGGCGCCGATGGCGTAGATGTTTTTCATCATCAGGTCCCAGGTCGGCACGTCGGTGCGCTGGGTTGTACTTTTCAGCATTTTTACGAAAAGTACGTTCAGGGAAGAGTCGGGGCGCGTCTGCTCCGAATTGTTGGAAAGCTCCCCGACCTTGTAGTTTTTGCCGTTATAAGAATACTGGAAGGCTACCCCGACCACTTGGTTGGGCTGCACGTTGATATTGAGCGAGATGTATCCGAGGTCCGGGTTAAAGTTATATTCCGTAGGCCTCAACTTGCGGGCGCTCACTTTTTCGAAATCGGTGGTCTGTTGCAGGTTGAACTCGGAAGACTGTAGGATGGACACCGCCTGGTCAATTTGCCGTATATTGGGATTGGCAATCAGGCGTTGGTATAAGTCGTTGGCCTCGTTATCGGGCAGGCCCCGGCTCCCGAAAATATCGGGGAAGGCTGGATTCATGGGCGCATTCACCGCATCGGGACTCACCAGGTCAGAGGTTTCCCCCAAGTCGGCAAACGCCACGATATCCCGCACCTCGTCGACCTCATTCCGGTTATTGGTAATCCAAACTTCGATATTTTCTATGTGGAAGAGGGACTGAATCTGGGGCAGATTCCGCAGAGACTCTTCAAAGGTATTGCGGTTATAGTGGGTCAGGAAGAAGTGGCGGTTTTCGTCGTATTCGTCGGCACGCACTTCAAACTCCTGCAACTGGCTTCCGCCTTGGATCTGAATATTTTCCCGCTCGGAGTTTTGCTGCGAAATGATGGTCGTCAGGCGCAGGTGACCGAACTGCAGAGCGGTCTTCACACCGAACAAAGACTGGGCACCCTGGATGAGGGTACCCCGTAGTGGAAGACTCACGTTACCGGCTTCGATAGTCTTCAGGATTTCGTCCTCGCTGAACAGGTCGCTGTTGTAGTCCAGCTTGATCTGGTTGTCGAAATCGAAAGTGGCGTTGGTATTGTAATTGGTAGAAAGGGTTAGCTTTTCGCCGATTTTACCGGTTACGTTCATTTGGATATTCATATCAAAATCGAACCCGCCCTGCGTTCGTTGCCGCTCCGTGAGGATGGGGTTGTCTAGCCGCTGGAAGTCGACGCCTAAGGTGAGGTCGACACCACCCTGCGGGTCAATTTCTATGGAATTCCCCCCAAATATCCGGTCGATGAGGTTTTTTTGCACATCAAACTGCGCAATCGGGTCTAGGTTGGCCGATTCGCCGTCTCCGGTAGATATACCAGCTAGCTGTTTGAAGTAGTCGTCTTGCTCTTGCTGGCGGCGGTAATCGAGGTATTCCTCGGTGGTAAGCTCCGTGGGCGTGCGGAAGAAGAAATCGCCTATGCGCTCCTGTACGATGTAATTCCCGGTTTCGGGATCGTACTCGACCTCTTGCTCAATTACAGAAGGGTCATCCAGGTCGAAAGGATTCCGGTTGGGGTCGGTAATGAAGTCACCCGTACGATCTTCAAAGGGTACGGTATCGCGCACCGCACGCACCGCCAAGGCGTCGTAGGGATCATCGAGGTGGAAGCCATTGCCGGCGTCGGCCCGGTTGCCGAGCGCCAAGAAGGTACATCCGATTACAATTAGTAGTAGTTGTTGTTTCATAAGCTGCCCAAGCATTCTTCTTGAACCTATCCTAGAAAAAGACAAAACAAAGACCGGGCCAAGTATGATCCGAAAGGGCATGCCCGTTACTGTTCCATCCCGATACGTTCGATTTTTTGGCGCGCTAAATATCTTCAGCTCAAACGACGCCCTGAGAATTTTATTCGTCTATTCTGTGGTTAAAAAAGCACTCTCGTCAACTGCCATACAAAGGCACTTATCCTTGAGCTTATGACCTGTCTTGGAATTGTTGATGCTTAACCAGTTTCTGGGATCGAGTACCGGTACTCTGAAGCTGGCGGTACCACAGGGGCTGAAATACTACCCCTGTGACGGAGTATGTAGTAACCTCGGCTTGTAATTAGTTGCCTTTGGCTAACCGGCGCAGAGCTTCTTTGATCAAGGGCTCTACTCCGGCCAATTGCGGGTTCTCCCTGAGCAGCGTATTCAAGAGTTTTTGTACTTGAATCCGAGGAAATCCCAAGGCAACTAAAGCAGATAACGCCTCCTCCCGCATTGTATTGTTCGCCGGTGAAATTTGTACTGGTACCTCGCCAGATTCCTTGACCAGCTTGTCTTTGAGGTCCAAAATGAGTCGTTTCGCCGTCTTGGGTCCGATGCCTTTTACCTGCTTAAATGCAGCTACATCCTCTCCGATAATGGCGGCTCGAATTTCCTCCGGATTAAGGGAAGACAACATGAGTTGTGCTGTGCTGGGACCTACCCCCGAAACGGAGATCAAATGCTGGAACAAAGTGCGCTCAGGTGCTTTTGCAAAACCATATAGTGTATGGCTGTCCTCCTTGATATGGAGATGCGTCAATATTTTTACATTTTCCGATCTTTCGATTTGTGAATAGGTATTAAGACTAATATGGATGCGGTACCCTACGCCGGCCGTCTCTACAATAATAGAGGTTGGACTCTTGAAGGTAATGTTGCCTTTTACGTAATCGATCATGTCGCAATTTGCCTTCAGTTAAAGATGGCGCAAAGGTATAAAAAAAGGCGGCCTCAACGGCGGCCAAAAGAATGCTGAATGCTGACGTACAACGCCTATCTTTGCCGGTAAAAACCGGTAGTCATGAAAATACTCCTCATAGGCGGAGGTGGCCGGGAGCATGCCTTGGCTTGGAAAATCCGTCAGAGCCCTCACTGCGAAACGCTATTTGTGGCCCCCGGTAATCCGGGTATCGATGAGCTGGCCACCCGGCTCGAATTGGACGTGATGAATTTTCTGCAGGTGGCCGATGCCTGCCGAATGTTTGCCATCGACATGGTGGTGGTGGGCCCGGAAGCCCCACTGGTTGCCGGCATTAGCGATTATCTGCGGGCACAGCCTGGCCTCGGAGCGCTCATCGTTATCGGCCCTTCCCGGGAAGCTGCCCAATTGGAGGGGAGTAAGGCCTATGCCAAAGCATTTATGCAGCGGCATGGCGTACCAACTGCCTCCTACCGCGAATTTACCCGCAAGACAATGAAGGAAGGGCTGGCCTACCTGCGACAGCAACCCATCCCCATCGTATTAAAGGCCGACGGCCTGGCGGCTGGTAAAGGGGTTCTGATATTAGATAATACCCAGAAAGCGGAAGAAGAATTCCGGGCCATGCTCGATGGCAAGTTTGGAACGGCCGGCAATCGTATCGTAGTAGAGGCTTTCCTGAAAGGGTCAGAATTTTCGGTTTTCGTACTGACCGACGGGGCCGATTACTGCCTACTTCCTGCGGCCAAAGACTACAAGCGAATCGGCGAGGGCGATACCGGCCTCAATACCGGCGGAATGGGCGCCGTGAGCCCCGTTCCTTTTGCGGGTAATTCCCTGATGGGAAAGGTGACCTCCCGCATTGTAGAACCCACAATTAAGGGGCTGCAAGCAGAAGGACTGGACTACCGCGGTTTTATTTTCTTTGGGCTCATCGAGGTCGGCGGGGATCCTTACGTAATTGAGTACAATTGCCGTATGGGCGACCCAGAGACCCAAGTCGTTATGCCCCGATTGGAGAATGACCTGGTCGACCTGTTCGTACGGACGCACCATGGGGGACTGAAAGACGTTCCGATTGTCATAGATCCACGTGCTGCCGCAGCAGTGGTGGTCGTTTCGGGTGGCTACCCGGGCTCGTATGACAAAGGCAAACCGATCACCAACCTAGATCGCGTTAAGGGCAGCCTCCTTTTCCATGCAGGCACCAAAAACGACCACGATACTCTCGTAACGAACGGTGGGCGAGTGATGGCCGTCACCTCTCTGGGCAGCAACCTGGATGAGGCCCTCGCCCAATCTATGCGTAATGCTGAAAAAATCAATTACGAAGGGAAATACTTCCGCCGAGACATCGGTTTTGATCTACGTCAGTAAAGACACGCACCAAGGCATGTATACCATCCAGGAAATCGCAACAATTATCGGAGCCGAAGGCACATTTTCCCCTGCGCTCATTGCCCGCCTGCTCACAGACAGCCGCAGAATAAGCCAGCCACGGGAGGGCCTGTTCTTTGCCCTGACCGGACCGCGCCACGACGGGCACGCCTTTCTGGGTGAAGCCTACCGCCGCGGGGTTCGGCATTTTGTCGTGCACCAGGCGCTAGATCGGGATCAATTTCCAGAGGCCGACCTGCTTTGCACAAGCAATACCTTACGCGCCCTTCAGAGCCTGGCAGCTCATCACCGGCGGCGATTCGACTACCCGGTCGTCGGCATCACAGGCAGCAACGGTAAAACCATCGTGAAAGAATGGCTTTACCAATTGCTTTGTGAAGATTACCATATTGTAAGAAGTCCGAGGTCCTATAACTCCCAAATCGGGGTTCCACTTTCCCTGTGGGAAATGACCTCTGAGCACCAATTGGGGCTATTCGAAGCGGGAATTTCTACTACTGGTGAAATGGCGGCCCTCGCGCGTATGATCCGTCCAACCATTGGTGTTTTTACCAACCTGGGCGCTGCCCATAGTGAAGGGTTTCCCGATGATGAAACCAAGTTGCACGAAAAAATCCGGCTTTTCGAGGGCGCGAATCATTTGGTGTATCAAAAAACGGGGACCTGGACAGACGATCACCTTGCCGCCTTGTCGGTTCCGGCCTTCACCTGGTCGTTTGACCAACCAGCCGACTTGAAGGTGGTAAGCGTCGATTCCGACCGATTAAAGGGAACCCGATTGGAGGTGTGCTACCAAGGGCAATACTGGGAGGCTATTTTGCCTTTTCGCGACGCCGCCTCGATTGAAAACGCCCTACACTGCTGGTCTTGCCTGATCGTCTTGGGTGTTTCGCCCGAAGTCATCCCACCACGACTGGCCCAGCTGGGTCCGATTGCCATGCGCATGGAGCTCCGGGAAGGTATCCGAGGCTGTACCCTAATCAACGACAGTTATAATGCTGATCTCACTTCCCTGGATATTGCCTTACGCTTCCTCGACGAGCAAACGACGCACGATAAACGCACGATCATCCTTTCTGAACTGCTACAGAGCAAAGCGCGGCCCGATCAGCTCTACCGTTCCGTAGCACAGCTCATTCATCGCTATCGCATACAGCGGGTCATCGGTGTTGGAGAAAGAACCGCCCTGCTGGGCTCCTTGTTGAATGGAGCCGTCTTTCAACATTTTTCCCATACCCGTCAGTTGGTCGAGCAGCTGCACCGCCTGGAGTTTGAAAATGAATCTATCCTGATCAAAGGCGCAAGAAATTTTGGCCTGGAATACGTAGCCGAGCGCTTAACCAAAAAGGCCCATCAGACTGCCTTGGAGGTCAACCTGAGCGCTTTGGCTCACAATTTGCGGGTTTATCACCGGGGGCTACACCACAGTACGAAGATGATGGTCATGGTCAAGGCGGCGGCTTACGGCAGTGGCAGCATCGATATCGCTCGCACCCTTCAGGCACAAAAAGTAGACTACTTGGGGGTAGCCTATGCTGACGAGGGGGTCGAACTGCGCCAGGCGGGCATCCACTTACCCATTGTTGTCCTCAATCCCGAGCCTGGCAGCTTTCCGGCGCTGGTCGAATTTGGCTTGGAAGCCGAACTCTACAGCCTGAAGCAGGCAAACGAATTGAAGCAATTTTTAGAAGGGCGGGGTACTAACCTCCCGGTACACGTCAACCTCAATACCGGCATGAATCGCCTGGGATTTGATCGCAGTGACTGGCCAGCCTTGCGATCCTTTCTGAACCCGGCAACGCTTAGGCCGGCCAGCGTCTTTACGCATTTAGCCGCAAGTGAGGACCCCGGTCAGGACGCGCTGACCGAACAACAAATCTCCTGGTTCAAAGAAGGATACGATTTTATTTGCGAAGGGCTGGCGAACCGTCCATTAAAACACGTACTTAACTCGCACGGCATCAGCAGGTTCCCACAATACCAAATGGACATGGTGCGTTTGGGCATAGGCATTTACGGCATTGATGGTAGCGGCCGGTTGGCCGAATCCTTGAAAACAGTTTTTCACTTGCGTACAACAATCGCTCAGATTCGCGAAGTAGCACCTGGACAAGGCATCGGCTACGGGCACCTAGATCCGGCTAATCAACCCCGCCGGATCGCAACGGTAAGCATAGGATATGCCGATGGTTTGTTGCGATCGGCTGGCAATGGGGCCTTTTCCATGCTGGTGCAGGGCCGCGAAGCCCCCATCGTGGGCCAGGTATGTATGGACATGTGCATGCTTGATGTCACCCAGATTCCCACAGCCCAGGCAGGCGATCCGGTTACGGTTTTCGGCGACGATCACCCAGTGGAAAATCTGGCGCGTGCCTGCCGTACTATCCCTTACGAGATTTTTGCCCGCATTGCACCCCGGGTACAACGCATCTATACGAAAGAATAGGCCATCAAACGTCACAAACCGTCCAGAATCTGCCTTAGTGGTCTGGCGAAATTTGCTAATTTTGTGTCCAATTTTCAAAAATGTATAACCTAAAGGCTACAACTAGGAAACCTATGATCGGAAAGCAATTTGTAGGGGTCGTCGCGCTGGTGAGCACCATAGTGTTGGGCGTCTCTGCCCAGGAGCAGGATGATCCGGTCTTATTCACTGTGGAGGATAACCCTGTGCGGGTTTCGGAGTTTGAATATATCTATGCCAAGACCAATGGGAAAAAAGCCGACTTTTCCCGTGAATCCTTGGAAGAATACTTGGATCTGTACGTGAAGTTTAAGCTCAAGGTCCAGCGTGCCCGGGATATGCAACTTGACACTATACCCCAATTACAGCGCGAGCTGGAAAGCTACCGCCGGCAACTGGCCGACTCCTACCTAATCAACCGAGAGGTCACCGAAAAGCTGGTGCGGGAAGCCTACGAACGCTCGTTACAGGATGTAAATATTAGTCATATTCTCGTCGGGATGCCCCAGAAGGCCTTACCCGAGGACACCCTTGCCGCCTACCGGAAGGCGCTGGAAATTAAAGAGCGCCTGGAAAAGGGTGCTTCTTTTGCTAACCTGGCGGTAGAAAACTCCGACGACCGGTCCGCCCCAAAAAATAAAGGCAATATTGGCTACATCAACGTGCCTTTCCCGAAGGGTTTCTACCCCCTAGAGACTGCCGCTTATACGTTACCACTCAATACCCTTTCCGATCCGGTACGCACCAGCGCCGGCTATCATATTTTGAAAGTGCTGGATCGACGCCCGGCACGGGGCGAGATCGAGTGCGCACACATTCTCATTCGCAAGCAGAACCGTACGTCGGGGGAGGCGAAAGCGATGACGGAAGACATTCACCAGCAGCTGCAAAACGGAGCCGATTTTGAAAAGCTGGCTCGCCAGTATTCTGAAGATAAAAGTACCGCCGAAAAGGGCGGCTACATTGGCTACATTGGCATTAACCGTTACGAAAATGCCTTCGAGGATGCCGCTTTCGGATTAAAAAAAGACGACGCTTACACCCAACCGGTCGAGACGAGTTTAGGTTGGCATATCATCAAACGGATACGACGTAAAGATATTCCGCCCTACGCTTTAGCGAAGGCGCAACTCGAGAACAAGATCAAGCAAGATCCACGCTTTGAAGCTGCCCGGCGCACCATGATTGAAAATATTAAAACTGCGAATAACCTGGAAGAGAACCGGAACGTACTGGATAATTTTGTAGGCACGCTCAACGATACCTTCCTGACCTTTCAGTGGAAGGCTCCGGTAATCGAAAAAAAACAGACTCTATTCGAGCTTGGTGGGGAAACCACCCAACTGTCCGACTTCATTGACTATCTCGCTAAGGCCACCAGTCGCCGGGTGCGGCTTTCCCGCCGATTCCCGCCGCAAGAAGGCGCCTATGCGCTCTACGAAGAATTCCTCGACAATCGTTGTCTGCAATACGAAGAATCGCAACTAGAAACCAAGTACCCCGAGTTCAAGTCGCTCATGCGTGAATATGAAGAAGGAATTCTGCTGTTTGAAGCCACTAAAATGGTCGTTTGGGACCGGGCCGGAGAGGATAGCACCGGGCTGGCTGAATTTTATAAGACCATCGAAGGCAGGTACCGCTGGGACGAGCGTGCCGTTACCCAGCTCTATACCCTGGATGAGAACGCCGCCGACCAGGTCGAAGCCGTTCGGGCCTACGCTGCCGACCATACCCCAGCGGAAGTGCTGGCCAAATTTAACAGCGAAGCCGATGCCGATATTCTGAGGGTAGAGGAGCAGCTTATCGAGCGCAGCAAATCCGCGAACTTTAACTCTATTCGTTTTATTGAGGATTTTGTATCCGAAGCGTTTAAAAACCCACGCGGATCAGGTTTGCAATTCCGAAAGGTAGATCGCATTCTGCAGCCGCAGAATAAAACCCTAAAAGAAGCACGAGGCTATATCATTGCCGACTACCAGGATTACCTGGAGGAAAAATGGGTGGAGGAGTTGCGAGCCGCCTACGAAGTCGAGATCAATCGCGACGTATTTGAGGAACTCATCAAACCGTAAACTATGGCAGGACTCCCTGCTCTTGAACATTCTTTTTGGGTGCGCCCCATCGCTATCTTCTTGCTTGCGGGTTTGTTGGCGGGCTGCCAGGGAGCGGGCGACCCGTCGGATGAAAACCGGGCGCTTGCCCGGGTGTATAACAAAAAGCTGTACCTGTCGCATATGGATGGTATGTTCCCCGACGATGCAACGGCCGAGGATAGCAGCCTGATTATCAATGCCTACGTCAATCGCTGGATCCGGGAAGCCATTATTCTGCACGAGGCTGAGCAAAATATTCCGGTCGACCTGAATCTCGATAAAATGGTACGTGACTATCGGGCATCCCTCATTCTGCACAATTACGAACAAAAGATTGTGGAGCAGGAGCTGGATTCTACCGTCACCCAGCAAGAACTGAGAGCGTTTTATCAAAAAAACAAAGAACAGTACCAGTTGGAAACCCCAATTATTCGCTGTTACTTCATCAAGGTGCCTACCCCCGTACCCCAAGTTTCCGACGTGCGCAGGTGGTGGAACGATCCAAGCGGTGACAATTACCGGGCGCTTCTGGAGTATTGCAATCAATATGCCGAGTCGCACATTCTGGAAGATAGCACCTGGCACCGGGTGGAGGATATAGCGCTGGATTTACCCAAAGGCACCCTTACCATCGATAATGTTTTTAGTAAACGGGATTTTACTCAGCGCGATGGGGACTATCAGTATTACCTGAAAGTTTTTGAGATACGCAACCAAAAAGAGATCGCTCCTCTCTCTTACATTGAGGGGCAGGCCCGAAAGTATATTTTACATAATCGGAAGATCAAGTTGTTAGAAGAAAAACGCGAAACCCTGTACGAGCGGGAGTTGCGCAGCAACAACATCAGTATATATACCCAATAGCTCGTCGGATTTTGTAGAAAGAAAACCTGGTACGATGAAAGGATTATTGTTAGGAAAGGTGATACTGTTGCTATCGGCTCCCGTATTCTTGGGTGCTCAGGCACAGGTGATTGATAAAGTGATTGCTACGGTCGGTGATGAATTGGTGTTGCTATCCGAGATTGAAGAGCAATACTCCCTTATGCAATCCAATAACAGCGGCGAGATGCCGGAAGGTGCGCGTTGTAGTATCCTCGATGGCATCTTAACTAATAAGCTGTTGCTTAACCAAGCACGCCTGGATAGTGTGGAGGTAGCCGATGAAGAAGTGGAAGCCCAGCTTAATGCACGGATCGAGCGCATACTTTCCTTCATGAATAACGATGTCAGTCAGTTCGAAGATTATTATGGCCAGTCGATCAATGAAGTAAAAGCCAAATTTCAGGAAGACTTGAAAAATCAGCTCCTGGTCGAGCGGATGCGCGGACAGATAATTTCCAGCGTTAATGTCACGCCATCGGAGGTGAAAAATTTCTTCGAAGCTATTCCCTACGACAGCCTGCCCTATTTTAGCTCGGAGGTGGAAGTGCGAGAGATTGTCATGAAGCCGCAAATCAATCAGGAGGAGCGAGAGCGGGCCATAGCGCAATTGACCGAAATCCGGGAGCGCATCGTTGCCGGCGAAGACTTCGGTGAGTTAGCCAGAAAATACTCGGACGACGGCTCTGCCCGTGGCGGTGGGGATTTAGGCTGGACCCAACGCGGCAAATTTGTTCCGCCTTTTGAAGCGGCAGCCTATAAACTCGATCCCGGACAAATCTCAGAGGTAGTGGAAACTCAGTTCGGCTTTCACATCATTCAGTTAATTGAGCGCCGTGGCAATTCCATCCATACCCGCCATATCTTGATTCGTCCGGAGATTACGGATGCCGATCTGGAAAAAACTCGCAATACGCTCGACTCCGTCCGGCACCTTATCAAGGACAGCGTTTATACCTTCTCCCGTGCTTTGAAAGTGTTCGGGTACGACGAGACCCAGAGCTACAACAACGACGGCCGTATGACCAACCCGGCCACTGGTAACACTTTCTTTGAAGTCAGTGAATTAGATCCCGACATCTACTTCACCATCGACACCATGGAGGTGAACGAGATTTCCAACGCCTTCGAATTTCGCGATCCGTCGGGAGAGGTCCTATACCGGATTGTACAACTGCAGTCGCGCACCAAACCGCACCGGGCCAATTTGAAGCAGGATTATTCCAAAATCCGCAAGGCTGCCATCGAATCGAAGCGAAGTGAGTTCATACGGGATTGGGTCAATGAACGCATTGAATCTACCTATATCGACATCGACGCCCTGATGACCAGCAAGTGTCCGAACACAGATCGGTGGCTTACCAGGAGTGTTTCTTCGACTTTAAGGCCCTAGAGGTTTTCTACCGCTAGCGCATGCGGAAATAACTGGCAAACTCTTCTTGTTTGGGCCGAAAAAAAACGCTGATGGCGATGCCGATAGCGAAATAGAGCAGATAGTTCAGATTGCCCGTCACCAAAGTGGCAATAAGTGCTAACAGGTTACCACCTTCCAATAGCACATTCCTGAAAATGACGGCCTGCCGGTAGGTGGTCAGAGCTGGCTTTACGCCTTCGTAGGTTCTCTGGGCTGCTTTTTGCAACTGGTTTTTGTTGAGCCAGTAGGCAGCAACCGCTGTACTGAAGGTAACGATAGGAACCAACATGCCGAAAAAACCACCCTCCTCGCCCGAATCAGGTTCAACCGAGCCCGAATAGATCATAAACACGACAACCAGTGCGAACAGCAATTGGCCGGCAATGATGGCAAAATACAGGATGTTGATATTTTTCCAATCCAGTTTGGAGTTGTCGTTAAGCATAGTCTTTGAAGAATTTTTCAAAAAAGCTTTCCGGGCGAAGGGGGTTAACCCGCCCTTAGGGTTGTTCGTCGGTTGCAGTGGTCGTTTCTTTCACCCGTTCCTTGTCCTCAAAGGTAGCTTCGGCATTATGCGTCATGGCCTTCAGGCGTTTGAGGAACAATAATAGCAATAGACCAAAGGCTGCTGTAAGAATAAAGATCGAGATAAAAGTCCAATACTCACGGTTGTCCTGCGCTTCAAAAACTTTTATCTCACCCTGGTAATTCCCCTGGTCACTGCGCTCGAATGAAGCCACGGCGGTGAGCGGTTCGTCGGCCGAGGTGTCCCAGCCCTCCATGATTTTAGTCAGCAGGGTTTGGTTTTCCTCACGCAGTCCGATGAGTGCTTCCACATCTTGCCCCGCTTTCTGGATAGTAATTTCTCCGTCCTGGGTATAGATATCGGCTACGATCTCGAAGTTTGCTGGTTGTAAAGAGTCGGGGGTTTCGGTGAGTAGCCGCACTTGGTCGTAATTGGCGGCGAGTTCCGTCTTGACTGTTTCGGTTTGTGAAAGCTCGCCAATCGAGCCGGCTACTTTATTGCCAAGTCCGGTCGCTGCAAAGTAAACCCCCATCATGATAGAGACGTATTTTACTGGCGCTAATTTGGTGATAAAGGACAGCGCCACCGGCGACACACAAAGTTCTCCGATAGTGTGGAACAGGTAAGCCAAAATGAGCAACATCAACGCCGCCTTATCGCCGTAGGTCATGATGTCGGCCGATGCTCTGGCCATGAATAGAAAGCCGACGCCCATGATGATCGTACCCACTGCCATTTTAAAGAGGGAGGAAGCTTCACGCCCTTTGCGCTGCCACCAAATCCAGAAGCCCGCCACCAGTGTACCGAAGATGATGATGAAAAGGGCATTAACCGATTGAAAAACGGAGGCCGGTATTTCATAAGGATCAGAGAGTTCGCGTTGGCGCAGAAAGAAATACAGCCCCAGCACCAGTACCCCGATGGGTAAAAACAAGTAAGCGGTTTGTTTTTTGCGGACGGCATGCAAAATGCCCCGCAGTGCCAGGAAAATACCAGCGCCGAAGAAAAGAATATCGAGCACATATAGCGGTACCACCCGGTCGATCTTTTGCAGGGTGTAAATGTTCATCAGGCCGCCGGCCTGTTCGAATGCCCCCCAGAAGACGATTACGATCAAAAATGAGAGGAGCAAAACCACGAAACGGTCTTTTTCCTCTTTTTTATCTACATCCTCGTAGATCATCAGGAGCATACCGATTACCAAAGCCAGGAAAACACCCAGCAGGCTGTAAGCGATGCGTTGCCCGCCTTCTGCGTTGAACCAGGCTAATGCGACACTTCCCACCGCCAGGATGATCGTAACGGTCAGCTGCCAGCCCGACCGCATCAGGCGCTCAAAGAGGACGCCCATAGAGGTATACTCTCCTTCGCCTACGCCTTCGCCACGCTCCGGCGGCTCGCCTACCCCTTTGAGATAGCGTTGCCCGCCAATGAATACCAGTTGGCCGATCAACATTCCAATACCGGCTAGTCCAAACCCATAATGCCAACCGTAGGTTTCCCCTATGAAACCTACAATCAGGGCTGCCAGGAAAGCGCCTATATTAATCCCAATGTAGAAAATGGTAAATCCGCTATCGCGTCGTGGGTCGCCCTGCTCGTACAATCCGCCTACCATGGTGGAAATATTCGGCTTCAAACAGCCCACGCCCAGAATAATAAGGGCCAGACCGGTATAAAATGCCCAGATGGCATCGATGGCCAGCACACCGTGACCAGCAACGAGTAAAAAGCCGCCTACCATCACGCTGCGTTTTTGGCCAATGTATTTATCGGCCAGAATACCGCCGGGAATGGAAGCTACGTATACGAGCATCGTGTACCACCCGTAAATAGATAGTGCAAAGGCTTCGTCCCAACCCAGCCCCGGGTTTCTATTTGTCACCTGGGTGATCATGTAAAGCGTTAGGATGGCGCGCATTCCGTAATAAGAGAAGCGCTCCCATAATTCTGTAAAAAAGAGAACATAAAGGCCGATAGGGTGGCCAAAGAGCTGCCGGGAAGTGGCCACTGCGCTAGGATTTGCCATTGCTGTATTTTGTTTGCTTCAAAAGAAACGCAAGAATGCTTGGTTACCGGAAATAGCCGCCAACATATTCTTGCAATTTGTCGCCTAAAACAAGCTAAAAATAGGCGTTTTCAGGAGAATTCGAAGCATAACGCCAGATCAAATGTTAGCGGCCGAAAAAGCAGCAAGGAGGTGAGATTACAGGTTATCCGGATCAGTCTGCCAGCACGGGAGCATTATCGATACCAAATAGTTCGACCTGCCAGCCGGCATTCTCACCGATAAATTGAATGAGGTTGAAAATCTCGTTGCCCTGTTCGCGTGCCATATCCATCAATTCACTTTCGCGCGCCTTACTAGCCAGGAGGTCTTTAGCATTTTCGTTGAGCTTGCTGTAGTCTTCCTCCGAGAAAGTGTTGAACGTGCCCTCGCTTAGGTCGTAGTAGTCGACTTCGTGGTCAATGCTCAGGATCTCCGGTTCGACCGGAATATTGGTAATTCGAATACGCCGCTCATCGGGAAAGGTCGCTACCTTGATATTACTCAGGTCGTAGCCTACCGATACTCGCCCCTTTACCCGCAAGATAGCGCGCTTTCTAAAAATCCACCAGTCGTAGCCGTAGTAGTCCTTGTAATTATAGAGTTCGGAGAGGTTACCCTCTACAGTAATGAGCTTGGTTACGGTCTCAATTTTTTCCAACAATACGGTGGCCTCCTCTTCCACCTGCTTTTCGGTTTGAAAGTCGAAGGAAAGAAGATTTTGGCTAAAAAAACCAAGGCCTAAACCGATGACAAGGACCAATAAGAGCCAGGGAAGAATTCTGCGCATAGCGATGTTTTTTACCCTGCTCCCTCAAGAAATCAGTATTTCGAAGCAAGGTCGTAGCGAAGACCGTTGTAACTTTTCAAGATTACCTTAACCGAACCGACCGAAATGGGGGTTTCGATTTGCAGGGGTATTTTATTGTTGTCTTTTGAAACCCATACGTTCATCTCGGTATCCTCGTTGAAATAGTAACCCGAAACGACTTGGGGGCTGAAGACATAAGTATCAAATTTACCCATACCTCGGATTTTTTTCTTCTTTTCCACCCCTTTGTATTTTACTTTCAAAGGCCAAATCTCCTTATCCACGAAAACCTGAATGGGAATGCGCTCGCCGACCTGCATATGGTCAAATTCCCAATTGCGTGCATAGTAAATGACCGACAGAATATCGTGCATGCATTCGTCTATGCCATAAGTTTTGAGCTCGGCTTGCTCCTTTGTTTTTCCGCGGAATGATTTGGCCTGATTATTTTGCTGGTCGAAGGTAATCTTGTCGTAGAGCGTATAGGGTCCCTCTTCAATATCGCGGATCGAAACGTTGGGCAGTAGGGTCTCTTTATCGATGTAAGAATCGTAGTAATCGCGCACCTTAAAAAAAGAATCGTAGGATTTGTAGGTCGTCCCGTGGGCCGAGAGGTGGTATTCGGTTGGCGTTTCCGAGACGCGAAAGGTGACTTCTCCGGCTGCAATCCATACAAAGTTCCAATTGTAATAAACTGCGTAAACCATTTCTTCACCGTCCTGGAAGGTGGTGTTTTCAATCGAACAGCCAGCCGTACCGTTCTTGCCGGTAAATTCCGGCGTCCGTTTAGATTGCTGGGCACCCGGCGGGGCCGTTGCACAGAAGATTAATAGCAAAAGAGCCCATATTTTAGGAGACTGTAGGAAAGCACTATCCATATTCGTTTGATTTTGTGAGGTTCTTACGCAATAGCAACCCGAACCCTACAGAAGCCGGAATTATTAAATTGATGGCAAACAACCCGTAGGTGGCCATTAAAATCCGGGTGTCGTCCGCTCCTAATTGCACCCAGATTAGTAGGGCCAACTCACCCCGGGCAACAACTCCGGCAATCGGGGGTAATGGTATGCCGGTCTGGAGCAAGAAGATAGCTGCTACACCTGCCCACGCCACGAAAAAAGAGAGTTCTGCTCCAAAAAAATTCAGCAAGGCAACATATTGCATACTATAAATTATATAACGTAATCCGCCCCAAAAAAGTCCGCTTTTCAGATGGTAAATGTCGTACCGGGCTAAACGCGCAAAGGGGGTCAGCATCTTTTTCCAGCTCTTCCCTTTAACAGATTTGATAACATTTGCCAACCTGCCAGGCAAAAACCGCCCCACCATTAACAAGACCAACAAGGCCGCACTACTGCCGATCATGATTGCGTATAACCCATTATAAAGACGAACCGCTTGCGTGGGAAGTTGGATGAGCCCTATTGTTCCGATTAGTCCACCCAACAGCAAAGCGGTAAACTGACAATAAGCAGCGCCCACAGTAGCCGGAATAGCCCAGGCATGCTGAGAACGAGGGATGATCCACAATCGCCCTAAAATGTCGCCCATCCGGTTGGGCGTTATAAGGGCAACACTCTGACCGGCCAGTACTGCTGCCAGCAAAGTCCAAAAACGGAGGGGGCTATTCGATGGAAAAAAGGACTGCCATTTCAAGGTTTCCAGTAACCAATTGAGGGGCATAAACGCCAAAGCAATAGATAAAAAGGATAGAGAAGGAGAAGCGACCAGAGAATGCCACCCAGAGTCTACCCCAACTGCCAGTATACTTTTTCCGTGCATCCATAAGCGCCAGCAAAGTAACAGCCCGATACCAGCCTTGAATATCCAGACTGCGATTCGGGTAAGCGGATGCGTCCGCAGCTTCAACAATATGTTTGAATAGATTTGGATGAACTATAGATTTATGCTACCTTCCCAAAAAGGACGGCTGTGCAGGATACGACTAAACCTTACCGCTTACTTGGGGTCGACCCCGGAACTAACCTGCTGGGTTACGCCCTCGTAGAAGTTCTCGGGCGACGACTGCAGTTGTTGGATATGGGGGTGCTATACCTCGATAAGTGGGGCAGCCACCAACTCAAGTTAAAGCATATCTTCGAACGAATGCAAGCCCTCATCGACCAGTATCAGCCACGCGAAATGGCCATTGAAGCCCCCTTCTATGGCAAGAACGTACAAGCCATGCTGAAACTGGGCCGCGCCCAGGGCGTAGCTATGGCAGCAGCAATTACCAAAGAAGTTCCGATCACGGAATATGCGCCCCGAAAAATTAAACAATCGGTAACCGGGAACGGAAACGCCACGAAAGAGCAGGTAGCCGCCATGCTCGGCCATATCTTAAAGCACAAAGTAGACCACCATGCACTGGACGCCAGTGATGCCCTCGCCGCTGCTGTCTGCCATTACTACCAGGGGCAATCTGCACTAAATGGCCGTAAGCGATATAGCGATTGGAGCGCTTTTCTGAAAGACAACCCCGAACGAAAAGGCTAGAGGTGGTCGCGAATCCGAGCGGCCAGGTCCTCCATTTCACCAGGCGTCATTTCGATAGGCTTACGGCTGAAGCTCATATCTTTTACTGAATTAATCGGCATGAGGTGCACGTGTGCATGGGGGACCTCCAGACCGACCACTGCAATGCCGATCCGGCTGCAATCCACGACTTGCTCAATGGCCTTACCTACTCGTTTGGAAAACGCCATCAAGCCGCCCAGTAAATCGTCGTCGAGATCGAAAATATAATCGACCTCCTGCTTCGGGATGGCCAGGGTGTGACCACGCATTAATGGCCGAATATCAAGAAAAGCCAGGTACCGGTCATCTTCCGCTACGCTATAAGCGGGAATTTCGCCGGCTACGATTTTAGAAAAGATAGAGGACATAAATATAAATGTAGGTATAGGTGTTGGATGGAGGGTGTGGGTAGGGTATGCCCTAGCCCACACCTATCCAGACGACAATCGTCGTGCTACACAGTAATGTTTACGACTTTGAATTCCAAATTTCCTCGTGGGGTTTCTACCGTGGCAACTTCGCCAACCTTTTTACCCAGCAGCCCCTGCCCCATGGGAGAGTCAACGGAAATGCGGCGCGCTTTGAGGTCCGCTTCGGATTCGGAGACCAACTGGTAGGTCAGTTCTTTTTTGGACTTGACATTTTTAATGGTCACCTTCGATAGTACCGTCACCTTAGAGGTGTCTACATCTTCTTCGGAAAGTATCCGGGCGTTAGAGAGCTTCTTTTCCAGCTCATTGATGCGCATTTCCAACATACCTTGAGCCTCTTTGGCTGCATCGTATTCCGCGTTTTCGGAAAGGTCGCCTTTTTCGCGGGCCTCTGCGATAGCATTGGCGGCTTCTTTACGGCCACGCGACTTGAGGTCGTCCAATTCTTCGCGCAGTTTGTCGTACCCTTCTTTGGTCAAATAGTTATAACCTGCCATAGTATTAAAATTTACTACCTAATGAAAGACTCCTCTACCATCCGATATCGCGAGGAATTCGGCACTATACATTCCTTCTAGTCGTGGTGAACGCTATTCGTGCAGTAAGAGTAGCTTGTGAACGCCCCGAACGGAGTCATAGTTGCTTCCCGTCCGGGTTCTGGTTTAAATTATTTAATCTAATGATAAAAAGACCTTAAACGTCAAAAAACGGGCCTTCACGTAAAAAGTCATTCATTGCGAAGCGCCAAAAAAGTCTGGCTCTTTTGGCGCTTCACAAGGAATGACTACTTAAAGCAGAAGAAGATATTATTATTTTCTTCTCTAAAGGTAAATACAAATATAAGGGAAATCGACCCTAAAACTCAAGTTTTATTTGCTGAACCCTATTAAAAAATTTATCCAGCAACCGGTAGTTGCGTATTCTCTCTATCTGGAGATTGGTTTCCAACCTTTAGAAATTGAGGCGTACCCCGATGTTGTGGGTACCGTTCCAGATCTTGGTAGTGCGGTAGGCATAGTCGATACCAAAACGAAGATCTGGATTCCGGCGGCTTATCGGTACATCGATCGTAGCGCCTGCGCTTAAGCCAGTGTAAATCGGCTCGCGGATCTCATCGCCCAGACCAAAGTCATACTTGTAAGCGGCCCGTACCATGAACATCTCGTTAAAAGCATACTCCAAACCACCGCCGACCTGGTCCTCGGAAAAAGAGTTAGAGGTAAAGTTGGCCAGGGCAGTAATGCGATTTTTTTCTCCCAGCAAGAAGTCGTAAGAAGCACCGATATTCAGCATCGATGGTAACTCAAAATCATTGGAGCGCTGATCAAAGGTGAGTTCGTAGCCTTGCTCGGTAGGACGCTGGACTGCCAGACCTTCCCCGTTGAATTTCATTCGGCCACCCACATTGCGCAGAGCAATGCCGAACTTGAAATTATCCTGGGCACCTGTCACGTACTGAATTCCGGCATCGATACAGAATCCAAAAGCATTCAAATCAGAGATGGATTCAGAAATACCACGGACTAATATACCGACCGATACTTTATTCTCAAACTGGTGGGAATACCCTAATCCGATGTTGAAGAAGCTGGGTGAAAAAGTTGCCCCCGTACCACCGGGCTGATCGGTGGTCGTCACTCGGATATCTCCGAAGTCGAGCGCCATAATGCTGACGCCCAGTGCACCATTTTTACCGATTTTGCTTCCGAAACCCAGCGCGTTCATACTGATGTCGGTGCCGTCCAGGTAAATGGCATGGCTTCCGTATACCTCTAGCTGATTATCCAGCCGCACGAGGCCTGCGATATTGAGTCGCATAGCCTCAACGCCAGAAATGAATGAGGTATTCATCGTGTGCAAACCGGCTGAGCGCGCCCAAGGGTTCATCAAAAGTTCGTAGGCGCCTGCTTCCCCCTGACGGTCGGGGTTTCCAGCCTTCAGGTCGCTGGCGGGAAGAAGTATGAGACCGAGAAAAAAGATTATGAAGTAAAGGTGCTTGATCATATGGCGTGAGTTAGAAAGTACTTAAAGAATGAGAGCTGGAAGATGTTCTGCCTCCGCAGCAGGAAGCAGAACATCTAAACCGAGATTACAGCCCGGATGGGTCGAACTTGCGGTTCACCCCGAACCACTTAATGGTACGTTCGCCTAATCCCGGAGCTGCGATATGAATCAGATAAACCCCACTCGCGATCGGAATGCCGCGACTGTTACGCAGATCCCACTCCAAATCAGGGGTAATTTGCTGACGATCAATGGCACGATTATTACCAACCGGTATTTGCCCGACTTCGTCGCGGTTGTAGCGGCGGATAAACTTGCCGTCCAGCGTGTAAATATTCACCGTACATTGCGCCGGCAGATTGGTAATTTTTACGATCGTGGTAAACTGAGATGTTTCGTAGTCGGAAAATCCGTAATATGGATTAGGTACTACGTTGATCTGATCCAAGGCGTTATCAACAGCTACCTGATCGAGTTGCAGTGGCTCCTTATTATCGATCCGGAAGCGATAAGTCGGATAGCCATTATTGGCGCCGGTACCTTCTTCAACCCGGTAGGGATTCTGAACGCGCAGCTTAACCGTTACATCTTCCGGAATCAGACCTTCGTCGTAAGACAACAATTGCTCGCCAGGCTGGGCATAGACCAAGCCTGCCCATGTAATTTCATTAACCGCGCGTACTTTGGTGATCGCGCTCGGGCTGGGCCGCAATTGGTTAGCGATGGTCTGGCAAGAGTCATAGGGTTGCTTGGTTACATAGACAAAGTGCTGACCACCCAGAAAAATGGGGAACAGATCAATATTACTTATGCCCAATAGCTCAATAGCGTTCGGATTGAACATCATATCGCCACCGACGGTAAAAGGTTCGTCGGGAATTAGTTCTCCGTTGTACACCGAATTTTCAGCGAAGAAAACGTTCAGGCGCTGCCCGGTTTCTACATCGATGGCATAGCCAGGGAACCAGCCCATGCCTTCCTCTCTTTCCCCTTCGAAAATGGTGCCGGGGTCGGGACGACCGTCGCCATCATTGTCTTCCTTCAAGACACTAGGTTGCGCCCGTAGTTCGAAATGACTCCGCTCGCCTTCCGTTAAGTACCCAGCTTGTTCGTAGTAACGGTTCGCGGCCTCGACCACCACACATCGGCTCCAAAGATCTTTATTTGAAGTAAAGACGATATCGACATTGTTGGTTTGGCTCAAATTCGTTTGGTTACGGACGATCCCCATACCACTGATGCTCGACCAGGTAGGCATGATGTAAGGCGCATCCTGGGCTGCATCACGCACCCTATAGTTCAGGATGCCATAAGGGAAGAAAAATCCGTTACCGATGTTATTTAAAGCCTGGTCCTGGTCCAGTGCAAAGTCTGGTTCTCCCTCATTGTTCGCGATGAAATCGGTAATTTGTGCCAGGAAAGAAGTTCCTCCCAACAGCTCGCCCTCCTGAAGTCCTCTTAGCCAGGGTTCCGCATTGGGGTCCTCGTATTCGATTTCGGCACCGATGACGCCGTTATCGCCAGTTCCGCTGGAGGCAAAATTTTCTACCTGCCCGAGCGCAATGGAAAATCCATACTCCCGGATAATTTGTTCATTCAGAGACTCGATCGTTTTATTAGATATAATAACCGGTGCCATGGGGTCGCTGAGATTGGTTAGCTCCCACCGTGCGCTGGGCTCCAGGTTATCATCATCAAGGTTGTCGTCGATAATGCGCAATTCGTATTCACCGTCTACGACATCAAGGGGGTTAAAGATCTGTACTTCTACCGGACCGCGGCCCGATTCGTAAGTTACCTCACCGTTGAAAGTCCCGTTTACGATCGCCTCACGCGTCTCGTCCGCAACATCCAGGAAGTTTTCGCCGGTACCACCGCCATCAATCCGGGTAATGATCGCACCGTCACCGTAGCCGGCTTGTAATTGGCGGTCCAGAATCGGACGGGGTAATACGGTATAGAATGGGTTTTCCCCGTCACCAATATTCCGGCGACCTTCGAGGTAAGGCTGCCGTTGGCCCAACACTTCGTCAGGATCAAAGGGACGATAGTTATTGTAGGCGTAAGCGATAGCCGTAAAGTAGTACTTCTTGTGATTAATCAGCCGACGGTCGCCTTCGGCAAATTGATCTTCGGTAATGCGGAAGGTATTGCGTAAGCCTTCATCGCGGCCGGCTACCTCCAGGGTTGGGACGTAAACTTCCTCGGAAGTCGGATTCGGAACGGTTTCCCAGTTGTAAATCTCTCCGACGCCGTTCTGAAGGTCGACCTGATAGATTAACCGCGCTTTGCTGGGATCGTCCAGGTCGGCGATGGTCACGTTGGGGCCGCTCAGTTGATAAAATTTATAGCCTTCGAAGCGGTAGAGGCTGTCTGCCTCCCCGGCAGGAATTTGCAGCCCGCGTTGGGCGTAGCTTTCGAAAGCATTATTCGAGGTCAACGTGTCGTTGGTAAAAACGGCTATAATCTCTTGATCCAGCTCGATGAAGTCGACATCTGGTGCATCCGGACCATCGGTAATTTCGAAGCAGTTATCGAAAAGGGCCTGAGCGATATCGTCTGCTTCTTGCAACTTTACGATGCTCGGGCAAGGATACTCTTGATCGGCTACCCAGACTGCGCCGATGATGAGCTCGTTCACGGCGCCAGGGTCCAGTCGGAACGGTCCGGAAGCCTGCACCGTACGGCGATCGCCGAAGGGCAGATTGGCAGTGCACATCGACCAGCCGTCCGGGTCATCGGGGGCTTCGGTGAAGGCGTACTTGATGGGAAAACCATCCTGATAAGCATCATCTCCAAAAGTAAAGGGCGAACCGTCACGCCAAGAGCCAGACAGGTAATTGTAGTACTCTTGTACAGCGCCCGGAGTAGGGTCGGTCGTACCCGGAGGGGGGCTACCAATACCACCATTATTAAAATAGGTAAAAGAGGACAGTCCGATTTCATCACCGTTTTCATCTAATGGCCCACGGAAATAATCGACGCCAAGGATGGGTACACTTTCGCAATAGGTGTTTACCCCTTGCTCACAAATGCAACCCGTGGTACCATCCAGAGCATCTTCATTGTACACGAAAGCCAACGAACGCAGTGTATCACAGCCGATATAATCATCTGTATAGCATCCGAGGTCCGGATCAATCCACATAGCGAAGAAAGTACTATCGATCGATTCCACCGCCCGGTTGATGAGCTTGTAGCGCTGGAAGGTCATGTCGTTGATCTCATCGTTAGTGGCATAGGCAAAGGCCTGCACCTGTACTTCCATCTGGATGGGATCCCCTTGTGTTTGCCGGTGAATATTACCTGCGTCGTTGTAAATCCAAAAGGTCATATCATCGGGAAACTGCGGCTTATCGGTACAACCGCGGATTTCGATCACCGGATAATCTCCAAGTTCGGGATTGTAATCGCCGTCACCGTCTTGATCCCAAAAACCAGCCAACCCCTGGGTTGTATTGGGTAGATCGAAACCATGCACCTCAAAAAAGAACTGGTTGCCTTTTGCTGGCCACCCTTTTACATCGAGGGGGATTTCGTCCGGATCGAGTGGCTCGCCAGCTGTCTGCGCCGCTTCGAAGTTGCGCAGGTGGGTTTCAATGCTGGTCCCTTTTACTGTAAAGAACTGGTCCCAGCTGGAGCAGACCTCCTGCTCTGTAGTACCCGTCTCAGGGTTCAATGGACCGGTATAGTAGTCAAAGCTACCATTATTGCGTCCATAAGCTTGAGCCGCCACTTTGAGGTTGCCGGCCGGATCGACCCCGCCCAACCATACCGCGCCGGCGAAAATCGATGATACTTCCGGCACGCCAGGAGGCACCTTCGGCACTACGTAGCGACCGTCATCACCATCCCACCATACGTCACCCCCAGTCGTTAGGCGGGCGCGTACGTTGTTAATTTGCATATCTACCTGTGCTACTGCATTGTCGCAGTTTTCCCGGAAGTTAACACGGGCATCCCGGTCCTTCGCCCTTTTGGACTCTTTATGTTCCGGATTAATATGGGCGCCGGCCGTACCGCAGAAGAAGAGGCCCGCCATCATTAAAAACCAAAATCGCCAATTGCGCATCATTTTCTGCTTTTTTCAAAGTTTATGAATGGGCCCACCAGGGGCTTCTTCCGTTTTTTAGAAGTTAAAAATAGCGCCCGCAAAAATTCGGCGGGGCAAACTATAAAAGTCTGGATTCAACAACGCCCACTGATAGGAAGCTAAGTAAGCATCTACCTGGCGTGCCGAATTTTCAATTTGGTTCAGTGCATCCTGTCCGAAGGAGGATTCCAGGTAACCGCTATCATCCGGCGAGCCGGTAACCGGGTACACGCTAATTATATTCCGGCGATCGAGCAGATTCGAAATCCGAACATAAACATTCATACCCAGCTTCGGAGTGATGTCGAAAGATTTATCGACCCGCATATTTACCGTGAAATTCCATGGTCGGCGGGCACCGTTTAGCGAACCCACAGCCTGCGTACCCCCCAGTTCGGTCGGTGTCTGACGAGCCGTATACGGACGCCCGGAAACCACAACCGACTGCAGGTTTAAGCCGGCATTGGCAAAAATGTC
This sequence comes from uncultured Saprospiraceae bacterium, assembly GCA_964530825.1. Taxonomy (GTDB): domain Bacteria; phylum Bacteroidota; class Bacteroidia; order Chitinophagales; family Saprospiraceae; genus CAZHCA01. The sequence continues at coordinate 93,250 of CAZHCA010000003.1, forward strand.
GGAGCCGAACAAGCGAGGGCCGTTATAACGCTTACCCGACCCATAGCGCCAGTCGAGGATCAGGTTAATCCGATGCCGCTCATCAAAGTTCAGCGGAAACAGGTTGCGCAAGTTACCCCGGCTGGTCAGACCGCGCTGCGAGTTCACATCCGAGCCGGTACCATCGGCAAATTGCAGCGTATAGTTGGCATTCAAAGAAACGTTGCCGGTACGACGCAGATCGTATTCAAAGGTAAAACCTTTTACCGTGGCAAAATCCTGGTTGTCGTAAGTTACATAGGTATTCACCAGCGGAACCGGGAAGAAGGTCCGCTGCTGGATCATGTCACGCAGCTCCTTATAGTAGGCCGAAAGTTTGAACTTCGAGGTATTGGTCAGCTTTTGCTGGAACCCGATTTCGTAATCGATCGTCCGTTCCGGACGCAGGTTCGGGTTGCTCAACGGGTTGCCGCCGGTACCCGGGCGGTCGGTGAAGTAGAAGTAATCCAAAGCCGTGGCCAGGGTGTTCGATGGCGGACGCTGCACTAGGATATCGTAATGCGCAAAGAAGTTGGCCTCAGTAGAAATCGGGAAGGAGAAGGCTAGACGTGGCATCACATTAAATTGCACTTCGTAGTCTTCAAACGATACGTTCGGATCGAAATCTGGTGATTTGATAAAATTGGGGTCCTCAGCAGCACGCTCGTCGCGGTACTGCGGGAACACCAAACCACTTCTGATGCCCTCAATCTCAATGGCATCGTTTACGGGGTTACCGTTGGCGCGGTACCATTGGTCGCCATCGCGGTAGGCTTGGACCCCGGTACCGGCTTCATTGAGGTAGACTTTGAAGTCTTCTCCAATACTACCCGGCCGTTCTGTATTGACGTTGGAAAGATTGTGATATTCTTCTGCACCCATAATCTCGTAGAGCGAAAAGGGATCTTTCAGCACCTTGGTGTTGGCATCGTACCGGTCAACCCGAACGCCCAAACGGAAGATGATATCGCGGAAGGTAAATTTATCCTGGATATAGGCAGCAGTGTAAATAGGGCGGTTGGGCGCTACCGGAAAGGTGCGGATCCCATCAGCATCGCGGGTGGTAAAGAAATCATCAAAGGTGCCGTTGAATTCATTCCCAACGTGGTCATACCCAAAATAGCCAAGCAGCCCCTGGTCGTTGAGCTCCCGGGCCGAGAACATATCGATGGACAATTGGTCAGGTGTAAGACCGTCGACGTTGACATACTGGTCGAGCGGAACGCCGCCTAGCGCTTCCCGAATAGAACGAAAGAAGCGGGCATCTTGACCGGGTGCAATAGTTTGCTCCAAAATAGCGGTACTATCACCGTTGATCACAAGTCCGCCACCAAAGTCAATGTCCGGTAAATCAATGAAGCCAATCGTATCGGCGCCCTCTTCAATACCTAAAATGTGGTTGTTGGCGGTTTGGCGCGCTACGTCCCAAAGGTTACGCGGCGCCACAGAATAGTTACGCTGAATGCGTTGCTCATAAATGATCCCCAGTTGAATGTTATGACGTCCTTTATCTGAGCCGCCCGGCACCAAATCAAAAGAAGAACGGGCCTGAAAAGTGATGATATCGTTGTCGGTTTGGCGTGCCAAATTAGAAACCCAACCAACATTGGTGTGAAACCCCCAAGAATTAGCAAAAATATTGGTCAGTGCGCCATTATCTGTCAGGAAATCAGTGCGGGCAGTGACATTGCTGTTTTCGAACTGCCCGGCAACGAGGAAGTCGCCAATCGTTGAGTTGAGGCCTTCCCCTTCCGGTATATTAAGTACATTATTGTAGTTCGCCAGGACTTCATTAACTGTCCCGGGCTGATAACTACGCAAGACCTGACGGTAGTCGAGCAATTGGTAATTTCCCTGAAGAGTCTCCGGATCAATTACAATATCGAATGTCGGCACCCACTCAATGTCAAAATCACCTACATAGCCGTAGTCGAAATAGTTAAATCCGTGCCGCGAATCGAAGCGCTCGTTTTGGGTATTTTCATAACCGAACTGCAACGTGTAAGATGCATTCTGAATAAGGGAGCGGGAGTCGGGCGCATCGCCAGAGGCGCCGGTACGGCCCAGTCGATGGCGAAAGCGGAAGTTACCCCGGATAAATTCGTTATTGGAAAAAGGATTATTATTATTGTTGTATATCTGAAAACCCCGCGCCCCAAGGTTTCCGCCAGCAGGTGTAAACTCGTTCTCTGTACTCCGGTAGGCTCCCGTCAAGGTAATATCGATGGCTTGGCTCAATCGGGCATCGAGCTTGGCAATTAGGTCGTACTGGATTCGCTCCTCATCGGGCTTGCTATCCCTTGCCCTCACATCTTCGTTGGTCAGGAAGTCAGCAGCCACGAGGAATTCGTCGCCACGCTCGATAATGGGGTTGGCCTCCAGCTCTGCTAGCACATCGTCGTTCACCTCATAGACCGGGATAGCCGGGGGGTCGTCGTCAAATTGGTAGGTATAGCGGCCGGAAAGACGGAACCCGAGAATGGATTGCCCCCTTTTGTTACGGGCAAGCGGGCCGCTCAGGTTAAAGCCGACCAGCGAGTTGCGATAGGGATCGAGGTATTCCGAGGTCTCCAGTTCTATACCACCGGAAAGTTTATTAGATGGTCCCTTCGTCGTAATCGAAATAATACCGCCGGTTACATCACCGTACTGGGCTTCGATACCACCGGTGATCACTTGCAGCTGATCGATTTCCGATTCCGGAATCAGGGCCCCCTGTACCCGAATACCGTCGACGTAGTAGTCAGTTGCATCGGTACGCGACCCCCGAACGGTGATTGCCCCTCCCTCATCCGAGGCGGCTAGACCGGCCGAAGTGGCTGCCAGGGCGTTGATGTTACGGGTGGGCAGGTTCTTAATCTGATCCCCAGTGATGACGGCGCCCGAGGTGGTGTTATCTTGCTCGATGAGCGGGACTTTGTATTCCACCACCGTCACCTCATCGAGTACAACCCCGCCTCCAGTTGAGATCTGAACGTCAAGGTTGTTAGCCTTACCTGCTAGTACTGTAATACCGGTCACCCGTTGAGTCTGGTAGCCGGTATAGGATACTTCTACGTCGTAGCTACCCGGATCAATATCAGGGAAGTTGTAGTTCCCATCAAAATCGGTTGCAGTACCGGTCAAAAGGACATCGTTTTTATAGAGCGCCACACTGCCGTAGATGATGGGCTCTCCCGTCTCTTCGTCCGTCACTTTACCATAAATGGAGGTTTGGGCATAGGTGATGGATCCGAAAGCAAAAACGAGCAAAAGGGTGAGGTGTACAATTCGTGTCATATAGTCGCTTTTGAGTGTAAACCAATGGTTGTGAATGACTAATGTCTTCGCTCAATAAATTTTTTATTTAAGGCTGTGATAGCTAAAGCCGGGATTATGAGGAGGTCTGAAAAAGACTCACAATGTTAAAGAAATTAAGAGTTATTTCAAAGGCTTCTTCTTTGGATTGTTATATTCCTATTGAAGTTTCTTTGGATCTTTCGCCCGAATCCCCAATGGAGTTGGGTGGATTCCATTTTTTTCCTTAGTCGCTTTGCTTGCTTACTGAATGGAGGTCTAATATGAGAATTTTTCCGCTGTTTCAGATAGAGCAAAAAAAATTATAATTGTTGTGTATTTGACAGATGTACAAAATAATGAATTAGCTTAGTTTAGATGTCATTGAACTTGCACGTCCAAAGTTGGCGTGTAATATTCTACCGTTGCCTGCCCCTGTAGGTCGGGCCCCAGTTCCTCCTGAACTTTCCGCTTCACCAGGTATATCTGACCTTCACCGGCAGGCCAGGCTTGCATGGCAGCCGGTGACAAGTGGTGGGTTTCCTTGCCGACTGGCCCTTTGATGGTAACGGAATACAGCTGATTACGGGAATCGGTATACAGCACCACCAGGGACTCATTCGCTTCCAGGTCGCCCGATTCGACTCGAAAATAGAGATCCTCTTCTTTTCGAATCACTTTCGGCATTTCGACACTCCCGGAGGGCCGCATGGTCATAACGTAGTCGTAAAATTGATTGCCGATATGATGCCGGAATCGGAAAGTACCCTGGTATGGCGTGTTACGAGCGGTAACCTGAAAAATAGTGCCCAATCCGCTAGCCCGGAGCGGCTTCATAGGATCGCCCTGAAACAGGGCTTGATCGATCTGCTGTCCGCTTGCCGTATCTGCAGGCGCTTCCAGTTGAGCTTTCAACTGGCGTTCGGCAGACAGGTACCGGACGAAGTAGTTTACGCGGGATATTGCTTTGGCCTGCTCTTTTGTGGTGGAGTTACACGCCGTCCCAGTCATCAGAAGCAGACCGAAAAATAGGAATCTAGTCATGGGTTCGGTTCGGTTTAGCCGATAAATTTAGAGAATCGACGCACAAACTGTTTCGTTTTCCCTAAATTTCTCTGCTACAAGCTTATCTTTGCAGCCAATTCCGAAAAACGCATTTTCCCATGCCCAAAGATACATCTATCCAATCCGTGCTCATCATCGGCAGCGGACCGATCATCATCGGTCAGGCCTGTGAGTTCGATTATTCCGGTTCGCAGGCCTCCCGCTCGCTGCGAGAAGAAGGTATCGAAGTGACCCTCATCAATTCCAATCCGGCTACCATTATGACCGACCCGGTCACGGCAGACCATGTTTATCTGCTCCCCCTGACCGTGGAAAGTATCGTACAGATCCTCGAAGAGCGCCAAATCGATGCTTGCCTTCCGACCATGGGCGGCCAGACGGCCCTCAACCTGGCAATCGAAGCAGGGAAATTAGGTGTATGGGAAAAATTTAACGTGCGACTGATTGGCGTCGACCTCGACGCGATCGAGCTTACCGAAAACCGTGAAGCATTCCGCAAACACATGGTCGATATCGGCCTGAGCGTTGCACCCTCCCGCATTGCCAACTCTTTTTTGGAGGGAAAAGAAGCGGCCCAAGAAATCGGGTTCCCACTCGTGATCCGGCCCTCCTACACCCTTGGCGGTACCGGTGGTGGCTTCGTACACGAAGAACAGTTTTTTGACGCCGCCCTGCGGCGCGGCCTGGACATGTCGCCTACCCACGAGGTGCTGGTTGAAAAAGCCGTACTAGGGTGGAAAGAATTTGAGCTCGAGCTCTTACGCGACGCTAACGACAACGTAGTAATTATCTGTACGGTCGAGAACCTCGACCCCATGGGGATTCATACCGGCGACAGCATTACCGTAGCGCCGGCCATGACCTTATCGGATACCGCCTACCAGCGCATGCGCGATGAAGCCATTCACGCCATGCGTTCCCTGGGTAATTTTGCCGGTGGGTGTAACATTCAGTTTTCGATCAACCCAGAAAACGAAGACCTGATCGTCATCGAGATTAACCCCCGCGTATCGCGTTCGTCAGCCCTGGCGAGTAAGGCAACCGGGTACCCGATCGCCAAGATCGCTGCCAAGCTGGCAATCGGATACACCCTCGATGAACTCAAGAACCAGATTACCAAGACCACTTCGGCATACTTTGAGCCTACTCTTGATTACGTGATCGTTAAAATGCCACGCTGGGATTTTGACAAATTTCAGGACGCCGATACCTCACTGGGCCTGCAAATGAAATCGGTAGGCGAAGTAATGGGAATCGGGCGCAATTTCCTGGAGGCTTTACAGAAAGCCTGTCAATCCTTGGAAAACGGAAGAAAGGGCCTGGGAGCCGACATGAAGGAATGGATCAAGACCGACGACGTGCTCGATAAACTAAAAAACCCTTCGGACGATCGCATCTTCCGGGTAAAAGATGCGCTCCGGTTAGGCGTGCCTAACAAAACGGTACACAAGCTGACCAAAATTGACATGTGGTTCATCAAGCAAATCAAGCGATTGGTGAAAATTGAAAAGCGCTTGATGAAATACAACGTCCCCGAAGATATTCCGGAAGATTTCTTCCGCGACCTGAAAGAGGTCGGCTACTCTGACGCCCAGATTGCCTGGCTGCTGCGTGTAGATGAGGCGGTCGTTACCAAGCGACGGAAAGCACTCGATATCCGGCGCACCTACAAAATGGTGGACACCTGCGCCGCCGAGTTCGAAGCACAAACCCCCTACTTCTACTCGACCTTCGACCAGGAGAACGAGAGCCTGCCGACGAATAAGAAAAAAATCATGGTCTTGGGTTCTGGCCCCAACCGCATCGGGCAGGGGATCGAATTTGATTACTGCTGCGTGCACGGGATCATGGCCATCAAGGAAGTCGGCTTTGAGGCCATTATGGTCAACTGTAACCCGGAAACCGTATCGACCGACTTCGACATCGCTGACAAGCTTTACTTTGAGCCGGTCTACTGGGAGCACCTGGAAGAAATCATTGAACTGGAAAAACCCGACGGTGTGATCGTCCAGCTAGGCGGTCAGACGGCCCTCAAGCTAGCTAAAACATTTCACGAAAAAGGCATTACCATCATTGGCACCGACTTCCCGGATATGGATTTAGCCGAGGACCGCGGCGCTTTCTCTGATTTGCTAAAATCGTTGGACATTCCCTATCCTAAATACGGTGCAGCTACCGACGCCGACGAAGCACTGGAAATTGCCAACGAAGTAACTTATCCCGTGTTGGTGCGCCCCTCTTATGTCCTGGGCGGACAGCGAATGCGCATTGTCATCAACGACGAGGAATTAGAGCGCCAAGTACTCAGCATTTTCAAGCATATGCCCGACAACCGGGTGCTCATCGATCAATTCCTGGAGCGAGCTAAGGAGGCTGAAATCGACGCTATCTGTGATGGCGAGCAGGTACATATTATGGGCATCATGGAACATATCGAGCCGGCAGGCATTCACTCCGGCGACAGCTCAGCGGTACTGCCTACTTACAGTCTGTCGGTGCAGGCCGTTAGCACTATGGTCGAATACACCGAGAAGTTGGCCAAGGCACTGAATATCCGCGGCTTAATTAACATTCAATTTGCGATCAAAGACGATCATGTATATGTGATTGAGGCAAACCCTCGTGCTTCCCGTACGACGCCTTTTATCGCTAAGGCATACAAAGCGCCCTACCTGCAGATTGCTACTAAAATCATGTTGGGTACCCATAAGCTGAGCGACTTCGACATCAAACCGCAGCCCGCCGGATTTGCCATTAAAGTCCCGGTATTTTCTTTCGAAAAATTTCCGAACGTAAGCCGTGACCTGGGTCCGGAAATGAAATCCACCGGTGAAGAGATCCGGTTTATCGTCGACCTGTCCGATCCGTATTTCCGGGAAATGGATAAGCGAAGGTATATGTATCTGGCCCGGTAGAGCTAGGCTGAGCCTACTCCTGAGCAACGATCCGTAAACCAATCTCTTGAACGTCGGGGATACTATCGCGTCGCAGGTATTGTTCAAGTACCAGGCGGTAGGCTCCAGTTTCATTAAAATGTACTGCTTGCTGGAGCGGGATGGTAAGGCGGCAGTTTTGCCCCCGGCAGTTGCCAAACCACTGTCCGGCCCGGTCGGCCAGCTCTAGCGACACCAATTGATCCGAAGCCTTACCTGATGGGAAATAAGTATGAATCTGCGTATACAGATTTTGGTAGGGATAGCCTTTACGGTGGTGGACGTCCAGCAGCAAATTGTACGACCGGGTCGTGTCTGTAATTTCAAAAGAAAACTCCAGGGAGTCAGCGTAATTCCAAACGGCCTTGTCCAGGGTAAATCTTTCCTGGTAGACCGTTTCCGGCCCACAGGCAATGAGGAACAGGGAAGGAATAAGGGCGAGTAAAATTACACGCATAGTCAGGATGGGTTAAACACCACAAAGCGGCACTCGATTAGGCCCCGCTTTGTAGTAGCGAACGCATTTACTTGAACATTTCGCGCATGCGCTCAAAAAAACCTTTATCAGATTTGCCGGGCTGAGGATGAAAGTTGGGCATTTCCCGCAATTGTTCTAACAAGGCACGCTCCTCGCTGTTGAGCTTTTTGGGCGTCCAAACGTTAACATGTATCAGTTGGTCGCCTCGGCCGTAAGCCTGCACGGAAGGTACTCCTTTCCCTTTCAGCCGAAAGATCTTACCTGACTGAGTACCTGGTGGTATCTTTATTTTGACTTTGCTGTCAATCGTAGGCACCTCAATGGAGGTCCCCAAGGCCGCATCGGCGAAATTGAGGTAAAGCTCGTAGATCAGGTTCATCCCGTCCCGCTGTAGGTGCTCGTGCGGTTTTTCCTCTACGCTGATGAGGAGGTCACCGTTGGGGCCACCGCGCAAACCAGCGTTTCCTTTGCCGCGCAACGACAACTGCATACCTTCTTCCACGCCGGCCGGAATGTCAATTTCGATGGCTTCTTCGCCATAGATACGTCCGTCACCTTTGCACTTCGGGCAATTAGCCGTTACGATTTCACCCGAGCCATTGCATGTAGGACAAGTACTGGTCGTTTGCATTTGCCCCAGAAAGGTATTTTTCACTTGGCGTACGTAACCGGCTCCGCCACAGGTTGTACAAGTCCGTACGGAGGAACTGTCCTTGGCCCCCGAGCCGTTGCATACGTCGCAAGTAACCTGTTTGCGTACTTTGATTTTCTTGGAAACCCCGGAAGCGATTTCTTCTAAGGTGAGGGAAACCTTAATCCGGAGATTAGTCCCTTTTTTACCTGTGGCCCGCCGGGTGCCGGTACGCCCCCCTTCATTAAAAAAGGTGCTGAAGGGACCTTCGCCGAAGATATCGCCGAACTGCTGGAAAATATCGTCCATGGTCATACCGCCGCCGCTGAAGCCGCCGCCGGAACCGTCGACACCGCCATGACCAAATCGATCATAGCGGGCGCGTTTATCTGCGTCGCTAAGCACCTCAAAAGCTTCGGCCGCCTCCTTAAATTTTTCTTCCGCTTTGGAATCACCCGGGTTTTTATCGGGGTGAAACTTAATCGCTAGCCGACGGTAAGCTTTTTTTATATCATCGGCACTGGCATCGCGATCCACACCAAGCACCTCGTAATAGTCTCTTTTTGGCATAGTAAGGCTCCCTTAAGGACTATTTACCGACCACTACTTTGGCGTGACGGATAATCCGATTTTTTAAAAAATATCCTTTCTCAATGGTATCGACCACTTTTCCTTTCAGGGAAGGATCGGGCGCAGGAATTTCCGTAACGGCTTCGTGAAGCTCGGGGTCGAAAGGCTCCCCGTCACTATCCATGGGTTCTAATCCTTTGGATTTAAGCGCTCCGTAGAGCTTGTTGTAGAGCAACAGTACCCCTTCCGGGATCTTTTCTCCGCTTTCTTCTTGTTGCGCTGCTTTTATTGCCCGGTCGAAATCATCCAGAATTGGTAGAAGGGCCATGATGGTGTCTTGAGCGGCCATATTGATCGTCTCGACCTTTTCGCGCAGCATGCGCTTTTTGTAGTTATCGAACTCGGCAAAAAGGCGCAAGTATTTGTCTTTAAGCGTAGCATGCTCTTCCTGCAGCTGCTGCAGTTGAGCTTCAAGGGTTGCTGCTTCCGTCTGGGTCTGCTCTTCGGTTCCACTCTGGGGATCCTGCTGCTGTGCTGCTTCCTGCTGCTGCTTGGTTTGTTCTTCTTGTCGTTCTTTATTTTCCATTAATTTTTCGTCTTTCAGGTTTCCGATGTGAAGCCACAAATTTTTTGCCACACCTCGATTTGAGTCACTTTGTCAGTGAATTTTACAAAGGCCTGCCAAGGTTACGCAAGCTCAGCAATCTTGTCATTCGGGGACAAGCTGTCGGTACAGATAGCGCTCCAACTCGCGCAAGCTCGGGTCGGCCAGGACAATCACGCCTTTTTCATTGACCAGAAATTTAGTGGGTACGCTTACCACGCCAAAACGGTCGGCGATGCCAATCGTATCCAGCACATGGTGAGGCCAGTACAAGCTGTCTTTTTCGATTGCCGACCGCCAGGCTTGCGGGCGGTCCTTTACCGCTATACCTACCACCTCCAAACGCTTCATTGTGGGCTCGAGTTGCATCTGGACGTCGCGAATCAGCCGGACCAGTTCCGGATGCTCGCGTCGGCAAGGGACGCACCAACTGCCCCAGAAATCAATCAACACGTAAGCGCCTTGTAACGCTTGCAGATCGAAAGGCCTGCCGTCATGGTTGGGAGCCGAAATACGGGGCACCGGATCGCCGGTAAGCAACTGCCCGGTCGTCCGGCTGCTCCTCCACCACCAGAGCCCCAGTACCAATGCAATTAAGACGACTAGCCATGCCAATGAACTTAACGGTTTCATATCTTTTAATACCTTAGATTACAACAGGTGACACCATTTAAAAATCTAGAACATGCGCACTATTGATCCTACTCAACTTCCCACCAAAGAAATGTATCAATTTCTGGTCGGGGCGGTAGCCCCCCGACCGATTGCTTTTGTCAGCACTATCGATCAAGAAGGCCGCACCAACCTGGCGCCTTACAGTTTTTTCAACGTCTTCAGCTCCAACCCGCCCATCGCTATTTTTGCGCCCTCCCGACGGGTAAAAGACAACGAAACTAAAGATACCTTACATAACGCTCAAGCAACCGGTGAGGTCGTCATCAACCTGGTGAATTATGCGATTTCCCGCCAGATGGCGATCACGAGCATTCAATATCCGGCCGACGTCAGTGAATTCGATAAATCGGGCCTAACCCCGATCCCCTCCGAATTGGTTAAACCCCCGCGCGTGAAAGAATCACCCGTACAGATGGAGTGTAAGGTACGGGAAATCATCTCTATGGGATCCGAAGGCGGCTCGGGGCAACTCATTATCTGTGAGATCCTGCGCATGCACATCGACGAAGCGATTATCGATGACCGAAACCGGATCGATCCGCACAAAGCCGATCTGATGGGGCGGCTGGGCCGCGCCTATTATGTACGTGCCAGCGGCGAAGCCGTGCACGTCATTTACCAGGCCCAGGATAAGTTAGGCATTGGCTTCGATCGCCTACCCCAATCGGCCCAGTTCAGCCCCGTACTCACCGGCAATAACCTGGGCCAGCTATCCGGGGTGGTAGACCTGCCGACCCAAAAGGAGGTGGAAGCTTTACGGTCCGACTCCGACATTCAAATTCTACTGCAAGAACCCGACACAACTGTGGCACTCCACCGCTACGCCCAGCAGTTGCTGGCCCAGGAAGCCGTGCAAAAGGCGGCTGCTGTGGTGTGGCTCGCCGAATCTTTAGTGCACCAGGAAATGACCTGACATTAATCGCGTGTAGAATTTGCTGGCAGGCTAAAGTCGATCTCTGTATTGTCGCCGATATTCAGACTTTGGCGCAACCCCGTGATGGCCGTATCGTTGCCCACCACCGACTGTTGGAGGATGACCTCATTGATCGAAGCGTAATTACCGATGATAGAATCCTTGACGATCGCGCGGCTGATCCGCGCATTATTGCCAATGGTAACGTGCGGTCCTACGATAGAATTGGTGATTATACAATTGTTCCCGATACTCACCGGATGGATAATGATGGAGTTATCATAGGGCGGTAAATCGTACGAAGCATAGCCTTCTCGTTCGAGTAGGGTGGCATTGGTTTCCAGGAGGACCTCCTTTTTTCCGCAATTAAACCAATTATCGACAACGCGGGTAGAAAAGTGCACCCCGCGCTCGATCATGCGCATCAACGCATCGGTGAGCGGAAATTCTCCATCCGTACGGATGTTGTGCGAGATATTAAACTCCAAGGCTTCCAACAGATCTTCAACCTCTCGGATCTTGTAAAAGCCCACCATCGCCATATCTGATTTGGGAATTGTAGGCTTTTCGACTACCCGTCGTACGGATCCCTTCGGGTCGAATTCAACTACGCCGAATTCCCGCGGATCCTCCACTTTTTTAATGGCCAAGACGGAGGACGACATATCCAACATGCTTTTGAAATCGGCATCGATGATTACATCACCGAAGAAAATAATCGCTTCCTCCGACCCTTTGATCTGTTCCCGCGCCGTCCAGATCGCATGGGCCGATCCCAAGCGCATCTCCTGATTGACGAACTCCATCCGGATGCCGGGATAGCTTTGTTCGACGAAGTTTTTAATTTTTTCTCCCAGGTAACCGATAACGAAAACGAAGTCGTGAATACCTTGCTCAATGAGTTGATCGATGATAAAGGAAATAATGGGTTTTCCCGCCACAGGGATAAGCGGTTTGGGTTGCGTATAGGTGAGCGGCCTTAATCGAGTCCCCGCACCAGCTACGGGAATAATCGCTTTCATATCGTTAGGGTTGTAAATAGCGGTGTCAGGTAAGCTTCGACCTGAGATCCGCCTCGCCACCGGCGTCTTGTCGTAAAATTACGGATTACCCGGCATTGAACCGCAATAAATTAATTCCGGGGCCGACCCAAATTGCCCTGAATGCCGGGAAGTGGACTCCCCGCATTCCAGAACAGAAGTGGACCATTTGGCCTTTTATCTAAGTTTTCCAGCCAGGCAGGGCCCATGCCGGTTAGGAGTTGCTGCTGCTGGTCGGCCGAGGCCACCAACCACAGTAAACAACAAACACAATCAGCCTGCCGACTTAAAGTAAAAGCTTCTGTCCAGAAAGTCCACTCTGCATCGGGGTAGATTTGACGGACGAGGGAGTGCCCCCAGCGATAGCGCCACAACCGCTGGTAATACTTTCGCACCACGCGAATGCCACGAAGGGTATCCGACCATTTTTGTTGGATCATAGCAGCATATGCTTCAGGGTCTGCCAAAGACCTAGCCAGGGTAGGATACCATGGGTTATCCGCAGGGGGCAAAAAATTCTTTATTTCAATCAGAACTAATTCTTCCCGCCCCCGCAGACAGAGGAAATCCACGCCTTTCATTCCCTGCCCGGCCAGCCCCTGGTAATACGGATGCCGGTCGTAAGGTCGTACGCGCCACCCCGAGCCAAAAGTTAAGGTCAAGCCACTCTCTTCCCACTGCTGCATTTTGAAAAATAAAAAAAGGAACACACATCGGTGTATTCCTCAAGTGGTTTTTCGTTCTGCTCTGATCCGAAAAGGGAGCTAGCTAATAGGATATAGGTTGGTTATTACCCTTCGAGAGCAGCTGCACCACTTACTATCTCAAGAATCTCTTTAGTGATCGCTTCCTGGCGTGCTTTATTATACTCGAGCCTCAGTTCTTTCAGTAACTCCTGGGCGTTTTCCGTAGCCTGATCCATAGCCGTCATGCGGGCGCCATGCTCCGAGGCGTGGGTGTCCAGCAAGTAACGATAGAAGGTCGTTTTCAGGATACTCGGCACCAGATACTCGAGCAGGGAGTTTTTGTCGGGCTCGAAGATATAATCGGCCCGGGTTTGTGTATCACCTTCTTCATCTTGCGCTTCTACCTTGGGGACGGGCAAGAATTGTTCAACAGTCGCTTTCTGGTAAGCGGCATTGACGAAATGGCTGTAGGCTACCTCGACGCGATCGTACGTTTTATTGGTAAACTTTTCCATTAAATCGTTCACGATGGGTTCTGCACGCTCAAAGGTCAGGTCGCTGAACAGGTCGAGCGGATCGGTATCATAATTGGCACGGTCGAGCCTGCGCTCCAGATATTCGTAGCCTTTTTTACCAATGCACACAAAATCTATCTTGCCGGCATCGTACAAGCTGCCAAAAGCTTCGTCGACACGACGTGCCGTCACTTTGGCAATATTGGTATTGAATGCCCCGGCTAAACCCCGCTGTGACGTCACCACAACGATACAAACACGCTTGATTTCCCGCTCTTCATTGTAGCCGGTCGATGCACCTTCCTCCAGATTGGAAAGGATATTGCGCAGCATCTCCAGTTGCTTTTCCGAATACGGTCGCATTTGCTGAATAGCTTGCTGGGCACGGCGTAGCTTGGCGGCGGCCACCATTTTCATGGCGCGCGTAATCTGCTGAGTATTTTTTACCGAGCTTATCCGCTCTCGTACTTCTTTTAAGTTGGCCATGTGATTAAAGCATTTATCGAGAGCCTGCGGGCAGGCTCCCGCCGAATTAGATCGAAGGGGTTATCCTTCTTTGTAGGTCGCTGCCAATTCGCCGGCTAGGGCCCGCAGTGCTTCCAGCGCTTCATCGGTCAATTTACCCGATTTAAACGTCTGTAATACTTCCGGATGGCGTTGTTCCAGTGTCGTCAGAAATACATCTTCAAATTCGGAGATTTTATTCACCGGGATATCTTTCAGGAGGCCCTTCGTACCCAGGTAAATAATAGCTACCTGTTTTTCTACTGGCACCGGAGAAAACTGCGGCTGCTTAAGGATCTCTACGTTGCGCTTTCCTTTTTCCAGTACGGCGTTGGTTGCAGCATCCAGGTCAGACCCAAACTTGGAGAAGGCCTCCAACTCACGGTAAGAGGCTTGGTCCAGTTTAAGCGTACCGGATACTTTTTTCATCGACTTAATCTGAGCCGAACCGCCTACGCGCGATACCGAGATACCGACGTTGATGGCCGGGCGTATACCTGCGTTGAAAAGGTTAGACTCCAGGAAAATTTGACCGTCAGTAATGGAGATTACATTAGTCGGGATGTAAGCCGAAACGTCACCGGCCTGTGTCTCGATGATTGGCAAGGCAGTGAGGGAACCGCCGCCTTTCACTAGGGGTTCGCCGTTGGCATCCTTACCGTTGACCAGGGAGGTGGGCAGGTCGTTCATTTGCCGTGCAATATCGTCGTTCTCGATGATTTTAGCAGCCCGCTCGAGCAGGCGAGAGTGCAGGTAAAACACATCACCCGGATAAGCCTCACGGCCTGGAGGACGACGCAGCAGCAACGAAACTTCTCGGTAAGCTACAGCTTGCTTGGATAAGTCATCGTATACCACCAGGGCCGGGCGTCCGGTATCGCGGAAATACTCACCAATGGAAGCGCCGGCGAATGGGGCGAAGAATTGTAAGGGAGCAGGCTCAGAGGCGGAGGCCGCCACGATTATAGTGTAAGCCATAGCGCCGTTTTCTTCCAGCGTACGGGCTACTTGAGCAACTGTCGACGCTTTCTGGCCGGAAGCTACATAGATACAGTAAACCGGCTCGCCGCGGTCGTAAAATTCTCTTTGATTGATGATTGTATCGAGCGCGATGGCCGTCTTACCGGTCTGGCGATCGCCGATGATCAGCTCCCGCTGGCCGCGTCCAATGGGAATCATCGAGTCGATGGCTTTAATACCCGTTTGCAAGGGCTCACTTACCGGCTGGCGGTAGATCACCCCCGGGGCTTTTCGCTCCAGTGGCATATCGTAGCGTTCGCCCTGGATGTCGCCCTTGCCGTCGATGGGTTCACCGAGTGGGTTGACCACGCGACCTACAAACCCGTCGCCGACCTGGATGGAGGCAATTCGGCCGGTCCGGCGCACGCGGGCCCCCTCCTTGATTTCGTCCCAGGGCCCCATGAGTACGGCCCCTACATTGTCCTCCTCCAGGTTCAGTACGATAGCCTGAACACCGTTCTCGAACTCTACCAATTCACCAGCCTGGACTTTGCTCAGGCCATAAATGCGGGCGATACCGTCTCCCACCTGAAGAACGGTACCGTATTCTTCCAGTTCGGCAGCAGACGTATAACCGGAGATCTGCTGGCGAAGTATTTGTGAAATTTCTTCAGGTTTTACGTTAACCATGATGCTTAATTTTTGAGGCCCGGGGCAGGGGCCATGAAGTTAAAATTGCTTATTCCGCCAGAAATTATGCTGATGGTCAGGCGGTTAGAGTTTTCAACATATCATTTAGGCGCTTCGAAACGCTAACGTCGTAGATGTAGTCTTGAAATTCCACCACAAATCCGCCGATCAGATCGGGATCGACTACGTTGACCAGATCTACGGTAGCAAGCGTCTTGCCACTGGAAAGAAGCTTCCGGCGAATTTCATCGAGTAGCTCTTGTTTCAACGGAACAGCCGAAGAAACCACGGCGGTGGTGATTCCCTTCTGAACTCGGTACTGCTCGATGTAAGCATCGGTAACAAATACCAGGTAAGCACCGCGTTGTTTGTCGATAACTAGGTGCATGAACTTAATGGTAAGCTCATCGACCTGGTTTTTAAAGATCTGATCAACGACATTCTTTTTGACGCCCGGGTCTACGACCGGGCTCTGGAGCAACAGCTCAAAATCCCGGCTTTCACGCAGCACCCTGCGCAAGCCTTCTATATCTTCGAGGATCGCATCTTCCTTACCCTGTTCGGTGGCCAATTCGAGCAAGGATTTAGCATAGCGGTTACCGATCGTGGTTTCAATCATAGTAATTAGGTTTATTGGACCGCCCTAAATATTGAACTCATCGACCAATTCTTTGGCCAAACGCTCCTGATCGGCGTCGTTCTGCAGTTTTTTGCGGAGGATTTTTTCCGAAATTTCAAGTGCCATAGCACTTACCTCGTTGCGCACGCCTGACATAGCCTCTTGGCGCATGCTGTCAATGTCTTTCCGGGCATCTTCTACAATACGGCTGGCCTCGGTCTTCGCTTCCTGCTTGGCTTCGTTGATGATGGATTCTTTGGTTGCTTTGGCTTCCTTGAGAATCTGTATGCGCTCTTCCTGCGCTTGACGGAGCAATTCCTGATTTTTTGCCTGCAAGTTAGAAAGCTCTTCGCGTGCCTTTTTGGCTTCGTCGAAGGCGTTTTGAATATCGTTCTCCCGCTTTTTCAAAGCTTCCTGGATAGGTCGGAAAGCACCGCGACCTAACAGAATATAGACGACAAGAAAGACAATACCAGTCCAAAGGATCAACCCTGGATCGGGTTGAAGAATAGGCAGTCCGGCAAGAAAGATATGTGTTGTCATTGGTCCAAATGTTTGGGCCGCCGCAGCGGCGCTAGTAATCAATCGAACATGGGACGAAGGCGGCCTACCAGCCAACCGCTGCAGGTACCGCCTTTCGACTTAGGATCCTCGATTAGCCTTGGTTGACTTGGATCAAGCTCACTACGATCGCGAACAGGGCAGCACCCTCTACCAGGGCGGCCACAATGATCATGTTGTTCCGGATGTTACCGGCAGCTTCTGGCTGACGGGCGATCGCTTCCATGGCTTTGCTCCCGATCAGACCGATGCCCAATCCAGCGCCAAGTACTGCAAGACCAGCTCCAATTGCTCCCATGTTAAATGTATTTGATCAATGAATAAAAAGCTTGCTACGAATCGATTTAACAGCAAAAACCGGCATTCAATGCGCGGGGTGAGCTTCCTCATGGTGACCGTCCTCTACCGCTGAACCGATGTAGGAAGCCGACAAGATGGCGAAAATAAATGCCTGTAAGAAAGCAACCAGTAATTCAATCAGATACATAAAGGCCGTAAATAAACCGCCTACTATACCACCGACCGCCGCGCCACCGACGTTTTGGCCGTTGTTCCCAAATAAGAAAATCAGTCCGATCAAGCTGAGGATGATGATGTGGCCCGCTGAAATATTGGCGGCTAGACGAATCATCAGAGAGAAAGGACGGATGAAAAGCCCCAGGATCTCTACTGGGGTCAATACCAACTTAACCAGAGCCGGCACCCCGGGCATCCACAAGGTGTGCTCCCAATAGTGGCGGCTGCCGTTGAAGTTAGTAACTAAAAAAGTGAGAACCGCCAGGGTAAGGGTAATACCCAGATTACCCGTCACATTAGCGCTCCCGGGGAAAAAGGGAATTAACCCCAGCAAATTACAAAACAGAATAAAGAAAAAGAGGGTCATGATGAAGGGCTGAAACCGCTCATATTTATCTGCACCAATCATCGGTTTCGAGACCTCATCGCGGATAAAAGTGAAGAAAGGTTCGAAAAAGCTTTGAATCCCCGAAGGCGCACGGCCTTCGTTTTTCTTGTACCCACGCCTTACGGCACGGAAAATGATGACCAGCAACAAACCGGCCAGGATCATCGTAAAGACGTTTTTGGTAATCGAAAAATCATAGAAGGAGGTGATGCCGCCGCCCAGGATACCGCCGTCCCACTTGGTCGATCCCTCCAGCTCGTATGGCATGCCCTCATGGTAAGCTACAGGAACTTCTTCGATCTTGCCTCCTTCAACCGTTTTTTCTTTATGGCTTACCCCCTCGATGTGAACTTCACCCATCGGGAAGCTGTCATCCTTAACCCGGTGAACGCGACCTTCGTGTAAGATGTAGCGATCATAGGCCACATGACCATGATCCAATTTGCTAGACATAAAGAAGGAAAAACCGTGTTCCGGCGCATACAAGATACACGGCAGGGGTAGGTGCACGCCTTTCCAGATGTGAAACTCATTGGCATCAGAGATGTGCTCGATTACCGTGGTCACCGGATCGTATTCCTCCTCTTCCCCTTCCATACCATGATGTTCGGTAAGACCGTGCGCTTCTTGCTCGGTAGTCGTACCATGATTGCCATGGATATGGTCGTGGTCGTCATGATCATCGTGCTGCCCCAGGACTGGTAAGCTAAAAAATAGCAAGAGCACAAGCAAATAGGGGGTAACTGGCTTTCCGGTTTTCACATTCACAACTCCTTCTTTAAAGTGATGTACCTCTTTCGAAAATCGGGACAAAGGTATACACTTATCCCAATTTTTTAAAAAGATAATATCCTTTTTTTGCGGGCCCCAGACCAAGATCGAGGACTTGAAAAACAGCTATTTATAACCAGTTTTACGAATGTTCGGGAGGAAAGTTGGACAAGTCGAAATGGGTTTATGATGCAAATAAAAGATTTTACAAAATTATTGTTGGAAAACCTGGCCTCCGTGGGTGTTTTTTATTACATCCGTTTGACAGGTAGCGATATAACCGACATGCGATTTTTCCAATTCTTACCTCTATGTGATAATCAAGGCCAACCTTCGGGGCCGGAAGTGATTTTTGTAAAAACACGTAAATTAACCGCATGAAATCCACTGATGTACTCATTATCGGGTCGGGCGTAGGCGGGCTCTTCACCGCGATCAAACTAGCCTTAAGCCGCCCCGATCTACAAATTTTAGTCCTGACCAAAACCGTCGAAGGGGAAAGCAACACCCGCTACGCCCAGGGCGGGGTAGCAGCAGTTTGGAACCAGCAGGTCGATACTTATGAAAAACACAAAGCTGACACCCTCGATGCCGGCGATGGCCTCTGCAATGAAAAGATAGTCGACATTGTCGTTCACGAGGGACCGCAACGCGTAGCCGAAATTATCGAATGGGGGGCCCGTTTCGACAAGGCCCCGGGCGAAGACGAATACGACCTGGGCCGGGAGGGCGGCCATTCCGAAAATCGCATTTTGCACTACAAAGACCTTACCGGCTGGGAAATTCAGCGTACCCTCATGAAAAAAGCCGAAACCTTCCCGAATATTTCGATAGGCGAGCAGTACTTCGCCCTGGATTTGATCACGCAGCACCATTTAGGATATACAGTTACCCGGCTTACTCCCGGCATAGAATGTTATGGTGCTTACGCTCTGAATAAAGCCAATAACGAAATCGAAACCATCCTGGCAAAAATCACCGTAGTAGCGACAGGCGGAGCCGGACAGGTATATCGAAATACGACCAATCCCATCATTGCTTCGGGTGACGGTATCGCTATGGTCTATCGCGCAAAGGGGTGGATCGAAAATATGGAGTTTGTCCAGTTTCACCCGACGGCACTTTACACACCCGACGGGGAAAATCCGGTCTTTTTGGTATCGGAAGCCGTTCGGGGTTTCGGCGGTATCCTGAAAGATGCGAACGGCCAGCCTTTCATGAATAAATACGATCGCCGCGAGTCATTGGCACCACGCGATATCGTCGCTCGCGCAATCGACAACGAAATGAAACTGTCGGGAGCCGATCATATGTACCTCGATTGCACCCACCTCGACCGGGATGCCTTTATTGCGCACTTTCCGACCATCTACGAGAAATGCAAGGAAAAGGGTATCGACCCGATGCAAGACATGATCCCGGTCGTGCCGGCCTGCCACTACCTTTGCGGGGGGATACGAGTCGACCCGCAAGGCATCACGAGCATCCACCGGCTCTTTGCCTGTGGAGAGTGCACCTGTACGGGCCTGCACGGCGCCAACCGGCTGGCCTCCAACTCCCTACTCGAAGCAATGGTCTTCGGCAAACGCATATCTGAGGCCATCTCGGCTTCCATTGATGAATTCAACCTCCAACCGGGTATCCCCGATTGGAATGCGAGCGGCACAACCGACCCCCAGGAGATGGTTCTGATTACGCAGAGTCTGAAAGAGCTCAAAGAAGTAATGAGTAACTACGTGGGAATCGTCCGGTCCGACATCCGGATTAAAAGAGCGCTCGACCGCTTATGGCTATTGTACCGCGAGACGGAAGACTTATACGCTACGACCACCCTTTCGCCCCAACTGTGCGAGCTGCGAAATTTGGTGAATATCAGTTACCTGATCACGCGCTCGGCCGGCATGAGAAAAGAGAGCAGAGGCCTGCATTTTACCACCGATTACCCCAAACAGAAGGAGCGGTTACAAAATACCATCCTGTAAGCTGTAGATTAAGTGCCAAAATAATCGCCCTTTTTCACCGATTCCTTCATTAACTTCATAGCTCGGAAAAAAAACAGGGTTAATTTTAGATTACGCATGGAGCAACAGATTTATATCATCGGCGGCGGAATAGCCGGCTTGGTTGCGGCTTATCACCTGGAGCAAGCCAACCTGCGTCCGGTCATCCTCGAAGCTTCCGACCGCCCCGGCGGCCGCGTCAAAACCGACCGCAAAGATGGATTCCTATTAGACCATGGCTTTCAAGTACTCCTTACCGCCTATGAGGAAGCCCGGCGCTACCTCGACTTTGACGCTCTTGACCTTCATGCTTTCGAATCCGGCGCCCTCATTTACGAGCCCGAACGACAGTATCGTATCAGCGACCCACTGCGCGAGCCCGGTCAACTTTTCAACATGCTGCGATCGCCCGTCGGCACGCTGCGGGACAAGTGGCTCACCTACCGGCTCACCCTCGAACTCAAGCGCACCCCGAACCCGCAGCTTTTCGACGAAGACGTGCTTGACACCCTGTCCTACCTTCGAAAATACGGCTTCAGCGAACGGATGATCAACACTTTCTTCCGGCCTTTTTTCGGCGGCATATTCCTGGAGAACGACTTGCACACACCGGCCTCAATGTTCCGGTTCGTTTTTAAAATGTTCAGCCTGGGAGAAGCTAATTTGCCGCGCAAAGGTATCGAGGCTATCGTTCACCAATTGACGGGGCTGTTGAAGCACACGACCATACGCACCCAGGCGGAAGTGACCGCGGTTGAGGGCGGTCACATTCAACTCGCCGGCGACCAGCGACTACCCTTTCACAAATGCATCATTGCTACCGACCCCGCTGGAATAGTCCCAGGGCTACAAGGGCAAGAGTTAGAATACGTCAACACGTCATGCTATTACTTTTATGCCGATAAAACCCCGATCTCCGGAAAACGGATTGGTCTGGTTGCCGATCCCAAGTCCCGCATTAATAATTTTTGTGTACTCAGCGATGTTTGTTCAGATTATGCCCCCCAAGACAAATCCCTGCTTTCGATAACACTGCGCGACATTCCCGAATCCAGTGTCGATCCGCTTTATATCGGAGAAGAACTGGAGACAATTCTTGGAAAAAGCCTGCCCCACCTTACCTATCTGGCGCATTATGTCATTCCAAAAGCTTTGCCCGTGATCGGCAAGCTGCAGTACGAACCCCAGTTTACCGAGATGACCCTGACCAATGACATTTTTCTTGCCGGCGATTACCTGCTCAACGCATCGCTGGATGCAGCCATGCGCAGCGGCCGGCTGGCTGCGGAGGGGCTTCGGCGGTCGTTGGCTTAAATGTCGGTCAGATCACTCGTCTTTTGGATACCCAACCGTTCTACTTCCCGGCGCCGCATCATCAGGATGTAGCTGTTCTGAAAGCCCAAAGGCTCCAGCCAGTTGATATTGTGATTTGCGGCAAATTCTCGTTTCACGTAATGGTATACTGCATCGGCATCGGCAAGAAGCTGGTCACGGGTTTGTTGATCGGGCGAAAGAATGACCAAAAAGCCCGTACCGGTGTACTCCGGATAGAGGTCGATCTCCCCGTTTTTGGTGGCTTCGAAACATATCTTTGTACCGCCGAGTCCGGGCTTGACTTCGGTGTCCAGGTCGGTGTACCCATTGATCAACTGGGCGAATAACTCGGCAAGAATGTATTGCTCGGTAAAAATTTTCGATCCGATCCGGATCACCTCCCCTCCCTGATTGCGATCCGGTCGGTAGAGGTCGAGTGACTCTAGGAAGTCGCGTGCCACTTTTTCGGGTGATGTTTTATTGAAGTCTACCTCGTAGTTGAGTTCAGTCATAATGGAGTCGTTGATCTTGCCGCTCAAAAGCTGGAGCGCAGCCCGCAGTTCGGGATAGCGCCGGTCGGTATCTTGGTTGAGAATGGGCACGCAATAGTAAGGAGGAAACGCATTGCGATCGTCTTCGAGCAATGCCAGATTGTAAGCCTTGATGCGCCCGTCAGTACTGTAGCCGGCAATAATATCGACTTCTCCTTCTTTGACCGCCTTGTACATCAGAGCCGAGCTAAGCATAACCGTATTAAAATTAAAACCATATTTTTCCTGCAAACCCGGATAACCGTCGTCACGCCCGGCAAATTCGGGCTCGAAGCCTGCGCGTAAACCACTGGTAAAAAAAGACGGCAGGAAGTAGAAAAAAGCAAATACCGGCACGGCCAGCATAGCGCCGCCGCTAACCCGCATTAACCGATTGGCGGGTATGCGCTGCAGTATGCCCAGCACCTGATCCAGCAGGATGGCGAGCAGGGCGGCTGGTACCGCTCCGGCCAAAATCATTTGGTTGTTGTTCAGGGCGATACCGCCGAAGATGTATTCACCCAAACCGCCTGCCCCAATGTAGGCGGCCAGCGTGGCGATGCCCACGTTGATAACAGTAGCGGTACGCAGACCGGCGAAGATAACCGGTAGGGCGAGGGGCAGTTCTACCTTGCGCAAAATTTGCCAGCCGGTTAACCCCATACCTTTAGCTGCCTCCCGTACGGCGGGATCTACCTCCTGAATCCCGGTATAGGTATTTCGAACAATAGGCAGCAGTGCATATAAGAAGAGGGCTACAATCGCCGGTTTCAGTCCAATCCCCAATACGGGCAATAAAAAGCCCAGCAAAGCGATACTGGGTATGGTCTGCAAGATTCCCGCAACGCCTAAAAGCGGGGGCGCCAATTTTTCGTAGCGCGTGGCCAGAATACCACTGGGAATAGCAATTAAGATCGCAATGAACAACGATAAGAAAGTGATGCCGATATGCTCCAAGGTAAGCTCGATCAACTTATCGCTATTCTCGGCCAAGTAGGTAAAAAAATTCATGGCAGCAGGTTAATGGGCGAGGAATTGGTAGTAGGCATCCATCAGTTCAGGCATAGCAAAATAGCGTTCCTGATTGTCTACCGCCAGGTGGCCGCTCCGGTTCAGATTGCTCACTTTCGTAAGGCGGGTGATTGCAGCCAGTAGGGTGTCGCGCTTTTTAAAGGCGATAATCTGCCGGGTTCCGTTTTCTTGTTCGGTTGGTAAGTAGGGGAACAGGTCGCCCAACCGTACAGTCTCCATCTCCAGTTGTAGCTTTTGTCCGGCCAAAAACTCCCGCACAAAGTCATTGGCGGGTCGGAAGAGCAGGTCTTTTGGTGTTCCCAATTGCTGGATCACACCTTCATCAAGCAGGCACACCTGGTCGCCCATCTCAAAGGCCTCTTCCACATCGTGCGTAACCATAATGATCGTTTTGGATGCCAGATCCTCCAAATCGCGAAACTCGCGCCGGATATCCTGTCGCGTGATTGGGTCGAGGGCACCGAAGGGTTCGTCCATTAGGATAATCGGCGGGTCGGCCGCCAACGCCCGAGCTATCCCGACGCGTTGCTGTTGGCCGCCACTCAAGGCCCTGGGGTATTTAGCGGCGTATTGGTCGGCCGGTAAATGGAGTTTTTCCATCAGGCTAAATACCCGGTCGCGGATCCAGCTTTCTTCTTTTTCCAGCAATCGTGGCACCAATGCAATATTGTCGTAAACGGTATAGTGGGGAAAAAGCCCCATATCCTGAATGACGTACCCCATATTGCGCCGCAACTCGTGCGCGGGCAGATTGGTCACATCTTCCTCATTGACCAGAATTTGCCCGCCGCTGGGCTCAATGAGGCGGTTGATCATTTTCAGCGTGGTTGTCTTTCCGCTGCCGCTGGTCCCGATGAGGGCCAATGTTTGCCCGGTCGGTATGGCAAAAGATACCCGGTCTACGGCAGTGAAGTTGCCGAACCGCTTTGTCAGGTCACGTACTTCGATCATATTGAGTCCGTTAAAGTGTAGGCCGGCGCCCAATGACGGCCAACATGCGACCCGTGGCCCCTTGCTCCCGGCGATGTGAAAAGAAAATTTCGGTTTGGGAAAAGGTAGATAAATGAGCCATCTCCACCTGGGAAGCCGGAACGCCTAACCCGGTCAACTGCTCTAAATTAGCTTTTTTGAGGTCAACAAAAAATTTTCTCTTTTTGGGGTCCCATTTCTTACAGGTTTTTGAAAAATGTTGGCCTACCTCCGGACCTACCTCATAATCGGGTCCGCTGATGGAGGGTCCAATGTATATCCGGCAGTCAATTGGCCGTGTACCGTAAGCTTTTTGCATCTGCCGGAGTAGATTGCGCCCTACGCCCGCTACCGTACCGCGCCACCCAGCATGGGCAGCACCGACTGCACCGGTAGCCGGGTCGAAAACCAACAGCGGGACACAATCGGCAACGGTAATAGTGAGCAGCAAACCCGGCTTATCGGTCATAAGTGCATCGTACCCCTCGTATTGCCCCGGTGCTGTCAACTCAAGTACCTGGTTGCCGTGCACCTGATGGCTACCCGCCTCAGACCCTGCTGGAAAGCCAAGGGCAGTAAAAAAACGGCGGCGGTTTTCCCGCACCGCCCCCGGATCATCGAGGGTGTGTAAACCAAGATTAAGCGTAGCGAAGGGCGGACGGCTTACGCCCCCGTGGCGCGTACTTTGAGCGGCTATTACGCCTGGATAATCTCGAAAAACGGTAGGCAAAACCGCCATTTTACCAACGTCCATAAAGATTCTGTTTGGTGAGATCCGGAAAACTAGCCGGTGGTGTGTAATTTTAAAGCAAAAATAAAAGCTATGTCCAGCTTCGAAAATATGCTCGCGGGACTATTTGACCTGAAATATTCCCTGGCAGGTCCATTCCTGGCTTCCAGACGTTATCCCTGGGAGCTGCTGCCCGAATTAGGTCAAATTATTCGGCACCTGGCCAGCCAATTGCCTTCCGACTACCGCGAAATCCGGCCGGGGGTTTGGGTAGGACCGGGCGCCCGTGTTGCCGAGAGTGCAGTTTTCACCGGACCGGCCATCGTTGGCAGCGGCAGTGAGGTACGCCCCGGTGCCTACGTAAGGCAAAACGTTTTGGCAGGCGAGCATGTCGTAATCGGGCATGCAACCGAAGTCAAGAATGCCGTCCTTTTCGATCGAGTACAGGTGCCACACTTCAATTACGTGGGCGACTCCATCCTAGGTCTTAAAGCGCACTTGGGCGCAGGTGCGATCATTTCTAACTTCAAATCAACGGCCGACGAAATCCATATCCAGTGGGCGGAAGAAAAAATCTCCACCGGCCTGCATAAGTTCGGCGCCTTGGTCGGCGACCGGGTAGAAATCGGTTGTAATGCCGTCCTTTTTCCAGGAACTATCGTAGGGAAAGAAACCATTATCTATCCGCTGCTGCCAGCACGAGGTACCATTCCTGCCAAAGTGATCAAAAAAAATAATGGCAAGACGTACCGTCAAGATTCACGGGGTTAACTGCCGCAACGGACAGGCGATAAAAATTATTTACCTTTCTAAGGTGAAATAGAAGCCCAAGACATTGTTCACCTCCAAAATACCACCACATGAAATCCATCTTTCAACTATTCATTTTTGCTGGCCTTTTAAACTTGTTAGCTTGCTCCCCCAAAACCAATGTAGGGTCGGATGTAACTTACTCATTCGACTGTATCGACCAGGACAAGATTCGCCCGAACGCTCCAACCACAATGGAGTATGCACCGGTTTGTGGTTGCGATGGCCGCACCTACCCCAACCCCGGAACGGCTGTCAATAATGGAGTAACTAGCTATACCGACGGGACGTGTCCTTGCCAGATCGAACGGAAAGATCAGCGCCCCTGCACGCGGGAGTACAAACCCGTATGCGGTTGCAACGGCGAGACCTACAGCAACGATTGCGCAGCACTAAATGCTGGGGTCACCGCTTGGGAAGCAGGCACCTGTGAAGAAAACGGGAACGGGGACTAAAAATACTTTCCAAATCGGGCGGCTGGACAGGAGTTCCAGCCGCCCGATTTATTCAAGGTATTTGCGTCTGATTAAATTTCGCGCCAGGTTTTGCGGAAAAGACAAGCATCCGGCGTATCAAGGTGCTTCTCGCCTTGTGGTAACACCGGCTTACTTCCAGCGGGTTGGGGCATGAGAAATTGCACAGCCAACTGATAATTCCGCATTTCATAACAGGCGAATTCCGGTTGGCGGGTAGCTGCCTGCAGCGGTTTTTTTAGCTGATAACGATGCAAGTCATCAATATTGGCAATTGGCAGCAATAAAGTGCGCCCCTTGGCAGAGGCAGGAATCCGGTTGGTAATGTACTGAGGGTTGAGTTGCAGTAATACTGCCTCGTCGATACCACAGAAGGCGGCAAAATCCTTCAGGTCTAATTTCTGGTAAATGGTTTGTTTTACAAATGGTTTTTGCAAGTATTCCGGA
Organism: uncultured Saprospiraceae bacterium; assembly: GCA_964530825.1. Taxonomy (GTDB): domain Bacteria; phylum Bacteroidota; class Bacteroidia; order Chitinophagales; family Saprospiraceae; genus CAZHCA01. The sequence continues at coordinate 119,968 of CAZHCA010000003.1, forward strand.
AGGTATGGTTCCAGTCCATGCAATTCATAGAAACTAAGTAAATAAGCAGCTGCGATATAGCGTGCAATGTACTGCCGGGTTTGGCGGGGCAGTAACGGCTGAATCTTGGCAAAATCAACTGATCCGGTCTGGCGGATTGCACGACTTACCTGTGCCGGACCGCAATTGTAAGCAGCTAAGGCCAAGTACCAATCACAGAACTCGCCGTACAGGTCTTGCAAAAAAGCTACGGCAGCCCGCGTAGAGGCTTCGGGATCATTGCGCTCGTCGTAGGTAGAATCTATCCGGAGGTCGTAAGCGCGGGCAGTGGCGGGCATGAACTGCCACAAACCGCTCGCCCCAGCATACGAGACCGCACGGGGTGAAAGCCGGGATTCGACCACCGGAAGGTACCGTAGTACCTGAGGCATGTTGTTAGCTGCTAAGTAATCATCGAATAAAGGAAAGTAGTAGGTCGCCCGCCCAAGCATTACCTCCGTAGCTTTTCGCCCGGGTCCCAGATAACCCTGAATATGTTTTTTCACTTCGGGACTAGAAAGGGCTTCGAGCGGAAAATCGACAAGATCAAAGTCGTAACGGAGCGTTGTTCCTTGGTTAGCCCCGCTAATCGACGCTGCTGAAGAAGCATTAGCCTTGCCCTGTTGCCAATAGAAAAGCACCAGTAAGATTAAGTAAACGGTTTTTGTACAAAATCCCATGATTCATTTATGATTTGTGTAGCTATAATATGTGTCCTTGGTTTTCTGCAGGTTTTTGCTAACTATTCAGTGACCACTCGATTTGTCATGGGGTGGCGCAGAGAAGGACGAAATGTTGAATAGCGGATAGATCTACCGGCAAGAGTAGATAGAAAGGCAGATAAACCTCAGACTAGCTCTACTACATTTTACTGAAGGAGCATAAATTTGTTGTCAAAAAGAACAATAAAATTCGAAACCCAATCTGAGCGATTGAGCAATAAAAAATTACAAAATCAAAAAACACCAATAGATCACCCTAAATACCGTTCGCTAACAAAGAACCGACGGCTGCATCAGTACCAGCCCGCTCCGTAGTTCTGGAATGGCCAAGGTATACCGATAAGAAGTAAAACCAGGGCGATCAAAAAGAAATAAAACGTCGTTTTAAATTTCTTTATGTCGGTCCCGGCGCGCTTGGCACGGCTGTAGCCAACGGTGATTACAATGATGGCCAACAGCATGAGGGAAAAATGTTCAACCGTGTAAAAACGACTGATCTCATTCTCCATGACATCGGGTGTAAAGGCGACTTTAGGGCTGATAAAATACAAGACCAGCCCCATGACAAGTTGTATGTGCGCAAAAATCAGCGTCAGCAGGCTCCAGCGGCGGTCGCTCTTGGTATAGCTTTTACCGTACTGCCAATTGATCATAGCGGTGAGTAACGTGATGATGAGAAAGAATAAAACTAGCCAGCGCGTGCCAGAGTGAGAAGCCTGGAGAATGGTATAGATCTTATCGTTCATTTTGGTAGGAATACGTTTTTTTACTACTAATGCACCCGCTCCCAAGCGGCTGGCGCAAAAATACGACAATTAGAGCACTCAGACACACTGGAATTACAAGCACTAGCTGCCTACCCGGAATCCCGGTAACAAGAGATCCTGATACTCGGGGTGGGTGCGCATGTAAGAAGCCATATAAGGACAAAGCGGCATAACGCGGTAGTGCTGTTGCCGGGCGTAATTCAGTGCGGTTTTTGCGAGCGTGCTCGCCAGGCCGTTCCCTTCCAGCGAGGGCGGCACTTCCGTATGGGTAAAAATGATCTTTTCTTTACTAATCATATACTCTGCTACGGCAACCTGCCCGTCGATGGTGATCTCGAAGCGCTGGCGCGCCGGATTGTGAACTACCTGAATATGCTCGGGATTTACGTGCATAGTCAACTCGAATTAGCCTTTAAAATCGACTTTGCGATGGCTGCCATCGCAAAATGGTTTTTTACCGGAGGCCCCGCAACGACATAACGCAGTCGGCCCTTCCTGTTGCAGGGTACTGCCATCCGGCAATTCGATGGTAATCGCTCCGGACACCAGCAAAGGTCCGTCGGGCATCACCTTCACCTGATTCGAACCGGCTTGGGATTTCCTTTCACGGCCATCGTTCCAAGAAAAATCCAAAGCACCCGATGGACATTTTTTTACCGTTTCTACAATAGATTCCGAATCGGCGGCCGTGGGGTCAATCCAGGGCCGACGGTCGGCATCGAAAACGCCCGGCAAGTTCCGGACACATTTTTCGGAATGTATGCAAAGACTAGGTTTCCAGAGGATGGTAACCTCGCCATTAGTGTATTCCTTTTGTTTGACATCTCGTAAACTCATGATAGCAAAACACCCGGATAGGGGTATTGTTTTGTCAGCCTTCGCGCTGCGTAGCCGCACGGGCTTTTTGGGGCAGCTCGTATGGAGCCTTTCCATTGTCCTTTGCCTTAGCGATTCGGTGCCTGGCGATCCTTCGACTAATTAGAAAAGTAAACCCGCCGATCACCAGGTTCAATAGTCCGATGGCGCTTTCCCAGGGCCGGTTTTTGATCAGGAACCAAAAGAACCATCCGCTGAAGCCTAGGTATATCAACTGCGGCAACGGGAACCCGGGGCTCCGGTAATATGGCGCCCTAGCAGGATGGCGCCAGCGCAACCGTATCATGCCCAGCACGGCTAAAGCGGAAAACAATTGGAGCAAAAAACTGCAGTACAATAGTACCTGCTCGTAACTGCCTGTCCATACGAACAATAAACTGACCAATGCCTGAAACCAGATGGCCCGAACGGGAATACCGTGGCGGTTTTCCCGGCTCAGCGGCCTCCAGAGGGTATAATCCCGGGCCATTGCGCGCAATACCCGGGAGCCTGCCCAAACCATGGCGCTAATCCCGGCAATCAGCAACAACGCAATGAATAAACTGGTAATCTGGCCGCCACGAGCTCCCAAAATATGCTCGGCAAAAACATGTCCAACTTCAATTTTTCCGCGTAACTGCTCCATGGGAACTGCTCGCAAAAAAACCAGCTGAAGGGCAAGATAAAGCAGGGTTACTACTACGGCGCCCCCCAGCAGGCCACGGGGGAGGTTAACCTGCGGCTTTCGGATTTCGCCTACGATGTAGGCCGCAGCGTTCCACCCTGAAAATGCATAGACCACGTAGGCCAAGGCTACCGCAGCTGCCGGGCTACCCCAGCTAACCGTCGACGACTGCCCGGCCTCAGCAGGGGGATCAATATGGTCAGCGACCCACCATCCCAGACCAATAAAACCCAACATGAGTAATACATTCATCAGCGTCAGGCTCAATTGAAACCCACTACTGCGACGTAAGTGATAGGAGTGTAATAAAGAAGTCAGGACGATGACGATCGTGGCGCTGCCGTTCGCCCACTCCGGCCATACGGCTATCAGGTAGGCTTGCATGCCCATGGCCGACAAAGCGATCGGCGCCGCAAACCCGACGGTGAGCGACACCCACCCCGCCAGGTATCCCAGAAAGGGGTGAAAAACTTCAGATAAGTAATGATACTCTCCTCCCGAAGCTGGCAATCGAGATCCAAGCTCAGCATAACTCAAAGCACCGCACAAGGCCAACACCCCTCCGACCAACCAAATGGCCATAATTGCCCCAGTGTGCTGCAGGTGATTCAATTGTAAGCCCAGGGTGGTGAACGCACCGGTTCCCACCATATTGGCAATGACTATAGCCGCGGCACTACGCCACCCGATTTTATATTGCTGCTTCGCCCGCATACTTTTTGTTGCTCCTATCGTTTCCTTGTCCTTTCGGAGAAGGCGGGGCCGCCTAATTTATGTATCCTTAACGGACTATTGGACAATACATATCTTAATAGAATACTAAAATTGGGTTTCGCATCATTTCAACAGCCGCTGCCGGAGTTCTTTCAAGATGGGCTGCTGCCCTTTTACGACTTTTTCAAGTGCCTGCTCTATCGACCACCAGGCAAAACGGTCGATCTCCGGGAAGTCAGCTTGCCGGCCACTGCGCGGAGGCCACTCCATCCTGTAGGTATTGCTGATCAACTGCTCAGGGTCGACATCTCTGGCTACAGCAAAAGCAACAACTTCCTTGCCGCTTTTCTGCCGAACCGGCGTCAATGGCTCCAGCGGCTCATCTAACTCCAGGCCTGTTTCTTCCCTGAACTCCCTTCTCGCCGCCGCTGCTGCCGATTCCTCCGCTTCGATCAATCCTTTCGGTATGGACCAGGCGCCAGCATCTTTATTTCGCCAGAACGGTCCACCTATGTGCCCGAGTAAGACTTCCACTCGTTGGTGCGTTTGCCGGTAGAGTAAAACACCTGCCGATCTTTTTGCCATGGTGATTATTTTACAGATTGCGGTTGCCAGCTTAAACGTACTCGTGGTGTTGTTGGGTAGGCCACACAGGTGAGCACCAAGCTGCCTGGACGGTCGGTAATAACGGGCGTTCCATCGATGATCATACTTAGGCCTCCGTCATCCAGTGTAGCCGAACAGGTCGTACAGGAACCGCTGCGACAGCTAAAAGGTGGGGAAAGACCCACTGCCTCAGCAGCTTCCAGGATATTCTGACCGGGATCTACCCAAAATTGTTCTTCGCGACTGCCTAACAGCAGGGTCACCTCGGCGGCCGGAAACAGTTCGGCTGGAGGACGCGTAGGAGCTATAATTTCAAAACGCTCCCGGTGAATGCGGCTTCTAGGTACTTCCAGAAAACCTAAAACCATCTCGGCCTTGAGAATTAATCCCGCGGGCCCGCACAAAAAATAATGGACCTGCTGTTTAGCATCCGGTGGCCTGACCAGCAGCTCTTCCAGACGGAAATTGCCGAGGCGCAGGCCCTCGACCCGGGCGGGCGCCAGCCGCTTCTTCAAATCACTTAATTTTTGAAAGGGCCGGCTCAGAAAATGGTAAATGGTTAACCGACCGGCGTAGGATTGGCTGAGATTCAGCAATTGATCATGGAATAAAATATCGTGCTCACTAGTGTTGGCGTTGAGCAGCAAGATCTCGGCGGTGGGATCCTGCTGAAGAGCAAATTTAAGCAATGAAAAAAGTGGAGTCATACCACTCCCGCCTCCCAGCAGTACAATTTTCGTCGGATGTTGCCCGAGGTCTGGCAACACAAAAGACCCGGCAGGTGGTAGAGCTAGTAGCCGGTCGCCGGGGTTAGTCCGATCCGTCAGATAGCTCGACACCAGGCCATTAATCTTTTTTTTCACAGTGATCACCGGCAGGGGATCCCATTGCGGGCAGGAACTCAACGAATAAGAACGGCGCACCTCCTGCTTAGCAAGATTGTCGAAAATAAGCGTTAAAAACTGACCAGCTCGGTAGGAAAAGTTTTCCTCCACTGGCTGTAGAACCAGGCTTACGGTATCCGGTGTTTCGCGAAATTTTTTCCTAATGACCAGTTGCATTGGCTTCATGCCCAAATAACGGAGGGCTCCGGATATGGTTTAACCAAAAAAAGAGCAACCTTTGGTCGAGGATCAGTGTTTTTTACCCGGCACACATCACCCTGCAATCTTAGCGCATGGCCCAAGCATCTACCAAAGCCCCCACCTCTATCTTTCCGGTGCTCCTGGTTAATTTCATCGGCATGCTGGGCTACAGCATCATTCTTCCTTTTTTGGTGTTCCTGGTACGCAAGTTCGGCGGAAACGAATTCGTATACGGCCTACTGGGATCCGTTTACCCTGCCTTTCAGTTGTTTGGCGCCCCTCTACTGGGCCGGTGGTCCGACCAGATTGGCCGTAAACGCGTACTCATTATCAGTCAAACGGGTACTTTTATTGCCTGGGTACTTTTTATCATCGCGCTTTTTCTGCCCATCGAAGAGCTGTTTGAGATCGATTCGGCGATGAGTGGTTCATTCATCGTTACGGTTCCCCTCTTACTCATTTTTGTTGCCAGAGCCTTGGATGGCATTACGGGAGGAAATGTGTCGGTGGCCAATGCCTACCTTTCCGACATTTCGACCAGTGAAACCCGAAAGGGCAACTTTGGTAAAATGGCGTCCTCAACCAGTATCGGGTTCATCGTAGGGCCCGCATTAGCCAGCCTGCTGGGCGCTACGGTCTATGAAGAATTGATTCCCGTTGCGGGGGCCGCACTGATCTCGCTGATCGCCATTTTCGTCATCCTGCGCTTTCTGCCGGAATCGAACCCACAGCAAGTTAAACCCCATAGCAGGTTTCGCCTAGGCAAGATGTTTCAAATAGAACACAACGAATGTTACCGGCTACAACAGCGCAATAATCCGCGCAATTTGCAGCAAATTTTGCGCATTCCGCACGTGCCATTGCTATATGCGATCTACTTTTTCATATTCCTGGGATTCAGTTTTTTCTACGCAGGTTTCCCCGTTTTTGCCGCAGGTGACCTGGGCTGGTCTTCCAAAGAATTGGGGTTGTTCCTGACCGTCTCCAGTATCATAATGGTGTTTGTACAGGGACCAGTGTTGAGCTACCTGTCCAGCCGGGTAGCCGATGCACAATTGGTCATCATCGGAAGTTTCTTAGTGGCGACCAACTTCCTTTTCTTGACGACCGGCGACTTGCTCGGGGTATATACTGCCAACGTATTGCTCTCGGTGGGTAATGGCTTGATGTGGCCATCTTTCCTATCAATTCTTTCCCGGGTGGGCGACATTAACATACAAGGTGCTATTCAGGGCTACGGCAATAGTATGGGCAGTTTGGCGAGTATCTTTGGCCTTATCCTGGGGGGCATAATGTACAGTGCGATTGGCCCTCAGGTCTTTTACAGCGCGGCTATCATGCTTTTCGTGATAACCATTGTCGGTTTTCGCCTGTTTGCCATCGAGAAAGATCTGGAGGCAGCGCCGGTTCAAACGTAAAGCACCTGAGTAGCTGCGCAAAAATAAGTTGAGCGGCCAGCAATTTTAGCCTTTTCAATTTCACCCTGGCCACCAGGCCCCGGATGGCCTTCTTTCCGCCATTGCCAAAGCCAGTCCTCCGGATATTTTTTGTAATACGCTTCGCGATCGACCGCATACTGCAGGATGTCCTGCATCTTTTGGTGAATGAGCCTAAGGGTTTCCTCCGGCACCTTATTTAACCTTGAAGCAGGATGAACATTTGCCTGGTAACAGATTTCATCGGCATACAGATTCCCTACTCCAGCCAGGTAGCGCTGGTTCATCAAAAAGCCTTTGAGCATAGATTGCTTCCCTGATGCGAGCAATAAAAAATCATGCTGACTAACTCGCAAAGCATCGGGCCCCAACCCCAAATCATCGAGATAGGCCAGATGATCTTCCAGGTACAGGATGCGCGCAAATTTGCGCGGGCAGTCAAAACCTAAGGTGAAACCGTTGTCAAAACCCCAGGCAAAACGCTCGAATCGCGGCCGGTCAGCGGGGTCATTGTAGTACACCAGGTCACCCGTCATACCAAAATGTAAGAGAACGCTGTGACCATTGTCCAGCAACGCAAACAGATACTTTCCCTGCCGGTAAGAGCCACAGATGGCGCGCCCGGCGAGCTGTTCCCGGAAAGCTTCCGGCGACACATTGCGTAGGATTTTCCCATCATGGACCTCAACCGCTGCTATCGTACGGCCGACGGAAGTGTAATCGAAATAGCGCTGAAAGGTATTGACTTCGGGTAACTCGGGCATAGGATCAGGGCTTTTTTAAAAGGTAATTAATGCAGACAAAAAACATTCGATCACATTGTTTAGCTTAACTCCTAAAGTTACAATGCTAGATTGGCATGTTCGCTAAAGGCATTGTGCCCATGTCCATACCCGGCGAACCGCCTTTCAAAAGGGAAACCACGAACATCCATCCTTTGTGGTACAAAAGGGATGCGCGGGCCATCAGCGCTACCCGTCTAAGGCGTGAAGCCCTCTACGTTGACTGCTCAATTGCTAAGTGCCAATCTCGTTTCGCCCGGGAGAAGGAACGGTTTACTTCTTCCCAAACATGTCGGTCATGAGCTTTCCAGGCTAATCCAAATAGATGACGAAATGAAAACGCCGGCATTTTGCCTCCTGTCTAACGCTCCTCTTGAAAATCCCTTATCTTTGTACATTAACTTAATAACCGCACGGCAGATGCATGCCCATTCCACGCCTTATGTACTCTATGCCGATGGAGCCGGCAATGTCTTCGAAGACGAGAGCCTCTACGCTGTAGGTCGCAGCGGCTATTACGCTGACCGCATTCCCGATACGGACTGGATTCCCCTGCCCGAAGGCGGCAACCTATACGAGCTAATCGGTCGCCGGCCAGTGGGGATTGATGTGAAAACAGGCGAAATGCGTCCTTCAGACAAAGGCTGGGCAGTCGCCGCCTTTATTCCGCCGGCCTATACGGGGCTATATTTGGCGGCCTACCTAAATACCGCCGAGGCGCCCACCTTGCCGCTTTTTTGCTACACGGCCGTAGGGTTCCGCAATGGAGCATTTGTGGTCCCGGCCGTTCGGATCGAACAAGATATTCGCCAGGAAAGCGACGGTTTCGACATTGAGCGGGTCAATTTCGGTATTGCGCACATGCTCCAGCAATATCCAAATAACCGGCTGATCGAGCACCTCGCCAACCATTGCACCCTCACCTATACCTGCCCGGCGGCACGCAACTACTTTATGAGGCGCTGGGAATGCCCGGTGCCCACTTCGCCGGCTTGTAACTCTAACTGCATCGGTTGTATTTCTTTTCAACCCGAATCGGAAACTATCGTCTCCAGCCATGACCGGCTCAACTTTAAGCCCACAGCAGGTGAAATAGTAGAATATACCGTAGATCACCTCGAACGCGCCCCCTACCCAATCGTCAGTTTTGGCCAGGGCTGCGAGGGCGAGCCCCTGCTGATGTGGGAGACCATTGCCGAAGCGATCCGGCAGATCCGGCGTTTTACCGATAAGGGTAGCATCAATATCAACACCAATGGCAGCATGCCCCAAGCCGTTCGTAAGCTTTGCGAAGCCGGGCTCAATAGCATACGTGTGAGTACCAATTCGGTACAAGAATGGCTATATGACGCCTACTATCTGCCCAACAATTACCAATTCGCTGACATTATCGAAAGCCTGCGCGTGGTGCGCGAATTCAATGGATGGACCAGCATCAATTATTTTGTTTTCCCCGGCCTCACCGACAGCGAAGAAGAATACCAAGCGCTGCGGGAAGTCATACGCAGCACGGGGCTCAAAATGATTCAATGGCGCAACTTTAGTATCGATCCGGACTGGTATTTAGAAAAGGTAGGGGTTGCAGATACGGACCTGGCTATGGGCGTGGGCACCCTGATGAAACGCCTGAGCGCCGAGTTCCCCAGCCTGAGGTTCGGGTATTTTAACCCGCCAATTGAGCGCATCCGGGGCGATTATCAAAAAGATTTTGCACACCACTAGTGGCGTCTCCGATCCCCATTATTTGCGAACATGACTGGTGGTTGGTCATCAATAAGCCAGCGGGTATGGCGGTAGAGCATAATCCGTGGGAAAAAGAAACCGTTGAGACGCTGCTAATCCAGTACCTGAAGACTACGCAAAAGCGTCCATTCCTGGGCATCGTACACCGTATTGATCGGGTGACGAGCGGGGTTCTGCTTCTGGCGAAGAAAAAAAGTGCGCTACGCCACCTGAATGTTCAATTTCAAGAGCGCAGGACAATGAAAACTTACCTAGCTGTAGTAGAAAGAGGTAAAATATCAGCTGAGGGGACTTTGGTGCATTGGTTAGAAAAGGACCGTCCCGGCAAGCGAGCAATCATCCATGAGGCAGAAGTCTCCAATAGCAGGCTGGCACACCTGACGTACGAAGTCCTAAGTGTGGAAGGGGATTTGGCTTTGTTACGCATACAGCCTCAAACAGGACGGTTTCACCAGATCCGGGCGCAATTAGGCTACTGCGGCCATCCGGTGGTTGGAGACAAGAAATACGGCAGCACCCGCCCCACCGCGGACCGCCAAATTGCCTTGCACGCTTACGCGCTAATTTTTCAGGATCCGAACTCTGGAAAAAAACAACTTTTTAAAGCTACTTTGCCAGATGCACCCTGGTGGTCGCCCTTTCGGACGTTTATCGAGCAAGGTCGACTGTGATGCTTCCTACTTCCCATCGTTCACTGAGCGGATAACGCCGGGTGTCGGGGAGCATAGATTCCCAGATCGGCCAGGGTAAAGTCGAGGATCTCCATAACCGTCTCCGCCATTCGATTGCATTTATTATCCAGGGCAGGATTGATCTCGGCCACTTCCAGCGCCGTAAAGCGCGGGTTTTTCAGCAAACCCTTAAGCAACTGCTGTGCTTCCCAGGGTGCCAGACCATCGTGCACCGGCGTACCGGTTCCGTAGCTGACTAGCTCGGGGTCCAGGCTATCGACATCGAAACTGATATAAAGCAGGTCGCAATGCTGCAGTTGCCGGTTAATTTCGTTTGCAACCCAGGATGCTCCCTTTTCGCGCACCTCCCCTACGGTGTACACCGGTATACCGTAACGACAGATGATCGTTTCCTCCTCGGGCTCCGTATCGCGCAGTGCGATAAAGGCTAGATCTTGCGGTCCAATTTTGGGGGTAATCCCGCCCAGTGTCTTGAGGCGTTCCCAGTGCTGCAGGGTATCCGGTGCGGGCTCGTTGCGCTTATTGGTTTTATTATCCAAAGCTAATGAGGCTGCTAGCGGCATACCATGTACATTTCCCGAAGGAGAGGTGTAGGGCGAATGGAGGTCGGCGTGCGCATCGATCCATACTACCCCCAGGCGAAAATCGGGATAAGCCATTCGAATGCCAGCAATCGTTGCTCCCGCCGTAGCGTGATCGGCAGCCAGCACTAAGGGCAGAGCTTGTTTTTCCAGCAAAATATGGCGGACCTGGTGGGCCGTCGATTGGTAAATCTCGCCGATGGAGTCGATATATTTAACCCAGCGGTGTTGTGTCTTGCTCCACAACTGATCGTTGCGGTCCGGCACAGCTATTTGTGGCAAACAGCGAAAGAAAGGACTTTTGAGCTTATGGGCGGCTACCTGAAGAGCACCCATTCTTTTTGTAGATTGAAGGTATGCTGCCCGTACACATTAAAGGTACTTACCGCAAGGTCGATCACCTTGCCTTCGCCAAAATCGGCCTGGTTACGCGTATGTACGCCGGTCAGGCTGGTGTAAGTGCTCCACCATTCGGTAATGGGTACGGGTGCACTTACATTAATGCTGTAATTGTACTGATCGGCAAGGTTTAGATAGCTGATGAATGCCCCTGCCGTACCCGCGGTATCAGTTTGCTGGGTAATCAAATCGGTCGTATGACTGAAACCAATGGTGGTATTCAGCATTTGTTTAAAGGTGTGGGTGAGCTGTACATTATTTGAATATTCGGGCTGCAGGAACGGATTACCCCGCTCAAAGGTCAACTCGTCGAGTTGGTACTCGAACGGGTTCAGGTCCTGATAGTTAGGCCGGTTGATTCGCCTGCCGTACGTCAACTGAAACATGTGCGATTCGCTGTGGTTATAGGTAATACCCGCTGAAGGAAACCAATCCAGGTAGGAGCGATCCACGGTCTCATTGTCTACTTCCTGTTCACTGGTCAGCTCGCCCAACGAGTTCGTTTGTTCCATGCGGAGCCCCGCCTGGAAGGCAAATTTGCCCAACTTTCGCTGGTAACTCAGGTAGGCGGCATTTACATTTTCGCGGTAATTAAAATCATTGCTGCGCTCGGGCACGAGGATTTGTTCGCCATTTTCTACCCGGTAAAAGCCGAAGTTGTTGCGCGTATTGACGTAGGAGAATTTCACTCCGGCGCCCAGTTTTCCCTTTAGGAAAGGGCGCTCGTGATCCCCTTTAAAGGTGTAAATGTCGATGTCGGTCGGCTGGTCAAAAAAGGTTGTACGCTGAAAAAGAACCTCAGAGCCGGTCGGATCAAAATAAGTGTTGGGCTGGGTGCTTTCTGACTGCCCCCGGAAGCGACCATAATCAGCATCGAAGGCGTATCTCACTCCTTTGCTGGGTTCGAGTTGATAATTGAGGTTGTAATTGAAGTTGTTGGCTTCACGGTTACCCAAATTATTAGCCGCGAGGATACTATCCACCGGTCCGCCTATTTCCGAGATGGTTGTTCGGGCCCGTGTAGTATTGTCGTTAGTACTCAGGTTTGCGTCGACCAATACTCCCAGAGTGCTTTTTTCCGACAAAAAGAAATCGACCCCGGCTTTGAAGTTGTGCGACTCCCAAGAATTATGGTTGCGGGAGTCTTGGTCGAAGGCCAGTCCATTTTGCTGGCGAAAGATATCATTGTCGTTGTAGTTGCGCCCGTTATAGTAAGAATAGCGACCAAAGACATTGCGGCGCTTATCTCGATAATTACCGCTGATCCCGGCATTATAGCGAGGGAACTCCCCGACGGAATAGCCGGCGTTCACATTTCCATTAGCCCCCAGGTTCTTGTCTTTTTTCAAGCGGATATTGATGATGCCCGCATTACCCTCGGCATCGTACTTGGCAGAAGGAGAAGTGATGATTTCAATAGCCTCGATATCACTGGCCTGTAGGCTGCGCAAAAAGTTCGCCAGGTCGTCGCTACCTAGTTGAGAGCGCTTGCCGTCGATAAAAATCTCGACCCCCGAACGGCCGAGCAGCGAGATATTGTCATTGTTGTCAATGAGTACTCCGGGCGCTTTGCGCAGAAGTTCCATCGCATCGTTACCAGCAGCATTGATGCTGTTTTCCACATTAAAAACCATCTTATCGGGTTCGATCTCGAGCACCGGCCGCCGGGCCGTCACCGTGACCTCCGACAGTTCTGTAGCCGCTTCTTTCATCCTCACGGTGGGTAATTTGAGCTGTTGCCCAGAAGCCAATCGGATGGCACCGGATCGGTAGGGTGGCAACCCGACATAAGTGACATCGAGAAAATAGGCTTCGGGCGCGATACCTACCAGAGCAAATTCCCCCGATTCACTGGTGTATTCGACTTTAGCGATTGTTGAATCGGCAAGATTCTTCAGGATAACATTGGCGTAAGCTACAGGCTCACCTTCGGGGCCGACAACGTCGCCGGAAATAGAAGCATTCTGGGCATTTAGGTGGAATAAGGGCAATAGCAAAATAGCCCCGACCCATAGGTAGTGAGTGGGTGTCGTCATAATCAACAGTCTTTTCTGATTTTAGTAAATCCAATTCAAAGTATTGGATCGCGGACCGGCCCAAGCATTTATTCGACGAACTCGGGTAGACTTCTGAATGATAGTCCTATTAGCGACCCTTTAGCACTGAATTTTGCGGCTAAGACGCAACAATGCGGGCCCTCGTTACATTATTTTGAAAAAAATTATGCTCAATTGGACCGATGTGCTGCGTTTTGCCAACGAAGGCAACCCGCCACCCGACCGGCGGGTAGAAAAAACCGACGAAGAGTGGCAACAATTGCTCAGCCCGGAGCAATATCGCGTGACCCGGCTGAAGGGTACCGAGCGTCCCTTTACGGGCGAATACTGCGAGCTGTTTGAGCCCGGCCGCTATGCCTGCATCTGCTGCGGCACCGAACTTTTCGATGCTACCGAAAAATTCAAATCGAGCTCGGGGTGGCCCAGCTTTACGCAGCCGATTAAAGAAAACGCCATAAAATACGAACTCGACACCTCGCACGGCATGCGCCGCATTGAGGTGTTGTGCAACACCTGCGATGCTCACCAGGGACACATCTTCCCCGACGGTCCGGCACCCAGCGGACTGCGCTATTGCATCAATTCGGTAGCGCTGCAGAAAGTGAAAGAGAAAAAAGAGGCTTAACCCGCCGGTGAATCAAGGAAAACAAAGAGCGCCCTCCAATTTGGAGAGCGCTTTTTTTGTGGCCCCAGTAGGACTTGAACCTACGACCTCTTGATTATGAGTCAATTGCTCTGACCACTGAGCTATGGGGCCATGCTGCTTTTTTCAGAGTGCAAATATACACCAAACCCACGGGTAGCGCAAGGTGGTTCTGCTCACGTTCTGTTCACGCACGGGTTAGATTTTGTAAGCAAAAAACCATTAATTATGAAAATCATTAATCACCTGTTTATGCTTATGCTGGCCCTGGCAATGGGTCAGGTCAACCCACTTTCCGCCCAAAAGCAGGAAGAACTTTCCGGTTCTTACAAGGCTATGTTTTTTTGCGTAAAAAAAGAGGGGATGTCCGATGCGGATTTCCGTGATTGGGTACTAAATAAACACGTTCCGATGGTGAAGCAATTCCCCAAGGTCCGGGGTTACGTGCAGAACTTCGTCCTGGAAAAACCCGAAGAAGTACCCTACGACTTGATCGTCGAATTATGGTTCGACAATGCCGAGGATATGGCCGCCGCCTACGAAACCGAAATCGGTAAGGCAGCCGTTGCTGACGTCGAGAATGGTCTGGCCGGATTTCCACCTTCCATTGCGGTACACGAAGTCCCGATAACGGATGCTCCCATGTACAAAGGGGAAAAACAACCTGGATTCAAAGCCATCTGGCTGGCAGAAATCAAGCGCGGATGGGATTATCAGGAGTATATCGTTGCGCACCTGATGCACTACTCACCCGTAGCCAAACGGGTACCAGGTATGAAAGGGTACTTTATGAATTTCTTACGAAATCCGCAACAGGAGCAGCCCGTAGCCACTTTGGTGGCAGAAACCTGGTTCGACAGCAAAGAAGGGGCGATGACTGGATTGAGTAATAAGAATATTGTCGCACAATTAAAGCCGAAGCGCGACAAACTACTCGCCACCGACCCCATCATGATTGTCGTAGAAGAGCATGTGCTGCTTGCACCGCCTAATTACCGCTCAGAGAGCCTGAAGTAATTGCTTTTAAGTCCGAGGACCAAACACCGCGCCGAGGATAGTTTCAAATCGCGGATGGCCATGCAGGGGCTTAAATTCGGGTTGCACTTTCAGCCAAAGATAGTCGGTCATGCGGTCGGGCAGGTGCTTTTCCAAGAGTTCCAACGCCCGCTCCGTATGCCCGGCTACTTGTTGGTAAATGGCCATAAAATAGGGAAACCCTTTCTCGCCACCGGCCGAACGTTCTTCCATTTCCAGGTATAACCGGTTAGCATTTTCCTGATCTCCGGCCGCCAGGTAGGCTTGCGCAAGGCGGCCTACCACAAAGTAAAGTCGTTGTCCGGTACGCTGCAAATGCTCCTCTCCGGCTTGGACTGCTTCTTGTGGCCGCCCTTGTAGGATGAGCACCCAGATGAGCATGGTTGCGGTACTGTGCTTTTCCGGCATTTGTAATAAAATGGACCGACAGATGCGTTCGCAGTCTTCATATTTTCCCAACAGCAATGACACATCCGACAGCATAGATCGATTGAGCACATGATGTGGATTTTTTTCCATGCCCATCTGGGCCGCCTCATAAGCTTCTGCCAGTTTTCCTTGGGTGAACAGGCAGTGCACGAAGCCGGAATGACAGAAAGACGTCTCAGTAGGTTGGATGATGGCATGTCGAAAATAACGCTCGGCGACCGGCAGGTTCCACTCCCACATCTTTACCCAAGCCATACTCGCGCTCACATCAAAGCGAAGGGAAATATCTTCTGACGCTTTTTCGATGGCCGCATAATACTCGTCGGCCACATCTTTGATTTTTTGATCTCCCCACCAGCTGGCCAGCGAGGCGATGGTACTCGCCAGCGCATAGTAGGCCCGATGATAATTCGGGGCAATAGCAATGGCTTGTTCGAAACAATGCCGGGCCGCCCAGGTCCCTTCCGGGTTGCCCCGGAAGAAAATCGACCAACCCTGCAGATATAGCTGATAAGCCTTGGGAGCGGGAATAAATACTGGCGTAGGTTGTAACAGCAAAGCCAATTTTTCCTTTAACCCCTCCATGGTCTTTTGTACCACTTTGCGCTGAATGTTGAAAAGCTCATATATGTGCCCTTCAAACGTCTCTGCCCAGAGCACCCGGTCGGGCTCGGGCTGCAGCAGTTGGAGTGCAATTTTCACCTGATCTCCTTGTACGCGCAAAGTGCCGTAAAGCAGGCGCCCTACTGCCAGGCGTTTTGCGATAGTTCTAGGAGCGAGCTGATGCTCGGCGAAAGGTAACACAGAAAGGGAGGGGGTTACCTCAAGGCGATCGAAGACGCTAAGCTGAGCAATAAGATCCTCCAGCAGTCCTAGCGCAAAGGATTTTTCCGAAACCGCCCCAATTTCCCGCAAGGGTAATACAGCCAGTCGAATGGGGCGTATGTCTGCTGTGCCGATAGCTGTGCCTTGGCCCTTCTCGGTAAGCCACTGATCGATTTGGCTAGGGGTCAGTTCGGTTTTTTGCAGCCACTCCCTGGCCTGAATATTTTTTCGCTGTTGCAGGCAGGCTTTGGCCAGAATCAAGTAGTCGCGTGCTTCCGGGCTTTCCCGTTGCGCTAAATATCGCAGGGCTAATTTTTCCACCAGATCCCAGTTTCCTTGCACCTGCTCTAAGTCGATGGCTTTGGACAGGGCCTGCAGGCTGTCGCGTTGTACGGCGCCCCGCAGTGCCGTAAGCCATTCTTCAAAAGGCTCGCAGTCGTACAGGACCAAGTTGGGTAAGACTTCGAACCGTTCTTCCGGAAGTTGCAGCAAGTCAAATGTCTCTGCGCGTTTAATGAGACCCAGGTCGCACCAAATCGATACTTGTGGAATCAACTCTACCGTGCGGCGATCGCCTTCCAGAAGTGCATCGGAAGCGATTTTTTGCAATTTTTTTCGAAGCTGATAGATCGTCTGCCTCAGGTTTTCCAGCCCGGCCTTACGGTCATGTTCGGGCCAAAAAAAATCGGCTAGATACTCCCGCCGTTGCTGACGGCGCCCGAAGTAGACTTGTTCGATAACGAGAAAAAAAAGCAGGGCGCTTGCCTTGATGGTACGCAGAGGTAAAACAGCTTTTTCCGACCAACGTACGTTTTCGGTATTGAGGGTCTTTACTTCCAGTAATCCCGATGATTGCCCTCCCGTTTTCATGAATACCTCAAAGCATTTAATTCGTAGTATGAAGCGACCGGGTTACTATCAGCGGTCATTCCGCGAAATAAATCGATTGGTTTTTCTCGTTTGAAAAAGAACGCAAAATCCAGTACCGGGTTCTAGCACAATAAACAAACTATTCGAATCGTCGTATTTTCGGTGTAAAACATCCGGCATGTCTGCAATAAAGAACATTATTTTCGACCTCGGAAACGTGATTATCGACCTGGATATTCCACGTACAGAACGCAAATTTAAAGAATTATTAGGCGAGCATTATGAGCAAGCTTACAGTAAATTAGATCAGGAAGGATTGTTTCTGGACTACGAAGTGGGTAACCTTACTGAAGAAGCTTTCGTAGACGCCATTCTGTCAGAAGCACCCAATGGGACGACCTACCAAGCGGTAATCGATGCCTGGAACGGCATGTTACTGGGGATTCCCGCCAGTCGGCTCGACATGCTGGCACGCTTGAAGAAGGTTTTCCAGGTTTTTTTACTCAGCAACACCAATGCTACACATGTCGATTGGGTCGACTGGCATCTGCGTGAGCGCCATAACATGTCGATCTTTGACTTCGACGACCGTTTTTTCCACAAGCCCTATTATTCTCACCTGATCAATCTGCGCAAGCCCGGGCGCGAAGTCTTTGATTTTGTACTTACCGATGCTGGCCTCGAGGCCGCCGAAACTCTTTTCATTGACGACAATGCCGACAATGTAGCCGGTGCTATGGGCGTGGGCATACAGGCCCGTCACCACCTGATCGGCGACGAGATAACGGAGCGCATTGACCAATGGCTGAACGCCGCGTCCTAGCTAGACGCCATTGCCTCTCCTAGCAGGCTGGCAATGGCGTATTTGATTGGGTGAACCAGCAAGGAACAGGCCATTGAATTAATTCGCCTGATTGACGTGTACGTCCATTTGCGGGAAGGGAATATTGATACCTTCGCGATCGAAATTCTTTTTCACATTTTCTTGCATGAAGAAAAAGATGCCCCAATAATCTGAAGTGTTGCACCAGCAGCGCACAGCAAAATTTACGGAGCTATCGGCCAGTTCTTTCACCACGATGGTGTGCCCGCGATCGTGCAGCACATTGGGTGCGTTGTTGAGCGTGTCTTCCAGTACCTGCTTTGCTTTATCGATATCGTCGCTATAGCCTATACCGAACGTCATGTCCACCTGGCGGAGGTCTGGAGCAGTAAAGTTTTCAATTGTTCCGCTCAGCACATTGCCATTGGGGATGATCACCTTACGATTGTCGAGGGTCGTCAGAATCGTATTGAAAATTTGCAACTCCCGTACCGTACCCGAATGACCGGCAGCGGTTATGAAATCACCTACCTCATAGGGTCGGAAAATCAGGATAAGCACACCCGAGGCGAAATGCGACAAGCTGCCCTGCAAGGCTAAACCGATGGCGAAAGCCAGGGCACCGAATACCGCGATGAATGAGGCCGTTTCAATCCCCAGCATACTCGCTACGGCCAGGATTAACAGTATTTTCAAACCCACACTTACAATCGAAAGTATGAAGGGCTCCAGGGTCTCGTCGTAGTCGGCCCGTTTAAAATAACCGCGTAGCCACTTAGCGATACGGCCGATAACCCAAAAACCAATGATGAGGGTTACAATACCGCCCACCATCCGGATACCGTAGGTGGTAACGAACTCCGTTAAGGTGTTCATGATTTGATCGATGTTCATACGTAGAATTTTTTGGAATTTTGTAAAATGTAAAAGAATACTATTTGCTAATGGCGCCAATATCGTGCTTATGGAATAAATACCCATCATTGCTGATGACTGATTTCATTCCCAAACCCTCTAAAGCTGGATCTTTTGTCGAGAAAATATATTAGCCGCAACAACGCACTGAAGAAATTGCAGAAGTACTGTGCCTACCAAGACCGCTGCCACCAGGAGGTACGACGGAAGTTGTTGGATATGGGCGTCTGGGGCAAAGACGCCGATGATATTGTCGTCGCCCTGATCGAAGAACGCTTTTTGGATGAAGAACGCTTCGCCCGGTCTTACGCACGTGGTAAATTTCGCATGAAAAAGTGGGGCCGGCAACGTATCC
The DNA here is from genome assembly GCA_964530825.1 of uncultured Saprospiraceae bacterium. Lineage (GTDB taxonomy): Bacteria > Bacteroidota > Bacteroidia > Chitinophagales > Saprospiraceae > CAZHCA01. Next base: position 139,005 of record CAZHCA010000003.1, read on the forward strand.
TATCGGAGTTGCGCAAGCGAGAAATTTCCGATTACTGCCAACGCAAAGCAATGGAGGAAATTGAACCTGACGATTACCAAGCTGCGCTCGAAGAATTGTTTCGCCAGAAACTAGCTGAATTAAAGGGATTACCACCATTCATTTTGCGCAACCGAATCGCCCAATTCCTTATCCGGAGAGGATATGAAAGAGGGCTAGTCTGGGACCTCATCCAACAAAAAGCGCCCGTTTAGCGGGTATTTTACGCTCAATCTACAAATTGGATAAACGGTTTCTATAGAAATGGATAAAGGCTCGCTATCTTTGTAAATCCCTCATGCTTAATTTCTATACGAAACGCGGTTGCACTAATGAAGTATCGGGCGAATACACAGTTTACAAATAAGTATTTTGACATCTACAAGCCGGTGTTTCTGCCAGCGGCTATCGTCATTGCATTTTTCATCATTCTCACGCTTTCCATCGGCGATCCCATGGAGAAGATTTTTAACGATTTTCAGACGTCGATCTCCAACAATGCCGGTTGGTTCCTGGTGATTGCGGTTAACATCTTTGTCATTGTCTGCTTTGCCGTGGCCTTGAGTAAATTCGGCAACATTCGGATCGGTGGCCGGGATGCCCAACCGGAGTTCAGCACTTTCGCCTGGTTTGCGATGCTTTTTTCCGCTGGTATGGGTATCGGACTATTGTTTTTTAGCGTGGCGGAACCCATCACCCATTATGCCACTCCACCGGTAGCGGTTGACGACCAGACCACCCAAGCAGAAAATGCCATGCGCTATACCTTCCTGCACTGGGGCGTGCACGCTTGGGCCATCTATGCAGTCGTGGGTTTATCGCTGGCGTTTTTTGCTTTTAATCGCGACATGCCGCTTACCTTCCGTTCGATCTTCTACCCCCTCATCGGCGACCGGGTGTACGGCTATCTAGGTGATATAATTGATATTGTAGCCGTTACCGCTACCCTATTCGGATTGGCCACCTCTTTGGGATTCGGCGTTCAGCAGATTGCCACCGGTCTCAATTTTTTATTTGGCTTTCCCAACACGGTATGGGTTCAGGTGTTGCTCATCGGTATCATAACCCTAGCAGCTACCGCTTCGGTGGTGCTTGGGATCGACAAAGGGGTGCGCGTATTGAGTGAGCTCAATATGCGACTCGGCTTCCTGTTTTTGATCGCTATGCTCATTCTAGGGCCTACCATTCTGTTGCTCGACAATTATATCCAGAATGTGGGCGCCTACATTCAGACGCTGGCAACGGTGAGTACCTGGACGGAATCGTACACCGATAATACCTGGCAAAACGACTGGACGCTCTTTTACTGGGCCTGGTGGATATCTTGGTCACCCTATGTCGGGATGTTTATTGCCCGCGTTTCGCGTGGCCGTACCGTACGTGAATTTGTACTGGGCGTTTTGCTCGTTCCTGCCTTATTGACCTTTTTCTGGATGACGGTATTCGGCGGCTCTGCTCTTTACTTGGAATTAAACGGCATCGCCGACATTTCCACTGCTGTAAGTGAAGACATCTCTACGGCTTTGTTCGTTATGCTCGAAGAATTTCCACTTACATCGGTAACTTCCCTCATCGGTATTATTTTGGTGACCAGCTTCTTTGTAACTTCCTCCGATAGTGGTTCGCTGGTGATTGATAGTATCACTTCGGGCGGTAAAATCGACGCTCCTGTCGGGCAACGTGTCTTTTGGGCCCTCTCCGAAGGAGGTGTTGCCGCTACCCTCTTACTGGGTGGCGGTTTGGCGGCTTTACAAGCGGTCTCGATAGCTACCGGCCTCCCGTTCGCGGGGCTATTGATAATAATGTGTTACAGCCTGTGGAAAGGCCTGCAAAATGAATACGACGAGATCATACGCCGCGATCAACTGCGCGAACGGCAGCGATACCGAGACACCATCAGTGAATTGATGGAAAAACGAAGAACCCAAGACGTCACTTCCAAGTAGTATGAAGCAATTCAAGAAAGTATTGGTAGCGCTCGATCTAACGGAGATGGATCAGCTGCTTATTCGCTACGTAGTATTTCTTTGCAACCTCTTTGATAAAGTTGAAGAAGTCATTTTCTACCACAACATCAAATTCGACTACCCCGAAGAGGCAGAAGAGATCCTAAAGAAGTTGGAGAAGCCTCTACCTAAACTGGTGGAAGAAGAGATCGACGAAAAAGCAACGACCCACTTCCGGGATCACCACCCCCAGGTAAAAGTGCATATCCGCATCACCAGTGATAGCTCAACTCCGCAAGCACTCACTGATGCCGTTAATGAAGAGAATGCAGGACTGATTGTCGTAGGGAAGAAGAACTCCTACCAGGGCGCCGGCATCGTCACCGAACGGCTTTTGCGTTTTGGAGAGCACGATGCCGACTTGATTATTGTACCTGATACGGTCTACCCCTCCATTCACAACATACTGGTGCCGATCGACTTTTCAGCCGAATCTAAAAAGTCCCTGGGGCGAGCCCTGGCCCTGGCCGAGCGCACCGAAGCCGAATTGAGCTGCCAGCACGTCATTCGCATTCCCGCCCGTTTTTTCCCTTACATTCCCTTGCAGGACGTAAGCGCAACGATGAAAAAGAGCGCGGAGAAGTCCTACCTACGTTTCCTGAAGTCTTTTGCGAATAACGACAAGCTGCCGGAGATCCCCTGCGCGTATACCTCGACTAAAGGCCGCACGATTGCACAGACGATCTACCATTACGCTCTTGCCCAAAGCAAAGACCTGATTGTGATGAGCAGCCGGGGTAAAGGAAAGATCCCAGGGTTTTTGGTAGGCAGTGTCACCTTGCGATTGGCTAAGGAACCAATCCACGTTCCCTTGTTAATTGTCCGGTAGGCATGCGTTTTGTCACTGCATGATTGCGCGGCTTCCCATACCTTACCCATAATGGACGTGTGCGCCATTGGGAGGTTAACTGGATAAAGCGCTTACTATGAATGATGCGTATTCCCCTTTACCGGACACGGGGAAAATATATACCCAAATTCAGAAGATGATCGAAATGGGGATGGCCGAAGAGGACCGCCACGCCGATACCCTAACCCGCATCCATCCCAATTATCAGGGAAGCGCTCGTAACCTGCTTCATTATCTAAGTCTGCGACGACTCGACCTGCGGGAACTGCAAGAGCAGCTATCGAGTTACGGGATTTCCTCTATCGCTCATTCCGAAGGATACACCCTGGCCAACCTACTTAATATCCGCAATCTATTGGCGCTGCTCCACTCGGCCGTCGACTCCGAGCCGGTCTTCAGCGTAGCACCTCCTTTTGATGTGTATACCAGTAAAGTACAACTCAAAAAAAACGCCGCCGAGATCTTCGGAACGAACAGCCTGCCCGGCGCGGCAACCTATACGATGGTGACGATGCCTGCCGAAAGTGCCGAGGACTATTCCCTAGTGTTGGGGTTGGTCGCTTCGGGTATGGACTTGGCCCGCATCAATACCAGCCATGATGACCCGCAAGTCTGGGAGGCTATGATCCGCAATATTCGAAGAGCGGAAGAAGATACGGGCTTTTCCTGCCGGGTATATATGGACCTTTCGGGGCCAAAGCTTCGCACCGTACTGCCGCCCCATCATGGTAAAAAGACGGAGCACCGGAAAAAGAACGGCAATTTCGTCGTCTTCGTCGACGATGAGCTTACCTTGCTTTCCCAATATTCCGAAGGTTTCTGGCACCCTGCCGAAGAACCGACCATTGGTTTATCCCTGCCCGAAGTTTTCGAGGATTTGCGCGAGGGCCAACGCATCTTTTTCGATGACGGAAAAATCGGCGGCATCATCACCGATACCCGCAATCAACGAGTGAAGGTAAAAATCCACCAGGCCGCACGCGACGGCACGACTCTGCGCGGCGGCAAGGGCGTCAATCTACCCGACACGACCCTCGCCCTCCAATCCCTTACACAAGCTGATCGCCGGCACCTTCCTTTTGTTGCCCGCCACGCCGACGTGGTAGGATACTCTTTTGTGCGCTATCCGCATGACTTGGAAGACCTGCAGGAGGAATTATCCCGCCTCGACCGCAGCGATATGGGTATTGTACTTAAGATTGAAACCAAAGAAGCGTTTAACAACTTGCCGCAATTACTCCTCACGGCAATGCGCAGTCCACGCATCGGAGTGATGATCGCCCGAGGCGACCTCGCCGTAGAAGTCGGCTTCCAGCGGATTGCCGAAGTCCAGGAAGAAATTCTCTGGCTCTGCGAAGCAGCTCACGTTCCCAATATTTGGGCTACTCAGGTGCTGGAGCGCCTGGCCAAGAAAGGCCTGGCTACGCGATCCGAAATCACGGATGCAGCCATGGCCTCGCGGGCCGAATGCGTAATGCTCAACAAAGGGCCTTACATCACACAGGCCCTACGCACCTTACAAGATATCTTGCACCGCATGGCCGATCACCAAGACAAACGCCGTGGCAGCCTGCGCCCACTTAGTGTGGCGCGGAATTTCCTAGATGCTAAGCCTTTCCCTTCAGCATCATTTTCCAATACATAAAGGGCAGGCCATATTTTTTCAGCAACCACATGGAGTAAAGCTCTTTTGAGGTGTCGAATACCCGGCTTAGCATGGGATCGCTGTCGCGCTCGCCATTGTAGTTGAACTCGGCCAGCAGCATTTTACCGTACCCCGTTATAAGCGGGCAGGATGAGTAGCCATTGTAGGTAGCCAGATCCACGTCGTGTTGCTGGTTCATGATGTAATGCAGGTTCTCGACCACGACGGGCGCCTGCTTTCTTACTGCAGCCCCCGTCTTGGCGGTAGGCAAACCCGCTGCATCGCCCAGCGAGAATACATTCGCATAGCGGCGGTGCTGCAGCGTGTTGGGGTCCACATCAATCCAGCCTTTGTACGGACCCTCCTGGGCGGCAATAGCCGAATGCCGGATAAAATCGGGAGCCGATTGGGGAGGAGCCAGGTGGAGTATATCAAAGTCGATAATGACCTCCTCGGGATTGGGGTATTCCTCTTCGATTTCGCGGTAATTGTAGCAAAGGTGATTGCGCTCCCCAGCGAACTTCAGAATATGATAGTGGGCCTTCTTATTTTCGCCGTCGATTTTTACCAGTTTATGGAAAAACCGGAGCTGCAGATCTTTGCGATCGACCACCTCCATCAAGGTGGATTTAAATGGCTCTACACCGAAAATCATCGATCCGGGGATGACGAATAAAATTTCGGATCGATGACGTACGCCCGATTTGCGGAAGTAGTCGTCGGCTAGGTAAAGAATCTTTTGGGGGGCGCCCCCGCATTTGATCGGCGTAGCCGGCTGGGTAAAGATTGCCTGGCCACCCTCAAAGTTTTTCAGACATTCCCAGGTGTATTCCGGATTGATGTAATTGGTGCATACGCCATTTCGGTTCATCGTCGTGGCCAAGCCCTCAATCTCATCGAGATTATTCTGTACGCCCGGGCAGGCAATGAGGTAATCGTAGGTGAGGGCAGTTCCATCGGCCAGCACTACGCGGTTGGTATCGGGTAGAACCTCCTTTACAGCTTCCTGAATCCAGGTGGCGCCGCGCGGAATGAAGTCGGCCATATCGCGCTCCGTATCTTTGAAGCGGTACACGCCTGCTCCGACGAGCGTCCATGCAGGTTGATAATAATGCTTATCAGCGGGGTCGATCAGAGCAATATCCAGGGCGCGATCCCGGCGCAATAGCTGAGCAGCTGTAGTAATGCCAGCCGTGCCCGCCCCTATGATGAGGATTTGATAATGCGTTTTCATGTTTTTTGCTTTTGGAATGACCAGGTATAATCTTTTTAAATATTGCAACAATCTCTTAACTTTCGCAAGCAATCCGGATGATCGCCGTCACGTTACCAAGTTGATGAAAGTCATCTAGCTATTGTACGCTTTCACAACCCCGTTATTTCAGTTTCCCCCAACTCCAAATGCAGACGTCAGCCTCGTAATTGCGCCCTTGCACATGCTGTGATCACGACAAATAGATAATTCTCATGAACTCAAAAACTATTGGGGCCGCCAACGGCCTGGTTGTGCTATTCTGGCTATTCTTAGTCCTTCCACTCTCTGCACAAACCATAAAGGAATACCGTACCCCTGCCGATACTATTGATTACTTGTTGATTGAAGCCGAGGGGTTTTCCGAATTATTTAACCAGCAGTCGGGACCAAGCTGGGTTAGTACCGCCGAAAATGGCGTATCCGGCATGTCGGCCGATACAGCAGGCGGCGGATCCGGCAACGGATTGCATGAATCGAAGCTGGTTTATTACCTCCACCTGGAGCCGGATACCACTTACACCCTCTACGTGCGCTATTTGCTTACGGACACCGCGTCTTCAATTACGGGATTTGCCGTAGGTGATGGGTTTGGCTCCACGAGTTATAACCAAGGCGGAATTCGCTTTCCGGAATCCCCAGACGGCGATGCTACCGTTGCGTCCGTCACTACCCTGAGGACCGGAAACGATGGCCAGACGAGTTTGCTGTTGTTTCCGGATCAATCGGACGAAATAATCATCGACAAAATTTTACTATCGGCGGGTACTGATTCCCTAGATAGCTTCGATGGGCTCGAACCAGCTAATTGTACCTTTATCGCGCCAGTCGGGGTCACAAATTATGCCAGCCCTGACGACCCTAATACCAATCCACTGGATTCCATCGATGGAACAAATGTGGTATTGATTTCGAGTCCAGAGGATTCGGGAAATGAACCCTATTTCCCTTACAGCGGCCAATCGTACTACAGTTTCGAAGGCGGCGGCGAAAACAACGGCAATTCGACGCTCACATTTAAAGAAAACATTCGTTGTTTAGGGCCTGATATAACCATCGCTTTTTCATTCCGTTTTCTGAGTACCCAATCAGGTGGTTTTGACAATGACGATACAATAACGGTTACAGGTACCATTTTTTATCCAAATAGTAGTGAAGTGATCCAGGAAGAAATTTCTGGCAGCAGAATAGGCACAACCTATACTTTTTTCTCCCTTGGTCTAACAGTTGACCAGAACAATGGCGAAGATTCGGATAGCGTTCGTTTTACCATCAACTACCAAGGTAATGCTAATCTTTACGTAGACGATATCGTCGTAACGGAAGAGGCAGGAGGTTTCCCTAATGCAGAAATATCTGCAACTAACGATTTAGGAGGACAGGTCACTTTTGGTACCCCTGGGCTCACGCAAGATAATTTTGAAGGCAGTTCAACTATCGATTGGGATTTCGGTGATGGAAACACATCGACAGAAAGTGCCCCTACTCATGTTTACCAGGAAGATGGCACCTATGAAGCTTGTTATACGTATACATTTGTTGAAGGGTCTGCTCCCAACTGCGACTATCCCCAAACCATAGCCTGCACTATCCTTGTCATAACAAACGCTATTCTCCCCGTCGAATTTCTCTTTTTCCATGCCCGTCCTGTAGACCAGGCCACGGCATTGCATTGGGCCACCGCTACCGAGCTCAACAACGACCGGTTCGAGCTCCAGCACAGCCGGGATGGTGGCCCTTTTGTAACTGTGGCCACTATCCCGGGGCAGGGTACAACTACTGCCCGCACCGACTACCACTACCGGCACGAACGGCCAGGCTCGGGGACCCACTACTATCGACTCAAACAGGTTGACTTCGACGGCACCTACAGCTACTCTAGCGTACAGTCGGTCAGTGTAGGCAGTAAGCATACTTACGACTTCTTCCCCAATCCCGTCGATGATCAATTGCAGCTAGTCACTCCTGCCGGGAAGGAACGCGATTACGCCATACTCGACCTGCAGGGTCGGCTGGTGCGACAGGGGCCGGTCGATGGCTCACCGGTGCCGGTAGACGGTCTGCCCCGGGGAATATACCTGCTACAGGTGCGCGAGCCTACCGGTCAGATAGCTTACAATGCCCGGTTCGTTAAGCAGTAAACGGACGCGTTGCGCTAATCGGAGTGGAAATTTTTATTTCCTGTCCCAAACAAATATTTTACGTGAAAAAGTAGTTCATGCCGTACGGCCCCCTCTATAACCAAATCCTTCAAGCCCGACGCAGTGGTCGCAAGCGATTTGCTGTGCTGATCGACCCCGACGGCCTTCGCCCTGGCGAACTCAGCGCCATGACCAATCACTTGCGCCGGGCTCCGGTAGACCTGTTGCTTATCGGCGGCAGCTTGATCGTAGAAGATCAACTCAATGCGACCTTGAGGCATCTGAAGAAGCACCTCGACCTGCCCATCATCATCTTTCCGGGTAGTCCCCTGCAAATCAACGGTGAAGCCGACGCCATCCTGTTACTTTCCCTGATCTCCGGGCGAAACCCGGATCTGTTGATCGGCCAACACGTAACTGCCGCACCTTACCTGCGGGCCTCGGGCCTGGAAATCCTGCCTACGGGGTATTTGTTGATCGATGGCGGCAAGCCCACTACGGCCTCTTATATCAGCCAGTCTCCGCCCATTCCGGCCGACAAACCCACCCTGGCTGCCTGTACGGCGCTAGCAGGCGAACAGCTAGGCCTGGGCCTGATCTATCTCGACGCCGGCAGCGGGGCCCGCATACCCGTTAGTGAGGCCATGATACGCGAAGTGCGGCGAAATGTCGAACTACCCTTGCTGGTAGGCGGCGGCATCCGGTCGGGTGAAGCGGCCTACCAGGCCTGCAAAGCCGGTGCCGACTTGATCGTAGTGGGCAATGCTGTAGAAAAAGACCCGGGCCTGGTGCAAGAAATCGGCTTGGCCGTGCGAAATTTTAAAACCTCGCCCACCCCCTAACCGTTAAACTACCTTATCTTGTTGTACGTGTCAAGAAATGAAAATCAGGGATTATGAGTAAGACGATGGAGGGTATAGTGATCAAATCAACCGGAAAGTGGTACGATGTAAGGCTGACCGACAACCGGGTGCTACCATCCCGGATAGTAGGTCGTTTTCGGCTGGCCGATAAAAAAATTACCAATCCCGTAGCAGTGGGTGATAAGGTAGCGGTCTTACTCGATGACAAGGAAGAGACGGGCGCCATTCAGGAGATTCGCCCCCGCGAAAATTTCGTAGCCCGGCAGTCGCCGCGCCAGAAGCATCAGATGCACCTACTGGCAAGCAACGTAGACCAGGCGGTATTGATCGTCACGATTGTCCAGCCCAACCTCAAGCAGGGCTTCATCGATCGTTTTTTGCTGATGGTCGAGCCTTACGAAATACCCGCCTTGATCGTGTTTAATAAAGCCGATATTTATTCCGATGACGATTTAGAGCTCTACGTAGCATTAGAGCGTATGTACGAAGATATCGGTTACGACGTGCTGCTGGTCTCTGCGCACGCTTCTTTTCAAATCGATAAACTGGCCGAACAGCTAAAAGATAAGGTAACGCTGGTAGCCGGTCAATCCGGTGTCGGTAAATCCAGCTTGATCAATAGTATGCAGCCGCACCTCGAACTGCGCACCCATGAGCTTTCCGATTACTCCGGGAAAGGCCAGCACACCACTACCTTTGCCGAGATGCACCCTTTGGACTTCGGTGGCTACATCATTGATACGCCCGGCATCAAGACCCTCTCCTTTAACCACCTAGAACCACAGGATATCGCGCATAACTTCCGGGAATTTTTTGAGCTTTCGGAGGGTTGTAAATTTCGCGGTCGCTGCCTGCACCGCGACGAACCCGGCTGCGCAGTAAAAGAGGCCCTGGAGAAGGGCGAGGTCAGTGAGCTGCGGTACATCAATTACCTGACTCTGCTGGAAGAAGTCGAAGAACAAAAACACTGGGAACGCAACAAGGAAGTGTAAATATTTATGGGATACCAAAGTAGACGCCGCACTTATACGAGCCGCCGTGAGCGCACCCGCGCCCACCTGCGCAACATCCGGCTGATCGTCATTTTTTTGGGCATTGCCCTGGTAGTACTCCTGTATAAGAATCGCTGGGATATCTACAATTATTTTCAGACATTTTTTATGGATTAGTAGGTGTGGCCATCAATCCGGTTCGAATCCAAGCACGATGTTGAAGTCACCCAGGCCGTCGGCCGTATTGGGGTCTTTGTCGAAGCCGATACCGTAGTCGAAGCCAAGCGTACCGAACATGGGCAGGAATACCCGGAATCCGAAACCGACCGAGCGCCGCAGATCGAAGGGGTTGAAATCCTCGATGGTACGCCAAGCATTGCCCCCCTGGGCAAAAGCCAGCACGTAGATCGTAGAAGAAGGATTGAGGGATATAGGATAGCGCAGTTCAACCGTGAATTTATCAAATATGGGTGTAGCCACCGTGCTACCAAATTCGGATAGGTTAGCCTCCAGATCGCGGACTTCATATCCGCGCAAAGAGATGATATCAACCCCCGCAAAACCGCCACCAAAGGCCTGGTTGTTGAGACCGTCGCCGCCCAGTTGGAAGCGCTCAAACGGCGAGACGCCGATATCATCGTTGTAGGCCCCTAGGATACCGATCTTCGCTTCGGCCTTAAGCGTCAGCTTACCAACAATCGAAGTGTACCACTCGGCATCGAAACGCCACTTGTGGTACTCGAGGAAGCGAAAACGCTCTTCGGTAGGCAGGTCGCTGTAGCTGCGGTTATTGAAGAGCGAGTAGGGCGGGGTAAATTGTACTGCCAATGAGAACCGGGAACCTTCGCGCGGGAAGATGGGATCGTTGATTGTCGAACGGGCAAACGTTTGCTTAATACTGAAGTTATTATAGCTTCCATTGGTCACCAATTCCCCCTCGTCGGTAATGAAAAGTCCCTGCGCCCAGTTATTCAGGTTGAGCGTCTGGATATTGAGGGCCGTACTGGATACGAAGTTATCATCTGGCCACTTCAGGCGGGTACCCAGGCTAATTGTTCCCTGAATGATATCGAATTTTTGAAAGTCGGGCGAGTTGCTGTTGCCAAAGGCAAAGCGGTTGTAAAAACCAGCAACGGTGAAGGAATTCGGCTTTTTACCCCCCAGCCAAGGCTCCGTAAAGGACAGGTTATAGGACTGGAAAAACTGGCCATTTGTCTGTGCGCGCACGGAAAGCCGCTGACCGTCCCCCATGGGGAGCGGGCGCCAGGCGCCTTTCTTAAAGACATTGCGCATGGAAAAATTATTGAACGATACGCCTAACGTACCAATCACCCGGCGCTGACCGCCCCAACCGGCTGAAAGTTCCAATTGGTCAGCAGGCTTTTCTTCTACATCGTATTCGATATCGACCGTGCCGCGCTGCGGATTAACGGGGGTATTGATACCGAGAGTCTCCGGATTAAAATACCCCAGGTTGACGATTTCGCGCTGCGAACGGATGATATCCGAGCGGCTGAATTTTTCGCCAGGGATGGTACGCAGCTCGCGCCGGATCACGTGCTCGTGCGTCCGGTCATTGCCGCTGATCACCACTTTATCGATGGTGGCCTGCGGCCCCTCGTAGATGCGCAATTCCAAGTCGATGGAGTCACCCACTACGGCTACTTCGGTAGGTTCTACATTAAAAAACAGGTAGCCATTGTCCATGTAGAGAGAACTCACATCCCGACCATCCTGGCTGAAGCGCAGACGGGTTTCCAGCAATTCGTTGTTGTAGACATCGCCCTCGCGAATACCCAGCACCCGGTCGAGCGTCTCCGCATCGTAAATGGAATTCCCTTTCCACTCAAGATTGCGAAAGTAGTAGCGGTTACCCTCGTCGAGATTGATCTGGATGACCAGGTCGCCATCGTCTTCCCGCCACAGGGAATCGCTCAAGATTCTGGCATCGCGGTACCCCTGCTTATTGTAGAAGGTGATTATGTTATCTTTATCGGTCTCGTAGTCGTCCCGGATGAATTTAGAGCCGGAAAACAGGCGGCGCTTTTCTTTGGTACCCTCCATCTGCTTTTCCAGCTTCTTCTCCTTGACCTCATCATTGCCGACAATAAAGATGTCCTGAATTTTCACCTTGTTGCCAGGGTCTACATTGAACCGCAATTTCACGGAATTGACGCGGGTCGTATCAGGGATTTCTTCGATTGCCACTTGGGCATCGAGGAAGCCTTTGCCCTCGTAATAGCCTTCGATCGCTTCGGCGGCGTTGACTTTTACGTTTTCGGTGACGATACCCCCTTTGAGCAGGAATTTATTCACTTCTTCATTCAGGTCGTCGTGGTAAGATTTTTTAGCACCCTTGTAAGAAAAAGTAGAGAGGCGCGGGCGCTCCTGTACTTTGATTTCCAAGAAGATAACTTCCCCGATCGTTTTCTCTTTGATGATTTGTACATCGGTAAAGAGCCGAAGTTTCCAAAGTGCCTTTATGGCACGCGGTATATCGCTACCGGGTACGCGTATTTTGTCGCCCACCCGCAATCCGGAAATCCCGATCAGGGCATTATCATCGCTGTAGTCCGCTCCAGTCACCGTGATACCGCCAATTTCGTAATCGGTCGGATTAGAATAATCATATACCTCAACACTATCGGCGACTTGGGCATGTAGCCCCGCAAAAAAGAAGAGAAGCAAAAAACAACAAAGGAGTAAATCAGACCAATGCCGGCTCATATTGGGTAATTCTTTTTCTCGAGTAAGATCAATCAAATAAATGCATTGGCCCCAACCGGGACGCTTTTGTGCTGTCAAATGGGTTTTGGATACCATGTGAGAAGTCGTAACGACACAGCGGAAAGACGCTTCCGCGATTAGTGACGTTGTATCAGCGAACTAATTGTTCACTTATTTTTCCAAACCGGCGTTCGCGGTTCTGGTAATCTACAATAGCATCGTAAAGGTGTTCTTTTCGAAAGTCGGGCCAAAAAACCGGCGAAAAGACCAACTCCGCGTAGGCAATCTGCCAAAGCAGGAAGTTACTGATACGATGCTCTCCGCTGGTCCGGATCAGTAATTCCGGGTCGGGAATGTCGGCGGTTCTGAGATGCTGCTGAACCGTTCGATCATCAATGTCTTCTGGAAGTAACTCCCCCTCAGCAATTTCCTGGCTTATCGCCTTTACGGCCTCCGTTATCTCCCAGCGCGCGCTGTAGTTGAGTGCCAGGACCAGGGTCATTCGCTCGTTTTCGCGCGTATTTTCTATGCCCTCCAGCAGAGCCACGCGGGTTTTGTCGGGTAGTTTCGACAAATCGCCAATTGCCTGCAGGCGAATATCATTTTTATTGAGGGTAGCAATTTCTTTGTGCAGGGTTTCTACCAGTAGCGCCATGAGCGCGCTGACCTCGATTTTCGGGCGCTTCCAATTCTCGGTAGAAAAAGCATAGAGTGTTAGGTAGTTGATCCCCAGTTCCGCAGCTGCTTCCGTCACCTCCCGCACCGCCTTCACGCCGTTGCGATGGCCATGAATACGCGGTTTGCCGTATGCTTTAGCCCAGCGCCCATTGCCATCCATAATGACCGCAATGTGTTGTGGAAGGTTCGCCGGGTCGATTTTTTGCTTAAGATCCATATGACATCACACACTTCGTCAATTCCGCACACAATTTTTTTCGTTCCGCTTATGCTCCTAAAGCCGCACATCCACAAGGGACAAAGCGACCGTAAGCAGGGTACTTCCAGAAAAATTCTCACAAAATTAAGAAAAGCAAACTACTTTGGAGGTAAAACCCGCTGCATTCCACGCTTAAATTACGGGATACATCTGCTAATGCCCCGTTGTCATTTGCATGGCGGAACTTTTCGACTTATTTTTGACATATCCGTTGCAAACTTTCCCTGCTGCTCCACTGCGAATTATTATTCATTCTTTGCATTGTAACTCATGTTAGCAATCGTCTTAAGTTTTTTAACGGCCTTTACCCTTACCTACTTTGCTGTTCCCTCCATCATTAACATTGCGCTTACCAAAAACCTTTGTGACGAGCCCGACGAGCGTCGTGCCCACGAGGTGCGCACTCCTTCCCTGGGCGGCATTGGCATCTTTGCCGGCATGCTATTCTCGATTGTTCTCTGGACGCCCTTCTCAGAGTTTAACCAACTCCAGTACATGCTATGCTCTTTTATGATCATTTTTCTTATTGGCGCCAAAGACGATATTTCTCCGATAGCGCCGAATAAAAAACTCATCGGCCAAATTCTTGCGGCCGCCATATTGGTGTTCAAATCGGGCATCTTGCTGTCGGGTTTTTATGGTGTCTTCGGTCTGCACAATGAGTTGGGCCTGGGGTTCAACATCTTCCTGTCCTTTTTCACGATTCTCGTCCTAGTCAACGGTTTTAATCTGATCGACGGCATTAACGGGCTGGCCGGTAGCTTAGGCTGCCTAATCATCGGCACTTTAGGCTGTTGGTTTTTCATTATCGACCGGCAAGAGTTGGCCATTGTGGCTTTTGCGACGCTCGGTGCCCTGATGGCTTTTCTCAAATACAATTACACACCGGCCAAAATCTTCATGGGAGATACCGGTTCGCTCATGATCGGGTTAGTGGTTTCGGTGCTGATTATCGCCTTCATCGATACCAATTACGAATTACAACCTGGTCATCCTTACCGGTTTGAAGGCATCCCCGCTGTTGCCTTCGGCATCGTCATCATTCCGCTTTTTGATACCCTGCGCGTTTTTACTACCCGCATATTCCGTGGCCAGTCGCCCTTCCAGCCCGACCGCCGGCATATCCATCACCTCCTGATCGACCACGGACTCAGCCACATGCAGGCTACTGGCTTGCTTCTTTTCGTCAATGTCCTTTTTATCGTTCTGGTATTCAGCTTGCACACCATGATCAATGTTAATCTCCTCTTGATGTTGGTTCTTTTTCTGGCTACGTTGATGACCTATTTTCTTCACCGCTCGGTATTGCGTCATAAGCGCGCCATGAAACACGGCATCGCATGAGTTTCTTTTGGGTTTTCCTTGGCGGTGGGTTGGGCAGTATTTGCCGGTATGGCATCGCCCGGCTATTGCCGGTCAGTCCGGGTTTGTTCCCCTGGGCTACTTTTTGGGCAAACCTGATCAGTTGCGTGATCCTTGGTCTGCTTTTTGGATTGAATTTGCGACTGGGGCTAGGGGGGCCCCGCCAGCTCCTGCTCATGACGGGGTTTTGCGGTGGATTCAGCACCTTTTCCACCTTTTCTATGGAGACCTTTGCCTTATTTCAACAAGGGCAGTATCTTCTTGGCCTGGGAAACATATTATTGAGCATCTTGGTATGCCTGGCAGGTATATTCGTAGGACTAAAACTGAGCGGCGGCATTTAAGTCAATAACAATGGAATCCGATCGGCAAGACATCTGGAAGCAAAAACTACAAGCCCTGGAGGAAAAATACGGGGCAATGGGCCAGGACATGCTCTCTTACCTCGACGGGCTGCTGCATGCCGATTACCTTACGTACTGGGACTATATCGAGCTCGATACCCTGCTCAGCCTCCAGAAACCACGCACTTCTTTTCCCGACGAGTACATTTTCATCACCTACCATCAGATCACGGAGCTTTATTTTAAACTGATCCGGCAAGCCATCCGGCAAGTGACCGAACCGCCGCACCTGGATGTGGACCTATTCCACCGGCAACTGGAACGCATCAATCGTTACTTCGAGCAATTGATTCGGTCTTTCGATATTATGGTTGATGGTATGGACGGCGAAGAGTTCCTCAAATTTCGCATGAGCTTATTGCCGGCCAGCGGCTTTCAGTCGGCCCAGTTCCGCGAGATCGAGATTATGAGTACGGACTTCTACCGGCTTGTGCACCCGTCAAAACGAAATTCGGTGCGCTTCGACGACCCTATGGAAGAGATCTATCCATTGCTGTATTGGAAATCCGGCGCTACCGAACTGGCCACCGGCCAGAAAACCCTCACCCTGCGTCAGTTTGAACGCAAATACAGTCGCCGTTTCCTGGAGTTGGCCCACTTCTACCGCAACCGTAATCTTTGGCAGTGTTATCTCCGCCTTCCGGCAAACGCAACGCGTGACCAGATTGGCGGGCTGCTGCGACAACACGATTTCAACGTCAACATCCGCTGGTCATTGGCACACCTGAAGTCGGCCGTACGTCACCTCGATAACAACCCCGAAGAAATCAAAGCCACCGGCGGCACCAACTGGCAGGAATACCTGCCGCCTAAGTTTCAGCAAATCGTCTACTACCCAGACCTTTGGACACAGAAAGAACGCGAGCATTGGGGACGCAAGACGCGGCTTGAGTAAAACTATAACGAGGAGTTAGGTAAGCCGTCGATTGGCGAGATCCATGTTAACCAATATTGCTGCCTGGAGAAAATAAAGGGTGCCCACTTTATCCGTCTCCAGCAGATCATTGATCAAAAGAAAAGCGTTGATGACCACCAGGCTCATCAGCACGCCCATAACGATGCTGCGTTTTTCCACCGTAGGGCTTTCCCAGTAGATCCGCTCCCCGAAAAGCAGCAAGGCAAAATTGAAAAGCAGAAAAATTACCAAGCCGGGTATCCCTTGCTCGACTGCCGTCATCAGGAAATAGTTATGGATTCCCGAACGCTCAGGGTTATCACTTACGTAAGTTTGAAAGCTGGTTACGGTATGGGATTCGTAGAAGTTGACGAAATTACCTGGCCCGTAGCCAAATACCGGTTTTCTCCTTACCATGTAATAGCCTGCTACCCAGCGGTAGAAACGCTCCATGGTAGAAATATCCTCTCCCTTGTAAGTTGCCTCCAACAAATCGTCAAACTCAAGATGGGTGATCGTCTTGTTGTAGTTAGGCGCATACTCCAGATAAGTATTATTCTGCGCCATGTAACCGAAAAAACCAATGACGGCAAACGTTCCAGCCAAAACCGCCCACCTGGTCAGGCGCCAGCGGAATACGTAATAAGCTCCTCCAGCAATGAGCAGGGACAAATAGGCTGCTCGTGTGTAGGCAAAGTAAATACCTGCCAAAAGAACAATCAATCCACCAATTATGATGTACCACTTACGCGAATAACGCGGATACCAATTTAGTGCCATAAGTACAAAAGGGAAAAACAAGGCCATTAAAGCAGCATAGGTCACATGGTTTCGATAAAAAGGGGTGAGCACGTGGAACACCTCCGAGAAGGCGAAGCCGAAACGCGCATGTCGCACTAAGATGATGAGTATGGTAGTCAATAATGGCCAGAATATCAACCAGAATAACCGTCTGAAAGATTGGTCATTCCGCAATAGGTAGCCGGCCAGAAAATAGAAAGTCAGAATATACCAGCTTTTGGCCAAAAAGAATTTGCCGGAGACCCAGAATAGGCTTGATGTCAATGCGCTAATCCCCACCCATCCCCAATGCAGAAATAACAATAAGGTAATGGGGTGTAGCAGAAAGGCCGGCTGGATAGCTGCTTTTCCATGGCGCAACGCATACAGTAAAAAGACAAAGGCTAGGCCCACCATTAAGGGTTCGGTCGGCAGGTCCGTGCCCAGACCGTTGGGCAAAATAATCTCCGTAGAGAGCGGTAAACAAAAGAGCAAAAGATAAAAAACGACTCGAAAATCAACAATGGTAAGGTAGACAAAAGCCAGAGCCAGTGGCACTCCGGCTACTGCATAGATGCCCGTAGCTACCGCCGTGAACAGCCCAAGCAAGCTGATCAGTGCATAGCACCAGAAGAGAATCTCTTGTTCGGAACTACTTTTTAGAATTTGCTGTAGGTTCGTTCGCATCTAGAATGTCGCGCCATTTTACGTGCCGATAAGTATCAAATAGTAAAACGCCAATCACGGATAGCAGGAAGGCCACCAAAGTTGTTGCGATAACGATAATCGATCTGTGAGGACGCGATTTGACGATGGGTACCTCGGCGCTTTCTAGCAAAAAGACAGCCGGAATATCGGTCTCTAAAGCCCCGCGAATCCGCTTGATTCTTTCTTTATCGCTACCCAGTTGGGAGAGACCGCGATAGTACTGATCTTCCAGTTCCTGCACGATCACAGCGCCCTCGTTAAGTTGCTCGATTTTGTTGCTCAAGGTATCGACCTCTCGCCGCAGGCCCTCCGTCAGCACTTCGAGTTGAACAATACTATCCCGATAACGGCGCGAATCGTAATTGCGGTATTCCTCCAACTTACCTTCGCCCCGCACCAAAGTAGCTTGTGCATCCGATAGCTTTTCCGTCAAACTTCGCGTCTGCAGATCCACGTCGAAGATCTCAAAGGTTTTGCGGGTGCGCACCAGGCTATCACTAAGTGTTTTTTGTATTTCCGTTCTGCGCCCGATGCTCCCCGCCAATGAATTCAGCTTTTTTTCCTGATTCTTCTTTATAATAGCCTGTGCCAAACGATCGATTTGATCGCGCGCGGCATTCGCCATCCGGGATGCTAATACAGGGTCCACATCTTCTACCGAGAGCTCTAGTGCGCCCAGCTTGGTCTTTTCGACTTCGTAAAGCTTATTAAAACGGGAACGCACCCGGTGTGGTGCTTTGGGCAGGTCTGGATTGATGTCGTAATGTTCGTACAGACTGAAAGAGTCTACCATGAAGTCCTTCAGCTCATTCGATTCGGCCAGGGTAAGTAACCGGTCGATATCATTATTGTTGCCGTAGTATTCCGGCTCAACCTGGAGTTCTCCCAATAGGAATTCGGGCTTCGCCTGGTCGGGGCTGGCTGCCAGGAAACTAGTGGTAGCCTGGTAATAATTCGGCAATAAAAGAGAAATCAATACCGTCCCTACTGCCGCAACGCCGGTTACCGTAAAAATGGGTCGGCGCCAACGGTACAGGGTGCGTATCACCCCTAGCAAACTATCCTTAGTATCCATCTGCTTCAATTGTTTGGCAAATGTAGAAAATTTGGTCCTTTCTTTTCACGAGCGGGTGATTTTCCCGCCGACCAAAAGGAGCAGCGAGCGCGGTCGTATCAATCCCAATAAAAACACCAACCCCCCCCCTGCCCCTAATAATCCCAGGAAACGCCAAACCCAGGGTTGTGACGCATATTGCAGACCCATACCAAAGGCGACAACGCCGCCTGCCAGCAGGCCTAACCGCATCCAGGTCGCGGGCGGTATGCGCAAGGATAGTGCCCGCCTGACCAGCCAGATTTGCGCGAAACAGACTACGGACTGCGTAGCTAGCGTCGCCTGGGCTGCTCCTACACCGCCCGTCTGAGGTATCAGCCAGGCATTAAGCGCGATATTAACGATTACGCCTATCAGAAATAGCGCATTCATGCGCTTCAAATTGCCATTAGCCGTAAGTAATGTTCCGAAAATTTGAATCCCGCAGATGGCTACATAACTCAACATCAAAAATCCGAGGATACGCCCGGAGCGGGCATCGCCGGTTCGGTAAAGGGCCTCCATGATCTCTTGCTGAAAAAACCAACAGGCCAGCGCCAGCGGAATGGCCCCCGACATGATCAAAATCAACCCCTGCTCGGTAAGGTTGGCTACCGGTTCTTTTTGCTTGAGCATGCGCGCAAACATGGGGTACAGTAATCCCGTAAAAAGTACACCCAGTGCATTTGCGGCATCCAGCAGGCGGTAAGCGGAAGCATACCGGTCGGCTTCCAACAGCCCGGTTGGGTGCAGGCGCTCGACCATTACGCCATCGATGCGCGTATAGGCCGTCATCAGGAATATCACCAAGGCAAAGGGTAAGCTCTTGCGCAGTACTAACCAAAGCTCTGCAGGACGAAAGCGAAACCGAAAATAGGTCATCCGACGCCGCAAGATCCCAAAAGCAATCAACGCGGTAAGGGAGAGGGTTGCAGTCTGCGCCCACACGAACCACTCAATTTGAAAAGCTCCATTACGCCCGGGCCACCATAATAACGCTCCGACTAATACGATAAGCATCAGGCGATCCAGAACGGAAAGCACGCTGTCGGTTCGGTACAGCGCCAGTCCGGAAATGTTGGAACGCAAAAATAGTACCAGGGTACTGAGTAATTGATTGAAGGCAATTAATAGCAGTAAGGGAAAATAAGCGGCCGGGAAGCCCCAGGCTTTTCCTAAAACGGTTACTACCAAAAGGTAGCCAACTGCCAAGAGGCCTTTGAGGATTAAAAAGGTAGGAAAGTATTTCTCTAATAAATAGCTATGCTGGGCAACCTGGCGATTATTATAGTTCTGGACTCCGAAATCGGTAAAAACCTGAAAAAGAAAGGCGAAATTGAAAAGGGCAAAGTAAAGGCCGTAATCTCCTCCCGGAGCTGCGTTCTGTACGCCCCGGTCGATGGCGAATAAGTAAAATGGCTTGATTAATATATTGATGGCCACCAAAAAGAGGATATTGATCAGGAATTCGCGCTTCATTCGCCTCGCCGATTACAGCCGTTTGGGAAGAACGCCAAAATAATACCCTTCTGCGGATTGATAAGGCTTTATTCCGAAAAAGTGGCGGGGTTGCCTATTCGTAGCGCAACGACTCAATCGGATCCAGTTGAGCGGCACGCATGGCCGGATAGAGACCCGATGCCAGACCGACCAGTGTGCAAGTGATAACAGCTAAAATGATCCAACCCCAGGGAAAGATGAAGTTTCCGCCGGCAAACACCGTCACCAAGTTGCCGACAGCTACGCCGAGGACAATGCCCACCAAACCGCCCATCATACTAATAACTACCGATTCGGTCAGGAATTGAATCAACACGCTGCGGCTGGTGGCACCCAGCGCCTTGGAAATACCTACTTCGCGCGTACGTTCGGTTACGGATACCAGCATGATATTCATCAGGCCAATAGCGGCCCCTAATAATGTAATCAAGCCAATCCCAATGGCGGCCATGCGCAGGTACAAGGTGTTTTCTTTAATGATGTCGATCAGCCTGTCGCTTTTGGAAATCTCAAAGTCATTATCCTCGGCAGCCTTCAGACTGCGTACATTGCGCATTACTCCGGTAGCTACGGCAATGGCATTATCGATCTGGGTGGGGTCGTTAATAGAAATCAAAAGATTGTAATCGGTATTCTGGGATCCAAAATAGCGTCTACCCGTTTGTAGCGGAATCAAGATGCGGCGGTCTTCACTTTCCTGCATACTGCCCCGCTCTTTCAGTACGCCAATCACCCGCAGTTTGATATTTCCTGCCGAAATTGTCTGATCTATGGCTTTTTGGGGCTCGCCGTCGAAAAGTTGATCTACAATATCGTTCCCGACAATCGTGACCAATCCCCCGGTAAGCGCCTCACGCGGGGTGATGCCACGTCCAACCTCAAGTTCGAAGCCTTTTGCAGCCAGGTAGTTTTCATCAATGGCAAAAATAAGCACGTTGGGGTTGGTTTCTTCGTTGTTGTATTTAACTACCGCGGAGCCAGTACAACTGAAGCTGACGGAAGAAAGCGCCGGAAATTGGTATTGGTCCTTGAAGGCCATGGCCTGCTTGTAAGTGATGTTTGGATCAATATCAATGGTATTGGCACCAAGGGTAGATAGATTATTACTGAGGGAATAAATCGCACTGTCAATCGCTGTGAGAATGCCCACCAGCGCCATGATGCCGAAAGCTATGATCAGCAAGGTGAGTACGGCACGTAGTAAATTGGCACGGATAGCCCTCAGAGCCAGCCTTATATTTTCCGACAGCGACATACTTTTTTCTTTACGGATGTAAAGGTAAATAATGCTACAGAGCCATTGGATTTTGATCGATCAACGCCCTGTGCACCTCGATCAAGTAACGCCTTAATAATAGAAAGCTTTCTGAATGGGTAATAGAAAAGAGTCGTGCATTCGGCCGTTCGTAGCGAGCACCTCTTCAAAAGGGAGTGGCAGGGCGGCGCCACGGAAGTCGCTGACCATACCCCCTGCTTCCCGCACCAGAATAATACCCGCTGCTACATCCCAGGGTTGCAGGCGGTACTCAAAGTATGCATCGAACCGGCCACAAGCCACGTAGGCCAGATCAATCGCTGCCGATCCAAAACGGCGCAACCCCCGGGTGTGTTGCATGAAAAAGGACATGGATTGGAAATACCTTTCCATTCGGGAAAAATCGTAGTAAGGGAAGCCAGTGCCGACCAGACAATCCTGCATGCGACCGGCGCCGCTCGTGGAGATTGGATGGCCGTTCAGGGTCGCTCCAGCGCCTTTTGCCGCCGCGAAGTAAGCATCATGCTGGATGTCGTAGACAACTCCCATTATAATTTCTCCTTCGTTTTCCAGTGCCACACTGACCGAAAATACCGGCAGTCCGTGCAAAAAGTTGGTGGTCCCGTCTAACGGATCAATGATCCAGCGCGTCACTCCCTCGTGGTTATCCACAGTGTCTTCCTCAGTAAGGAAGGTAGCCTCGGGAAGCAGAGCGCCCAATCCCTCGACAAGTATTTTTTCGGCCTCGCGGTCTACAAAGCTGACCAGGCTGTTGGGTCCTTTAATCTCGACATCTTGGCGTTGTACCCGACCAAGCGCCTCTCGAATCAGCGCTCCAGCTGTGCGCACCGGCTTTTCTATGCCGACCAGTAATGCAGGATAATCGTATGGGGTGCTCATGAATGGGCAAGTTGATAAATGGCCGTTAGCTCGCGGCCGTAGCCGTCGTAGTCCAAACCATAACCGATGACAAAATGGGGTGGAATCTCGAAGCCGGCGTAGTCGATTGGTATCTCCACTTCCAGCTGAGTGGGTTTGACCAATAAAGTCGCCAGCCGCAGCGAAGCAGCTCCGTGGGTCCTTAATTGACGCAACAAGAGGTCCATGGTACGGCCTGAATCGATAATATCTTCTACGATAACAATGTGGCGACCGGCAATTTCCCGGTCCAGCCCCAGAAGCTCTATGGTATCTTCGGCGCGATGCACACCCCGGTAGGAAGCAAGTTTAACAAAGGTAATTTCACAGGGTATACTAGTTGCCCGTACCAGGTCGGCGGCAAAGATGAACGCCCCATTGAGTACGCCGATGAATAACGGAGTCTCATCAGCGAGATCGGCCCGGATCTCGGCACCCAATTCTGCGACCCGCTCTTGAATGCGCTGGGCAGACAGAAACTCTTCGAATACTTTATCAAAAACTCGTATGCGAGGCGGATGATTCATGGGAAAAGCTTATAGTCCGTGTTGATCGATCAGGTAAAGCAGGCTTGTCATAGCAGCCGTCCCGAGCTCTAACTCCCGCCGATTGATGGCATCGCTCAAGTCGACGGCCGTGTGGTGATAATCGAAATATCGCTGCGAATCAGGATAGAGCCCGAACAACAGGCCGCCCTGCTCTTTGAGACCGGAAATATCGGCCCCCGATCCCCCCTTACGTAGGGATAAATCATAGGGTTCGAGCAAAGGCAGCCACTCGATTACTTTTCTAAAGCGCTCGTTGAAGATAGCGTCTTTTCCATCGCAGGTAAACCCGCGGGGCGAAAAACCACCCCGGTCCGATTCGATGGCAGCCAGGTGAAACTCTTCTTGCCGGTAAGAGGCCCTCTGGTAGGCGCGAGCTCCGGCCAGGCCGTTTTCTTCATTCATAAATAATACGCAGCGAATGGTACGCTTGGGTTGGTAACCAAGTTGTCGAATCAACTCCAAAACCCCCATTGCATGGGCACAACCGGCACCATCGTCGTGGGCCCCCATGCCTACATCCCACGAATCCAGATGCCCTCCGACCAAGATAATCTCCTCGGGATAGATCGAGCCACGGATTTCCCCAATAACATTGTAGGATTGCTTTTCCCCCAAATACCGGGAGGTACTTCGCATGTACACGCGCACCGTTTCCCGTTGCAGCAGACTGTTGAGTAGCTCCGCATCGCGGGTGCTGATAGCCATAGCAGGGATTTTAGGGTACCCGTCTTCGTAAATAGTGCTCCCGGTATGAGGAATGTCGTCAAGGCGAGTCGTCATGGACCTTACCAGCGCTCCGACGGCCCCGTAGCGCGCCGCACGTGTAGGGCCAAAACCTCGCTGGTCCACGGCACCACCGTAGGCGTTAAAGGTATTCAGTTGCGTGGGGTCCATCGCTCGATTGAAAAAGACAATCTTGCCTGCTATCCGGTCGCGACCGAGACTATCGAGCGTATCCAGGGAGCGCACCTCGATTACGTCGGCCGTGATCCCCGCCGGCCCGGTACCCACGGCGTTACCCAGTGCCAAAGCATTCATATCGACGCTGCCCATGGTAAAGGAACTGACGATGCGGGCTACTTCCGGCTCTCCCCTCACCCAATGCGGAACCTGGCAGGGCTGCAGCCATACCGTGTCCAGCCCGAGGGTATCCAGCATCTGCCGGGTGTACTCTACTGCTGCTGCCGCCTGGGGAGATCCGCTCAGGCGACCTCCAATGCGCTGGGTAAGGTACATTAACCAATCGTAGGTACTGCTTTGGGTCAGCGCCTGGTCATATATTTTGCGGATGAAGAATGCGTCCTTACGATCAACGTCTTGACCGATTGCTAAGGTGGAAAAATAACACCCTAACAAGCACAACAAGGCGTATCGAAACCTTGTAGGGCAGAATGTTATCCGCCTAAGGTTGTTTTTACAATTATCCCTTTTTTTACGACCCCTAAATTTTTTTTCCATAATCTGCACCTAAAGGAATTCCAAAAAAAGACCAATCTATAGATAGACTCAAAAAATTATATTCTATTTTTTTCTACAGCCCGCAGGAATACCTAATTAAATGTGGTCCGGTTTTGTCGATTTCCTGGCACCCAAACTTGCAATTAGCACTATTAAAAAAATGGCCTTATTTTTCGACTCCATATACGAACAAGTGCTTTTTTTTGACAATTTTGTAATTGTATTTTTTACACCAAGTTCGTAGATTAGAGAAGACAGTATACAAAAGAGTTATAATTTGGTTTTATTTGGTTAGGGCTGAGGCGGTGCCACCGAGCGCTGCCTCTTTTTTTATTGCAGGAAATCCACCTCAATTTTTATTCGCTTTGCTTCGTTTAAGGGCAGCTTTTGAGTGCGCTCAATGGTATATCCCGAATCAGGAAGGTAACGCAAGTGTTGTTGAGTCTTGAAAATGGGATTATGGGAATGCTGCTCGATCAAAATCTCCTGTGGCCGTTGGCTGCCGGCGAGAACAATCCGGATAAGGCGGGTCCGAAAATCCGGTTCCAGTGCCTGGTACCGGACTTCTTGTAGCGTTTCCTGTTCCCGTAACGAATCAATTTGATATTTTCCAAGGTAAGCCGACTTGTTGATATCCGCTTCTTTGAAAGCACCTAGCTCTTCCTCATAATTTTGCTTCCCAGAACGAATGGTATCCTTAGACTCGTTGAGGAAAAGCCGCTTGCGCACCCGGGGCTGTTCCTGATTCAGGCGCTCAATCTCGCTAGTAAAGAAGGCAGCCAGATCAAAATAGGGATGGGTCGCCGGATCGGCGGGATCATCAATAGAAGGTTCCCCTTCGCGGCAAGAACTGACTAGCATGAACAATAGGAAGCTGGGCAATAAAACGGAGCGAATTATCATGCGCTGGGTTCGATTAAGTTTTCTCCATCGAAAGCATCGGGTGCGGGTATTCCCATCAACCCAAGAATCGTTGGTGCTACATCGGCAAGTTTACCATCCCGGATCTTAGCCCCCGCTGCATTCTTACTTACATAAAAAATCGGAACTGGATTTTTAGTGTGTGCCGTATTGGGCGTGCCGTCTTCGTTGATCATGTAGTCGGAATTACCGTGATCGGCAATGATGATGGCGGCATAATCGTGCTCAAGGGCAACGTCGATTAACTCCTTTAGACAGCGATCAATTGTACGGGCCGCTTCCATGGCCGCTTCAAAAACTCCGGTATGCCCTACCATATCGGTATTAGCATAGTTTAGACAGATGAAGTCGGGTCGGTTTTCCTTGATATCCGCTACAATGGCTGCAGTGACGCCGGAAGCACTCATCTCGGGTTGCAGATCGTAGGTAGCTACTTTTGGCGAGTCGATCAGTATACGGCGCTCGCCAGAAAACTCGTTTTCGCGTCCGCCGGAAAAAAAGTAGGTGACATGAGGGTACTTTTCTGTTTCTGCAATGCGCACCTGGGTTTTCCCCAGGTCTGCCAGTACCTCCCCCAGGGTATGTTGCAGATCCGCTTTTTCAAAAAGCACCTCTACGTTTTTGAAAGTTTCGTCGTACCGGGTCATGGCTACATAGCGCACATCCAGCTTATGCATTCGGTAACCGGGGAAATCACGCTGGGTCAGTACTTCCGAAATCTGCCGGGGCCGATCGGTACGAAAATTAAAGCAGAGGATGAGATCGCCGTCTTTAATGACCGCCCGGGGTTCTTCATCCGCATTTACCAGGATGATGGGTTTTAAAAACTCGTCGGTTTCGCCGGCTTGGTAGCGATGGTCAATGGTTGCTAGGATATCGTTTGTTTTTTCTCCTTTTCCTTCCACCATAGCATCGTAAGCGAGCTTGATGCGCTCCCAGCGCTTATCGCGATCCATGGCAAAATAACGACCCGTGACGGAAGCCAGCTGCCCGGCCCCCCGATCAAGACGCTGTTGCAGTTGTTCTAAGAATCCGCGACCACTTTTCGGATCGCAATCGCGACCGTCTGTAAAGGCATGCACAAAGTAACGCTCCACGCCGTACTGCTCAGCGATATCGCACAACCCCAGCAAGTGGTTCAGGTGTGAATGTACTCCGCCATCGGACACCAAGCCAAAAAAATGTACATCTTTTCCTTTTTCACGCGCCTCGGTCAGCGCAGAGGCGAGCACGAGGTTTTTGGCCAACTCGCCTTCTCTCAGTGCTTTATTTATGCGAGCGAGTTCCTGGTAGACAATGCGCCCCGCCCCAATATTGAGATGTCCTACCTCCGAATTTCCCATTTGCCCTTCGGGTAGGCCTACAGCTTCTCCGAAAGTCGTCAGCTGAGCGTTGGGATAATCTTGATATAAGCTGTCGACAAAAGGGGTATCTGCCTTGCGGATGGCGTCTGCTTCGGGTTGTTGTCCGATCCCCCAGCCGTCAAGGATGGTCAGTAGTACGCGCTTAGCTTCCATAGGTGCAGTATACGTGGTGGCAATGAAGCCCCGTATGGGCAATAATTTCCGGTCTCTAAGGTAAAGGAAAAATCAAAAAGCGGGGTATTCCCTTGCGAGAATCCCCACCTGTTTAAGTGAAGCTCCGGATACTTAATGCGGGCTGAACAATTTAGTTTCCCTTACCCCGTTTCCTTAGAAGAAAAAAATTGCCGGCAGAGGTGACAGCCGGTAAAAAGTCCGTCTTAAGGAGTAAACACAGTGGTTCACAAAACCCAATACCCACATGAAAACACTATCTTTTTTTATAGTGATAGCCATAAGTTGCTTCAGTAACGGTCAAGCAAGCCTTAACGATATCGCCAGGGCATTGAATACCGGCGACGCCGGCGCACTCGGCAGCCACTTCGACCAGACCGTAGAAATTGCCGTTATGGAAAAAGAGGATGTATACGGCAAGGAACAGGCCATAAGCATGATTGCCCGTTTTTTCGAGCAGAAAAGCCCACAGTCATTTACTCAGGTACACAACGGCACCTCCAAAGGCAATGACTCTCGTTATGCCATCGGCAATCTGGTGACGAAAAGTGGCGCCTACCGGGTATATATCTATATGAAAATGGTCGATGGGCAGTACTTGATTCAAGAGTTGCGCTTCGACGAAGAGTGAGCCGGATGCCGGCTCACCGGCTGGGCCCCTCCAACACCCCCATTCCAAAAAGAGCAAAATCATACTTAACTGGATCTACCGGGTCAAAAGCACGCAGGTTTTGCGTAAGTTCGATAACGCTCAACCAATCACGCTGCTTCCTTTTCAATAACCCGAGTTGCCGGGCCACCCGTTCGACGTGCACATCGAGCGGCATCATCAGTTGGTCGGGACGAATCCGTTTCCACAATCCAAAGTCTACTCCCTTTTTATCCTCTCGCACCATCCAGCGCAGGAACATATTGAGTCGTTTACAAGTCGACCGCATTGCTGGACTAGCTATATGCTTTCGCGTACGCCGGGGGGCATTGGGCAGGGAAAAAAACAACTTGCGAAATCCAACCAGTGCTGGTGCAATATCCGTATCTTCTGATGTCAAGAATCGAGCAAAAGCATCTTCCAGCGAGTCGTGCCGCTGGTAATAATGCTGCAGAAACTCCAAAAAGTACAGGGTATCCAACGGCTGGAAGGTCCGGTGCTTAAAACCGAGAAACCGGGCGCGATCTTCTTCTCGGTGGTGGCAGATAAAATCATAGGGCGCGCCTTCCATCAGCTCGATCAACTCCCTTGCCTTATTGATGATCGTCTTGCGCTGGCCCCAAGCCAAAATCGCTACCCAGAATCCCATGATTTCGCGATCCTGCTGCAGCTGGAAGGCATGCGGAATAACGATAGGGTCCTGTTCGATGAAATGTGGCTGGTTGTAAGCTGCCACGCGCTCTTCCAGTAACGCCTGTAAATCGCTTGTTCGGGTCGGTTCTTTCATATTCCTTAGGTACGCACCTCATCAGAAGGGACAGTCCGGACAGCGCGTTGACGATACAATGCGAATTCAGCCAGGCCCCAACGTTGTAGTAAATGCATACCCGAAACGCGGAGTACACCAAGCCCGTATTTAACGCTACGCTTAAAATTAATCGAGGAGGCCTCTTCGAAATACTTGGTCGGACAAGTCACTTCGGCAATGCCGAACCCGGCGTAGATTACTTGGGATAGCATCTCATTGTCAAATACGAAATCGTCGGAGTTATTGTTGAAGTCGATGAGCTCCAGTACTTCGCGGCTAAATGCCCGGTAGCCGGTATGGTACTCCGAGAGCTTATGGTCAACCAGGAGGTTTTGCACAAAGGTCAGAAAGCGGTTAGCTATGTATTTGTAGATGGGCATGCCGCCTTTCAATGCGCCGTTCCCCAGAATGCGCGACCCCAACACAACGGCATACAAATCCTCTCCAATGATATTTACCATGGCGGGAATCAGCTTAGGAGTATACTGATAGTCCGGGTGAAGCATAATGATAATATCACCGCCAATTTCCAGCGCTTTATTGTACAATGTCTTTTGGTTTCCGCCATAGCCTTTGTTTTGCTCATGCCGGATGACGTGCTCCACTCCGATCTCACGGGCCAATTCATAGGTGTTATCCGTGCTGAAATCGTCGCACAGAATAACCTCATCTACCAGATCAAACGGGATCTCCTGGTAAGTTTTTTCCAAGGTGAGCGCCGCATTGTAAGCCGGTAAAACGACGACTACTTTTTTTCCTTTATACATGCCGCAGATTTGAATTAATCGCAAAGATAAAAAAGCCTCAAAGAAAATAAGCGCCCACCCGGAGCGCCGCTTTTTCCTCAAATGGAGAACAATCGACAGCTGTGACCGTTGGATCTCCATTAGGAAACTGCCTTATGAACCGCAAACTTATGCTTGGGTGCTTAGCCATCCCGCTTACCCTACTGGTAATTGGGGTTATTGCCGGCCTGATTACGCACCGGCCGCGCCCCGACTTTAAAACCGGCCCGGAGGCCGATGCCATTGCCCGCCGCATGGAAGCCGCCGTTAATCAGCCCGCTTGGGATACCACCTACTATCTGCGCTGGACCTTTGCCGGCAGGAATCACTACACCTGGGACCGCCAGCGCGAGATGGTCGAGGTACGATGGGGCAAAAAGCGCGTTTTATTGCACACGCCTACCCAAACGGGAGTGGCCTATCAGAATGGCGCACTGCTAGATCCTTCGGATCGCAGCGCCCGCAAGGCGGTAGAGGCCGCCTGGAAAAAATTTACTAATGATTCCTTTTGGCTGATCGCGCCTTCCAAGGCCTTTGATCCCGGTACGAAGCGGGGTACGGTCGATGGAGCCGATGACCGGGTGCTTATAAAGTACGAATCGGGTGGCGTTACTCCCGGTGATGCCTATCTCTGGTTGCTCGACGAAACGGACCGGCCAGCGGCCTGGCGGTTATGGGTGAAAATCATTCCTATCGGGGGCCTAAAAACGACTTGGGAAGATTGGCAAACTCTTTCTACCGGCGCTCATGCAGCAGGTTCACACCAGTTGGGCTTTTTAAAGCTGAAGCTTACTGGTATTCAGGGGGCCAGTCAGCCTGGTGCGCTGAATATTCCAGCCGACCTGTTCGGACCGCTCGAAGAAAAGCTTTAATCCGTTGCGCTTTCCTGCATCAGGGCTTCCAGTTTGCTCATCACGAATTGGCCCAACTGGGCAATGTAGGCCCTGCTGAAATCAAAGGAGATACCGGCCGCGGCATAAACCTCGCCGATGGGCCGGGTGTACCCCAGGCGCAACATCTCGACGTACTGATCAGTAGCCTTCTCTGGGTCTTCGCAGTAGTTCTGCCAAATGGCAATGGCTCCGAGTTGTGCCATACCGTACTCAATATAATAAAATGGCACTTCGAAAATATGTAGTTGCTTATGCCAGAGGTGCTCATGGTACCGCTCCATGCCCTCGTTATTAACTCCATTGGAGCTAAACTCCTCGAGTATGCTCAACCAGGCCGTTTGTCGGTCTTTGCGCGAATGGCCGGGATGGGTGTACGCCCAGTGCTGAAACTTATCAATGGTAGCAATCCAGGGGAGTACTTTCAGGACATTTTCGAGTTGACTGATCTTTGCGCGCCGCAGGTCGCCGGGGTTATCAAAAAAAATATCCCAATGCTCCATTGTCAGGAGTTCCATACTCATAGCAGCCAGCTCAGCTACTTCCGAGGGGAAACGGCGTACGGCGGTGATTTCCAGGTCGCGGGTCAGGTAGGCATGAATGGCGTGTCCGCTCTCGTGCAGCAGCGTCCGCAAATCGTTGAAAGAACCGGTGGCATTCATAAAAATGAACGGGACGCCGGTTTTAAGCAGCGGCATATTGTAGCCACCGGGGCGCTTACCCTTTCTAGACTCCAGGTCTAGCTGTCCCAGCTCGCGCATGACGCTAATGGTATCTCCGAACTCGGGCCGCAACCGATTGAGGCAAAGGATGGCTTTATCAACCAACTCCTCGACAGAACGGAATGGCCGCAACGGAGGTTCGAGGGACGTGTCTACGTGTAAATCCCAGGGTCGCAGTTCCTCGACCCGCAGAGCCTCCCGCCTCAACTGGTTCAGGTGATCAATAATCGGCAGAACTTCGTTGGCGATGGAGCAGTGAAAATCGAGGCAATCTTCAATGGCATAATCGAACCGGCCCAGTGCACGAAAAGCATAATCACGGAAGTCTCTAAACCCAGCATTGCAAGCAATGCGGTGCCGCATTTGCAGCAATACATCGAACAGCTCTTCCAATGAATCGGTATCCTGCAGGATGCGGTCATTGATCTTGCGAAAGACCGCTTCGCGCCGCTCCCGGTCGGTTTCTTCCAGGAAGGTGCCAGCCTTCTGGAGGGTCATCTGTTTGCCGTCCACGCCAATCGTCATTTGGGAGAAAATACGACCGTATTCTTTGGAGCGAAGTTGTACTTCGGTCTGCAAAGGCACATTTTCTTCGCGATATAGGGCAACAGAATTGCGAACCTGCCGGAGGAAGATGTAGTAGGCCTCTGGATCCAATTCATCAAGAAAAGGAGATGCTACAAGTTTTCGGTTAATCAGATATTCGTACCGAGCTACCTGCGGGGAAATTTCCTGCACCATGTGGTGAAAACCCTGCAAGGCTTCTTTATCGTCGCTATCGACAGTGATTTTTATGTAAGAGCGGGAGAATTTCTCGCTGACGACGGCATCTAGTCGGCTTTTGTCAGCAACCAGTTCTTCCAAAGCCGTAAGGTCGGGCAAGGACCGATCCAAAAGTTCTTGGTAAAAGCCTTCAAGGTCCTGCCAACTCCAAATGGGTGGGTCGGCTGAGGTATATGATTTGTCGATTTGCCCTTTGGGCTGGGTATACTCACGCATAGCTAATTGATCTTAGCGACCCCGGATACCTTTTTATTGCCGGATAGGTTGACCGGAACCTTTATTCCTCTTCGGAAGTGTCCTTGTCTGTGTCTTCCAGAAGATCATGCTGGTGTAAAAAATTAAACCACTTCACCACCTTTTTGATATCCCCGGTAAAGACGCGATCGGGGTCATAAGTGGGCAGTACATCTTTAAAGTACTCGTGCAGGTCCTGCGGTGGGGCGTCGGCAGCTACTGGCGGATTATCCTCCATCTGCTCCAGCATACTGCGGAAAACATTTTTCAGTTCAATGGAATCGCCGTCGTTGGTATAAATTGCAATGGACTCCAGCGGGGTAAATTGATGCTTTCGAGCCGATACAAAGCGTCTTTTACCATCGGAAATGCTTTCCACAATTAAGCCGTTCGAACGGTTGGCCACCATGCGATAGAGGCCGGGCAATCTGCTTACGGCTACCAGTTTCTTTAAATTCATACGTCCTTATTTGGCACGATCCGGTAGGAGAGAACCATAAGGGTGCTTGAGCTAGTAACGGGAACGCTGCAACGAGGATTGGAATGTAGATAAACTTTAAACCTCTCTAATTTTCTCATCACAAAAATAGCCATTATTTTTCTCTCCATCAAAAATTGAAACCCCAAGAATTTAAAGAAAAGGGGTATATCTACGAGGTAAAGGCCTGGACTAATCCGGAAGCGGCAGGCATCGGCCGATTACATAAAACGACCCATCGGAACCCTCACTCCTAAAAACATTATTGACCCTTCCCCTAGTACCGGGCCAGCCATTTTAAACGATCCCGTAATCGCTGCTGCGGCAGGAAGTTCGCTTCCAACTGGTCGGCAAAAGGAACGGGTGTATCAAGGCTGGCCACACGTACGACCGGAGCATCGAGTGTTTCGAACAAGTGTTCGGCAATATAAGCAGAAATCTCTCCCCCAACACCACCGGTGAGGGTATCTTCGTGCAAGATTAAAACCTTTCCGTTCTTAGTAACCGTAGCAGATACTGCCTCCCAGTCGAGGGGTGCCAATGTACGTAGGTCTACAATATCAGCATCGATGTCCAAAGTTTCGACCGCTTCCAATGCCCAATGTACTCCCATCCCGTAAGTGATAATGGAAAGTCCCTCCCCCCGGCGCACCCAAGCCGCTTTTCCAAACTCGAGGGAATAATAATCCTCCGGCACCGCATTCGTCAGCTTTCGATAAATGGCTTTGTGCTCGAAAAACAAGACGGGATTGGGATCTTCAAAAGCCCGGATTAAAAGCCCTTTAGCGTCGTGTGGATTGGAGGGGTACACCACACGCAACCCCGGCGTATGGAAAAACCAGGCTTCATTGCTTTGCGAGTGGAAGGGTCCGGCGCCCACGCCTCCACCCGTTGGCATCCGAATGACAACATTTGCCGGTTGCCCCCAACGATAGTGGAGCTTGGCCAGGTTGTTCACGATCTGGTTAAATCCACAGGCTACAAAATCGGCAAACTGCATCTCGACCATTGCCGGATAGCCGCACAAGGAAAGGCCTAACCCAATGCCGATAATCGCACTCTCGCAAAGGGGGGTATTGCGCACCCGGTCTTTGCCGAATGCCTCAGTGAAACCATCGGTGATTTTGAACACACCGCCGTATTCGGCAATGTCCTGCCCCATGAGCACCAGGTTTGGCTGATGCTCCATTGCTTGGCGCAATCCTTCAGAAATTGCATCGACAAAACGCAATTCCCGGGCGGGAAGCTTTTGAGCCGGTGTAGCAGGGGTGTTAAGCGGTGCGTACGTATCAGCCAACTCAACTTCGGGCGTGGTCATCGGTCCAGGAGCCCGGTCACCGGCTCGAACGGCCTCCTGGATGCGTTCTTTTTCCTCCTTGCGGATGGTTGCCGCCTGGTCTGCAGCCAATAGCTGTGCTTCGATCAGGAACTGCTCATAACGCGTGACCGGATCGCGCTGTACCCAATAGTTCAATAGCTCTTCTGGAACGTATTTAGTCCCTGAGGCCTCCTCGTGGCCGCGTATGCGGAAAGTCATGCACTCTAACAGAATGGGCTCTGGGTGCTGCCGGATTTCCGCAGCCAACTGACTGATGGTCCGGTAAACTTCGAGTACGTTGTTGCCGTCGATGGTGAGCGACCGCATACCGTAACCCACACCACGCTCGGCCAGTTGGGCGCAACGATACTGCTCGCTCGCCGGTGTGGAAAGTCCGAAGCCATTGTTTTCAATGACAAAGATAACCGGCAATTGCCAAACCGATGCCACATTAAGGGCCTCGTGAAATTCACCTTCGCTGGTGGCCCCCTCACCGGTAAAAGCCAGAACGCAGCGTTGCTCTCCGGCTAACTGGTGGGACAGCGCAACGCCAGCACCCAGAGAGAGCTGGGAGCCCAGGTGCGAAATCATGCCTACAATGTGGTGCTCCATGCTGCCAAAGTGAAAGGAACGGTCGCGCCCTTTCGTGAAACCGCTCGCCTTGCCTTGCCACTGGGCATACAACTGCTCCAGGGGTACCTGACGGGTGGTGAAAACCCCTAAATTCCGGTGCAGTGTGAAAATGTACTCCTCGGGAAACATCGCCATGGCGGCACCCACCGAGATTGCCTCCTGACCGATACCGGAAAACCATTTACTAATCTTGCCTTGCCGCAGTAAAAGCAGCATTTTTTCTTCTATCAGGCGGGGCCGTAGCAGATTCCGGTAAATACGAAGCAATGTGGCTTCCCCAATACCCGTGGTATTAAAGGAAAGCGTTGAATCAACTTTGGAATTCATGATCACCTGTTTTCAATAAGGCAATGTAAAAAACTTCTCAACGATCCGTTACACAAACCTATCCTAATGCACACTGTTACGATTGACGTGTAAAAAATTTATTCCAAACACCCTTAAGAATCACAAGCAACATGATGTACTATTTTCAAGCAGGCATGCTGATATTGATCTTATTTTCTACTGCCTGCAGCAATGCCCCGGCCGATGCTTCCACCGAGGAGGCACGCATGAAACAATTCGCTGAAGATGAATCTTTCCGGGAAGCCCACGACGAACCCGAAGCGAAAACTTTTGATGGTAAAGGCAAAATGATCGAATTCCCTACTCCCGACGGAAAAACGGGAAGCGCCTATGCGATCATGGGCGGAGCTCCCAGCAATCAATACCTGATTGTCATTCACGAATGGTGGGGCCTAAACGACCACATCAAAGAAGAGGCCGATACCTACTATGAACAGCTGGAGGGCGTCAACGTCATGGCACTGGACTTGTACGACGGAAAAGTGGCCGATAACCGGGACGATGCAGCGCAATACATGCAATCCGTCAGCGATCAGCGCGCCCTAGCCATCATCAATGGTGCGCTTCAAAAAGCTGGAGCGGATGCCAGAATCGGCACTATCGGTTGGTGCTTTGGTGGCGGCTGGTCGCTGCGTACCGCTATTGAAGCAGGCGATAATGCCGAAGCTTGTATAATGTATTACGGTATGCCGGTACAAAAAGCCGATGTATTGGCAAAATTGAAAGCACCTATTCTCGGTATCTTCGGTACCCAGGATGATTGGATCAACCCCGAAGTGGTCGAGCAATTTCAAGCCTTGGCCCAGGCTACAAATACCGAACTGGACGTGCACAGTTTCGATGCGGCGCATGCCTTCGCTAACCCTAGCAATCCAAAATACGATGCCGAGGCTACCAGGGAGGCTCGTAAATTAACGCTTGATTTTTTGCGCACGGAACTGGAACTAACCGACTAATTTTCAACTACTGCTGATCCCATTCCGGTGCCCGATAGACGGTATCCCGCGGGATATCGGGCGCTGGCTCTTCTTCATCCGAATTATTACCAAAAAGCACCCGGCTCCAGAAGCGTTTGCGTTCCTCGCGGTCTTCCTCGTCCAATTGCCGGCGCATTCGTCTTTGATTGTATCGCAGCATGCGCGCGTAGTAGTCTTCATCGTCCTCGTGCCTGCGCTGCTGCTTCAGCTTGATCTCCACCTGTGCAGTATCTTTGGTGAGTTCTGCAAAAAGGCGATTATATAGCACCGGGTTTTCGTAATAGGCTTCCTGGAATGCTTTATCTGCCAAAATCCCTTCCACAAATGGCGGACAATCCATCAGAGCCAGCATGCTGTCGGGAGGGGGCGTAAAGTTGGCATAAAGTTCTTTATGCAACGCTTTGTCATTTTTCACAAACTGCATAAACCGCCCATAAATTGGCAGGGCGGAACTGGCACCCTGCCCAACCCGCAGCGAACGGAAGTGCACCCCTGGCAGGTCTGCGCCCACCCATACTCCGGCCGTCAGCCTAGGAGTATAGCCAAAAAACCAGCCATCGGCCTGGTTTTGTGAAGTTCCCGTTTTACCTGCCAATGGTTCGCGAATGCCATAGCGGTAGCGAAGCCGGCTAGCGGTTCCTTTATCGACGACGCTGCGCAAAAGGTGGTTCATTACATCGGCGGTCGGTTCGGGCAAAACCCGCTCGTATTGTGCGGCCCGAGGTGGGTCGAACCGCTTCAGCAACTGCCCGTCAGCTGTCTCGATGCGCTCGAGGTAGTAGAGGGTTGGGCGCCTGCCCCGATTCGCTAAAGTGCTGTAAACCTGTGCCATCTCCCAAAGGGAGGCATCAACGGAACCCAGGGCAACTGCTGGTTTCTCCGGTATTTCACCCGAAATACCCAGTCGCCCAGCCAGTCGCACCACTTGTGGTAGGCCGGCCCGCCAGAGCACCTCAACCGCAACAGTGTTGATGGACTCCATCAGCGCGCCTTGCATCGAGTAAGCGCCGCCGTATTTTCCATTAGAATTGCGTGGCTCCCAGTTATCAAAGTTAGCGTAAGTGACCAAATTATTGGGCGTATATTCACAGGGCAGCATACCGCTCTCCAAGGCTTGAGCATAAACGATGGGTTTAAATGTCGATCCTACCTGCCGTTTTGCTCGCACATGGTCGAATTGAAAGTGACCGTAATCAATGCCGCCAACCCAAACCTTGACGGCGCCAGTCTGTGGATTTACGGCCAAAAAGCCGGCGTGTAGAATGCTCAGGTAGTATCGCACCGAATCCAGCGGGCTCATCTCCCGCTCCCCAGATTCGCCTTGCCAGTCGTACACCCGCATAGTAATGGGCGTGGCGAAGATGCGTTCGATTTCTTTCTGGGGCATACCCTGTTTTTTCAACCGCTGATATCGAGCCGATTGGGCGACGGCACGCTCGAGCGTTGCGCGGTCGATAGGGTTGCTTCCCTGCCAATCTTGGAGAAACGCAGCTTGCAACTCCTGGAGGTGCTCCCGGACCGCACGTTCGGCATACCGCTGTAAGCGGCTGTCGATGGTGGTATAGATGCGCAACCCATCGGTATAGAGATTGTAAGGCTGGCCGTCGGGTCGCCGCAAATCGGCTAAAACCTCCTCCAAATCCTGCTCCAAACCAGCCCTGAAATACGGGGCCAGCCCATGGCGCTCCTCTTCCGGACTACGGCTGAGCACAATGGGCAGCAACTGAAGCGAGTCACAGGTAGCCATATCGAGATAGCCGTACTTTTCCATTTGCCCCAGCACCGTATTCCGGCGCTGTAGTGCCCGCGCCGGATAGCGCTGCGGATCGTAATAGGTAGTGGCCTTAAGCATGCCTACAAGCACAGCCGCTTCCTCGATGCGGAGGGCTTTGGGAGACCGGTCAAAGAAACGGCGGGCAGCGACTTTTACGCCGTAGACATTCTGGCTGAATGGTACAGTGTTAAGGTACAAGCGCAATAGCTCTTCCTTTGTATAGAGTTGTTCCAGCCGGCGGGCCGTGATCATCTCCCGCAGCTTATTGATGGCAATGGAGAACATCCAATAATCCTTGCGCGGGTATAGGTTTTTGGCCAACTGCTGGCTTAGGGTGCTACCGCCCCCACCCGATTCATCGCCGAGTACTACCGTCCGCAGAGCTACCCGGATGATAGCGCGCAGATCAATACCGCCATGGCGAAAGTAGCGAGCGTCTTCCGTCGCTACCAGTGCTTCGATCAAGTGAGGGGATAATTCCTCGAAATCGGCATTGACGCGGTTCTCCACGTAGTATTTTCCCAGTAATACGCTATCTGCGCCGTACACTTCTGAAGCTACATTATTCCGGATGTCGCGCAACTGTCCGTAAGTCGGAATGGGACCAAAGGCGCCCCAATAGATGAGTAAGGTCAGCAGGGTAAAACCGAACAAAGCTGCCCCAATCAAAATACCCAACACCTGCAGTGTCTGGCGAAATGACCAGTTACCCCATAAGGAATTCCAACGGCGCTGCAGTTCCCGGACGACCTGTTCGCCCCTCTCGCGCCAGTCGATATTTTTCCACTTATCTAGCATGTACCACACTTCCGGTTGTTCCGAGAAAAGCTCTTCAATTGCATATAACGCAATAAAACAAAGATTTATATACTTCGGTCGGCAAGGGGCTGACTTTTTCTGAGTGACGCAATTTTGTCCTAACACGGACAAACAGGTAAATACATGTTTAAACATGTGTGTCTAAACATGTATATTGGCCCTGTATTTAAGCGAAAGCAATTTTATCACCCTAAAGGAATGTCAGCTATGACTACATTTAAAGTGCCTAATCGAGAAGAAGTCCACTCCAAGGCGCAACAAATTTTTGACAATCTGGAAAAACAGGTTGGCATGGTGCCGAACCTCTATGCCACTATCGGCTATTCTGCCAATGCACTGGAAGCTTATCTCAATTTTCAGGGGGCCCAAGCCAAAGGTGCCTTCAAAGCCAAAGAGCGCGAAGCGGTTTTTTTGGCGGTATCAGAAGTTAACGACTGTAACTATTGCCGTGCTGCACACACTGCCCTGGGCAAGATGAACGGATTCACCGAAGAAGAAACTTTACAACTGCGTGCAGGCACGCATCCGGACCCGAAGTTGAATACAATTACCCGGTTAGCGGCCGATATTACTCGCACCAAAGGCAGGCCGAACCAGGGCCTTCTCCAAGAGTTTTTCAACCTGGGTTACGACAATGCCGCACTAGTCGACCTAATATCACTGGTGGCCGATAAAACCCTTGCCAACTACGTACACAACATCACCCAGATTCCTATTGACTTTCCCGAGGCGCAGCCGCTCGAAGAAGCAACTAACACCTGACCCCGGTCATGGAAAAAGAAGGGAGGGTAAACACCTCCTTTCTTCTTTCTATCCGATTTTGCGTGCAATTTCTTTTATCTTAGGAAACACTTTCGGTCATGATTAAGGTATGGGAGACGATGGGAATTAAGAAAGGAAGCAGACAAACGCAGGAGTTTCAAAATGAATGGCACAAATTGCGCGTAAACCTTTTGCAATCGGCGGCCTGGCTAAACGGTGAGCTACGTCATTTCCTTGAGCCTTACGGCATGACGCAGAAGCAGTTTAATATCCTGCGCATCTTACGTGGCCAGGAGCCCGACACCATCGGTTTGACCATCCAGGATATCCGCGATCTAATGATTGATAAGATGTCAGACACTTCCAGGTTGGTAGAGCGACTCGCTCGCAAGAATTATGTGCAAAAGCGCCCCTGCTCCCAAGACAAACGCCACGCAAGAGTACGCATCACTGCTGAGGGGCTCCGACTGTTAGACCGTATCGACGACGATATGGCCCGACTTGATGCCATCACCGGTCTTCTAAACATCGAAGAGGCCAGGCAACTCAACGCACTCCTTGACAAAATGCGCGGACATTCTTAAATCACTATCAAACTAATCGCACAATGCAATCCTGGAATTTTACCGGGCTCGGCCTGCTATCCTTCTTCTTTTTTTTCATTGCCCCACTTCTGGGTCAAACCCCGCTCGATTTTGTCGAACAGTTAGAAGAGGCCCACCAGGCCAAAAAATTCTATCAGCAACCAGCAATCGCTTTTGACCTCGAGCTGTTTTTCGGTGGGAAAGAACGGTTGGTCGCCACGATTACTTCAAAGACCAACTCCACGGCCATAAGACTGGAAAAAGCAGATGGGACTACGCTAATTTACGACGGTACTGCTGTATACCAGACGCGCGCTGATACAACTTATCCACGCGCCCGTTTCGACATATTTACCTGGCAATACTTTTTTATGGCCCCCTTCAAGTTCAGCGACCCCGGAACCCAGTGGGAATTGATGGGCGAAGGTACAATGAAAGGAGCAACTTACGACTGCGCCAAGCTCACCTTTAAATCAGGTACCGGCGATTCCCCTGACGATTGGTACCTAGTATACAAAGCTCCGGAAAAGCATATCCTGAGAGCAATGGCTTACATCGTCACGTTGGGCAAAACCCAGGAAGAGGCGGAGAAAGAACCGCACGCAATATCCTACCACCAATATGAACCCATTGCCGGCATACCGATTGCCACGGAATGGAGGTTCTGGATGTGGTACGAAGAACAAGGCTTTGGCGAGCAGATTGGCCTGGCGAACATTCGTAATGTGCGTTTTGTCGACCCGGAAGAGGATTTTTTCCAAGCGCCCAAAGACGCCAAAGCTATAAAACTATAGGAATTTTTGTGCAACGGAAAAGCTGGGTAGGCCTTATGCCACCCGGCTTTCTTTGTTACCGGCCCATATGTACGAGCAGTACGGATATATCAGCGGGTGAAACGCCGCTGATGCGGCTTGCTTGACCGACCGTCTGCGGCTTGACTTGAGCGAGTTTTTCCCTAGCTTCGGAAGAAAGGGAGACCAGCTGCTGGTAGTCAAAATCGTCACGCAATTTGACTTCTTCCAGTCGCAGCATTTTGTCTACCATTTCCCGCTCGCGCTTGATATAGCCTTCGTACTTCATATCGATCTCGGCCAGTGAAACAGACTCTTCATCGTAGCGGCCAAGGAAAGTTTGCAATTCGGGTAGCACTTCCCGCAGCCCAGACACGCTTACATGAGGACGTAGAAGAACACCGTGTAACTTAACTTTTTGCTTAAGCGGAGCCGACCCTAAGCTTTCCAGGTATCCATTCACCCGTTCAGGATCAATACTAAAGTCCTGGAAAAAAGAGACGATATCAGCCATATTGGTTTCTTTTTTCCGTACTCGCTCCATGCGTGCCTCTGTACCGCGGATACCCAGTTGGTGCGCCAAGGGTGTCAGACGAAGGTCGGCATTATCTTGCCGAAGCAAGATGCGGTACTCGGCCCGCGAGGTAAACATGCGGTAGGGTTCTTTCGTACCCTTATTGACCAAGTCGTCGATGAGCACCCCGATGTAAGCATCGGAACGCTTGAGTACGAAGGGCTCTTCTTCGTTGATGGCCCGGTGGGCATTGATACCGGCGATCATGCCCTGACAGCCCGCTTCTTCATAACCGGTAGTACCGTTAATTTGACCGGCGAAAAACAGGTTCCGAACTAGGTGCGTCTCCAGTGATATCTTCAGTTGAGTCGGCGGAAAAAAGTCGTACTCAATGGCATAACCGGGCCGGAACATTTTCGCCTCTTCAAAGCCCGGGATACGGCGCATTGCTTTAAACTGCACATCTTCTGGTAAGGAACTGGAGAAGCCATTGACATAAATTTCGCAAGTATCCCAGCCCTCGGGCTCAACAAATAGCTGATGGCGGTCGCGCTCGGCAAACCGATCGATCTTATCTTCAATACTGGGGCAATAGCGCGGCCCTAAGCCGCGGATGCGTCCGTTAAACATGGGCGAGCGGTCAAAGCCGGTTCGCAGCAGGTCGTGCACTTCCGGGTTGGTATAGGCAATGTGGCACGGAATCTGCCGCTCCAGCCGGGGCGTCTCGGTAAAAGAAAACCGGCCCGGGCTGTCGTCGCCGGGTTGTACTTCAAAAGCTTCCCAGTTGAGGGTACGGCCATCAACCCGGGGCGGGGTACCGGTCTTCATGCGGCCCGACTCAAAGCCCAGGTCAATCAGTTGTTCGGTAATGCCTTTGGCAGCCCGTTCCCCGGCCCGGCCACCGCCGAACTGTTTTTCTCCGATATGGATAATACCATTCAGAAAAGTACCATTGGTCAGCACTACGGCCCGGCTCTCAATTTCCAGTCCCATGCCCGTCCGAACTCCGCGCACCCGATTGTTTTTGACCAAAATGCCGGTGACCATCTCTTGCCAGAAGTCGATGTTGGGGTGCGCTTCGAGCAGGTTACGCCACTTACGGGCAAAAAGCATGCGGTCGCTCTGAGCGCGTGGGCTCCACATTGCCGGGCCTTTGGATTTATTGAGCATGCGAAACTGTACCATCGTATGGTCGGTCACGATACCCGAATAGCCGCCTAGCGCATCGATTTCGCGTACAATTTGTCCTTTTGCCACTCCTCCCATTGCAGGATTACAAGACATCTGGGCAATCGTATTCATGTTCATAGTCGCCAAGAGCACTTTAGATCCCATATTGGCAGCTGCTACGGCTGCCTCACAGCCCGAATGTCCGGCGCCCACTACTATCACATCATATTCTGGAAACATCTGATTCCTTCCTTGATTTTGACCTACTAAAATAAGGGTTTTAAACGTGCAGCAAAAGTAAATATCCTGGATGCATAACGGCGTAGTGCCCCTGTTGGTTGGCAGTTCAGCCGGAACCTGTGCGTTTTAGCCCCTGAAATTTGGAAACGCTGTTTCGGAGCAGCCTAAAATCACTTTTCCTTGCCCCCAGCTACTTCGTTTTGAGGGAAAGCCCTATTTTCTGCTTTGACAAGATAAACTGGATTTCACCCATGCGCAAATTATTAGAAACCGACCAGAAAGCCCTGGAAATCAACCTCGACGACAGCATTTACGGCACCTTTGCCGAAATTGGAGCCGGTCAAGAGGTGGCTCGTTATTTCTTTCAGGTTGGGGCTGCAGCGGGCACCATTGCCAAGACGATGTCGGCCTACGACAAGATTTTTTCCGATCGGATCTACGGCCCCGAACCCAGTGGGCGATATGTGTGCGAATCGCGCCTATACAAAATGCTCGACCACGAGTACGAGCTCATGCAGGAAAGACTACAGACCCAACGCATGGATTGTAATTTCTTCGTCTTTGCCGATACCATAGCGGCGATCAATTACACCCGTACCATCAAAGGTAATGGATGGATGGGTATCCGCTTTCAGCTCGATCCCAGTGCTGCTGCCAACGATCTGGTACTGCATGTACGAATGCTGGACAATGACATTCGCCTGCAACAACAGGCCATCGGTATCCTAGGTGTCAACCTTATTTATGCTTGCTATCGCTA
Organism: uncultured Saprospiraceae bacterium; assembly: GCA_964530825.1. Lineage (GTDB taxonomy): Bacteria > Bacteroidota > Bacteroidia > Chitinophagales > Saprospiraceae > CAZHCA01. The sequence continues at coordinate 181,852 of CAZHCA010000003.1, forward strand.
CAATCAAGACGCCAGGGTCATGATTGAATCCCTGCTCGATAGCCTGCACGGTCGGGTCAAGATTGATATGATTCGCCTGACAGGTCCCGATTTCGACCATATGGACAATCGCCTGCTCAGCCTGATGCTTATCAAGCACGGCCTTACCGATGTGGCGATGTTCGGTCCCGACGGTCGCAACGTGCATGCCTCCGAATTTTTGTATAAAAGAAGTGTACTTATTGTTCGGGGTAGCTATCGCCCGCCAACCCTGGTGAACCAGGACATGCTAGACTCTGGCTTTCGGCAGTTTCGGAATGAGCCGGAAGTCGACCCCACCAAATCCTACCTGCTTACGGAGATCACACTCGACAACCTCCAGTCGGACGGTGAACTCGACTACCGGGACTTTCTCGACCGGGCTGAGCTGCTCAATGCCATGGGCCAGACCGTCATTTTATCCAACTGCCAGGGCTATAACCAATTGATCGACTATTTATCTGATTACCGGATCCAACTGTTCGGACTCGTGATTGGAGTCCAGCCGCTCCTGGAGCTGATCAATGAAAAGTACTACGAAAACATGGACGGCAATTTGTTTGCCGCCTTCGGAGAATTGTTTACCAAGTATGTAAAAGTATACGTTTACCCGGCTTACCAGGAGGGAAGTTCCGAATTGATCAGCACCGAAAATATCCCTGTTCCGGAGGGGGCCAAGTTTATTTACCGGCACCTGCTCGACAACCGGCAAATAGTAAATATAACCGGTTTCAACTCTGATATTCTGCATATTTTCTCTAAGGAGGTGCTGAGCATGATCGGCAAAGGTGGGCAAAATTGGGAGCATATGGTCCCTAAAAAAGTAGCTGCTTTGATTAAGGAAAAGTACCTTTTCGGCTACCCTTACGAACAGCTGGAATTTGATTACTGATCGATATGGAAATTACCCTGCGCTTTTTCACCTTTTTTCTCCTGGTAGTTAGCTCGCTGAGTAGTTGCAAGCCTTCTGAAGAACCTCCCGTCGATACCCAGACGGCAGATACGTTGGCCCTTGCGGTAAACACTCCACCGCCCGAGCACGCCGGCCCGGTGATCGGCGACACCAATCGAATCGACCTCTCTTACCTGATGGGGAAATTTGATCCGGCTATCCATCCCGACTTTACAATGCTAGAAGACCGTTATGCGACCCGAAAGGAGATGTATTTACGCAAAGATACCTATCAGGCCTTTAAAGGGATGCATGCCGCCGCACAAGCCGATGGTATTCGCCTGGAAATATGGTCTGCAACGCGGAATTTCGACTACCAAAAGGCCATCTGGCAAGCCAAATGGACCGGGTCGCGGCGGCTGAGTAACGGTGAAAATGCCGCGGCGGCATACCCTGACCCAGTAGACCGGGCGCGCAAAATTTTGGAGTATAGCTCCATGCCCGGCACCTCTCGCCACCATTGGGGTACGGACATCGACCTCAACGCGCTGAACAATGCCTACTTCGAATCCGGAGTGGGAAAAGCAGTCTATGAGTGGTTGCAAACACATGCTGCCGACCATGGATTTTGCCAGCCCTATACAGCCGGCCGTCGGCACGGCTACCTTGAGGAAAAGTGGCACTGGACTTATTTACCTGTAGCTAATATTTGTACCCGGCGCGCCAAAAAGATTTTCCGGGCAGATGCGATCGAAGGTTTCTCGGGAGCCGAAGCAGCAGTAACCCTGAAGATGGTCGACCATTACGTATTGGGCATCCATCCCACGTGCCTTCCCTAAACAAACCAAGGAACCCTTTTGTACTCAAAATAAAACATACGACCATGGCATTCACCGAATCTACTATGCTCGAACTGGGGACTAAGGCCCCTGAATTTGCCTTGCCTGATACTGTAACGGGCCAGCAGGTAAAACTGGAAGATATACAATCAGATACGGCTACCGTCGTCATGTTCCTTTGTAATCACTGCCCCTTTGTGATCCACGTTAATCCGGAGATCGTACGACTTAGCAAAGCGTACCAGTCTAAGGGCGTTAGCTTCGTAGCCATCAGCTCAAACGACGTAGCAGCGTATCCCGACGATGCTCCCGATAAAATGAAAGAAGTAGCCGAGCGCGAGGGTTATCCATTCCCCTATCTGTACGACGAGACCCAGGAAGTGGCCCGCGCTTACGATGCCGCCTGTACACCCGACTTTTACGTATTCGACGGCAATCTGCGTCTGGTCTATCGCGGTCGTTTGGACGAATCGCGGCCTAAAAATGATAAACCGCTCACTGGAAATGACCTGCGCACCGCCCTGGATGCCGTACTTATGGGTCAACCTGTCCCCGAAAAACAATATCCCAGCGGTGGGTGCGGAATCAAATGGAAAAAATAAACCCGGACAGAGCCGGGGGCTGGGCCCTGGTTTTCTACTTTTCAGCCAGCTTTTTTAGGATAAGTACTTTCCCACAATTGGCATTCGGCGCCCCATACCAAATCCTTTTTCACTGACTCGCAGAACGGGGGCCGATTGAAAGCGCTTAAACTCATTGATATTAACCAGGCGCAGAATTTTGCCGACCAGATCTTCCTGGTAGCCCATTTCAATAATATCCTGCGGGCTTTTCTTTTGTTCGATGTAATGGTACAGGATGCGGTCCAGAATATCGTAGGGCGGCAGGCTATCTGTGTCTTTCTGGTCGGGCTTGAGCTCAGCTGACGGTGGCTTGCGGATGGTATTGACCGGAATGATTTCGCCGTTCTTGTTGATGTATTCTGCCAGTTGAAAAACCTCTGTTTTGTAAACATCACCCAAAACAGATAGCCCGCCGCAAAGGTCTCCGTAAAGAGTACCGTAACCGACAGCCATCTCGCTTTTGTTACTGGTGTTGATCAGTACGGGGCCAAACTTATTGGAGATGGCCATATTGAGGGTACCCCGTATACGCGACTGGAGGTTTTCCTCCGCAATATCAAACGAGGTGCCCCAAAAGTGCGGCTTCAGCACTTCCATAAAGCTTTGATAGATTCCCTCAATGGGCAGGATGTCGTATTGTATCCCCAGGTTTACGGCCAGCTCGCGCGCGTCATTCACCGAATGGTCAGAAGAGTAATGCGAAGGCATGAGCAACACCCGCAAATTTTCAGGCCCTAATGCTCTGGCCGCTAATACCGCCGTAACAGCCGAGTCGATTCCGCCGGATAAACCTAAAACGCCCTTTTCCAGATTGAGCTTACCGAAATAATCGCGAATACCCATCAGAAGCGCATCGTGCATGAGCGGGTATTTCTCCTTTGGCTGTGGTCGGTGGCGCCCTCCGGCGACCACCTGATCAAGTTCAAAAACCCGGAGTGATTCTTCGAAATAGGGCAGCTCCTCAAAAATCTGCCCATCGGGCGACATAACTACCGAGCCTCCATCAAAAAGGATCTCCGTCTGGGCACCGACCTGATTGCAGTAAAAAAGCGGTAAATGGTAACTTTCCACATTGGCGCGAAGTACCTCCAGGCGGTCTTCGGCATGTTCCCATGAAAAGGGAGAGGCGGAAATGTTGATCATCAGGTCGGGACGGTCCGGCATCATTTCGTCCATGGGGCAAACCGTGTACATGGGATTTTCGTTACCCAGATTCCAGAGGTCTTCGCATATGGTAAGTGCAATGCGCTTGCCTTTGTATTCAATAATCCGGTGTTGGGTAGCCGGCTCGAAGTAACGGTACTCATCGAATATATCGTAGGTGGGCAGCAGTGTTTTGTATTGAACGTGTTGGATTTTCCGGTCAGCTAAAAAGAAAGCGGTGTTGTATAGATCTTTTCCTTCGACTACCGGATTCTTGCTTGGGCCGCCAACCACGACCGCAATCCCATCAGCAGCAGCAGCCAGGTCATGAACCGTTGCCTCGGCCATTTCGACAAAATCATCGAAATCGAGAAAATCACGCGGCGGGTAACCCGTAACCGATAGCTCGGGAAAAATAATGATATCGGCCTTTTGCTGTTTGGCCTGATCCACAGCGTTCAGCATTTTTTCCAGATTGCCGCGGAAATTACCAATGTGGGAATTCAATTGGGCGAGAGCGATTCTCATGGACGGTGGATTAATTTTTTTCAAGAAACAAGATAAAAGTACTATCAGCCGCTGTTGTGCGTCAAAATCGGGTGAAAAATAAGGAAAACAATGTTGCACCCTATCTGCAATTCAGTAAAGGCCACCGCCGGACTGCCGGAATTACCGTAGCAGGTCCACGGCGAATTTCGTAACTTAACCCGACTTTTTAAATTAAGTATCGGAGTTGACATGAGTTCATTTGTGGTATCAGCCCGGAAGTACCGGCCCATGCGATTTACGGATGTTGTAGGCCAAGAGCACGTCACTCAGACCCTGAAAAATGCATTGCAGAACGACCACCTGGCACACGCCTTCCTGTTTTGTGGTCCGCGGGGTGTAGGTAAAACTACCTGTGCACGCATACTGGCCAAGGTACTCAACTGCCAAAACGTCGCAGCCGAACACGAGCCTTGCAATACCTGCCCTTCCTGCGAGACCTTCAATTCAAATGCTTCGTTTAACATTACAGAGCTCGATGCCGCCTCCAACAATAGCGTAGAACATATCCGGGCACTGATCGAGCAAGTGCGTTTCCAGCCCCAGCAGGGTAACTACAAAGTCTTTATTATTGACGAGGTGCACATGCTGTCGCAACAGGCTTTTAACGCCTTTTTGAAAACCCTGGAGGAACCGCCTGCGTACGCTATCTTCATCCTAGCCACCACCGAAAAGCATAAGATCATTCCCACGATTCTTTCCCGATGCCAGATTTACGATTTCAAGCGTATTCAGGTAAGTGATATGGTCGGTCACCTGGAAAGCATCTGTCGGGAGGAGGGCATCCAAGCCGAACGTTCCGGGCTACATATTATCGCAAAGAAAGCCGACGGAGCGCTACGCGATGCGTTGTCCATCTTTGACCGTATCGTCTCCTCGGGCCCGGGCCGCGAGATCACCTACCGGCAGGTAATCGAGAACCTCAATGTCCTCGATTACGAATACTACTTCCAACTGGTAGATGCCCTGCTCACCGAGGATTTTGCGCAGGTCATGCGCACCCTGGATGAAATCATTCGCAAAGGTTTTGACCCCGATCTGCTGATTAACGGTCTGGCCGAGCACCTGCGCAATTTGTTAGTTTGCCAGGATCCCGAGACGATAGACCTGCTGGAAGTTAGCCAGGATAGTGCTGATCGCTATGCTCAACAGGCAGCGGCCGCGCCTACTTCCTTCCTACTAACGGCGCTTAACTTGGCCAATGATTGCGATATTAACTACCGCATGGCCCGCAACAAACGCCTGCACGTAGAAATGGCTCTGATTAAAATGACTTACATCCAACGGGCAGTGGACCTTAGCCAGATAAAACACGGCCGTACGGCCCTGCCCCCAAAAAAAAAGCAGGACCCAGCTAATCCTAATGACCTGAAGGCGGCGGTTGCGCCCACACCTAAAGTAAGCCAAACCGAAAAGGCCGAAGTGCCGAAAATATCCGAATCGGCAGTCAACCCAGAGGAGCCAACCCCACCTCCCGCTGCAACAAACCGGACTCCCAAACCTAGCGGAATATCGGGTATGCCGAAACTGCCTAGCCTAGGGTCTATCCGGACAAAAATTGAAGAAGAGCAAAGGACACCCGCCGAAGCCATTCCTCAGCACCCATTGAACGATGAACATCTACAAAAAGCCTGGCAGTCTTATTTGGAAGAGGTCGAGCAACAATCGGCAAAAGCGATACTATCCGGACTAATTATGGAGGTCAAGGATAACGAAATCGTAGCACGCGCCGGCACCAAACTAGCCGAAAGCACCTTGCGCCAAGCAAGAGACCTGATGGATCACCTGCGGACTTATTTTCAACGTCCCGACCTGGTCCTGACAATCCAAATCGATCCTATACTCGCCCCTGAAGCTCCAAAGATGGAGAAGCCCCTTACTCCAAAAGAAAAGTTTCAACAGATGGCGCAGGAAAACCCCGCCGTACGCGAAATGCAGCAGCGATTCGGACTACGATTTGATGAAGATTAACCTTCATAGACACCGATTTTGGGAACTCCCCTACTCTTCGTATTTTTCTAATTAATTAAGTGTACGAAACAGGACATTTAGGTTACCAATTGGTATGAAACAATCAACTCCCCAATCAAACCGGACGTTCTAGAGGTAAAAATTTAAAACCCATAGCTGCATGAATGGTGATCAATCCTTGTGGTATCTGGAAAATATAGATATCAATGGTGTTTTCTGCCCCAAAAAAATCAAGAACGGGGAATTGGAAAAAAAGGTCCATCGGTCTTACAAAAAAGGCGATTACATTTACTTGCCTGACGAGCACGCCGATAAGATTTATTTTCTCACCGAAGGCCGTGTAAAAATCGGCGCTTACGCAGATTCCGGAAAAGAAATAACCAAAGCTATCCTCACGCCTGGAGAAGTCTTCGGAGAGCTCTCCCTCATCGGCGAGGCCAAGCGTCGCGATTTTGCCCACGCCATGGAGGATGTGGAACTTTGCATCCTCACCACCGACGAGATCAAGGAACTTATGCGGGAATATACTACCCTGGGCCTTTTCCTAATGACAATAATGGGCTCCCGCGTTTTGGAGATGGAGCAACGCCTGGAATCCCTCGTATTCAAAGATTCCCGAACGCGCATTATCGAATTTTTACACGAACTGGGCGCCAAAAAAGGCCAGCGCGTGGGGTATGAAATGCTGGTCCGCAAATTCATGACCCACCAAGAAATTGCGAACCTGACAGCGACCTCTCGCCAGACGGTAACTACGGTTCTCAATGAACTGCGCAACAAAAACTTGATCACCTTCAATCGCCGGCGATTGCTCATTCGCGATATGGACGAATTGAGTGCCGAAGCTTCCGTACACATCAATTAGACAACCCCTTTAGCTAGCAGTCAGCCGGAATACCCGATCGAACTTTTTTCCGTATTTTCATTTCTGATGGATGCGGCCAACAATCAACATTTCGACAAGCAGTTTCGGAAAGTCCTCCAACAGCTGAACCCCGCTCAACGACAAGCGGTAGAACAGATCGAAGGCCCCGTATTGGTCGTTGCCGGTCCCGGTACGGGGAAGACCCATATCCTAGCCGCTCGAATCGGACAGATCCTCCTGCAGACAGACACCGACGCCGGCAACATCCTGTGCCTTACTTTTACCGATGCCGGCGTGTTGGCTATGCGTAACCGCCTTATACAACTGATTGGCCCGGAGGCTCACAAAGTACACATTTACACTTTCCACTCTTTCTGCAATGCAGTGATCCAAGACCACCTGGAGCTATTCGGCCGGCACGACCTGAAACCTATCGACGACCTCGAGCGTATCGAAATGATTCGCCAATTGCTCGACGAATTGCCTTACACACACCCACTGATGCGCAATCAGTCCAGCCGGTATTTTCATGAGAATCATCTGCACCGTCTTTTCCAGGTCATGAAGCGGGAAGCCTGGTCGCCCGACTTTATGCTTGAGCGTATTGACATTTACCTGCAGCAACTTCCCCAAAACCCAGACTTCATCTACAAACGCAGGCACGGGCCCTATCGAAAGGGAGACCTTAAAGAACACAAAATCAGAAAAGAACAGGAGCGCATGGAGCGATTGCGGGTCGCCGTCAGGCTTTTCCATCCCTATCAGCAGGCGATGAAAAGGGCCCAGCGCTATGACTACGAAGACATGATATTGTGGGTGCGCCAGGCTTTCGACGACCACCCCTATGTTTTGCGAAGCTATCAGGAAAAATACCTCTATTTTCTGGTCGATGAATATCAAGATACCAACGGCGCCCAGAACGATATCTTGCAGCGACTGATCGCTTTCTGGGACCAGCCTAATATTTTTATCGTAGGCGATGACGACCAATCGATCTATGAATTCCAGGGCGCCCGCCTCAAAAACATGACCGATTTTTATCAGCAGTACCAGCACCAGATAAAGGTTTTTGTGCTCCAGGAAAACTACCGCTCCGCCCAACCATTACTCGACAGCGCCGGGCGCCTAATCGGAAAAAATAAGCACCGGCTGGTTTACCAGCTCCAGGACCTGGGAATCAATAAAATGCTCGTAGCGAGTAATCCCGAAGTAGCCGATTTACCCGTTTATCCCGAAATCGTTGAATACCCCAATCGCATACAAGAGCTAACCGGTATCCTACAAGCTATTGAAGCATGGTCAGTGACCGGGCGGCCACTTTCCAAGATAGCGGTGGTCTATGCCCAACACCGCCAGGCACTTCTTTTAATGGCCGTGCTTGACCGGCGCGGCATTCCCTACACAACCCGACGACAAATCAATATCTTGGATCTCCCCTTGATTCGGCAGTTGCGTACCATCCTGAAATACCTTCAGCAGGAAAGCCAAGCCGCTGGACAGGGCGAAGACCTTCTTTATCACATCCTGCACTTCCCCTGTTGGGGTATAGCTCCCAGTGACCTTGCTCGGCTGAGTTTGCAGGTCGCGGACCAGCCGCAGAAAAGCTGGCGTTTTCTTTTACAAGACGCCGAACCTATTGACCGTCTGACATTGCCAACAGCCTATTCGCTTCGCCGGGCTGGATCGACCCTGGAACAGCTTATTCAGGATGCCGTTCACCAACCCATCTTGCAATTACTGGAGCGTGCGTTAAACCTGACCGGCTTACTGGAACAGGCTATTTATGATACCGACCGGACTGAAGCCATTCAGGTATTGCATACCTTTTTCCAGTTCGTCCGCTCGGAGTCATTCAAAAATCCACGACTGGACCTCGGTCGGCTACTTCAACTACTGGATCGCATGGATGCCAATCGCCTCGCCCTCCGCTTAAACCAAGAAATCGACACCGGCATGGGGGTGCAACTGCTTACCGCCCACAGCGCCAAAGGACTGGAATTCGATGAGGTTTTTATTCTCGATGCAATAAGCAATTTTTGGGAACCTAGCAGTACTGCCTCTGGGCGCTTTCCGTTACCTGATACCCTCACCTACTCCTTTGAGTTGGACGAGCTCGAAGCCCGGCGACGCCTTTTCTACGTCGCAATGACCCGTGCACGTTCGGGACTGCATATCAGCTATGCCCGCGAAGAAGGTGGTAAGGCCCTGGAGCGCACCCGGTTTATTGACGAGTTACTAACCTCGTCCACTCTGAAAGTCGAGGAACGAAGCGTACCAGCTGAGGCCATCCTGAAGTTGCAGGGCGATCTTTTATCGGAGCCGCCTCCCAGGGCGCCGCAACCTGATAGCGAGCAGTTGGCCGGGCTCTTGCAAAATTTCAAGTTGAGTATCTCCAGCTTGCTGGCCTACCAACGCTGCCCGGTGGCTTTCTATTACGAATATGTGCTCCGGGCACCCGTAGCTTCCAGCGAAGCTGCCCAATACGGCACAGCTATGCATTTGGCTATCCAGCGCTACTTTGAACGGATGCTGCAGCACCCCCGACGGCAGTTCCCCGACCGGCGCGCTTTGGTGCAGTTGTTCGAGCAAGAGATGAAGAAGGCAGGTGCACGCCTGTCCGCTGCTCAATATCCGCTGCGACTCGAGCAGGGCAAGGAGCACTTAGGGCGCTACTACGACCACTGGATTAAGCAGTGGAGCAGGAATTGCCTGGTGGAATATACCATTCGCAATGTCGAGTTGGACGGTGTACCCCTTACCGGGACCATCGACCGAATCGATTATTTGCAAAACGGCAAAGTACATTTGGTCGATTATAAGACTGGAAAACCCAGTAAAAAGAAAGTCGATCCACCAAACGCTGGGCAAGCTTTAGGAGCTAACTACTGGCAACAAATGGTTTTTTACCAACTGCTCTTTGAACAGTTCGACCGGGAGGGTCGCAAAGTAGACTCCGGAATCCTGAGTTTCTTCGAGCCTGACGAACGCGGCAGCATTCAATCTTACACCATCAGACCTAACTCCGAGCAACTCATGCTGATCCGCCAGCATATCGTCGATACCTACCGGCGGATACAAAACCAGGAATTCTACGAAGGCTGCGGAAAAGAAGATTGTACTTGGTGCCGGTTAATACGGGAAAGCAAGCGTCCGCTTACCTTTACCGACCGCGACATCGAAGCTCTGGATGATGAAAAATAAAAGGGGAAACGAATTTTATCCGTTTCCCCTTACCATACACAGTTTGTTTTTAGGATTAGAGGTTAATAGTGTTCATAGTTTTTGGTTGTGAAATCCCTAATGAAAGCAGGAAATCAAATAAAAAAGATAGAAGTATGTGTGTTTTTTTACCCTCTTTTTATTATATCCACAAATTAGGTGAATACAATTAGAAAAACAAGAAAAATAAAACGGATAGTTAAAAAGCTCATTAGTCGGCTGCAAGATGCAAATTGTTACCTCCACTCGGCTGAAAAACGAAACCACTGACTGATCCGTTCAACCCGAGTTGTTCAAGCCGGATGGGAAGGAGTTGATTGAGGGCATCATCCGGTAGGTCGATCTCCACTTTAATGTAATTGTCTGTAAAACCAGTCAAGCCTTTACCTCGAGGATGACGTTCTAGCAATACCGGCCGTACCTGTCCAAGATGCTGCTCGTAAAATGCACGCTTTTTCTTTTCACTCAAAGTGGCCAGCATGCGATTGCGTCGGCGTCGCTCTCCCATTTCCACCGTATCACCCATTTTTGCGGCCGGAGTATTAGCGCGTTCGGAATAGGTAAAAACATGGAGGTAGGCAATATCTAATTCATGAAGAAACCGGTATGTAGCTAAGAAGTCTTCTTCGGTTTCCCCCGGAAAGCCTACGATGATGTCGACTCCGATGCAGGCATGCGGCATTTTACTTTTGATATGTGCTACCCGATCGGCATACAGCTCCCGCCTGTAGCGGCGGCGCATTGCTGCGAGCTGTTTGTTGTTACCCGATTGCAGAGGCATATGAAAGTGAGGAGCAAACCGTTGGGAACCGCCAACGAATTCGATAATCTCGTCGGTACATAGATTGGGTTCGATGGAGGAAATACGAAAACGGGCAACACCTGGTACTTGATCGAGCTCGCGTATCAGATCTATGAAGAGTGCCTCCTTTTTGGGGTGGGTTCCTTCAATCACTTCCGTACCATTGCCAAAATCTCCAATGTTAACGCCGGTCAGGACGATTTCCTGAACACCTAAGGCAGCAATCTTCCGAGCGTTGGCTACTACATTTTCAATTGTATCGCTTCGGCTTCGGCCTCGCGCTTGAGGGATGGTGCAGAACGTGCATTTGTAGTCGCACCCATCCTGTATCTTCAGAAAGGAACGTGTCCGGTCGCCGAAAGAAAAAGCTCCGGTAAAAGAGTTGACGGACTTTACTTCGCCGGCACGCACCATTCCTTTGCCGGGTGCTTTGGAGAGTCCATCGATGTAATCCAAAATTTGGAATTTTTCTCCCGCTCCCAGCACTAGATCGACGCCGGGAATTTCTGCAATTTCTTCGGGTTTTAATTGGGCGTAGCACCCGACTACCACCACCAATGCCTCGGGGGCTTGCCGCAGCGCCTGGCGCACTACCTTACGGCATTTGCGGTCAGCGAAATCGGTGACCGAGCAAGTGTTGATCACGTACACATCGGCACCGTCGCGAAAATCCACTTCCTGAAAGCCGGCCTTGCCAAAAAGCTTGGCCATGGAAGAAGTTTCCGAATAGTTCAGTTTACAACCTAGCGTGTGGAATGCTACCGATTTTGGAGTCGCCATACCCTAGTTTTTCGCTCATCAATAACTTGATGGAACGCAAAAATAAGGATTATGGTTGAAGTGGCTATGCTCCCCCTACCGTTTATTCGGTTATATCTAAGGAAGGTACGGTTACGTTTGTAAACTGTCCGTGCCGATCTGGCGGATCGCCTAAGCGCTAAAACCCATCGCCGTCTAGTAAGTTACCGAAGGTACCTAAAACAGAGCCTTCGCCCTTGTTCTTACCGGCGTAGCGGTTCGAGGCCCGCAGAATCCGGTCGGCCAGGCGGGAAAACGGAAGGGTTTGTATCCATACCGAACCGGGGCCTTGCAGGCGGGCGTAGAAAAACCCTTCCCCACCGAAGACCATATTACGTACCCCTTGGACCATTTCTATGTCGTAGTCTACATTACGGGTAAACCCTACCAGGCAGCCGGTATCAATCCGCAATGTTTCGCCCAATTCGAGGCGTCGTTCGATAACGCCGCCGCCGGCGTGAAGAAAAGCCATGCCGTCGCCCTCGAGGCGTTGCATGATAAACCCCTCCCCACCGAAAAAGCCGCGCCCCAGACGCTTGGAGAATTCAATGCCTACCGAGACGCCTTTGGCGGCACATAGAAACGCGTCTTTTTGACACACTACCTTGCCATCCAGCTTCGAAAGGTCAATCGGAATGATTTTGCCGGGATAAGGCGAAGCAAACGCTGCCCGTTTTTTACCATATCCATTGTGGGTATAGGCCGTCATGAAAAGACTTTCTCCAGTCAGCAATCGTTTCCCGGCCGAAAGCACCTTACCCCAAAGGCCCGACTGTTGTTCCTGATGGCTGCCGTCGCCAAATATGGTAGTCATCTCAATACCATCGTCCATCATCATGAAGCTGCCGGCCTCGGCAATGACGGTCTCCAAAGGATCGAGTTCAATCTCGACGTACTGCATCTCTTCACCAACAATCTTGTAGTCGATTTCATGTGCTAACATAGTTTAAAGATCTTGCTTAAAGGGGAGTTGATCCCCGGTATTGTAATTCAGGCTGCTTTATATTTAAATGGCCTACCTGGGCAGAGCAGAACATCTTCTACCAACAAGCCAGCGGGCCCGACTATCAATAACGGCTGCTACACGGCAGTCTTGAGCTTTTCTTTAAGCGCATACAACTCATCGCGATATTGGGCGGCCGAGATAAAGTCCAGCTCTTTAGCCGCCTTTTTCATTTTGCGCTCCGCATCGTCGATCATCTTCTCGATCTTGTCGCGATCCAAATATTCCAGAACCGGATCGGCTGCCAGAGATGGCGCTTCCGGTTCAATATAGGCTCTCTGCTGATTGCCCCGGATATCGAGAATAGTCTTTTTGGCCAGTATCTCCTCCCGCGATCGCTTGGTCGTTTTCGGGACGATTCCGTGCTCCTCATTATAAGCCATCTGAATGGACCGGCGCCGGTTGGTCTCGTCTATGGTTTGCTGCATAGCATCGGTGACCGTGTCGGCATAAAAAATCACCAGGCCGTTCACATTGCGGGCAGCACGACCAGCAGTTTGGGTAAGGGAGCGATCATTACGCAAGAATCCTTCCTTGTCAGCATCTAGGATAGCAACCAAGGAAACCTCCGGCAGATCGAGCCCTTCGCGCAGCAGGTTCACACCTACCAGTACGTCAAACTCCCCTAAACGCAAATCACGAAGGATTTCGACCCGTTCCATGGTATCGACTTCGGAATGAATATAGCGCACCTTTACGCGTAGGGAGCTAAGGTATTTGGTCAGCTCTTCCGCCATACGCTTGGTAAGCGTCGTAACCAAGATGCGATCCTCCCGCTTGATCCGTTCGTCAATTTCTTCCAGCAAATCGTCAATTTGATTGATGCTGGGCCGCACCTCAATGGGTGGATCCAACAGTCCGGTAGGTCGAATCAGTTGTTCGACGATCAAACCGCCGGTTTGCTCGAGTTCGTAATCGCCCGGGGTTGCACTTACGTAAATCACCTGATTGATAAGGGATTCGAATTCCGAAAAATTCAGCGGCCGGTTGTCCATGGCCGAGGGCAACCGGAAGCCATGGCTGACCAGGCTGAGCTTACGGGCGCGATCCCCTCCGTACATGCCGCGTACCTGCGGCACAGTCACGTGACTTTCATCGATCACCATGAGATAATCGTCCGGGAAATAGTCGAGCAAACAAAAGGGTCGCGTCCCGGGGTTTCGACCGTCGAAAAAACGCGAATAGTTTTCCACCCCATTACAATACCCCAACTCCTTGAGCATTTCCAGGTCAAAAGTAGTACGCTCTCGGATGCGCTTAGCTTCCAGTAGGCGATGTTCTTTCTCGAAATATTTTTCTTGTTCGTGCAGTTCGTCTTCAATTTGGTTGATGATCCCGTGCAGACGGTCCCGGGGGGCGATATACAAGTTAGCGGGAAAAATCGCGGCATTGCGCATGCGTTCAATACGCTTGCCAGTTTCGACGTCGATTTGCTCGATATCTTCGATCTCGTCACCAAAAAAGGTGATCCGGTAGCCATAATCGACATACGGCAAATTGATATCGACCGTGTCACCTCTCACGCGAAAGGTCGCGCGTCGGAAGTCGGTTTCGGTGCGGGAATACAGGCTTTCTACAAGGCTGTACAGAAAGGAATTGCGAGATACGATCTGTCCCTTTTCAATGCGGATGATTCCGCTTTTGTAATCTTCCGGATTACCCATACCATAGATACAGGACACCGAAGCAACAATGATCACATCGCGACGCCCGGAGAGCAGGGATGAAGTGGCTCGCAAGCGCAGTTTATCAACCTCCTCATTGATAGAGAGATCTTTTTCAATGTAGGTATCGCTGGTAGCGATATAAGCTTCCGGCTGGTAATAATCGTAATAGGAGACGAAGTATTCTACGGCGTTTTTGGGAAAAAACTCTCTGAACTCCCCGTACAACTGGGCGGTCAGCGTTTTGTTGTGCGTGAGGACAAGGGCCGGCCGGTCGAGCTGAGCGATCACATTGGCCATGGTAAAAGTCTTACCGGAGCCCGTCACGCCGAGCAACACCTGCGCCCTTTCGTCTTGTTCGACGCCCTCGACCAGTTGCTCAATTGCCTGGGGTTGGTCGCCGGTAGGTTGGAAAGGAGAAATTAATTCAAAGCCCATAGCTTAGATTCTAGTCAGGAAAGCGAATACGCACTACCCTAACATTCGATGCGGCACCCTGGTTGTTACGCCGGCACGGCGTTCAGTTCTTTCTCGACGAAATACATATCAATGGCGCCTTTGTTCTTGGCCTGCACTTTACCCCGGTAGGCACAGTTGAATTTGTACTTGATCAAGCCGTAGGTGCTCTCCGAAATATTAACCCGTCCGGCCTGCCCGTTAGCCTCCATGCGCGCAGCTATATTGACGGTATCGCCCCAGATATCGTAGGCAAACTTCTGGTGCCCCACGACCCCGGCTACCACCGGACCGGTGTGGATGCCGATGCGCGCCTCGAAGAATGGTTTACCGGCCAGGATTTGATCGCGCCGGTGCTGTTCCAGGTACTCCTGCATTTCGATCGCTACCCGGATAATATTGAAGGGGATCGACTTGCGATCCGAAAGCCCGCTGGCACACATGTAGGCATCGCCGATCGTCTTTATTTTTTCCACGTCCGGATACTTTGCCAGGATGGAATCGAAAGCTTTAAAGCAGGTGTCGAGTTCGGCTACAAGCTCTTCGGGTGTAAGCCGTTCGGAAATATGGGTAAAATTGATGAAGTCGGAGAATAAGACACTGGCTTCATCATAACGCCTTGCTGCGGCCCTGCCATTAGCTTTAAGCTCTTCAGCAATGGGTTGGGGCAAAATGTTGAGAAGTAAGTTTTCCGAACGCTCCCGTTCCTCCTCGATAATGTTGTTCTTTTCTCCAAGAATGCGCGCCGAGCGTTTTTTAGCACGGAAGCGTCCGTACAATAAAAGGGCCAGCAGCAAAAGGGAAACGGTCACCACCGCACTCATGCGAATGAGTGCATTTCGGCGCTGGAGGGCCATGCGCTGACTGGCAACTTCGTTTTGCGCCTCGGCCAAAGCCAACCGTTTTTCCAGGGTATCGCGGGAAAGCTTTTTCACTTCTACTTCGCGCTGCTTGGCAATTGCTTCCACCTGCTGCTTTTCCTCCGAAACCGTAGCCAGCTGTTGCTGCGTCTGTTTTGCTTGCTCTTCAATGCTTTCATTTTTGCGTACCAACTGCTCCTGACGCGTTTGCAGTCGATTTTTTTCTACACTCAGCTGGTCCCGTTCGGTACTCAAAGATGAGATTTCCTCCTGAAGTTGCTCTTTTTCCGCCTCCAGGGCTGCTTGTTCGTTCTGTAGTTTGAAGCGCAGCTGATTATAGCGATCCACCAGCTCGCTGATACTCTGCCCTCGGTCACTGAAGTACTTAAAAGCCTCCTGGTTGATCTCATAAGCTCGGCGGTAATTGCGGTCGCGGGTAGCCAGACTGCTTCTTTTTTGAGTGCCTCGGATTAACAAATCAAAATCTTCGGCCTTCTTGGCATAACCGATCACCACTTTGAGCCAGTCATCCTGTTTGCGCTGATTACCATTGGAGCGATAAAATTCTGACAAAAAGTAGGCCGACTGCGCACCCATGCCATAGTTGCCGCTTTTATCTGCGAGATTGAAAGCTGCCTTGGCAAACCGTTCGGACTCGACCTCGTTGCGTTCCCGCAAGTACTGCTTGGCCAATTGTAGAGCAAGGCTTATTTTTTCTTCCTGACTCTCCGTCGATTTAAACTGGCGCAACAGCTCTTCCGAACTTTGGCCCCAAAGTGCAGTCCCACACCAGGCGGATACCAAAAGAAGTAGTATGACTTTTTTCATTCTTAATGACCCTTTTTTCTATAATGCAAAAGTAAGCGAAAGTAACATCATATCTTAATTTCTATCAACTATTCCCCCATGGCGTTTCCCCAAGGCTCACAAACCTTTACAAATCGAGCTTTGTTAGGGGAATATGAAAAAGGAAAACGTCGTTACCCTTACTTTTTTCCATTTTAAAACAACGGCTCAGAAATGGTGGGCATTGCGTCAGATGGGGCTAGCTAGAAAGCCCCTGAGAAGTGTCCAAGGTTTGAAGTTCGTAAGGCTCATGGGTAGTGGTGCCGGCAACGGCTTCAGTATCAAGCCCGACTTTTCGGTATACGGTTTGCTGGCCGTATGGCAGCGCGAGGAAGATGCCATCCGTTTTTTTCGTCGCCATTTATTATTTTCCACTTACCTGAAAAAAGCGGAAGAATACTGGACTATATTCATGCATACAGCTAAAGTGCATGGAGCATGGGAAAGTCAAAACCCTTTCCCGGCCAATGTACAATTTAATCCAGAGTCATTAGTGGGTGTGCTCACCAGGGCAACGATCAAAGCCAAACATTTAGCCCGATTCTGGAAGTTTGTTCCGGGAGTAAGCCAAGCTATGCCGCAACCCGGAGAGCAGGGACTGTTGTTCAGCAAAGGAATAGGCGAGCTGCCATTAATCCAGCAGGCGACTTTCAGCCTCTGGCAAAACAGCTGGTACATGCAGGCCTATGCCTACCAAGGCGCGCACCATCAAGAAGTTATTCGCGAAACGCGACGTCGCCAGTGGTACAGCGAGGAATTATTCGCACGCTTTCACCCGTACGCCACTGAGGGGAGCTGGAAGGGTACGTTCCCGTTGGCCCATTTTCCAGAGGTCGAACACTTCTCTGCGATAAACACTATCTATGGAACTCAATTATAAAACATTTGGGCAGGGAGAACCGCTGCTCATTTTACACGGCCTCTTCGGATCGCTCGACAACTGGCAAACTTTGGGCAAACGCCTTAGCGAACACTATTCGGTATACTTGATCGACCAACGCAACCATGGGCGCTCCCCTCACCAGGCGCCGATGGATTATCCTATCATGGCCGATGACTTGCGCCAGTTCATGGAACAGCAATTCATCCACCGCGCCAACATCATGGGGCATTCTATGGGTGGAAAAACCGCCATGGAGTTTGCCCTTCGCAACCCGGATATGACCGAAAAACTCATTGTCATCGACATCGGACCTAAGGCTTATGCAGGTGGACACGAGATGATCTTTAAGGCTCTGCAAGCCGTACGGCTGGAAGAGGTAAAGGATCGGAAATACGCGGAAAACATTTTACAGCAATACATCGACAATCCGGCTATTCGGCAGTTTTTGCTCAAAAACCTGGCTCGCAGTAAAGCGGGTACGTTTCGCTGGAAAATTAATCTGCCGCTAATCTATGCCCACTACGAGGATATCTTAGCCGCCCCTAAAGCTGAGGGAACTTACGAGGGCGCAACCCTTTTCCTGCGCGGGGGTCTTTCCGACTATATTCTTGAAGATGATGAAGAACAGATCGGGCATTACTTCCCGAATTACGAATTACAAACTGTGGAAAATGCAGGACACTGGGTTCACGCCGAAGCGCCCGATGCCCTGTTTGCTGCCGTGCGGACTTTTTTAGGATAAAGCATGGAATTTGCATCAGGTTTTTACTAAATTTTTGCTTGCTATACCAAGTCCTACCTCTTCAAACGTTTGGAGAAATGGGCAGAACACCGGGCCCTTGCGTTTTCCTGCATTTTGATTAAATCTGTGCTACTATGTCAAAGTCATTCATGAAAGGAATGGTACTAGCCATAGCTACCCTAATAAGCGTAGCAGCTACAGTACCTGGTGACAACCGCCAATTCGAGATCACCAAGAATCTGGAGATCTTTGCCAACCTATATAAAGAACTCAACCACTACTACGTTGACGATATCGACCCCGGTAAGCTAATGCGTACGGGCATCGATGCAATGGTTGAGTCCCTTGACCCATACACCAATTACATTTCCGAGTCGCAGATCGAAGAATACCGGTATGTCACAGAAGGTAAGTACAAAGGTATTGGCGCCAGCAGTATGAAAATCGGCGACTTCGTAACCATCACCGAAATATACGAGGGCCAGCCAGCCCAAAAAGCGGGTCTTAAAGTCGGAGACCAGATCCTGGCTGTGGACGGCAACGACGCTCGAGGCCGGGACCCTGAGCAACTCAACGAAATACTGAGGGGCTTCCCAGGCACATCGGTTACCCTTACCATTCAACGCCCGGGTAAAGAAAAGCCAATCGATCTCTCCGTAACCCGCGAAGAGGTGAATATTCCGAATGTGCCAAACGCCCAAATTATCGAAGGCGATATCGCCTACATTACCCTAAAAACCTTCACCCGCAATGCCGGTCGTAATGTAGGCAAGGCACTGGAAGATTTGAAAAACCAAAACCCCGATATCAAAGGCGTGATCTTCGACCTGCGTGGCAATGGTGGTGGTTTGTTGAGTGAGGCAGTAAATGTGTCAAATGTTTTTATTCCGGGTGGTGAGTTGATTGTGACCACTAAAGGCAAAGTCAAAGATTGGGACCGCAGTTTCGACACGCGGGGACCGGCGGTAGATGAGAAGATCCCTCTTGCAGTAGTTATCGACGAGCGCTCCGCCTCGGCTTCGGAAATCGTATGTGGCGTGATGCAGGATTACGACCGGGGCGTACTGGTCGGGCAGCGTACCTTTGGCAAGGGGCTAGTCCAAAACACAAAGGATATCGGCTACAACTCCAAACTCAAACTTACTACCGCTAAGTACTATATCCCCAGCGGTCGCTGTATCCAGAGCGTCGAATACAATGAAGGTAAACCGGTAGATATTGCCGATGAATTGCGCACTCCTTTTAAGACCCGTAGCGGCCGTACTGTACTCGATGGTGGAGGCGTGAAGCCCGATATCGTCATCAAACACCCGAGCGATATTCCGGTCATCAAGGACTTGGTAGACCAGCATATCATCTTCGACTTCGTGACGCAGTACTGCATGGATAAGGAAACCGTAGCGCCAATTGAAGAGCTTGCGTTCGAAGATTTCAATCAGTTTACGGCTTACCTGGAGGAGCGCGACTTCCGGTTCGACACCAAGAGCGAGCGCCTGCTGAATAAACTTCAGGACGCAGCTGCTAAAGAAGGATTTGAATTAGACCAAGATATCAGGGCAATGGAAGCTGCCATTGAGGCAGAAAAACGGGAAGCGGTCAATACTTACCGCCAGGAAATAACCAACTTGATTGAGAAGGAAATTGCCAGCCGTTATTATTTCCAGGACGGGGAGATACAGATCGGCCTGCGCAACGATAAGGAAATCCAAGCTGCAATTAAAGTGTTACGCAATCGGGAGCAATATCAGAACATCCTGGGCAATAAAAAATAATCTACGTTCAATACGGCGGGGTCTCGAGGCCCCCCGTTTCCCTAGATTTCAATTACCCAGGTTGTACCCTCCTTGCTATCTTTCAGTACGACGCCTTTTTCTTTGAGCGCGTCGCGGATCTTATCGGAAGTTGCATAGTCCTTATTAGCACGAGCATCCTGACGCATTTCAATCAGCAATCGTATGAGTTCGTCCAGTAACTCTCCTTGCCCATTGCTTCCGCCTGCCATCTCATCGCGCAAACCAAAAATATCGAATAGGTACTGCTGAAAAAAGGTTTTCCATTTCGCAAGCGTTTCGGCCGAAAGGGTTTTAGCATCCAGATGGCCATCCTGGATAGCGTTGGCTTTAGACACCAGATCAAAAACCCGCGACAGGGCTTTAGGGGTGTTAAAATCGTCGTTCATATCCGCTTCTGCCAGCAGCATTTGCTCGCGCACAGCCCGGTCCAGCTCGCTGGCTTCTGCTCCGGGGGTGGCCTCTAACTGCTGTACGATCTTGTTGCCCTCCATGAGCCGGCGGTACCCTTTTTCGGCGGCTTGCAAAGCCTCGTCGTTGAGGTCAAGCGTGCTGCGATAGTGGGTCTGCAGCATGAAGAAACGGACCACCATCGGGCTGTAGCCCTTACTGATGTGAGGATTTTCGCCGGTGAATAACTGCTTAGGTGAGATGGAATTACCGTCGCTCTTCGACATTTTTTTGCCGTTCAGTAGGAGCATATTACCGTGCATCCAGTACTTGGCAGGGGAGCATTTACACACGCCGTAATTCTGGGCGATTTCATTTTCGTGGTGCGGAAATTTAAGATCGTTACCGCCCCCGTGGATGTCGAAAGTTTCTCCCAAATATTTGGTACTCATTGTGGAGCACTCCAGGTGCCAACCTGGGAAGCCTTCTGACCAGGGAGAAGGCCACCGCATCAGGTGGCTGGGATCCGCCTTGATCCAGATAGCGAAATCGGAAGGGTGTCGCTTTTCACCCTGGTTTTTAAGATCGTCCCGCGATTCGGCGATAAGGTCTTCAACTTTACGACCGGAAAGCTGGCCGTACATACCGCTTTCTTGCACCATTTTCATGGTATCGAAGTAGACTGAGCCGTTAACCTCATAGGCAAACCCATTATCGAGGATTTGCTGCACCATGCTTATTTGCTCTAGGATATGCCCGGTAGCGCTGGGCTCAATATTGGGGCGCAGTACATTGAAGGAGTCCATCATAGCATGGAATCCATTCGTATAGCGCTGCACGATCTCCATGGGTTCCAGCTGCTCCAGGCGGGCTTTTTTTCCGATTTTATCCTCAGCTCCGGTGTCTACATCACCCTCCAAATGCCCAACATCTGTGATGTTGCGCACGTAACGCACTTTGTATCCCAGATACATCAAGTAGCGATACACAATATCAAAACTTATAAACGTCCGGCAATTGCCCAAGTGTACATCGCTGTAGACCGTCGGACCGCAGACGTACATACCGACGATGCGGTCGTTAATCGGCTCGAACTTTTCTTTCTGACGCGTTAGGCTATTGTGTATGGTCAACTTTGATCCTTCCATGGGAGCGGGGTTTTTTCCGTCGCAAAAATAAGCAGCTCGCCGGCCCTATTCAAATCAATTTTCCAGACCAGTTATTCTTTAAGCCAGGCAACCACGCCCAGGACAGGGTAATGATCAGAATAATTCCGTTTCCCTTTGCGCAGGGTCAACACCTCTAAGCCGGGGTCCACCAGAATATAGTCGATTCGTAGTCCTGGAATAATACCGGCATAGGTGAAACCAATACCCGAACCGGCTTTTTTAAAGCTATCCTGCAAATCACCCAAAATGGCCCGGTAAACGTAGGATTGTGGGATATCATTAAAATCGCCCAGCACCAAGACCGGATAAGGAGAAGCTTCGATCAGCTCCCGGATCACCTTTGCTTGTTCAGCCCGCTCCCGTGTGGCATGCCGGTAACGGCCCATGATACCGCGTAATGTATAGAGGGCTTCCGGATTTTCGTCGACCTGGCTCACCATTTGTTCGGTCATCCAGGTGATGGCATTCGATTGCAGGTGCAGATTAAATACCCGGATACGCTGACCGGGTGCCTGTATATCGGCCCATTGGTAACCATTAGAACGGTGACCTGTGTATATGGTTTCGCTGTCGACTATCGGGTATCGTGAAAAAATAGTAAGTGCTCCACCAGTGTTCATCTGATAGTGCATCCCGGTATGTTGTTGAACGAATTCCCGCCAGCGGCGATCGTTTCGCGGACTGTATTCCTGCAGCGCGACCAGGTCGATATTTGCGGGTAGGACGGCGGCGATCTGCTCTTGGCTCACTTCGGCCCTGGAATGGTCGAGTTGCATACCATGGGCGTTAAAAGTCATGATGTTCAGTGTATGGACAGGCTTGGTGGAAGGCTGCGAGCGACTCCAGCCAATGAGCGACCGCAGATGGGTCCACCCTGCCAGCACACACACAAGCGACAACAACAGGTAGAACTTTCGCAGAAGACCCCAAAGGATTATAAAAAGCAGGTTGCCCAGTAATAAGAATGGGTAGAGCAAACCCGCAAAAGCCAGCGGCCAGAACTGCTGTGGGTCTGCGTAAGGCGACCAGTAAGCTGCCAAGGTAGCAAGGACCAGTACCAAATTCGCCCAGCGTAACAAGCGCAGTACCAGCTTCACCAGTTATTGTTTACTGGCGTTGAAGAGGAATTCTTTTTCTTCTTCACTCAAGCTACGGTACCCCGATTTCTTGATTTTGTCGAGAATCTGGTCCAGTCGCTCCTGGTGAGAAAGGTCGGTAGCATCAACCCCGCGCTTGGAGCGTTTTTTACGGGCCGGTCGCTCCGGGTTTTTGTAGGCCACCCGCGGCCCTTTTTTCTTCGGCTTAAACAGGGAGTGGAAATATTCCGTCATGTTATCGAAAAAGCGGTTGACTGGAATCGCCCAATCACTACCATCGCGCAGCCGGCGCACAAACAACCAACCCAAGGCCGCACCGCCCAAGTGGGCGAAATGCCCACCGGTATTTAAATTGTCGCCAATGCCGATCACGTCGAGAAAAATCAACACCATGACAATGTACTTGATCTTCACTTCTCCAATGAGAAACAGGTGCATGATGTGATCTGGGTTGATGGTTCCGGCGGCAGCCACAATGGCCATGACGGCTCCCGAAGCACCCAAGGCAAAGATAATCTCGCTTTCGTTGGGTATGACCTGGGCCGAAATGAAGAAAAACAACGCCCCCACCAATCCGCCCAGCAGATATATCGGTAAGATGTATTGGTTACCGATTAGGTCGCCGACGATCCGGCCGAACCAGTACAAGAAAAGCATATTCCAAAGGATGTGGAATACGCCGAAGTGCAAGAACATGTGCGTAAACAGTACCCATGGGTGCGTAAGGTTATACCACCAATCGGAAGAAATTTCGAAGAGGTGGATGAAATCATTGAAGAGGGCGTCGCCACTGGGGTCCCACTGATGACTGATTTTGATAAATACCCACACCAAGCGAAAAATAATAAACACCGCCACATTGACGATGATCAGACGCGTCACCATGTTCCCGTAGCTGAACTCCCGCTTGATGTCCTCCAGAATCGAATTGAACATGAATTTTCTGTTTAAGCGTAACTTACTAACACCGGATAGGGGATTGAGTTGCCTCGTGGCAGTGTCAAAATATCCAGTTATGTGATATATTTCAAGCCCGACGTCTGCCTTTTACAGGCGAGTGCCGTATTTCCGCCAATAAAGGATGAGCGCCAAACCGAAAAGGGCTCCCCCCACGTGAGCGAAGTGAGCCACGCCCGAGCTGGCCCCAGCAAACGAGCTGATGCCAAACACCAACTCCAAAACAGCGATAATTATTACGAAGTACTTGGCCTTCATGGGGATAGGCGGGAAGATCAGCTGAATGACGCTATTGGGAAAAAGCAGCCCAAAACCGGCTAGCACGCCGAAAATTGCCCCGGAGGCCCCCAGCATAGGAACGTTCATGGTAATGGGGTTCACGCCCGATTGCAACTCCAGGTATTGGACAAACAAATAGAGGCCTAAAGCCCCGAAACCACAGAATAGGTAAAAAAACAAAAAGCGCCGAGGTCCCCAGGTCATCTCAATCGGCGGCCCAAACATAAATAGCGCGAACATATTGAAAAGCAAGTGGGTAAAACTACCGTGCATGAACATATGGGTCACGATCTGCCAGGGCCGGAAGTAATCGGATCGCGGATAAAACATCGCTAACTGGTAGCGTCCCCATTCCGAGAAATCACTTAGGCTCCCTTGGATGAGGTTCTGGGAAGTCTGATACCCCGGATCCCCTAAAAAGGGTAAAAAGGAAGCAAAATAGACTAGAATATTTATAATCAGCAAATGACGTACAACGTCGGTTATTCGGTACATACGTTTTTCTTGTGTATCGTGGGCAAACGCACCTGCGGAACGTTCTGAAAGCGCTACCCTTCAAACTGTTTTTCCAGTGCTTCCAGTTCAAAAGTAAGAAAGCAATTTCGACCAGATGGGCTTTTAAATGGAATTTCGCATGCAAACAGCTTATCAATCAGGCTTTGCATTTCTTCTACTCCCAGGAGCTGCCCGCGCCGGATGGCGGCACTCCGGGCCATTGAGCGAGCGATATTTTCGTACAGACCGAGTTGCATCTCCCGCCCCGATTTGTACTGCTCGAGCAGGGTTTCGATGAGGGCTTGCTCATCCTTTTTACCCTTCATCTCGGCCGGTACGCCATTGATGACAAAACTTTGCTGCCCCAGATCCTGGATATCAAAACCCAACTTATTGACTTCTTCGCGGATCTCGCGCAGAACGGCGGCATCCTGTGGCGCCAGTTCAATTTGTTTGGGAAAAAGCTGTCGCTGGCCGGTAGTGCGGGACTCTTGCAGGATGCTGAGAAAAGACTCGTACAAAATGCGCTCGTGCGCTGCCTGCTGATCGATCAAAAAAAAGCCGGACTTGATGTGGCTGACAATGTAACTTCCATGGATTTGGTAAGGCGGTTTGCGGCCTTGCTGCTGCATACCTGGCAACTGTTCGGTCGCCGTTTCGTCTTCTTTCCAGTTACTTTCGATCGTGATCGACTCCGCTTGTACGGGGCCATCTTCCGATTCTAGCCCTTCGAACCGACCAATATTTTCGTAGAACTTTTGCCAATTTTCCAAATTGTTGCGTGTACGCCTGTCGGTGCGATCCGGGCGAATGATCGAACCAGGGCGACTGGCAGGATGATCCTTCTCCCGGCGCGGGTACAGGTCGGGCCCTGTATTGGGTAGAAAGGCTGGCTCCTGATCGAAATCGAGGGTGGGCATGGCCCCGTAAAGCCCAAGGGCGTGTCGAACCGTTACGCGCAGGTAGTTGTACACGAGTCGCTCATCTTCAAACTTGATCTCCTGTTTGGTCGGATGCACGTTCACATCAAGGTTGGCTGGATCGATAGCAATAAAGATGATGTACAGGGGGAAAGTATCTTTAGATATTAGCTCCGCAAACGCCGAAGTAACCGCATGGTGTAAATAGTTGCTCCTGATAAAGCGATCGTTGACAAAGAAAAACTGTTCTCCACGGGTTTTCTTAGCGTACTCCGGTTTACCCACGAAGCCGTGGAGCCTGAGCACGTCCGTTTCTTCATTGACTGGGACCAACTTTTTATTCACGTGGTTGCCCATGACATCAATAATGCGCTGGCGTAAATTACCCGGACGCAGGTGAAATATTTCAGAGCCGTTATGGTGAACGGTAAAGTGTACGTCAGGATTGGCAATTGCAATGCGCGTAAACTCATCATTGATGTGGCGCATCTCTACCGTATTCGTTTTGAGGAAGTTGCGTCGCGCAGGAATATTATAGAAGATGTTTTTAACCGCAATACTGGTACCGGGAGCAGTCTGGCACGGTTCCTGCACCTTTACTTCCGACCCTTCAATAAGGATTCGGGTACCCACATCCTGTGCGTGCAGGCGGGTGCGCAGTTCGATTTGTGCGATAGCCGCAATGGAAGAAAGGGCTTCACCCCGGAAGCCCATTGTCCGGAGAGTAAAAAGATCTTCGGCCCGGCGGATTTTGGAGGTTGCGTGCCGCTCGAAAGAAAGGCGAGCATCGCTGGGCGTCATACCACAGCCGTTATCAATGGCTTGGATGAGGGTTTTTCCCGCATCCTTGATGATTAATTGCACCTTGGTACTACCCGCATCAACAGCATTTTCCAATAATTCCTTGACTACGGATGAGGGTCGCTGCACAACTTCCCCAGC
The DNA here is from genome assembly GCA_964530825.1 of uncultured Saprospiraceae bacterium. Lineage (GTDB taxonomy): Bacteria > Bacteroidota > Bacteroidia > Chitinophagales > Saprospiraceae > CAZHCA01. Next base: position 208,061 of record CAZHCA010000003.1, read on the forward strand.
CGCAATCTTATTGGCCATGGCATCCGGAAGCAGCTGGATCACGTCTTCCATGTAAGCTCCTTTTTTCACAAAAATACAAAAAGCTGTCGCTTTACATCTGGGCGGAGTTCCCCTCCAGGGCTTCAACGATTCGGGGTAAATACTGGACCAAGAAAACGTATGCGGATAAAACCAACAAGACCAATACAGCGAACAGGGTTAGATTAGAGCGCATCACCTTGCGTTGTCGCAGGCGCTTGGTCTGGCTACTGGTAATACCTCGCCGCATACCCGCTGCAATGCGCGACTTCATACCGTCAACGTCGTTGTTTTTACGTGCCTCAATTTCCTTGAGGCGCTCCTGGAGCTCTTCTTTACGCGGATCCCAGTAGCGGGGCTTGTACTCAAACTGTTGGTGCTTCGGCACCCGAAAAAACTTCAGAAAAGCCATGCGTCCGGATTTTGATTGTGGAGAATGGGCTCTCCCCAATAATATACAAATTTTATACGGGGCTCACCCGGCCTATAAAACTATCTGTACCCCAACATGGTTTTGCCAGGTATAACTCCTAGATGAGGAATTCATTAAATTAGTTGTGCTCATAGCGGAATACGCCTAATTTTGCACTTTGCACCGCTTCGTAGAAAACGATTGGTAAGCATCGGATTATGATTGGCTAAGGTGCAAAAATACCCGCAATCGAACTGACCTGAGGACAGTCTATAACCTCCTTTCATCATAAACGACAGCATCGTATATCATCATGAGCGACTTCATCAAGCACGAGTGCGGCGTAGCCCTTATCCGTTTGCTGCAGCCTCTGGAATTCTACCAGGAAAAGTACGGCACCGCTTTTTATGGCTTAGAAAAGCTGCAACTCCTACTGCAAAAACAGCGCAACCGGGGGCAGGATGGCGCAGGGATGGCTACCATCAAGCTCGATCCGCTGCCGGGGCGTAAGTACATCAGCCGCAAGCGCAGCGTAGCATCCAATTACCTCGATGACCTTTTCGCTCAGATCAATCGTCACTTCGTAGACCTCCCTCCGGAAAAACTCAACGATGCCGTATGGCTGAAAGCCAATAAACCATACATGGGCGAACTGTTACTGGGCCACCTGCGTTACGGTACGCACGGCGATAACTCGATCGAAACCTGCCACCCCTTCCTGCGCCAGAACAACTGGATTAACCGCAACCTCATCCTCGCCGGCAATTTCAACCTGACCAATGTTGATGAGCTTTTCGAAGAACTGGTGGAGTTGGGGCAGTATCCCAAAGAAAAATCCGACACGGTAACGGTGCTGGAAAAGATCGGCCACTTTCTCGACGACGAGGTACAGCGCCTGCACACCTGGTTTAAACCCGACGGCTACTCCAATCGCGAGATCAACGAACTCATATTTCGCGAACTCGATATCCAACGCCTCCTGCGCCGGGCAAGCCGGAAGTTCGACGGAGGCTATATTATGGCCGGACTAATCGGGCACGGCGATGCCTTCGTCATGCGCGATCCCAATGGTATTCGCCCTGCCTTTTACTACTACGATGAGGAAGTGGTCGTCGTCGCATCCGAGCGCCCGGCTATCCAGACCGCCTTTGACGTGCATATCGACAAAGTAAAAGAAATTAAGCGGGGCCACGCCCTTATCATCAAAAAGCACGGCCTGGTCGCGGAACAACCCTTCACAGAACAGGGCGAACGAACGGCTTGCTCCTTCGAGCGCATCTATTTTTCCCGCGGGAACGACCGCGACATTTACCTCGAGCGAAAGAAACTTGGTGAGCAACTTACAGACCCTATCCTCAAAGCAGTTGACTACGATTTCAATCACACTGTTTTCTCTTACGTACCCAATACTGCCGAAGCCGCCTTTTTTGGGCTAATGGACGGATTGCAAAAAAAACTGAATGCGATCAAAAAAGAGCGGGTAATCGATTTGCACCAAAATGAGGAGCTCAATGAAAATGCGATGCAAAGGGTGTTCAACATGCAGGTACGCATTGAAAAAGTCATCGTCAAAGATGCCAAACAGCGCACCTTTATTGCCGATACGCAATCCCGGGGCAAACTCGTCTCCCATGTCTACGATATGACGTACGGTATTGTAGAAAACGACGTCGACACCGTAGTCCTGCTCGACGACTCAATCGTCCGGGGCACTACCCTGCGGGATAGTATTTTACAGATCGTTTCCCGCCTGCGTCCACGTAAAATCCTGATCGTATCTTCAGCCCCTCAGATCCGCTACCCCGATTGCTACGGAATCGACATGTCGAAAATGGGCGAATTTGCAGCTTTCCGGGCGCTGGTAGCGCTGCTTAAAGAAACCGGCCGCGAATTCTTGCTCGAAGAAACTTATGCCCGTTGCAAAGCCCAGGAAAATTGCCCTAAAGAGGAGATAACCAACGAGGTGCAGGCCTTGTATGCCGAGTTTTCCTACGAAGAGATCTCTCGCAAAATTGCGCAGATCCTCACGCCAGAAGGTATTACACCGGAGGTGGACATCATTTATCAAACCGTAGAAGGCCTTCGTACCGCTTGCCCGAACAACAACGGCGACTGGTATTTCTCCGGCAACTATCCTACCCCTGGTGGCAACCGGGTAATCAATCAGGCTTTCATCAATTACATGGAAAAAAAGAACGTGCGGGCATATTAAACGGAAGAAGCGATCGCGTTCGTTAAGCGTCTTTGCCTATATTTTGCAACCGCTTTCCGGCTTCCGCCAAAGTCGCATCGCGCTTGGCAAAGCAGAGGCGAATAATATGCTCGTCCCGCCCCGAAGTATAGAATGCCGAAATGGGAATGGCTGCTACCCCATGATGTTGGGTCAGGTGTTTGGCAAAATCCATATCGGACAGGTCGCCGGCAGCGGCGTAGGAGAACAGCTGGAAGTAGGTCCCCTCGCAGCGCAATGGGCGAAGCGCTGATCCCGAAGCTGCGTTCAGGAACAAATCGCGCTTTTTCTCGTAAAATTCACCGAGCTGAAGGTAGTGCTCCGGGGTCGCCAGGTATTCAGCTAAGGCATGCTGCATAGGGGTATTGACGGCAAAAACGTTGTATTGGTGCACCTTTCGGAACTCAGTCATCCAATCGCTGGGCATGATACAATATCCAATTTTCCAGCCGGTATTGTGAAAGGTTTTTCCGAAGGAATACGTCACGATACTACGCTCGCGCAGCGCAGGATAGCGCAGGACACTGGCGTGCTCTAACCCATCGAAAGTGAGATGTTCGTAGACTTCATCGCTGAGCAGCATAAGCCGGGGATGGATCGACAACAGATTTTCCAGGACCTGCATATCCGAATGATTAAGGGCAGTACCCGTTGGATTATGTGGGGTGTTGATAATCAGCAAACGGGTCGCTGGCCCGATCAATTTGCCTAAAGCTGCCCAATCGACCCGATAATCGGGTGCGGCAAGCTCGAAAGCTACTACTTTCCCCCCAGCCAACTCGACTGCAGGACGATATGCATCGAAAGCCGGCTCGATTAAAACGACTTCATCACCATGATGTACGAAGGCGGCAATAGCCGTAAAAATAGCTTGACTTGCCCCGGCAGTAACGGTTATTTCGCGCTCGGGGTCGGGTGCATAATGGTATAGGGCTTCTACTTTCTCAGCGATTGCCTGGCGCAATGCCGGGACCCCCGGCATAGGTGCATACTGATTGTACCCCCGCCGCATGTAGTCGTGCACCAAATCGATGAGGGGTCCGGCCGTTGAAAAGTCCGGAAAACCTTGAGAGAGGTTAAGCGCTCCATACTCATCAGCCATTTTGGTCATTACGGAAAATATGGTCGTTCCGACGTTTGGCAATTTGCTTTCGATGGCTGGCGGCATTACACGATGATTTTTTCTGACACCCCGTGGAAAAAGGCTTATTTGAATTTAGCGTAGACCGCATCAATGGCCTTTGCCAGCTCCCGGTCTTTGTCGGTGACCACATCGCCGGCGTCGTGGGTGCTCAGGTTTATCTCAACGTTGTTATACACATTTGACCAATTGGGGTGGTGTTGTTGCTTTTCGGCGTGAAAAGCCACCTCGGTCATGAAGGCCCAAGCTTCGGTGAAGTCTTTAAATTTGAAACTGGCGGAGAGCTGGTTGTTCTCTTCTTTCCACATAAAAATTCGGATTTTAGTGAGGCTGTAATGTCTTTAAAAAACAGCCCGTTCCGCATTTCGTTCAGCTTAAAAAAGGTCTTTGTAAGTATTACCGGCTGCATTTTCGGGTCCGTTTTCTAAACGTACCCGCTCAAAGGACCAGTCAAATTCGTGCAGCCTTTTCAGGGCTGCGGTTAGCAGATCGATGCTGTGGCGAATATCCGCCTTATGGGCCAATTCAATCGTTTGGTGAATGTGGCGGATGGGAATAGAAATGGCCCCGGCAATTGCTCCTTTTTTACCGTAGCGCTGCAGGCCAGCCGTATCGGTGCCGCCAGCAGGTAACACTTCGGGTTGCCAAGGGATATTTTCTTGACCTGCTGTATGTTTCAGGAAATTGACCATGCGATAATCCGAAATTACCGATCCGTCCATAATTTTGATGGCGGTCCCTTTACCAAGTTGTGTCACCATCTCGTGTTGTTGGGCGCCCGGCACATCGAAGGCAATGGTCACATCCAGCCCAAAAGCGAAGTCGGGGTCGACCAGGTGGGCCGATGAAATGGCGCCCCGCAGACCGACTTCCTCCTGTACTGTGAAGACAGCATAAACATCGTAGGGAGTTTCCTGACCCTGCAGTTCGCGCAGAGCTTCAAGCAGAATAAAAACCGAGACCCGGTTATCGATCGATTTGCTATTGATGCAATCCCCCATTTCTACTAGTGAGCGCTCGCGCGTGATGGGGTCTCCTATTGACACATATTTCACCACTTCTTTGCGCGGCATGCCCAAATCGATAAAATATTCGGCAATAGGAACCTGTTTATTCCGCTCTTCCGGTTTCATCAGATGAATCGGCTTGCTACCCATTACGCCGATTAAGTCTCTTTTACCATGTACGATTACGCGCTGCGAGGTAAGTGTCTTCGGGTCAAAACCGCCCAGAGTATGAAAACGCACGAAGCCGTCTTCATCAATATGGGTGACGATAAATCCGATCTCATCCATATGAGCGGCAATCATTACTTTTTTGCGTTCTTTACCGCGCTTGATGGCAATGACGTTGCCCATATTGTCTACGGAAACCTCGTCGGTCAATCCTTGCAATTTCTGAAGTACGAGTGCGCGGATGCGCTGTTCAAAACCGGGGGCGCCTGGGGTTTCACAAATTTTCTTCAGTAAGTCTACCTTTATCATTTGTCTTTGAGATCAATTCAAATAATCGAAACAAAATACCACTATTTTACGGGATTGAACAACGAAAGCTCGCATTTCCTGGTCTTTGGACCCGCTACTCGGATATTCCATATCCGGACAAATACTTACCTTCTACACGAATTATTGGTAGCCATCACCCATGAGTTTACTGAAAAAGCTAGCAGGCGAAACCGCGATCTATGGCGTTAGCAGCATTTTGGGCCGCTTGCTGAACTATGTCATTCTCACACCTTACCTCACGCGTGTTTTTAGCCCGGTGGAATACGGTGCTTTCTCAGACCTCTACGCCTACGTAGCTTTCCTCATGGTGTTGCTGACGTTTCGAATGGAGACTACTTTCTTCCGGTACGGCCGGTCATCCATTGATATGGACCGGGCCTTTTCTACTGCCGGAGTGACGCTCATAGGTACATCCATTCTTTTCCTGGCGTCGGCCTTATGGCTGTCCCAGGAAATTGCAACCTTACTCACCTACCCCAGCCATCCCGAGTACATCATCTGGCTAGCCGTCATCCTGGTGTTTGACACCTTGGCCGCCCTTCCGTTTGCCCGCTTGCGATTGGAAAACCGGCCGGTTCGTTTTGCGATGATCAAGGTGGCGAATATTGTAATCAATATTCTTTTCATTTTTGTGTTCCTGGAGATTCTAACGCCCTGGGGGCAGCGTGCCCACTACCCTATTTTTGCCGACAGCCAGCGACTCGGCTGGGTTTTTGTCGCCAACTTAATTGCAAGCGGTGCCACACACCTGATGCTGATTCCCACTTACCGCCGTATCCGTTGGCGTTTTGATGCAACGCTGTGGCCAAAGATGATGAACTACGCCGCTCCGTTGGTAATTGCAGGTTTCGCGGGTGTCATCAATCAACTGGTAGGTGTGCCCATGATCAAATGGCTGGCCTCCGAAAACCTGGCGTACAATAAAGCCCAGATGGGTATCTACAGCGCCGCCGCCAAGGTGGCGGTACTGATGAATTTATTCACCCAAGCCTTCAATTATGCTGCAGAACCCTTCTTTTTTCGCCATGCCGACCGTGGGGATTCCAGGGTTATCTATGCACAGGTAGGGCAAGCCTTTACGTTAATCGGCAGCCTGGCTTTTCTTGGCATCATGCTCTATATCGACATTGTCGAGCGCATTATCGGCCCCGAGTTTCGGGAAGGCATCGGCGTAGTTCCTTTACTCCTGTTGGCCAATCTAATGCTGGGTCTTTTCTATAACTTTTCCATCTGGTACAAACTGGCCGACCGGACGCGTATTGGTGGCTATATTGCCCTCGGAGGATCGATCATTACCTTAAGTCTCAATTTTTATTTGATTCCGCGCATTGGGTACTTCGGCCCGGCTTATGCAGCACTGGCCTGCTATGGATTTATGGCTTTGACGAGCTATGCGATCGGTCAGCGCGAACACCCTATCCCTTATCCCATTCTGCGGATGGCGAGCTATACCGGATCGGCTATTTTATTATTTCTGCTGAGTGGGTGGTTGATCGATTGGCTTCCGGAAAAAAAGCTATGGTGGATATTGGGGGTAAACACCCTCCTGTTTCTTGTCTACTTAGCCTTTTGGTACTGGCTGGAGAAAAAACGGCTCCTGGAGCTCGTGCGCGCTCCCAACTAATTGCGACCCCAGCCACCTCCGCCAGGGGTGTGGATGATCAAACTATCTCCTGGCTCCAGCTGAATCGAGTCGATACCACCCAATGGCTGCCGACGGCCATTTGCTTTTACAATCCACTGTGCACCGAGTTCTCCCGCACCGCCTCCATACATACCGTAGGGCCTTTCCCTACGGTGTTGAGTTAAAAGGGTTACCTCCACTTTTTCAAGGAAGGTGTAGTGCCGAATAACGCCTTCGCCTCCGGGCCATTGTCCGGCGCCGCCGGAGCCTCTGCGCAGGCCAAAGACCGGTATGCGCACAGGAAAACGTACTTCGAGCACTTCGGGATCAGTTATGCTGGTATTCGTCATATGCTGGTGTACGCCGGATCGACCATGGAACCCTGCGGTAGCGCCGGCGCCCCCGCCGATGGTCTCGTAATACGCGAAACGTTCATTGCCGAAGAGCACATTGTTCATTGTACCCTGGCTACAGGCGCTCAGCTCCAGCGCTTTGAGCAGGGTATCCGTCAAGCGCTGGCTCACTTCGGTATTTCCACCTACGACTGCCGGACACTGTCGCGGGTCGCGAGGGAAGTCGGGGCACAGCAAAGAGGGTGGTAAGTGGAGTTCCACCCGCTCCATCAACCCTTCATTGAGCGGAATAGCCGACCCGCATAGGAGTCGCAAAACGTATATGACCACGCTGTGCACAATGGCCAGGTTGGCGTTCAGATTGCCGGGGTGAGGCCCTTGGGTACCAGAAAAATCAAAACACAATTTTTCGGCTCCAAAGTGGATCCTAACTTGTAGCTGATGACCATCATCCAGGCACTCCGTAGCTTGGTAGGACTGTCCGAGGCGATCCCCTACAGCAGCCGCTAGGCTTGCACTGGCTAAATCTGGCAGCCGAGCCATATAATGATGGACTTCCTGCAATCCGTACTGGTTGACCAATTGCTGGATGGCCTTTTCGCCCAACTGCAATGCAGCGAGCGCAGCATTGAGGTCGGCCAGGTTTTCGCCGGGCGATCGCGAGGGATAATCGGCCTCTCGCAACCGGCGTTCGATGTTGCCCCAGTCGACCTTTCCGGCCCTGGCCAGGTAAGTGGGAAGAAAAACGACGCCCTCTTCTGCAAGGGAACGAGCATTGGGCGGCATGGACCCGGGGAGTTTCCCGCCCAGCTCCGCATGGTGCGCCCGGTTGATAACATAAGCAATCAAGTGCCTTTCGGACGTGAAAACGCCTTTTAGGAGCGTTAAATCAGGCAGATGGGATCCCCCGAAAGCGGGATGATTGGTCAAAATCACATCGCCGGGTTCGAGTGGATATTCTTCCAGAATGAGGCGTGCACAAACTCCTAAACTCCCAAGATGGACAGGGATGTGGGGCGCGTTAACCAACAAACGGCCTTGCGGATCCAGCACTGCACAACTAAAATCCAGGCGCTCCTTGATATTGATAGAAAAAGCGGTGCGCTGTAGTTGCGCCCCCATATCTTGTGCGATCCCGGTAAAGCGATTGGCAAATAACTCGGTAGCGATGCGTTCGTCAGTAAATCGAGGTGCTACTCTCCTTGATCGCACCGTCTTGACCAGCGCGTCACCTGTCCATGATATGGCGGCCCGCCAATTGGAGGGAATAAACGCCGTTGCGTGTCCATTAACGAGTATGGCCGGGCCGTCGAAAGAAGCTCCGGGGGATAGGGTATCCCAATCAAATACCGGATAACGGATCTCACCAAAAGGCTTGGTCCAAAACCGATTGGGCTCAGGCTCGTAGTTGCCGGGAAGCTTCGAAGGCCTTTCCGCATGCTCTTTTCGCAATGTCAAGATCAGGCGAATACTTTCCACCTCCAGGGTGCGATCCTCTGGGTAGTGCCCAAAGGTTTGCTCGTAGGCTACCCGGAACACGACTTCCAGTTCCATATCTGGCTGGTAAGTCAGCTCCAGGGTGTGGTCCTGGCCCAGAAAGCGCAGAAAAACAAGTCGCCGAGGGGGAGCGAAAGGAATTCCGGTGCCATTCTCCCGGTACAGTTCGGCAGCCGCCTCTTGCTCCATTTGCTTGAATGCTTCGGTTAAATGGGGTTCAAAATCGGCAAGTGTTTGTAAGACCTGCCGGGTGATCACGCGCTCTGGCCGGGCTTGTTGGATGCCGTAAGCACTTAAGATACCCGCGTCTTTAGGCAGAATCACCTGCCGAGTGCTTAAAATTTCGGCGATCCGGCAAGCATGCATACCGCCAGCACCGCCGAAGGCCAATAGGATGTAATCGCCCGGATCGAAGCCCCGCGCTACCGAAATAGTACGGATGGCCTCCGCCATTTTTTCATCAGCGATACGTTCCAGACCTGAGAGCATAGTCTCCAAATCACCACCCCCCGCCTTTTCCAGCAGTGCCTTTGCGGCGCGCCAAGCTGCTTGAGCATCCAGCGGGATACCTATTCTTGCGGGGTCCAGTTTTCCCAACAAAAAATCAACGTCGGTAACGGTAAGCGGTCCGCCGGCCCCATAACAAGCCGGTCCGGGATCGGCCCCGGCACTTTCGGGGCCTACCGCAAAGGCACCGTTGCGATGGGTGCAGATGGATCCGCCCCCAGCAGCGACAGTTTCAATGGCAATGCTGGGGCTGAAAAATCGGTGAGGCCCGATTTGTGTGGTAAACTGCATATCAGGTGTTTTTTCAACCCTTGATGCATCTGTACTGGTGCCGCCCATATCGAAGGTGAGTAGTCGGTCAATGCCCAGTTTTGCTCCAATGGTTTGAGCTCCCACTACCCCCCCTGCAGGGCCACTCAATAGGCTGTCTTTAGGTGTGAAATGAGCGGCCGGCATCAGTGCACCTGCACTGTTAAGCACACGAACCTTGACGGGTTGCTTCTCCGTGCTTAGGCTCTCGCGAATGCCTTTCAAGTAATCTCCGATTACCGGAGCGAGGTAGGCGTTAATGAGCGCCGTCTGCACCCTTGGGTATAACTTGATAACGGGCGATAGAGCATGGCTAGCACTGACGTAGTCATAGCCTGCAGCGTGCAAACGATCCGTGAGCCGTTGCTCGTGCACCGGATTGCGGTAGGCATGAAGTAAAGCTACCGCTATGGCTTGCGGGGGATGGTCAACCAAGCACTGGATGAGCCTATTGGCAGTAACGTCGGTGAGCGCCTTCCGTAGGGTTCCGTCGGCGCTGATCCGCTCGGGCACCTCAATGACCTGCTCATACAGCAAGGGAGGGTCGGGAATATTGAGCGCAAACAAATCGGGGCGCTGTTGCGTACCGATGTACGGTAAATCTTTAAAGCCTTTGGTGATAAAAAGCGTCACACGAGCGCCTTTCTGCTCGAGCAGGGCGTTGGTCCCCTTCGTTGTACCCAGCTGGAGTTGAAGAGAAGGCCATTCTCCATCCAGGGGGGTACGCGTTAGCAAACGAGCGGCGAGTACCGGTGCGGGTTCTCCGGCAGAAATTTCAAAAGCAACCGGAAAATTTATTTCCTCGAGCAAGGGCTGATTCAGGACCAACTCTCCCCGCTCCAAATCAATGCCTGCTATCTGTGCATTTAGTGTCCTATCCAGCAGGTGAAAGCGGTAGCCATTAAAGATATCGACCTGAATGGGCCAATTATGAGAAAACCTAAAAGTACGATTATTGACCTGAGCGGTAAGTTTAGCGCGAAGTTGACCGGTAGAGAGGACTTTTAAGCTATAGGATTGACCTTGCGGATCGTGGGCCAATACATCGGTAAACGTCCCGCCGGTATCTACCCAAAATTGCCAAATGGGCTCCATGTTGTTCTACGGTAGTTTAAAGCGTATATTTGATCGGACAGGGAAACTATAATTTACATGTCACAATCAGCGGATAAGGGAAAACTTTTTTTTGAAAACGCCGAAGAATACCGAAAAATCGGAGATGTATACAATGCCGTAAAGTTATATAAACTTGCGATCCGCTACCGGTCTGATTTTTTCGATCCCTACCAAAGGTTATCGGCCATCTACAAACAGCGAGCCGACTGGAAAGCCGCCATGTACTATACCAAGAAAGCTCTGGCGCTTCAATCTGCCGACCAGCAATTGTGGTGGGATTTGGGGATTGCCGCTACCGCTTTGGGTAAGCGGCGACTCGCAGGAGCCGTCTGGCAAAAATTCGGTTGGTCCTCGCCCGGTCAGAAACCGCTTTCCGTTAAGTTACGCTGGCAGGACCAGGAGGAAATCCTTTGGTCGCAACCATTGGGTCCAGCAACAGTCCAATTATTGAGCATTCCCCATCCACAATCAGAACACCGGTTTGGCGACCGGTTGCTGGTCGACCGCAAAGATATTGTCGGCTATCACATTGCCAACCAACGGCGTCACCCTATCTTCCCGAAGCTCGACACCCTCAAACGGTCGAACTACCGGACCTATTCCTGCTATATTGATACCTGCGCAAAAGCAGCCACTGACAAACTCGCAGAGTTGTGCCGGGCCGAAAAGCTCGGATTCGAGATCTGGTCCAATGCCAACTTGCACAGCCAGACTACCCAGCAAACGCAGACTCCCGAATATTACGATTCCTTTACGCCACAAGAGCACCAATTGGAAGCATTATTGATTGCCGTTGCCTGCTCTAATAGTCGCCAGGTAAAGCGGGTGCTGGACGCCTGGCAAGTGATCACCTTTCATCAATACTTTGACTTAGTATGTCATCATTAATGATTGTAGTTACCGGAGGCAATTCGCCCGACCGGAAAGAATGGCTCAGTTTCAACCTTGAATTGCGCTTCTTCGGTTTCTCGATCTTCCTACCTTTTCCGGGTCTAGAGCACCTTAACGCCTGATTCCCTTATCTCGATTTCGGATCCGATTTAGAGGGAAATAACCCCTATACAGTCGGATCTTCATTTTTCTGCCGATCAATTGTTCGGCACTTTATATCCTACGGATCATCCTATGCATCCACCTCGTATTGCGGGGTCTGTGGATCGGTACGATTAGCTTGAGAACGGTCCATGAACCTACCAAATGCAAGCGCTTGCAATACGCCGGACCCTTTACCAATATTTCTGAAAAAAGTTCTTTCACTGTAGCGCGTAATCTATCGACTGGACAATGTCTGAAGCCTAATTTTTACCCTCAGCTTTCTGATCGTCTTTATGATGCTTCCCATGGTCCTTTACCCGCTCTGGATTTCTTTTCAATTCTCTGATTGAAACGGTTATCAGCTGGTTGCCGGGGTTTGGAAGTTCGAATTGAAGATCGGACTGGGGCTCGTACTCTTCTTTTTTCCTTTATTTACCGGCTATTCGGTTGGATGGCGCTGTCGTTTTTTACCGACCCATTTACTACAGTTTGATCGGACATTTTCCCAAGTGGCAAATCCGAATTTTCTAGACGGTCAAGTCATGCGATACCTGGGATGGGGAAGTATATCAGGTCCTTACAGTCTGGAAGGATTGAACCTCGGTTCAAATAGTCTCCTGCATTCATAAAAAAGATGCTTCCAGTCGAAAATTTAAAAAAAATTGACCTGCGGAACGAAAGCCTTGTGGCAGACCGTTTTAGTTTTATGCAATTCATTTAACGATCCAACTCAAGCCATTAGCCATGCGGTCCTTCAATTATTTACTCCTCACTTTTTTTATCCTTCTTTTTCAGTCCTGCCAATCCGACACTGCTGATCGTGAAGATCTTAGCCGGGAGAATGACTTTGCCGTGATTGCCAACAAACGTGTAGGGCCAGTCACTGCCGAGACGAAACCGGAAGACATTGGCGATTATTTTCCCGACTCTGTGCTCCAAGCTTACGAGGTGATGGTGGGCGAGGGAGAAACCATGGGCGGCACGCTCGTGTATCCGGAAACCCCCGACGAACTGGAGATCGCATGGGATCCAGCCCAGCAAAAACCGGCATTCATACGCATAGCGCGTAACGGCGCCCGCTGGTCTACTCCTGAGGGCGTTACGATCGGCACCAGTTTGCAGGAGCTGGTAGAAATGAACGGAGGGCCGTTCGAATTTAATGGCTTCAACTGGGACTACGGCGGACTGGTGATCGACTGGCAAAACGGCAATCTGCCCGCCGGCCTCGTGGTTACCCTCTTGCCGCAGCGTATTGATGATATGGACGAAGACTTCATTGGCGACCAGGTTCTGCAATCGGATATGCCGGGGCTCGAAGCGCTCGACCTGCGAGTAGCGGCTATGGTGGTTACTTTTTAGATCAGATCCGTATTTTCAAGGCTATTTATGAATACTTTAGAGCAATCCAGGATTGAAAAAATTAATCGGGAAGGGTACCCCTTTCTTCCGGGTGCTTACCTCATGACGGGAAGTCAGGTATTCGGCAAATACGTAGGTGGCTTCGCCGGATTTACCGCCCTGTATTTTGTGATTATTTTAACAGGGAATGTTATTCCTTTCATTGGAAGCCTCACAAGTATACTCTTGGGACCGCCTTTGATCGCTGGCTTTTTTCTCATGGCCCATCACTTAGACGGAGAGCAACCTGGCGATTTTTCCCTATTCTTTCGGGGTTTTGATTTTTTTGGTCAACTCGTCCTGCAAGCACTGATTCAAGCAGGTGTTTTAGTCGGAATTATTATCGTCTTGGTGGTAATCACGGCCCGCATTTGGAGTAATCTTTTCGATGCTTACGAAACGGGGTTTTTTCTGGAAAAAATTGGAGGGGTGATGGCCCTATTCGGGCTATTTGGCATTCCGATTTTGATACTGAGCGTCCTTTGGCGATGGGGGCCGTTGTTTGTGCTATTCTACCAAATGGGGCCCTGGCAAGCACTAGAGGGTAGCCGGAAAATTATTGCCCGGAATTTCTGGCCACAACTGGGATTCTCCCTTTTGCTCGCCCTGATCGTAGTAGCTGGATTTATTGCCCTGGGATTCGGTGCGTTATTCGCCCTCCCACTCGTGTATTGTGCCGAATACATTGCCTTTTCAGAAGTCACCCAGCTGGGAAAAACAACCACCCCACCGGATGAAGAGATCATCGATCACCTCATTGATTAGCGCTCCATGGGCGGCTCCCGGCGCACCACACGTACCAACTCAATCTTGGTTTCGCTCACTAACTCCAGAATGAATTGGTAACCATCCAGGTGCAGCTCTGCTCCCTGCTCGGGAATGGTTTCGGTCGTCATGACTAAATATCCCGAAAGGGTGTGGTAATCGCCAGAAGGGAAATGCAGGCCGTATTTTTCGTTGAGGTAATCGATTTCTAGCCGGCCGGAAAAGAGAAATTCATGCTCATCAATTTGGGATTCGACATGCTCTTCCTGGTCGTACTCGTCTTCAATCTCGCCAAATATTTCTTCCAGGATGTCTTCCAAAGTGATTAGCCCGGCCATGCCGCCGAACTCATCGACGACGCATGCCAGGGGCAGGCGCTCCTTAATGAGCTTATTCATCAGATCGATCACCGGCATCACTTCGGGTACAAAAGGCACATCCATAATCAGGGAACGGATGTCGGCAGGTTGTTTTAATAGTTGTTGGTGATGAACGTACCCCAGAACATTGTCAATATCTCCTTCGGTAACCAAAATACGCGAGAGCTTGGTTTCCTGGAATAAATCGGCCAATGCGGCTACCGAGGCCTCCACATCTATACTTTCGATTTCCGGGCGCGGGACCATGGCCTCACCGACACGTACATCTTTGAGGTTCAGCGCCTTTCCGAATAGTTCTTTATCAATATCTTCTTCCGTTTCTGGGGCCCGCGAGTCGCGTACGAAATTTTCTAGATCCAAACGGGTGAAGGCTGTATCGGCATTATCCACCGAGCTCTTTACGAAGAAACGCAAAAACAGGTTGCTCAGCCTGGTGGTGATCCAGGCTGGGGCCCACAGAATGAGCTGCAGCACGCGCAAGGGTATAGCCAGCGTAAAGAGAATTTCATCGGCAAATAATCGGAACAGGGTCTTGGGCAAAAACTCGCCAAAGATGAGCACCACAATCGTAATAATGACCGTATTGACAATAAAAGCCAGAAAGACATTGTAATCGCCTCGAAAAAGCAAGCTCAACAGGACCGTATCCATGAGCGAGGTAAAAACGATAAGTGCGATATTATTGCCGACCAGCATCGTACCCAGGAATTCGGCAGGGCGTTCATAAAAATTTGCGATGACATGGCCCCGACGCGGATACTTATTTTTTCGCAGCTCGATTTTCAACTTATTGGCCGATACGAATGCAATTTCCGAGCCGGAGAAGAGCGCAGAGAGCATAAGGAACAGCACTATGATGGCAATCAGCATGCTACAAATCTTTGGTAAGCTCTTCCACTTCTTTCACCCCATCGATGGCGCTGAAACGCATGTTCCGGAAATTCTGATCGGCCTGAAAACCCCTGCTGAAAATAGTATCCTGGGGACGGGTAATTACGACGAACTTATTGGTATATACCTGGCGCTTGTTTTCATTCCAGATGAGTTCAGAAGTTTCTAACTGCTCTTGTTGTACAGACTGCCACACTACGGAATCACGCACGATGACCTCTCCAAGTTTTTCGTAGCGGATGGCGTATTTGGCAGTAAGCAGGCTGGTAAGGTTACCCGTTTCGTTAAAGAACTCAACGCGTACCCCATCAATGAACTCCTGGCTGAGTTGACTCCGGTCGGTATGGCTGAGCATTACCGGTCCGGTCACGCGCACGCGGAGGACCGCTGAATCACTGTACAGCAGCTCGATATCTTCGCCGCGCTCGGTAGATGCCGATAGCCCCTCAGTGGAAAATTCCTCCTCTGCGATCGGCTCTTGACAGGCAACAGTAATCATGGCAGTAAGGAGAAGCCACGCCCGATATGGAGGGAGCTGGAGTTTCATTTTCTTCTTTTTTACAAAGCTAGCGAATTAAAGTAAATTCTCCTTGGTACTGTAAAACCTGGCCGTCGATGAACTCCACCTCGGCATAATACACATACACGCCTGCAGGCGCCGGGTCTCCGCGAAATGTTCCATCCCAACCCTGGTTTTCTCCTTCACCGCCCAGGGCCAAGTTTTCGTCTTCGAATAACAACTCGCCCCAGCGGGAGAAGACACGCAACCGCATGATCTGCCGGGCACCGGGCCCCCCGTAAAGGGTGAAAAATTCGTTGTCGAAATCCTTGTTTGGAGAGAACGCGTTCGGCGCATAAATAGGCCGGTTATTACGCACGGTCACCAAGACTTTGTCCTCGGCGGTACAACCGGAAGAGTCGGTAACAACAACGGTATACTCTTGGGTTGCCAGAGGCTGGGCGGTGGGACCAAGGCAGATCCCGGAGCCCAATTGTTCGTTACAGCGCAGGGTCATGACCGGCGACCATTGAACGCGGACCTGGTTATCGGTCGATTGCGCCCTTAGGCGAACGGTATCGCCCAGGTCGATGACACGATCGGGCCCGGCGTCGACCAAAAGCTGCGGCGGCTGATCGATAGCTACCTCTTCTTCGAAAATACAGCCGTTCAGATCCTGAACGACCACGCGGTAGCTTCCTGCCGGATTGCCGGCCAGGCGGTTATTTTCCTGAAAATTGATGCCATCTACGCTGTACAGATAAGGCGGAGAGCCGCCTTGCCCAATCACATCAATTACGCCAGTAGGATCGCCGAAGCATAGTACGTCTTCCACCACGATATTCTCAATACCTAATGGAGGAGGTTGGGTGAGGGTAATCGTGGTATCCCGCTGGCAATTATTGCCATCAGCGACAGTTATCGTGTAAGTGCCAACCGGCAGGTTATCGAGCGTGGCCGTTTGTGCACCGGTAGACCAGGAATAGGAATAGTTCCCTATCCCTCCGTCGGGCAGAGCAGTTATTGAGCCATCAGCTTCTCCGTTGCAACTAATGTTCAGACCATCAATGTTGATGGCAACCGGTGGATGATCCACAATCTCTACATTGAAATTACCTCGGCATAGGTTGTCATCGATTGCGGCTACCGGATAAATACCGGCGGGCAGATTGGTCAGGCTATTGGAAGGCTGAAAACCATTGCCGTCATTAAAGTTGAATTGGTAGGGTGGCAAGCCATTACCAATGAAAAGCGAGAGGGAACCGTCTGCCAGGCCGTTGCAACGGGGCGGCAGGACCTCCGTACGATCTAGGTCAAGTTGTAGCTCCAGCTCACGCACCGGAATTACCAGGTCGATGGTACAGCCATTCGCATCGCGTACGACTACATCTACATCGGAGACGCTTAGATTCGTCAAAGAGTCCGCGTTACCGAATCCGCCATTCTGCCAATTGAATTGGTAGGGCATAGTACCGCCCTCAATGGCCAGGCGTACGGCACCGTCGGTTCCGCCATTGCAGGTCGGCATCTGAACGAAGGTATCCACGGCAAACGTGTCAGGGCTCTCCACATCGAAGCTGATCAGGGTATCGCAGTTAGCCGCGTCGGCAATCCTGACGCTGTACGAACCGGGACCCAGGTTAGCCAGGTCTTCATTTGCAGCACCAGTGTTCCAGTCGAAACTATAGGGCCCATAAGCATTTGTCACTTGTAAGTCGATGGCGCCATTAGAATCTCTGGGGCAGGAAAGGTCATTCACCAGTCCGTCGAGCTCAAAGTGATCGTCGCAGCATTCCACGAGCACTGTACCCACAAAAGTGACCAGACAGTTATCCTCGCTAAGCACCTCCAACACGACGGACTTCAGGCCTGCGCTATTGTAATTAATGGTATGCGGGCCTTGGCCGGTGAGCGAATCGATCGAAGCATCGTTGCCAAAGCGCCAGGTCCACGCCTCAATGGTGCCGGCGAAAGATGAGGCGTCGGAAAAGGTTATGGCTTCCCCTACGCAGACGGTCCGGTCCGGGTCGTCGGCCGTGAAAGCCGCCTGTGGTCCTACAAATGTACCCGTACCGCCAAAGCTGATGTTGAATCCATTGCCCGATTCGCTGAAGTTGTTCACCAGCAAGGCATAGCTGCGACCGGCTTCCATTTCGATGGCATCGACGTAGTTATTGTCTCCGGGTGAACAGCCGCAGTTTTCGAAAGCATCACCGTCGCCATCGCGCAGGCCCGTCGTGCCAGTACAGGAAATCCAGCTGGCCACATCATCGTCTCTATTGCGTCCCGAGACCATGCAGCGCAGGTTTTCTTTTTGGGCGCAATTGTTAACGCCGTTGGGGAGTTCGAAGACCCAGAAGTCGATATCGTCGACCGGGCTAATCGGGTCAATATCTAGGGTGAGGGTACCGGGATCTTCGCATACCCATTTAAACCAGGTGGAACCTAACTCGGTAAATGGCCCGCAAGTAGTGCATAAGGTCTCCTGGGTAAGCATCTCTTCTTGCTCTCCGCGCCCGATTGCAAATTCGACCGATATTGGCGATTTATCGCATAGCACAATCGCCGATTCACAATCGCCCGCCGGATCGGGTATTCGGTTAAAATTATTGATGCAAAACTGGAAGGTACCCGTTAAGCCCTCTTCACCGCTCACCCTTACGTAGTAGGTATTCCCTGCAACTAGATCGCTGGCAATAACCTGGGCGAAATCGGCACCTAATCCGTCGCCCGAGCAAGCAATTTCGGTCAGGGTGCTACAATTATCACCACTGTATACAGTTACAGCCGGTCGTTGGAGTGTACCCCCGGCGTTGATCTGCGTTTCTCCAACAACGCGCACACTGACAAAGCGCACCTGAGCCACGAAGGTGAACCAGACGTCGTTGTCCTCATCGGCGATCGGGGTACAAGATGGGTTTGGAACATCGGAGGGGGTGGCGCCTTCGTTGGAGAACGCTCCGATACCGGAGCAATAATCATCGAGATTAGTAAGCAGGGTAGCTTGTTCACAGTCGTCATTGATGGGCTGCCCGAACAGCCATCCCGAAAAAAGAATGAAGGCAAGAAGGTAGAAATATCTCATAGTCGTTTATCTACTTTTGCTGGTATAGAATTAAAAACGCCATGGGAATACCTGTAGTGCAGGTCAAGTCTGCAGGAGGCCGACAATTAGGCGTTTCCGACGAAAGAATTCTATCTTTTGGCCGGGCATCTATTAAATAGATTTGCCTAAGTGACTAAGCCGTTGGTTTATGATAAAAAAACACATTCCCAACAGTATCACCATGATTAATCTCTTTTGCGGGTGCTGTGCGGTGGTCGCCTTACTCCATGGACAGCATGGCATAGGTATAGGGTTGGTGATAGGTGCTGCTTTAGCTGATTTCCTCGACGGGGCGGTAGCACGCTGGCTGCAGGTAGATCATCCGCTGGGCAAAAATCTCGACTCGCTGGCCGATATGGTTTCCTTTGGATTGGTCCCCGGTGTTATTGGTTACCAACTATTAGCTGATGGCCAGCAGGGCATCTACGTACCGGCTCTACCGGCTTTCCTGCTGACTGTTTTTGCCGCATTGCGCTTGGCCAAATTTAATAATGATTCTCGTCAAAGTACAGACTTTATCGGTCTTCCTACCCCTGCCTGTACGCTTTTTATGGTCGGCCTGTTACTGATCGATCTTGAAGGCCGGCTTCCTTTTGCGGAATGGGTCCTGCACCCACTTGTTGTTTATACCTGCACCGGGCTGTTGTCGTGGCTGTTGGTGGCCGAAATTCCCATGTTCAGCTTGAAAATCGAAAACTGGAAGTGGGAAGGCAACACAATAAGGATTATCTTTGGCGCTATCGCATTGGCGCTCCTTTTTGCGTTAGGGGTATCGGCCTTAGCGATCATCGTTGTGGTATATATCTTCTTATCGATTATCCAGACAAAGTAAGCCCAATGAAATTCGTTGCTGAAATAGACGTCATGCCCCACAAACAGCTCCTTGACCCTCAAGGAAAAACCGTTGCCAATAATCTTCCTAACCTGCAAATTCATGGCGTGCAAGATGTACGGATCGGCAAACATATCCGCATGCTGCTGGAAGCCGACAATGAGGTAGCCGCCCGGTCGACCGTTGAAACCGCCTGCCAAAAGCTGCTGGCCAACCTTATTATGGAAACCTACACTTTTACTTTACATCCGGCCGACGAGGAGGAATAAGCCAATTTAAATCATCGCAGAATATGCTTTATTTGGTTGCTACGCCTATCGGTAACCTGGAAGATATCACCCTGCGGGCGTTGCGCATCCTGGGCGAAGCAGACCTCATTCTGGCTGAAGATACTCGCATTTCCCGACGGCTGCTCGATCATTATGAAATTAATACCCCGCTCCGGGCCTACCACGCACACAACGAACACGGCATCGTGGCGAGCCTGGTGGAGCAACTCGCTGCAGGAACCACTATGGCACTGGTGACCGATGCCGGCACGCCGGGTATATCCGATCCAGGCTTCCTTCTGGTGCGCGCCTGCGTTCATGCTCGTATTGAAATTGTAGCGCTACCTGGACCTACAGCACTAATCGCCGCTTTGACAACCAGCGGCATCCCCTGCGACCAATTTTATTTCGAAGGTTTTTTACCCCATAAAAAAGGACGGCAAACGCGCCTTAAGTACTTAGCTACTCTACCCCATACCTTTGCCATTTTTGAATCGCCTTACCGGTTGGTCAAATGTTTAGAGCAGCTCGCCGAACATTGTGGACCGGATCGACCAGCTTGCGTCTGTCGCGAGCTTACCAAAGTACACGAAGAAAAACAAAGAGGAACCCTGGCGGAACTTACCCGCTTTTACCAAAATGAGGGCAAAGCCAAAGGCGAAATCGTAGTTATCGTAGCGGGCGCGCGCAGTTAAATTATTTCACCACAATCCGGCGGCGTTGCACGCCCGAATCGTTCACCAATTGCAAGATGTACACACCAGGGCCGAAAGGCGATAGATTGACTTGGGTCTGCGTGCCATTTACACCGCCCAATTGGATTTCCCGACCGTTCAAATCGAAGATGGTAAGCTGGCCTCGCGTCGGTTCGTCAAAAGCAATCCATACCATTTCATCCGTGGCGGGGTTGGGAAATACCCGCATATTAAGTTTAAGCCTTTCCTGACTAGTGGTCGTTATCGTGCCCCGGCTGATGGTAATTTCGCAACTGTCGTTCATGATTCTCACCGGAACCTCTACTCCTGCAGAGTCGACGGCATAAGCATCACCAATATTTAGGCATAGCTTACGCTCTTCTTCCCGGAAAAAGATGATGTCTGCGGTAACAACGATAATTGCCGTCCCGACTCTTCCAGCGCCATCAATTCCCGTTTTTGATTTTCTGGCAATACCGACATCAAAGCGGCCGACACCAAAATCCGAGAGGTCCTTTTCAATCAGCAGCAGGCTATCAACCGGCCCGAAAAGGCTCGTATCGACTTGAAAATCAACCGGTATCGGCAGTTTCATTTCATTGGGATAAGTGAGGGAAAAAGCTACCCCTTCTAAATTATCTACGGGCTGGTCAACGGCGCCCAGGTAAATATCCGCTTCGATGGTGACCAGTTCTTCGGGGTCATCCAGAACAATCTGGTCTTTCCGGAACCGGATATAAAGCGGAACAGCTTGAGGATCTTCTCTGCGTTCTTGAATTGGAGCAGGCGAATAATTTTGCAGAATAGCGTGCAAATCTGCTTCGTTGATATGCCCGTTACCATCGCAGTCCAGGTGTTTGAAGTTGACGCCATTTATCGATTGAGCCCAATCAATACCGAGGTTAGGCACCCAGGCTATGGGATTATCAAAAGGGAAAAATGGACGGGGGATTCCCACTTCGTTGTACCCCAGGCCAATGTTGAGCACATCAATATGGTTGGCCAGCCTGTCACCATTTGCATCGCCGGGCCATACACAATCAGTGAGCATACATTGTTCTTCGGGAGAACCGCGATAAACCAATTTGCACGTCTGGCTGTAACAGCTATCGCGCTGCCATATTTCTAAACAGACTTCCGTTGTATCCGAGGAAAACTCTACCAAAATGGTATGCTCATACTGGCCCACGATAACTCCATCTCCGAAGTCCCAGTTGGCCTGAGCATAACCAGGAGAAGCATTGAAAAAATAGGCCGTCTGTTGGTCCACAAAGTTGAACAAGAACTCCGCTTTGCACGTAGAATCACTCTGAGCGCGTAGTCCGAATCCAAAAAAGAGGAGGAAGATCACCGCCTGCAGGGTACTGAGCAATCTGAAGTTGGGTGTAGTTTTGTCCATGAGCATAAGCGTTTTGGTTAGTTGGCAGTCGAAATTTGGACTTTTTACGCATCGAATAAAAGTACAAATGTCGTATTTTGTCCTTATTCCTCCAGTAACACAGAATACATAACCTCCTAATTATCAGATTTAAGTTAAGGATATACCATTAATAATGTCAATAGAAAAAACAAAGGCCTTTCAGCTTTTTCAATGTCTAGAAACGGATCAAATGGAACGGTTTGAGCGCTTTCTCTGCTCCCCCTACTGGGGCGATTTGAAAGAAGAGCGCCAATTGTTTTTGGTCTTCAGGAAAACCGGTCAAGCAAATGTAAAACGTCTAGACAAAGCGGATGTTTGGCGGGATCTATATGGAAAAGAAATCTACGAAGACCTGCGATTACGCCGCTTATTTTCTTCTTTGTTACAGCAAATGTTCGATTTTTTGGCATGGGAAACTCATCGTGACGAGACGCTCGACGTCCCGCTGGATGCAGCCGATTTTCTACTAAACCATGACCTGGATAAGCATTTCAACGGGCTAGCACGCAAAACCCTGCGTGCACTGGGCCAGTTATCGCACAGAGATTATGCATTCCACAACCAGAGCCTACGGTTAAGGGAAAAAGAACATTCTCACCAGGCTACCCAGAGCAAGAAGTCGTACAATCTCACCTATTTGTCGCAAGCCAGCTATCACCTGGATGTGGCTTATCTGTTAAAAAAACTACGGCACTGGTCAGAAGCGATCAATTATCAGCGCTTATTTGCATTAGAAACAGACATTAACATTCCGCCGGGTTTATTGGAATGGACGGAGCAATACGTCGATCAGGAACCGGTGGTAAAGGGATTTTACCTAGTCATAAAACTCCTGAAGAATCCGGAACAAGGAGAGAATTTTCACCATCTAAAAACACTACTTGGAGAGCAGCGAAACGCTTTTTCGAAGGACACCCTAAAATCCTTATACCTGTATTTGATTAACTATGCCATCATCAACAAAATTAACGCCGGACAGACGGAGTATTATCGTGAACTATTCGACATTTATCAGATATTACTGAGTACTGGCCTTCTATTCCGAGCCGATTCTTTACCCCCCCAGGAGTACAAAAACATCATTTCCCTGGCACTCAACATAGGAGAATTTACCTGGCTTGAGCGTTTCATCAATGAGTATACCCAATATTTACCGGAAGAAAACCTGGAAAACGCCCGTGCCTATAATCTTGCCAAAGTATTTTTTCACCGGCAACAGTACCATCGGGTGATCGAACAGCTACGCAGCGTTGCTTACGATAGCCATGTGTATGCGCTAGGCTCCAAGTTACTCTTGCTGATGACCTACTATGAGCTACAGGAATTTCTGGCGCTCGACTCCCTGGCCGATAGCTTCCGCATCTATTTACAACGCAACCGGATCATCTCCAAGAATACGAAGCGGCAGTACTTAAACCTGATTCGCTTTCTGAAAAAACTATCCAACTTACCGCCCCAGGACCAAAATGCCGTCCGCAAACTACAGACGGAAGTAGAGCAATGCAGCGAGCTTGCCGGTAAAAATTGGCTGCTTGGTAAAATATGTGACCTGACGGGCCGAGTATCTATCAGAAAGGATAGGTAAGGGAAGAAACTGGCAAGCCCCCTCGTCAAAGACGCCCGTTTCGGCATTTTCGGACGCAAGGGGGATTAACCATGGTCGACAATTATTCATTAAATGTGGATCGGCCGGGCTTCAGTGGCAGCCAGGGCAGCTTCTTTCATAGCTTCCGTGTAGGTCGGGTGCGCATGGCTCATTCGTGCGGCATCTTCAGCCGAGGCACGGAACTCCATCAACGCTACCGCTTCGGCGATAATATCAGCGGTCCGTGGACCCACCATATGTACGCCTAAGATTTCATCAGTCTCTTGATGCGAGAGCACCTTAATCATGCCCTCAGTATCGGTACTGGCACGGGCGCGGCCCAGCGCCTTAAACGGAAACTTACCGGATTTATAAGGGGTACCGGCTTCTTTGAGTTGCTCTTCCGTTTGTCCGACCCCGGCTACCTCCGGCCAGGTGTATACCACATTGGGAATCAGGTTATAGTCGATTTCCGGGCGCTGTCCGGCAATGTATTCGGTTACAAAAATACCTTCTTCTTCCGCTTTATGGGCGAGCATGGCTCCACGGATCACATCACCAATGGCGTAGACCCCCTCGACATTGGTCTCCAAGTGCTCATTGACAATTACCCGGCCCTTCTCATCCTGCTCCACACCGATATTTTCCAAACCTAAGCCTTTGGTGTAAGGCACGCGACCAATGGATACCAGGCAATAGTCGGCCTTCAATTGGAACGAATCATCCGATTCGCGCTTCTGCACGTCGACCGTCACGCTTTTGGCGGTTGCCTTGACGCCGGTAACCTGGTGCTTAAGGTGAAACGTAACGCCCAACTTCTTCATAGCGCGCATGAGCTCTTTACTGCAATCGCCATCCATGATGGGGATGATGCGATCCATAAATTCCACCACTTCCACTTCGGTTCCCAGCCTTGCGTAGACCGAGCCCAACTCCAGGCCAATAACACCGCCGCCGATAATGACCATCCGCTTCGGTACTTCGGTTATTTCCAGGGCTTCGGTTGAAGTGATGACCCGTTTGCCGTCATAGTTAAACATCTCGGGAGTATTAGGCTTTGAGCCGGTGGCAATGATTACCTTTTCGGTCTCTACCTCTTCTGTGCTACCGTCGTCTCTTGTAACCTTGATTTTATTATTGGTAACAAAAGTCCCAAGGCCGTAGAATACGTCGATCTTGTTCTTCTTCATTAGGAATTCTACCCCTTTCACCGTTTGATCTACCACTTCCTGCTTACGCTTGATCATTTGGGGCATATTGACTTTCAGGTCTTTGAGATCAATACCGTGATCCTTGAATTTTTCTTTGGCAGCGTGGTAATGCTCCGAGGAGTCGAGCAAGGCTTTGGAAGGGATGCAGCCTACGTTGAGACAAGTCCCGCCCAGTGCAGCATTGCGTTCGATTATGGCTGTTTTCATGCCGAGCTGAGCCGCCCGGATTGCCGCTACGTAACCGCCCGGACCAGAACCGATAACCGTGAGGTCGTATTTCATGTTTGACTTCTTTTTACACGTTAATGTTTGGTCTGTTTACCTCGTCCATGAAGGTAAATCAAAATCTGAAAACACTGGCCTCTCGCAGGCAAATGTGATGTAAAAATAACACCCTGACACAACAGAAAGATGAGCGAACTGGCGCGGCGATTGAACAGGTTTTTCGAACCCGCTATTGGCTATCCCCAGGTGGTTTATTTTTCGGGTTACGCTTTTTTCGTCCCTTGTTCGAATGACGTTTTTTATTTTTGGCATTGTTGTCGCCAGACGGTTTTGTTTGCGAACGCGGGTGACTACCTGAGTGGCCATCGCCGGATTTGGGGTTCCCCCCTCGACGCGAGCCCCGTCCACGCCGCTTTTTCTTGCGCTTTTTGCGCTCCTCCATCGGAAGCTCGATCTCCCCGGTTACGTCGGCAAAGTCGATTTCCTCGTCGGCTTCGATCATAACGGAAGCCTCGCGCCCCATTAAATCTTCCGGTTTTTCCCCTTGCTGGTTCAGGTTTCGGATCTCCTTGACCCGGTCCAGATCCAGCGCATAAATTTTGCCGCGCTTATTACCTCCTTGGTAGGCATAGTAGACAATGCGTTGAAAGATATCCGTCTTGATCATAGCGGCTATCCCAACTTTAGTCTCCAGCTTTTCGGCATCGTCGGGGAATTCTTCTAAAGCCTCAAGATAGGTATCGAGCTCGTAGTTGAGGCAGCATTTCAGGCGCCCGCATTGTCCCGACAATTTGGCTTGGTTAATGGCCAGATTTTGGTAGCGAGCGGCAGCGGTGGTGACAGACTTGAAGTCGGTCAGCCACGTAGAGCAGCAAAGCTCACGGCCGCAGGAGCCGATGCCACCGATTCGGGCCGACTCTTGGCGGGCGCCAATTTGACGCATCTCGATTTTCACGCGAAACTCGCGGGCGTAGTGCCGAATGAGCTCTCGGAAATCGACCCGCCCGTCAGCTGTATAGTAAAAGGTAGCTTTGCGTTTATCTCCCTGATACTCTACGTCGCCAAGTTTCATTTCCAGTCCTAAGGTACGGGCGATGGCGCGCGCTCGGACCATGGTTGGCACTTCGGCATTACGCGCCTCCTGTAAGCGTTCAAGATCGCGCTCGTTAGCACGGCGGATTACCTGGTGCAGCACCTGCTCCTCCTCAACCCGCTTCTTTTTCATTTGCAAGCGTACCAACTCTCCGGAGAGCGACACCTTACCTACATCGCACCCATTACCTGTTTCAACGACGACCATATCACCGGTTACTATGCGCGTATGTTCTTGCAGCCGGTAAAAGTTTTTGCGGGCACCGTTTTTGAAACTCACTTCCACAATGTCTACCGGGTCGATATCAACGACCTCCATTTGGCTCAGCCAATCAAAAGTGTTCAGGCGGTTACAGCCTCCAGTAGCACAGCTACCGTTACTTTTGCATCCTTTTGGGTTATCTCCTGTATTGCAGGTTGTACATCCAGCACATCCCATAGTTATTGTATTTTAAGCCTGGGCATTGGGTCAGCCCGGCAATCATTTATAAATAGACACCTGCGCTCACCATTCGCTGGGGCGCCTGGCGTTTGAAAATTGCATGCATACGAATGCCGGCTGCCAGAAATAAAATTTTGGGGTTGGCATTGCGCTCAACACCCAACAGGCAGTCGGAGAAGAGATCGACCAGGTGTTCAACCTGATCCATTTCGAGTATCGTTTGCAGATTCTGCGCCGTCTTGCGTTCCTGCTCGGCCAACCTTAAATCATCCTGCCCCGTCACCTTCAGGCGCGCAAACTCCCGCAAAAAATGCAATCCGTAACGGAGAAAGTGCTTTTGGGCTTCTCGTCCCTGGGCGGCAAACTGCTCCCCCCATTTTACCAGCTCTACCCCATTGCCGCGGTAGGCACGGCGTAACCAGTCAAGCAGGAGGGCTGCCTGGTCGTTTTCTACACTTTCGACAAGTCGAAGGGCGGTATCGAAATTCCCATCAGCCAGGTAAGCCAGTGCTTCGGCACGTTCTCCCAGTTCGGGATGGCGTTGTACCAATCCGGAGCGTATCGCTTCATCGGAAAAGGCAGGTACCTTAACGAACTGGCAGCGGGAGCGCACCGTATTGAGCATGCGCTCGGGATCTTCTGCCACAAAGACAAAATGGGTGTTGGGCGGCGGCTCTTCGATCAATTTCAGTAGCCGGTTACCCTCGTTGCCCAAATATTCGGGTAACCACATAATCAGCAGCCGGTTGGCATTTTCAAAGGTTTTCAGGCTCAGCTTACGGACGATACTGACGCACTCTTCTTTATTAATATTCCCCTGTTGGTTTTCTGCTCCGATGCGTTGCAACCAATCATTAATTCCCAGAAAGGGGTTTTCTGCAAGAGCAGTTCGCCATTGGGGCAGGAAATGGTCGCTCAGGGCATTGGTCCCTATGGTAGGGAAAGAAAAATGTAGATCAGGATGTACCCACCTTGCAGCCTTGCGACATTGGTTGCAGTGGCCGCATGCGTCTCCGCTGGTGCGGTTTTCGCATAACATATATTGCGCCAGGGCTAGGGCCAAGATAAGCTTACCACACCCTCTGGGTCCCACCAAAAGTAAGGCATGAGGTAACCGATTATAATCTACCATCGTGCGCAGGGTGTGTGCGACGGTTGCTTGACCGATGACATCCTTGAACTGCATAAGCTGCTGTTTTTTCGCTAACTAAAAAAGCGACTGCAGCTATTCACTGTCAAGCTTGAGCCCAATCGAGAATGGGATCGTCCAGAGGAGTTACAGAAGGCGGGTGAACACCTGTTAGCTTACCCGCTTCGTCGAGGAGATACTTTTGAAAATTCCAACTTACCGTACTGTTCGCAACCCCATTTTGCTTGGCTTGTGTAAGCCACTGGTATAACGGATGGGTATGCGGAGCCTTGATGCGTATTTTTTCCGTCATGGGAAAAGATACGCCATACCGGGTGGTGCAAAAAGACTGTATTTCCTCGGCTGTGCCGGGTTCCTGATTGCCAAAATCATTACACGGACAGCCGACCACCACCAGTTTTTCTTTAAAATACTTTTGTAGTTCTTGTAGTTGCGCGTACTGGGGTGTAAATCCACAGGCCGACGCTACATTTACTATCAATATCTTCCTGCCGCGGAAGTTGGAAAAATGAATTTCTTTCCCGTCCAATCCCTGGAGCTTGAAACGATGAATAGTTTCCACGCTTCTCCTGATTTAGACCAACGAACACATCGTCTTCTTTGCCACTACTGGCAAACGATGGTTTAATATAGAATCGTCTGCAAAAATAAGCAAATATTATTTCTTTCTTAACGCTCCAGGTTTTCTGGGATAGCGGTAAGTGTCACGCGGGCACAACTAAGGCTCCCGTTTTTTGTTTGCTTTTCAAAACAGTAAACAATAATTATTTATGAGAATTTCGGTCTTTCGCCGAGCGCATTTTAACGCCGCCCACCGCTTGTACCGACCCGATTGGAGTGATGAAAAAAATCAGGAGGTTTTCGGTGTTTGCAACAATCCCAACTACCATGGTCACAACTACGAACTGGAGGTAAAGGTGACTGGTGAGGTCGACCCCGAGACGGGATACCTTATCGACCTGAAGGTACTCAAAGACCTGATCGAAACGGAAGTAGAAGATCGCTTCGACCATAAAAACCTGAACCTGGACACGGAAGAATTTAAAGACCTCAACCCTACCGCCGAACATATCTGTTATGTCATCTACAACATTCTGCGCGACCACCTCGACGATACATACGAACTGGGTGTACGACTGTACGAGACGCCGCGGAACTATGTGGAATATCCAGCGACCTAAAGCCAGTAGCTTATCAACATCGGGTGCTGGCCTGAGCCAAGCTACTACACTCTATGGACGCATCGTTTCTTTGCGCAAGCGGAGTGTGCGTATAATCTCGCCCTTGCGATCATGTAAACTGACCAGATAGACTCCGGCAGGAAGATCGTAAACCGGGTAACGACGATCAGTGGAAACCTCGAACTCGTTAACCGGTTTTCCCAGCACATTATATATCCGCAGGTAGGCAATGCCATCGGAGTCGGTCAATTGGAAGTAATCCGTGGCCGGATTCGGATAGAGCCGAAAGGTAGGCTCCCGCTTGATGTCTTGACTTGAAGTGATCGTTGTATTGATACCGACGTTATAATTTACAACGGCAAGTACAGAGTCGGGATTCTCGACCAGGGAAAAATCCAACGCATAAGATCCTGTACCGGCGGTACCGAATGGCCAGACGTAAAAGATTACTTCAAAACTTTCTCCTGGCTGCAAAACGAAGGGATCACTGGTGCCTAATTCAGGATCGAAATTGCTGTATGCTTTGAATACCCAGCACTGAAAATTATCGCAAACCTGCGTACGCCAACTTTCCGGCCGCTCGATTTCGCGACGAAACCAACGCAGGTTGATCGGCTCGTTAGAATTATTGGTAACCGTTGTGTAAAGCTCCACACTCAAATCAGATTGGTCGAGATCGACGTCGAATGTTTCTTCGACCGTTAGGGGTGCAATCAAGACCGGATCCTGTGCGGCCAAGGAAACGGTAATCATGATCATTGCGAAAAGTACAATATGCTTCATATACCCTAATTGTAACAATATTGGGATGATAACTCAGTAAATAGTATTTCTAAACGGTTACTGAGAAGGTATCCCTTCTAATTACAAAAGAGCTGATAAATTTGACACTTGTCAATCTTTTTAATGGGAGTTTAACAGTGTAGCCGGCAGGTCTTTGTCCTGCCTACGACAGGAAGCCCGGATAGCTGGTCTGATAACCGGAATTCTCATTCCCGCAACCAACCTTAATGCCTCCAATTGACTATTTTAATAGGATAGGACGTGTCAGAATACCCAATCTCACCCACAACTTCAGTATGCAACATTTTCTCATAGTACCACGATACCATGCATATAGTTATTATCGGTAACGGTATCAGCGGAATCACCGCTGCGCGCTTCATCCGGAAAATGAGCGATTACCGCATTACCGTTATTTCCGGAGAGTCCGATTATTTTTTCTCCCGCACGGCCCTCATGTACATTTACATGGGCCATATGCGGCAAGAGGATACTCAACCCTACGAACCCTGGTTTTGGGATAAAAACCGCATTGAGCGTAAGCGCGCCTGGGTGGAGCGTATCGACTTTAATCAGAAAAACCTCCACTTTCACGATGGTGGCGAACTGGCCTACGACAAGCTCATCCTGGCTGTTGGCTCCGAGCCCAATAAATTCGGATGGCCGGGTCAAGACCTCAAAAACGTCAATGGCCTGTACACGCTTCAGGATCTTGAAGCCATGGAAGCAGGATCCCCGGGCCTGCAACGCGCAGTAATTGTCGGCGGCGGATTGATTGGCATTGAGATGGCCGAAATGTTCCATACCCGCCACATCCCAGTTACTATGCTGGTTCGGGAGCCTAGCTACTGGGGTAATGTATTACCTCCCGAGGAGGCCCGCATGGTAAGCCGCCACATCGTAGATCACGGCATCGACCTGCGCCTTGCTACAGAGCTGCAGGAGATCGTTGACGACGGGACAGGTAAAGTGGCCCGAGTCATTACCAAAGACGGCGAGCATATCGAGTGCGGCTACGTTGGCCTTACCGCTGGCGTACACCCTAATATCGGTTGGTTAAAAGATACGCCCCTCGAAACGCAAAAGGGGATCCTGGTAGATGATTATCTGCAGACCAATCTGCCGGATGTCTATGCTATCGGCGATTGCGCACAAATCCAGGAGCCTCGCTCCGGTCGGCGCCCTATCGAAGCTGTTTGGTATACTGGTCGTATGATGGGCGAGGTAGTCGCTTATAATGTCTGTGACAACCCCAAAGCGTACGATCCCGGCATTTGGTTCAACTCCGCGAAATTTCTGGATATCGAGTATCAGATTTACGGTG
Organism: uncultured Saprospiraceae bacterium; assembly: GCA_964530825.1. Taxonomy (GTDB): domain Bacteria; phylum Bacteroidota; class Bacteroidia; order Chitinophagales; family Saprospiraceae; genus CAZHCA01. The sequence continues at coordinate 239,056 of CAZHCA010000003.1, forward strand.
AAGTACCTGCCCATCCTCCCGAGGGCTATGCCAACCTATACTGGGAGCACCCAAAAGAACCCAAAGGTATCCGGTTGGTCTACGATGAAGCCACCGGCCGCATTCTCGGTTTCAACCTCATGGGCGTCCGCTACCGGCACGAAGTCTGTGAGCGCTGGATCGCAGATGGCACGCACATTGAAGAGGTGCTGCAAAACCTTGGGATCGCCAACTTTGATCCCGAGTTCTACGACGAATACGAGAATGCAGTGGTCGCGCTTTACAATCAGCAGACTGGGCGCAACCTTAAAATGCGCAAGCGCCGGGGACTGGCGCACGCTTTGCGCTTTTTGAAAAAACCTGCAACTGCCTAACCTCCAATAAATAGTAATCGATTATGAATGTTTTGCAAAAAATAGGTATTGGACTGTTCGTCATTGCGCTGCTGATTTTTACAGCTAGCTTAGGCATTGACCGGTACACTATCCATGAAGATGCCTTGGCGCACATTGACAACGCCTACCATAAGGAGGCAATTATCAAGGGCGCTCAACAAGCTGGCGTTTGGGAAAAATCCTATGGCACTTCTTTTAGCTTCGCACCCGCATTTAAACAAGCCCTAAAGGAGGCCCAAAAAATCCAGGCTGAAAAAGCGGAAGCCGGTATACCTAAGGATGTCGCCGAATGGGATTTTAAACTCGGCGACTGGACCTTCAAAGACTATACGCTTTACGCGGCTAAAAACGGCAGCACCGGGCCGGTATCCAGTAACCCGGGGTTGTTTTTTTTGTTGACCATTGGCTTGGGAATACTGGGAGGGTTGTTGTACATTCTGCCTCAGTTTGACGCTATTCCCGGCATCAAAAATGATCATATCTATCATTCGGGGATGACACGGGGGTTGAAGCTCGACATACGCGCCTTTTTTCTGGGTGTCGGGGTTGTAGGTATCATTTTGTATGGGTTCTTTTACCTGAACAATAACCTTTTTTGGCCGGCCGTCACGACTGCAGTTGCTATTGGGATTATTTATCTGGTCATGCGTTATGAAAAACAACGCCGCCTGGAACCCCGTTCTGCCTCTCCCCAACTAACAGGCTGGCTAGGAGTAGCTACCGGGGTTTATCTAATCACTTTTTACGTGCTCTTGTATTGGGCTCCACAACACATTACGGGCTGGATGCATATTGTGGATCCGCTCAGCCAGCAGCTCAACGGCGGCGAAGCCAGTCAATGGTTTTTGTACGGGTTGCTGTACACACTTGTCATTTTGGTAATGGGTGTACGCATGTTTACCAAATACCAGCACAACCGCTACCAGCTGATTCGCACCGGATCGGTGATGTTCTTCCAGACGGCTTTTGCATTTCTGATCCCGGAAATTTTAGTGCGGCTTAACTACCCCTATTTTGACTTCAAAAATATCTGGCCGCTGAATTACACATTCTTTTTCGACTACAACCTCAACAGCCTAATCGAAAGTGGCGGGCTAGGCATATTCATGCTGGTCTGGGGAATTGCCCTGATTGTTATCGCCGTTCCGGTTATTACCTATTTTTACGGAAAAAGATGGTATTGCTCTTGGGTCTGTGGGTGTGGCGGCCTGGCGGAGACGCTGGGTGACCCGTACCGCCAACTATCCGATAAAAGTTTACGCGCCTGGAAATACGAGCGCTGGATCATCCACGGCGTATTGGTATTTGCCGTAGTCATGACCGCACTGGTCCTCTATACTTATTTTTCCGGTAGCAGTACCATTCTGGGGTTAAACAGCAATTCGGTTCGTGGCTGGTACGGATTCTTGATCGGCGCTGGGTTTGCCGGCGTAGTTGGCACGGGGTTCTACCCGCTTATGGGTAACCGGGTTTGGTGCCGCTTCGGATGCCCATTGGCTGCCTACCTTGGTCTGGTGCAGCGGTTCAAATCGCGCTTCCGCATCACGACGAATGGCGGGCAATGTATTTCTTGCGGTAATTGCTCTACTTACTGCGAAATGGGTATTGATGTGCGTTGGTATGCCCAGCGGGGCCAGGATATTGTACGCGCCTCGTGTGTAGGTTGCGGCATTTGTGCAGCGGTTTGTCCGCGCGGCGTATTGCGCCTCGAAAACAGCACGGTCGATATAGATACCCGCACTGACGAACTTCGGGCGCTCCATATTGAAGAAAGCGGCGTTCGCCTGCCGAATTAGGTGCTTACTGCCCTACAGTAAAAAAGGCTGCCTGAATTGACAGCCCTTTCCCATTGCTTCTGATAATAATTCGTTGCCGGTAAAGTCCGGTTCTCGGCAAGGCTGTCCTACGCTCTACCCCCACATCCGTTGCCGTCTTTAGCGGGGCTTGCTCACCGTACGTACAGCTAGCCTCTTCTTCTTGTATTGTCTATGTAAGCGCTCGCACCAGGGCGCTGCAGTTGCTCGTAAATTAGTTCTTTAGCCCGGTGCAATTGCGCTTTTACGGTACCCAGGGGCACGCCGAGCTCTTGCGCAATTTCGTCATAACTCATGTCCTCGAAGTAGCGCAACTCGATCATCAGGCGGTACTTTTCACTAAGCTGGCTCAGCAAAGAGCGCATGAGTGCAATGCGCTGTTCGCGGATGACTTGTTCTTCGGGATCGAGTTTGTAACACCGAAGGTTGGTAGAGTAATCATATTCCCCAGCGGCTTCGATAGGCTCATCGATCGAGAGCACGGCTAAGCGTTTTTTACGGATATGATCAATGCAGTTATTAATGGCGATGCGGAATAACCACGTACTGAAAGCATACCGCGGCCGGTAGCTGTGCAACTTATTGAAGGCCTTGCCGAAAGCTTCCAGCGTGAGGTCGGTAGCATCTTCCCGGTTGCTGACCATGCGGTTGACGGTGCGGAAAATCGGTTCCTGATACCGATCCATCAATTTGGCAAAGGCCTGCTGATCGCCGCCAACGGCCTGTTGTACCAAACTGTAATCGTCTTGTGGTTGTGTGTTTACTACTGGCTTAATTACTACTTCCATGACTGTTGATTACCGGTTGTTATTAAGGCCGGTGCGAACAGGAAGTAGAATAAAACCAATCCCAAATCGAGCAGGGGAATCCAAGGCGCAAGGTCCTTGGCTCGAAGCTTATGGAAGATGCTCCAATAGAGAATCCAAACTACACCCATTCTCACCGAATATAAAATCAGTGCCCAATCCCAGCGGCCAGCCGCAATGCAGGCGATGATGCCGCTGTAGTGCAGTACATGACTCAGCGACAATCCCCCCAGCAATACCTGATGCCGGGGCCGGTACCTGCGTCCGGCAGACAAATGCCTGGATTTTTGGATGTAGTAACCTCTCCAACTTCTTTTTGGAAGGCTGAAAACAAAAGACCCCGGATCAATTATGATCCGGGTATTCGCTCTATTTGCGACCTCGTTTACAAACAAGTCATCATCGCCCGAAGCGAGGTCCATGTGCTTAGTAAAAAAACTACCTTTATGCAGAAAGATTCCTTTCGTATAAATTAGGTTTCTCCCCACCCCCATGTAGGGAAGACCTACAAGCGCAAAGGACAAATACTGAACGGCGGTGAAGATAGCCTCGAATCGGATAAATGCATTGAGCCAACCACGCGCCCTCAGATAAGGACTAAATCCAAGACCGATCTGGAACTGCTGTGGGATACCGATTTGCATGAGCCTTATCCAATTGGAAGAGGAGGGCTTGCAATCAGCATCGGAAAGTAGCAGTAGATCATATTGGGCGGCAAGAATTCCGGTGAGTAGGGCGGCTTTCTTACCAGGTGGGGTTTCCCCTTTAAGCTCAATCACACGTAAGTTCGAATATTTTGTCTGAAAATCCAATAACACTTCCGCCGTGCCATCCGTAGAACCATCGTTTACGACCAATATTTCAAAGGAGCGGTAGTTTTGATTTAGGAAGTGGGATAGATTTTTTCTCAAATTGGCGGCTTCATTTTTGGCACAAATTATGACGGAAACGCCCCGGTCCGGACCTGCTTGTAGCGAAGGCTCAGGTGCCCGGTAGCAGGCGAGCCGGGCAAAAATACCGAGCCAGTAACCCAACTGGGCCAGCGTGGCTGCCAGGGCGATGACGCCAATCCAGCTTGCCCACATCACACCTTAAAGTCGAGCAGGAATTGACGAATGTATTCATCGAAAGCTTCTCCGTCCTGATCGTGGAATACGACGCGCACGGGCAGGGAAAAGAGGGGAATCTGCTGCTCCTGAATGTAGGCCCGGTGGAGGTTCAGGCGGGATAGATCTTTTTCGGTGGTAATCACGACTTTTTGTTCGCCCTCCATTTCATCAAAGTTCTTTTTTACTTGTGCCATATCGTAGTTGGTAAAATAATGATGATCATCGAAATCCATCATCTTGACCAACCCTACGCGCTCCTCCAGATACTGGAAAAGGTACTGGGGTTTAGCGATGGCGCAGACGAGCAATACCGAAAGCGAGTCGTGCAGTTGAAGCTGGTAACGGGGGTTGAAAGGAAAATAAGCCTGCCCGTAATCATAACGCGAGAAATAAACCCGCTGGTTGGCCGCTGGCTTGATCCGGTCCAAAAACCATTGCCGGTCCGATGGCTCGAGTACATTGGGGCATTTACTGATGATGATTACATCAGCGCGGCCAGCAGCCGACCGCCATTCGCGCAGCCGGCCGGAAGGCAACAAAAAATCCTTGAAATAAGGATCCAGATATTCCGTTAACATGATATTTACTCCGGGCTTTACCGCCCGGTGCTGAAAGGCATCGTCCAGCAGAATAACTTGAATCTCGGGGTCTTGCCCCAAAAGACGGGGTATCCCCAGCGACCGGCTCTCCGCTACCGAAACGGTGACACTGGGGTATTTCAATTTAAATTGCAGGGGCTCGTCCCCTACTGTTTCTGCCGAATCGGTGCGCTGGACGATGCGAAAACCTTTACTTTTGCGACCGTAACCCCGGCTCATGGTAGCTACCCTCACGTACTCACCCAGTGAACGAATCAAATATTCAATGTGGGGCGTTTTGCCGGCGCCGCCTACCGAGAGGTTGCCCACCGAGATCACCGGCACGCTAAAAGAAACCGACTTTAGCAACCCCGCCTGATAAAAAAAATTGCGCAGGCCTACGCCAATACCGTACAACAACGCCAGGGGAGAAAGCAGAATGCGAATCAAAATGGTCTGTATCATGCCGAATAGCTTGAACCCTAAAGGTAACCGAATATTGGTTTTTTGAATAGCACACCGCTTATGGAGTCCATGGAGTTAATGCATTCTGTAAAAAACAGTAATATTGCCCACCAAGAAATCCAAGCACTATGCCCCCTTTCCCACAAAAGGCCATGATCCTGGCTGCCGGCCTGGGTACCCGCCTGCGCCCGCTCACCTCCGATCGCCCCAAAGCACTGGTCGAAGTGGGCGGCATTACGCTGCTTGAGTGGAATATTCGCCGCCTACGCTACGCGGGCTGTAGGGAATTCGTGATCAACGTTCACCATTTTGGCCAACAAATAATCGATTTTTTAGCCGCTAACGATAACTTCGGGGGCGCTATCGTCATTTCGGACGAGCGCGACCTGCTGCTCGACACTGGCGGAGCCCTGAAGAAAGCCCAACCATTACTGGAAAGCAGCAAAGCCTTTTTTCTTTGTAATGCGGATATCATCTCCGATATCGACCTTCGTCAACTTGCCGAGGTGCATTATCAGCAGCAAAGCTTGGCTACACTAGCCATCCGTCGGCGGGAGAGTTCGCGCCAGTTGGTTTTCGATCAGCATTACCAGCTGAGTGGCTGGGTTCATAATCACACCGGCGAAGAGAAAATGAGCCGACCAGTCTCGGTCCGGCTATTCCGCAGCTTCAGCGGGATCCAGTTGATTAGCTCCCGGATATTCAACTATCTGCCGCCTGATCGGGAAGTTTTCTCCATCATCGATCTGTACTTATCGGCAGCAAAGCATTCGCCTATTTATGGTTACCCGCATGACGGAGACCGGTGGATAGATGTAGGCAAACCCGACGCTCTTCTCCAAGCTGCAAACCTGGTCGCACAAATTCCCATCGCACCAAAGCATACGGCATGAGTCAACACGACCCGTACAGGACTGCGCACCTACCTATAGGCACGCTGGTCAACGCTGCGGCTGTAATCGTTGGTAGCCTTTTAGGCTTGGGTCTGCAGCAGCTATTTCCGGAAAATCTTCAGGCTATTATTTTTCAAGCTATTGGCCTTGGCACCCTCCTGATTGGAATAAAAATGTCCCTGCGTCTTCCGGATGGCTATCTGCTGGTATTTATCTTCAGCCTCATCCTCGGCGGCATCACCGGAGAGCTCCTCGGAATAGACGACTGGCTCACCAGCATGGGTGATCGTATCAAGTCCCGGTTCGCATTCGAGGAAAGCAAATTTACCGAAGGGCTGGTAACGGCCTTTCTGCTGTTTTGTGTCGGCTCCGTAACCATTATTGGCGCGATTGAAGAAGGTCTGCGCGGCAAGCGCGACCTCTTGCTCGTTAAATCCACGCTAGACGGGGTATCCTCGGTTGCTTTTGCAGCGACTTACGGTATTGGAGTACTGTTTTCGGTTATACCGTTATTGATCTTTCAAATTAGCCTGACGCTGGCTGCCCGTCAATTGAAGACTTTTTTCACCCATACGATACTGGACATGATCAGCGCTACGGGAGGGGTTTTAATTATAGCGGTAGGTATCCGCCTTCTAGGTCTGGGTGTTATCAATATCGAGAACATCCTGCCTGCTATTTTCTATGCGGTGGGTCTTGGTTGGGGTTACGAACGCTTTCGGGTCGCTCGCTCTACGCCCTAGGAGGTAGCTCCCGATCTGACAATCAAGGCACCTCCGTGCGTCGCAGTAGTTGCGCTTGAGGTGCAGTAAAGCCTGGGTATGCCGGGCGTTACCGGAGGCGACATCCAGCTTCTTCCAGCCCCGAATCAGATGGTTGTTTTCAGCCGGAAGCTTTGCCAATAGTTCAAGGGCCTGTTCCCGGTCGTTCGATCGCTGATGGGTCTGTGCATAAAAAAATTGAAAGGGAATAATAACATTAATCAACAAGCGCCGAATAATAGACTGGCCCAGGGAACGCTCCCGAACTCGTTTGGCCGCTCTGGCAAAATGGTAGTGCCTGCTCCAATACTCGCTGGTATGTACTTCGAAAACTTCCATCAGTTCCTGGATGGTCTTGCCTTGCATGCAGCGGCTAAATAAGAAAGACCGCTCGTAGATTACGGCCGCCAACTGTGCAATGCGAAGCGTAGGAAAATCCGCCGGTCGCATACGCATGAATTTCCATACCACAACCGGCATTGGTTCCAATCGGTATTTTTTCCGAAAAAAATCATACCGTTGCTTCAGGTTGACAGGGTAAGGTTCGCGGAAGGGACCAATCAGGAATCCGGCCTGCCCGAATAGTAAAGCCTCTACCGAAAGCAGACTCGATTGCTCGCGCCGCAGGAGGGCCATGGGGGTTCGGCAAGCAAGGTCAAAAAATGGTTGCCCATTGGCCGGGAGACCCAATCCACGGGCCAGCCACTGGTAAAACGTTTCTTTCCAATTCCCCAGATTCTCCCGGAGCAACCCCTGGAGGCGCTCGGTGTAGGTTTCCAATCGCTCGACAGCCATTCGCTCCAGCCACAAACCCCATAAAGGTTCCGGCACCGAAGGCAATTGGGGGCCGCAGGGCACCCAGGACTGGGTCTGAACCAATACCTCATATCTTCCCAGCAAACCCGGCAGCAGGTGTTGTTGTAACTCCAGGCAGATCAGCCGCTCTCCACCAGGACGGTATATGACCCGGTCTTCCTTCAGTACCACGTGCAGGATCACATTATCGTAGGCAGGATCTTCGGAATGCCCGTGGCGCTCCCAGTCAGAAGTGTATAGGTGCATCTCAATGTTACCAGCCCACACGGTGTCTCCGATTCGAAGCTTTGCGTGTAAGAAATCAGGCCCTGCATCCCGATTGTAACGTCCAAACTCGATAATCTGAATGCGCTCCCCCGTAGTTGTTTGTAGATTCCGCACGTCAAAGTGGCGGCATCGCCACACAAAATGCAACAACTCCTCTTTCATTCTCCTCATTTTCCTGCTCAGAAGCGATTACTAAGCCATAACTGGAGCTACGACTCCAATTCGTTCACCCCCCCCCCCACGGTGTTGAGACCTTTTCTTTTGGTGGTGCAACTGGCCTTGAAATAGTGATTAAAAAATAAGGAGGAACACTACAAATACGCAAGCACGTTGTTAAGATTTGTCGGCTACCCGTTGAAAAATCTGGATAGTGAAGTCGTAATCGTTTTTTTCGTCGGCAGGGAAAAACTCCTCGCGTTTTAGATCCCATAACCGGTGGTCGAGTTCCGGGAAAAAAACGTCGCCCTCCGGCTCAGCGTGCACCCGGGTGTAATAGATACGGTCCCAAAGGTCCATACTCTGAGCATAGATTTCTCCTCCGCCGATGATAAAAGCTTCATCTTCGTTGTTATCCAGTGCGATTTGCAGGCCTTCTTCAATGCTATGGGTGACCAACACACCGCTGGCGGTAAAAAAAGCGTCGCGCGTTACCACGATGTTCGTGCGCTTAGGAAGCGGCTTACCGATAGCGTGGAAGCTTTTTCGCCCCATCACGATATGGTGGTTCAGGGTTGTTTTTTTGAAAAACTGCAAATCTTTGGACAAATACCAGGGGATCTGGTTATCCTTTCCAATCACGCGATTTTCTGCTGCAGCTACAATAGCGGATACAATCATGTAAAAGGATTTGGTCGTTTGCTCAACGTCGGTCAGTAGGTGAAGATAGTACAAATTTGGCAACCCCAGATTGACGGAGTCGCTCGTTTAGCTCGCCGCACCTGTGTTGTACGTGCTCCAATTCTGTTCTGGTAAGATTAGAATGTGCCACTTCTCCGTTTACATCGGCACAGGGGACAATGCGATGCCCCCTTCCGTTGGCAGATTTCCTACGAATGAGATTGTAGATCGGCTTGTAGTTCATGCGTACCAACCGGGTAGCTCCCTGCGCATCTTTTCGGAAAGTCACATCCAGCAACAAACCAATATCAGCGGGTCGATGCTGCATGCCGCTAATAAGGTTGCCCAACGAATAAGCGACTGGTACGATCCGGTGGGGGGTACCATTCTGCCAGACAGTATCCAGTTCTACGGGCTGGACCACGTGCGGATGCGCCCCGAGAATAAGATCGGCGCCCCATCGGACAAGTTTTTCGGCAAGCCGCCTTTGATGAAGGTTTGGCTGGGTTTGATATTCTGTTCCCCAGTGCAAACAAACGATGATCACATCGGGACCATAGGCACGGGCTTCCTCAAAATCCCGGGCGATGCACTCCTCATCCATCAGATTGACGACATTCGGGGGCGCCGTGGGTATCCCGTTGGTACTGAATGTATAGTTGAGCAAGGCAATTTTGAAGCCGTTGCGGTAGATGATCAAAGGGTAGAGATCTGCTCTTTCGAGCGTATCGATAAAGGTGCCGGTTTGGTAAAATCCATATTTACGTAAAATGTGGATGGTGCTCTCCAATCCGCTTTGTCGGTGATCGTTGGCGTGATTATTGGCCGTGAATAAAACATTAAAGCCGGCTTTTTTTAGCGCAATAGCGAGATCTTTCGGAGACCGAAAAAAGGGATAACCCGAATAAGGGGGCGCCTCCGGCAGAGTCAGTTCCAGGTTCGCCATGGCCAGGTCGGCGCCATGCAGAATCTTTTGGAGCGGATAGAAAGACGGCCCGAACTCGTAGCGTTGTTGTTCGACAATAGTAGCCGCTCGCAGCTGCGCTTGGTGAATCATAATATCTCCGCCGGCGATGATCCGCAATTCGCCGGGCACCTGCTGGGCCATCGCCGGAGTGGCAAATAACCGTAGCCAACAAAAAATCAGGCCAATCCGGATGCCCATGCATTATGGGTTTTCTTTCATAAAGTTGGCCTGCATCATCTGCTGCTCCAGATACAAGCGGTTAGGGCTGATGCTATCGCGCAGGTATTTTTCGATGATCAGACTTGCCACTGGAGCGGCATAGGTACCTCCGAAGCCTGCATTCTCAATGTAAACCGCCACAGCGATCTGCGGGTCGTCTTTAGGCGCGAAACAGAAAAATATAGAGTGATCTTCACCGTGCGGATTTTCGGCCGTTCCTGTTTTTCCGCAGATGTCCAATCCGGGCACGAAAGCCCGGCGCGCAGTACCGGCCGTCACTACCCGCCACATCCCGTCGATGACCGGCTCGAAATGTACAGAGTCAATATTGACCATTTTACGCTCCATGTAATAAGGATCAATGGTTTCCGGATCGTTGCGGAATCCACGTACCAGGTGAGGTGGAAAATAGTAGCCCCGGTTGGCTATGATGGCAGCCATGTTGGCGAGCTGGAGGTTAGTGGTCAGAAACTCGCCCTGACCGATTCCCAGAGACCGGATCCAGATAGAGTTCCATTTATCTTCTTTATACCAGCGGTCAAAATAGGTGCTGGTAGGATAGTTGCCTGCCTTTTCGCCCGGGATATCGATACCTAGTGGACGGCCCATACCAAAAGCATCGAGATAGTGGTTGAAGGTATCGAGCCCAATCTGCGGGTTGCGAAAGCCGTACTGGTCAACGATGCTGCGGAAGACCGTAACAAAGTAATTATTGCACGAATACTGAATCGCATTATTCACATTGTAGCAGGTCGGGTGGGCGTGACACTTAAGCAACGGCTTACCCTGGAAGTAATACGCGCCATTGCAGTTCATGGTACGGTCGGGGTGTAGTACGCCTTTCTGCAAGGCAATAAGGGCGACGATGGGCTTGAATAAAGACCCAGGCGGATACTGGGCCATGGTAGCTCGGTTAAACAAGGGTTTATCCTCATCCTCCTGCAGCAAGCGAAAAGATTCGCGACGGTTGCTGATCGTCATCAAGGTCGGATCATAGGTAGGCGAGCTCACTAAGGCCAAAATTTCACCGGTCTTGGGTTCAATGGCAACGATGCTGCCAATTTTATTTTTGAGCAACTCCTCCCCGTAGGCTTGCAAATTGATATCGAGCGTAGTGAGCAAATGTTTACCCGATTCGGATTTCTTATTGGGATTTACCCCCTTATATTCTCCAATTTCCCGACCGAGGTTGTCTTTAAGGACATAACGCGTACCCTTTTGCCCACGCAATTGCCGCTCGTACGATTTTTCGATGCCATTGGCTCCGATGTAATCCCCAAGTGCGTATTCCGGCTTTTCAACCTCTGCTTTATTGACTTCCCGAATATAACCGAGTACATGCGATCCGGATTTATTCGGGTAATCGCGCGCGTTGCGCAGTTGCGCAACAAAACCCGGAAACTCATACAGGCTTTCCTGGATGGGGGCAAAGCGTTTTACCGGAATTTTACTCATAAAAATAAAGGGCAGGGAAGGTGAGTACCGGCCGCTGGACCAATCCTTGTCGAGCGCTGCTTCAAAAAAATTGCGGTCGATCCCCAACAAGGCGCAAAACTTCAGGGTATCCATCCCGGGGTCCATCTGGTTAACCGTCACCAAGAGGTCGTACATCGGCATATTGTAGACCAGCAGGCTATCGTTACGATCATAAATCAACCCACGGGCGGGATAGATGGAGAATTGATCGATAGCAGCCGAGTCGGCTCTTTGGCGCAGGTTCTTATCGAACAATTGCAGGTGAGCAGCCCGGCCGATCAGTAATAGTGCGGCCCCGATAAAGATGAACCGGATGGTAAGTTGCTTCTGGACGGTTAAATCACTCACTAATCTTGACGGTTAGTCTTGCAAATATTAATCGATTGGGTTAAACACCCTCATTAAAATTAGGATAAAAATTCCGGAAAGCAATAGGGAAACCACAGTGCGTGCCAGAATTTGGCCGAAGCCTAGCGTCCCGAACCCTTCGACGGAAAAGTAAATCAAAAGGTGAAAAAAGAGCAATGAGAAAAGATAGAGGGCAAACCATGCCCAGCCCATCCGCCGCAGGGTAGGACTGTAATTGACGTTGTATCCACCGCGGGGTCGGAGCTGGGCCAGCACCACGGGACGCAAAAACCCCATGAACACAGTGGCGCTGGCGTGTACGCCGGGAGAATTATAGAACATATCGACCAGCAAACCCAGTAAAAAAGCGATGATCATGATGAGCTCCTTCGACATCCGGAACGGGAGCAGGATGATAAAGAGCGGATAAATCAAAATATTCAACAAAGGAAAGGCGCTCCACTCCAGGCTTGCTTGCCGAAGGACCAATACTTGCAATATGACCAGAAAAAGAAGCCGGAAAACGTTTACCCAAAAAACATTATTCATTCCCTTGTGCGCTGTAGTGGGCTTTCAGTTGCTCCCATTTATCGTGTTTAACCACGTAAACATATTTAACGTTACCCAAATCGTTGAGCACGCGAACCTGGATCCGGAAAAAATTGCTTTCTAAATCCCGCTCAAAATCTTCGATGGTGCCGATTGGTAATTCGGGAGGGAAAAGGTAAGAAAAATCAGTTGTTTGAACGGTATCTCCAACCGTAAGGGGGACGTGTTGAGGTATGCCGGCCATCTCCAGGATCCGGATATCGCTTTTTTGAGGCCATGATAAGGTACCGTAATAACCTTGTCCACGAATTTCGCCCATTATTTTCGTCTGGGAATGTAAAAGGGACATGACTGTAGCGTATTCTTTGCCCACATTACGTACGATGCCAACGATACCTTGATCGGTAATTACGCCCAAGTCTTCCTGGATGCCGTGGGCTTCGCCTTTGTCAATCGTCAAGGTATTATTTCGCAGGGTAATGGAATTATCAATAACCCTGGCCGGTATGAAGTGCAACTCGGTCGAGTCGGACGTCATCGCAACGGAATCAGGCAACACATTGCGTTGGGCCAAAACCGAACTAAGCTCGTTGCGTAACTCGCTGTTTTCAGTTAAAAGCTGGGAATTGATAGCGCGCAGCCTGGCATAGTTGAACATCCTGCTACGCCGGTCTACGATCCAGCCGGTTACTTGGTTAGTGGTGCTGATGATGGCATGGCGCTGCCCTTCATTGTAGGAAAAAATCAGGTATACGCAAACTACCTCCAGGACCACGAAGAGAAAGAAAGGACCCAGACTACTCAGAAAACGAAGCAGACTCTGCATAAGCAGGTGATTTTGCCTTACACGCTTTTTCGATCAATCAGGAAAGAATACCGATCGGAATTTTTTAGCGCGATGCCCGTACCGCGCACCACGGCCCGCAACGGATCTTCCGCCACGTGAATCTTCAGTCGGGTTTTTTGTGCCAGTCGGCGATCCAGTCCGCGCAGAAGGGCACCGCCACCGGTCAGGTAAAGTCCGGTTTTGTAAATATCCGATGCCAATTCCGGCGGCGTAGATTCTAGGGCTTTCAGTACGGCGTCTTCTATTTTGGATATGGATTTGTCCAGCGCATGCGCCACTTCAGAATAAGTGATGGTGATCTGCTTGGGAATCCCGGTCATAAGGTCGCGCCCGTTGATCGCAAAATCGTCGGGTGCGATATCGTCATCCAGCTCCGGCAGGGCGGAACCCACCTGGATTTTAATCTGCTCGGCCGTTCGTTCTCCGATCAAAATATTGTGCTGCCGCTTCATATAGCTGACAATATCGGCGGTGAATTCATCACCGGCAGTACGGATGGATTGATCACTCACAATACCCGACAGGGCAATAATGGCAATCTCGGTCGTACCCCCACCGATATCGATGATCATGTTGCCACTGGGTTCCTCCACGTCCAGCCCGATACCAAGGGCAGCCGCCATAGGCTCATGAATTAGATATGTTTCTTTAGAATCGACATGGTCGGCCGATTCGAATACCGCGCGTTTCTCCACTTCAGTGATACCTGAAGGAATACAGATTACCATCTTCATGTGCGTAAAGATGCGCCGGCGGTTGCCTATCATGTTGATCAGGCCTTCAATCATACTTTCGGCCGCCTGAAAGTCGGCGATCACACCGTCTTTGAGCGGTCGGATAGTCTTAATTTCTTCGTGGGTCTTCTCGTGCATTTGCATAGCCTTTTTACCCACGGCAATGGTCTCCCCGGTTTTGCGGTTAATCGCAACAATCGATGGCTCATCGACTACAATCTGCCCATCTTGAATAATCAAGGTGTTGGCGGTACCCAAATCAATGGCCAATTCTTGTTTGAAAAAACTGAACAGTTTCATTCATGTACTTTAATCGAATCCGAATTCTCACGCTACAGCCTCTTGGGGGATGTCAAGAGTGCTGCAATTTTTCACCTATGGAGCAAAAGCCAGTGAATTCGTCCTGGAAAAGGCGCCGCGTTTCCAAAACGGGATAATTCCCATGCCCGCACCGCTTAGCAATGGCTGGGCGAAAAACGCAGTTCAGGACGTATACGGCAAGCGCAACCAACAGGTTGATAATCTTACTTGCTCCTAAAAATCAGATCACGAAATTACCAACTTTTTGGAGATTCTTGAAAACTCTAATTAAAACCTAGGTTTTTTATTGTCTGAAACAAAAAAAATGCACAATCCTCATGTCGCTTTTAAAGGTCCTGGGTATTGCCCACAACCGTTAACAACCATTGGTCGGGCTGCAGGTAAGTCTGGGCCAACTCCTGTATTCGTGCAGCATCGATCTGCTTTACTGCCTTCACGAATTGGTCGAGATAATCGAATGCCAAATCTTCACTGATTAACCCACGCACTAATTCGGCCACAGCGAAAGGGCCATCGACCAGGGTTAGAAAATACCCCATCAGGTAGTTTTTTACCATCTCCAACTCTTCAACACTGACTTCCTCCCGCTGTAACCGGATCGCTTCCCGCCGAATTTCCTCCAGTGTCTGTCCCACAAAGCGATTCCCCACTTCGGTGCTGACCTCGAAATAGCCATCATATTTCATAGTATCCATCTGTGCATAGATGTGATAAGTATACCCTTTTTCTTCCCGAATGTTGGCCATCAGACGCGAGCCAAAATACCCACCGAAAATGGTATGAAGGACATAAACGTCGAAATAATCGGGGTGGTCGCGCGAAAAGAGCCGCTCCCCCGTCCGGATAGCCGTTTGCAAGGTTTCCGGGCGATTCACCAGATGAGGTGACTGACCGCTTACCGCCGGCGGCATCGTAAAAACGGTCAGCGCTTTCCGCTCGGGCCGCCACTGACCGAGCGCCTCATTGAGCAGCCGGAAAACATCTTCCTCCAAACTTCCGCTAATTATCAGGTACCCATTAGCCGGGTGGATCATTTGCCGGTGGTAGTACTTCAGGTCTTCTGAAGTGATTGCTTCGTACAATTCCGGCGTACTGTTGTAACCATAGGGATGTTGTACTCCAAAGACCTGCTCGGTGAAAAGTCGGTAGCCCAGCACATCGTTTTTGCTCAACTCAATTTCGAGTCGCTGCCGGTTCCTGCGCTTAAAGGCTTCCAATTCCGGTTCGGGAAAAGTAGGATGCGTAACAACATCCACCAACACCGGTAGTACGCTGCTGAAGTGCCTGCGCAGGGTTAACAGGTTAATGTTGATTGTATCCATGTTGAACGGTATGCTCAAGCTGCTGCCGTAAAAATCCAGCGCTTCGGCAATATCAGCCCCGCTGTAACGATGACTTCCTTCCCGCAATAACCCGCCCAGCGTTCTCGCCACCAGAGGCTTCGTTTCGTAGGGGCGCCCAGCGAAAAACACGCATTCCAATTTTAGCGCCTCTTGACGCTCCGCGTTGATTAAATATACCGGCATCCCATTATCGAGATGGCGTTGCTGCGGACGCGGCAGCACGACACTTTTAATGGGATGAATCAAAGGCGGTCGAAGGCGCTTAGGCATAATGGATAATTTGAAAAGTATCAAGGGGAAATCGCCCTTACCCAGATCGCTTATCCACAGCATGTTAATTTTTAAATGGCAAAAAAGCCAGGAATACCCTCTATTTTTGTAGCTTTCACGCATTGTGTACTGCCAATTATAACCGCCTGGCGTATGAAATTCAGCGTTACCTCTTCCGAATTACTCAAACAACTGCAACTAGCCGCCGGATCGATCGGAGCAAATCCAGTGCTGCCGATCCTCGAGGATTTCCTTTTTTCTATAGCAGACAACCAACTTACCATCTCGGCTACCGATCTGGAGACTTCCATCAAGACGACGATCGGCGTTCAATCGGAAAGTGATGGCGAGGTGGCCGTGCCAGCCAAGATCCTTCTGGAGACCCTTAAAGCGCTACCCGAGCAGCCCATCACCTTCAAGGTGAATGAAGACAATTACGGCATTGAAATCACTTCGGGCTACGGCAAGTACCGTCTGGCTGGCGAGGCTGGGGCCGATTTTCCGCAAATCCCCGAACCCGAAACGGTCGACACCGTCAAGGTCCCCTCTAATACTCTAATTCAGGCGGTTAATAAAACCATTTTCGCCACCAGCAATGACGATCTGCGTCCGGCGATGACAGGTGTTTATTTTCAGATCGAAAATGGTCAGTTGATTATGGTTGCTACCGATGCCCATAAGCTGGTAAAATATACTTATAAGAACCTGTCGACTCCGGTCAGCACCAGCTTTATCGTGCCCAAAAAAGCATTGAACTTGCTGAAAAGTGCGCTTCCCCAGGGGGAGTCCGTCAATGTGTCATTCAACAAAACCAATGCCTTTTTCGAGACGGGTACCACCATGCTGGTTTGCCGACTGATTGAAGCCCGTTATCCGGATTACAACGCCGTCATCCCGGTAGGTAACCCGAATATTTTAACGATCCACCGCAACGATTTCCAAAATTCACTGAAGCGCATTTCCATCTACGCCAATAAGACGACCAACCAGGTGATCCTCAACATCCAGGATACCAGCATGACCATTTCAGCTAAGGATATCGACTTTTCAAATGAGGCGACCGAACAAATCGAATGCAGTTTTGAAGGCGATCCGCTTACCATTGCTTTTAATGCTAAATTTTTGGTGGAAATGTTGAGTGTGCTGGAGTCGGAGGAGGTGAAAATCGAACTGGCCTCGTCTACCAAGGCCGGCATCCTTCTGCCTACGGAAGAACCGGAAGGCGAGGAGATTCTCATGTTGGTCATGCCGGTAATGCTAAGCCATTAAAGCGTTAATACCCATGCCCGTACACCGTTCAATGGTTGTTGCTGCTGGCTTGCTTTTGATTGCCTGCCAGCCCGATTCCTCCGACCGGCAGATGCCGGAAGCATCGGCCGACCCAGAATCTGTCGTGCGTGAATATCAGGCCCTCATTGACCGGAATCAATTCGAGGCGGCTAAAGCCTTGAGTACCGATAAAGAAGATCTTCGATTATCGGATATGGCCAGCATCATTGCTGAACAAGAGACGGACTCCACTATCTTAAATACCACGTTTGTACAGATAAAATGCGCCGCTAGGGGCGATTCTGCTACCTGTCTTTGCTTGTTGCGTGACCAGTACGAAGCGTACGACGCCGAGTACCACCTTATTCGCCAAGACGGCCGCTGGTTGGTCGATGCGCCGGAAGAGGATTTTCAGATTGATGAAGAATTGATGCCCGACTGGCTGGAAAAAAGCCAGGATTAAAACGCACCGTTCCCCATGCCTGTTCCCGGTAAACATATTGGTCTATTCTTCGGCTCTTTTAACCCCGTTCATACCGGTCATCTGATCATCGCCAATCACCTGGCTACCCGCACCGATTTAGCGGAAGTCTGGCTGGTAGTTTCACCCCAAAACCCCTTTAAAAAAAAGGCTTCCCTAGCCCCGGATTACGACCGGCTTCACCTGGTCGAATTAGCCACCGCCGATAATCCGCTGCTCCGCCCCTGCGATATCGAGTTTCGCCTGCCCCGCCCCTCCTACACTGTAGACACCCTGGCGTATTTGGCAGAAAAATACCCCCACCATCAGTTTGCACTCATCATGGGCGGGGACAATCTGGTTTCGCTGCACAAGTGGAAAAATTTCGAGCATTTACTGACCGGGTATCGCATTTTCGTGTACCAGCGTCCTACCTATACACCCGCTGCCGAATGGGTCGATCATCCGAATATTTACTACATCAAAGATGTGCCCCTGATGCAGCTTTCGGCGAGTTTTATACGCGATGCCCTGCGCCAGGGCTTCCCGATCCGCTACCTGGTACCCGATCCGGTGCTGGAATACCTGGAAAAAACCAACCTCTACCGTTGAAGCCAGCCCGGCGACAAAAACAGGGTGAAAGCAATAATGGTCCTCTTGGAAAACAATAATACCTTAGCCTGTAAGTTAAATCCAAAAGCTTAACTGGGATGAGAATGATCCTCACCGCTGCGCTGACGGCGGTTTTCGTGATTGGCTTTTTGCCCTCGCTTGCGCAAAACCAGGACCTCGCCCTGGGCGATTGGCGTGCGCATCTGCCCTACCAACGGGGACTGCAAGTCACACAAAGCGATAACCGGGTATATTTTGCTACCGATCTATCGGTCCTGGAGCTGGATAAAACCGACTTGGCTGCCCGCTTCCTGACCAAAGTAGACGGTTTGAGCCGAACCGGCATAAACCAGATCAAATTCCAGCCAGGCAGCGACATCCTCATCGTGGTCTACGACGATAGTGCCATTGATTTGATCTACCCCAATGGCAAAATTGTCACCATGAACCAGATTCCCAACTTTACGAACATTACCGGCGAAAAGACAATCAACCAGGTGACGATCGAAAATGATTCGCTCATCTACTTGGCTGCCAGTTTCGGGGTTTCCCGTATCAATACTCAGCGTGCCGAATTCGTTTCGACCACCTTTACCCCAACCCGGGTCAGGGCCGTAGCTGCCTTTCAGGAGGATTTATACGCCGCCACAGAAGAGGGTATTTACCGAATCAATCGCAATAACCCCAATCCGGAAAACTTCGGGCTTTGGGAACTCCTGAGTCAGGAGCAGGGCTTTCCGGCCATGGTGGAAGCCAACTATATGACGACTTTTGCCAACCGGCTATATCTCGATGTCAATGACACCCTGGCCTACATTACCGAAGAGGGCTACCAAACCGTCCATTTTCAACCCGGATTTGAAATGACCTATCTGAGCGGGGAAGCTTCCCGTTTATTGGCAGGCTACCGATGCAACTCCGAAATCTGCAGTCAGGGGATGGTCTTGAACTTTGACGCCGATGGTAATCGGGGCCAACTTGATCAGTCCTGCGCTGTCATTCCACAGTATGCGGTTGAAGATGACCAGGGACGTATCTGGCTAGCCGACCGGGCCCGTGACTTCCGGGTGGCACCGGATTATGAAAGTCCCTGCGAAGAGCTTAGTTTTAATGCCCCCTATTCGGCCGAAAACCGCGAAATGATCATCTATAACAACGAGCTTTGGCTCGCTTACGGAGGCGTTAATCAAACTTTCGGCTACCGCTTCCTGGACCATGGCTTTTCTTCTTTGATCGATGGCCAATGGACCGTTTTTAATCGCAATAACCGCGAGGAATTGAAAGGCGAAGACCCCAGCGACCCAGGTGATGATCTCTTGGACTTTATAACAATTGCAGTGCACCCAGTAGACGAGCGAATTTTTGCGGGGTCTTTTATTGAGGGGCTCATTGAATTTGACCGGGAGAATATGATTCTTTACAACGATAGCAATTCCTCACTTAATAACGCTGTGGGCGACAATACTCGTACACGGGTTTCGGGCCTTTCTTTTGATTCGCAGAATAACCTCTGGGTGAGCAACCACCTAGCCGACCGGCCGTTTTCGGTACTTCGCAGCGACGGTACCTGGAAAAGTTTCCGCCCCGACTGCCGAGAGACGCTTCTTCACCAGGTTATCGTCGATGATAATGACTACCTATGGTTCGTCAATAGTGGCAGTTCGACGGGTATTCTGGTTTTCGACCCTGGCGACATTGACAACAATACCGATGACCGGTGCCGCAATATCACTTCCTCCAATAGCAACCTGCCTACCAATCGTGCCAATTGCCTCGCCCTCGACCTCGATGGCGACGTTTGGGTAGGTACGGAGTCAGGTATTATTATTTTCGAATGTGGCAATGATCCTTTCACTACTACGGATTGCCAAGGAACATTGCGCATCGTCGAACAGGATGGCTTCGGCGCCTTTTTGCTGGAAACTGAAGTCGTCCGGACGATCGCAGTAGACGGCGCCAATCGCAAATGGGTGGGTACGGAAAATGGCATTTTCGTCTTGTCGCCGGAAGGGGAAGAACTCATAGCCCGGTTTACCGAAGAAAACACCCCGCTCTTCGACAACAGCATTATCGATATTGCCATCAATTCCGAGAGCGGCGAAGTCTTTATAGGTACTGAGCAGGGCATAATTTCCTACAAGGGTGACGCGGTAGCCGGGGGACGGGTTCATCAATCCGATATCGAGATCTATCCGAACCCGGTACGTCCCGACCATCAGGGACCGATCGCCATACGGGGGTTATCGCGGGATGCACAGGTAAAGATAACCGACATTAGCGGTAAATTGATTTTTGAAACAGATGCGCTCGGGGGCCAGGCAATATGGGATGGACGAGATTACAACGGTCGCCGGGCTAGCTCAGGGGTTTACCTGGTTTTCAGTGCTACCCGTGCACAAGAAGGGAATTTCGGAGCGGAGCCGACTTCAGCAGTGGGAAAGATTATTTTCCTGAAATGATCCTATGATTGGTAGACGGAGGTGGTAAGGACTTCTTCGTAATACTCTTCGTACATGGGCAAAATGTTGCCGATATCAAAACGGCGTGCCTGCTCGCGGGCACCTTCGCGAAAGCGGCGAAGCACTTGCTCGTCAGTCAAGATAAACAGTGCATTACGCGCCATTTCATCTACATCGCCTACGTCAGAGGTGAAGCCAGTTTCGCCGTTCCGGTTCACTTCCGGCAGACCACCCGTGTTGGTAGAAATCACGGGCACTTCGCATGCCATAGCCTCCAAAGCTGCTAAGCCGAAGCTTTCCTTCTCAGAAGTCATAATGAACAGATCTGATACCGCCAGCAACTCTTCTACTGCATCCTGCTTACCCAGGAAGCGAATCTGATCGCACAGGTTCAATTCCCGGCAGAGGGCTTCTACATTTCTCCGCTCCGGCCCGTCACCGATGAGCAACAGCTTGGAAGGTAACGCTTTTTGTACCCGGTAAAATACCTGCACCACATCTTCGACCCGCTTCACTTTTCGGAAATTCGATACATGCGTTAGTATGCGCTCGCCTTGGGGAGCAATCGCCCGCTTAAAATGCTCCTTATTGACTCGGCGAAAGCGGTCGAAATCAATAAAGTTAGGGATAACTTTGATTTCCTTGTTGATGTCAAAATACTCATACGTCTGTTCGCGCAAACTATCCGACACCGCAGTCACCCCATCAGATTTATTGATCGAAAAAGTTACGACCGGGGAAAAACCTTTGTTCGAGCCGACCAGGGTAATGTCCGTGCCGTGCAGTGTGGTAATGACCGGTAAGTAGCGGCCTTCTGTAAGCAAGATCTTTTTAGCCATATAAGCTACGGCAGCGTGTGGAATAGCATAGTGAACGTGCAGCAGATCGAGCTTTTTATACTTGACCACGTCAACCATTTTACTGGCTAGGGCCGTCTCATAAGGCGTATACTCAAAGAGCGGGTAGTCTTCCGTATCAACTTCGTGAAAGAAGAGATTCTCCTGAAAATGGGTAAGGCGAGCTGGCCGTTTGTAGGTAATGAAGTGAATTTCGTGACCGCGCTTGGCCAGTCCAAGCCCAAGTTCTGTAGCTAAAACGCCACTACCACCATAGGTGGGATAACAAACAATACCGATCTTCATAGTGCGAAAGTACTATTAGGAAAAATCTAGTCCTTCCTGGATACAATCTGAAACTGGAATGGTTGAATACATGTCAAAATATCCATATTTCCTTTTCAGCCCGGAATTCATTCGACAACCTTAATCCAGCGGCGCGTAACCGACTGGCCTTCGACCTGTAGTCTAACCCAGTACATACCGGCAGGCAAACCTGTAATGGGTAACTGCATGCGCTGCTCCCGGACATTATCAAAGCGTTGAATATTTAGTGGTACCCCTAAGGTATTCAGCACTTCTACCTGCACATCGACTGCTTCTGCAAAGGCCATCTCGAGCGTGAGCCGATCCTTAGCCGGGTTAGGGAAAAGAGAAAGCGCTTCCAGAATTTCGATCCGCCGTACGCTGTTGACCAATCCCACTGAGAAAGATTCCGAATCGGTACAGCCAAATTTATCGGTAACCGTTACCGTATAGTTTCCGGCTGCCAGATTTTCAAGCGAGAAGCCGGTTTCACCGGTACTCCACTCGATTGCATACGGTGGCCGTCCGGCTCCGATATTTAAATCAACCCGTCCGTCCTCGATTTCTGGAAAGAGTTCGTCTCGTACCAATACGTCCAGGTCCAAAGTCGAGGGGCAATTAATGATTCCCACATCGTCCAGTTGGATCAAATAGTCGCCGGCTCCCCAGGAAGCCAGGAACCGCACTTGGATGAAGATATCGGCATATGCCTCCAGACTAACTTTTACGCCGGTCATTTCGGCAGTAGGCTGGTGTTCATCCCCTGCCAGGGAAAATATAGTCTCATAGTTTGCTCCACAATCCGTAGACACCTGTACCTCAAAAAGATCATCGGCGGTAAGTGTTGCGGGGGTTTGCTCTCCCAGAATAAAATCGATGAACCGGTACGAAAAAGACAGGGAATCCTGCGCTCCTACCCGGCCAAGCACGGGCGTGACAGCCTCGAAAATAGTATCTAAAGCGAACAGATTGCCCGACAACAGATTGGTTAGTGACGTATCGTTGTTACTCACTTGTGCATTGTCATCAACTTGCCATTCATTGGGTACCAGGCCCGTCTCGAAGTCTTCGTAAAATGGCAACGGTAATCCGGTAGCTACTCGCAATAGGGCCGTATCATTCAAAGCGAATCCATCGGGGTCGACCAACCACGCACGGATGTTGTACAGGCCGGGTTCGGGAAATGAAATCAGCCCGGGGAGGGCAAAATCCACTGTTGC
This sequence comes from uncultured Saprospiraceae bacterium, assembly GCA_964530825.1. Lineage (GTDB taxonomy): Bacteria > Bacteroidota > Bacteroidia > Chitinophagales > Saprospiraceae > CAZHCA01. The sequence continues at coordinate 262,012 of CAZHCA010000003.1, forward strand.
TCCGGCTTCCAGTTCTACATTGGAAGTATCGATTTGCGTCACGGGCCCGTCGTTCACCTGGAAGGCGATTGTGTAAGCATCGACCGATTCGGCTCCCAGATTACCAATGCGTGCCACGAGGGTATCGGCAAGTAGGCCGCAAGCAGGTTCCGTGCCGTTGCTCAGGCCCAAGAGTGCCAAGTCATTCTCGCTGGTAACTTTAATGGCTATATTGTCAAATCCGATACCCTCACGGTTAGCCGAAAAATCGGATTGGAAGACCAAGCGAATGCGGACCTCACCGGCGCCGGCCGTTCCGACCAGAGTGTTGGCTGCAGTTACCCAGCCCTCGAAGCCACCATCGCCTCGCCAGACATTTTCATTGGGATCATTATACCAACCTACACCGTCGAAAGCAGAACCTACCTTAGACCAGGTAGCTCCTCCGTCGGTGGAAGTCTCTACCCAGAGCCGGTCGCAGCAAGACTCCGTATCGACCCACAGATCGAACGACAACTGAGGGTCATTTTCCAACCCCGAAAAGTCGAGACAAGGCGAAATCAGGTAAGACTGCTCGTTGTTGTTGTAGCTACCGGTCAGGTTAGTCACCCATGCCTTGGTGCCACTTTCTGCACCAAAAATAGCATCTCCGGCAGGCCGACCGTAGCTCCAACTGGCATTTTCCGACGAATCGCTAACCGTCCATCCCCCTTGCCAGGCTTCGAAAGTCTCGTGGTACGGAAACTCGACAATAGTCGGTACACTCACCACGGTAGCGTATGTCGTATCGTTTGTCGGAATCGTGTCGCCTGCTAATAAAGTCCACCCCGCAACCTGATAGACCCCCGGTTGAGAAAAATCGAATTGCCGGTCGAATTCCAGTAAGTCGATAGAGTCTTTACCTAGCACATCGGTGTAAAACCCATCTCGCGGATCATCGATCGAAATGGGCAGACCATTAACGCTGTAGCGAAAAGATACTAAAGACTGGGGTTCTCCTCCGAAGTTCTGAATATGCATCTGGATGGCTTCGCTCGAGGTCAAATCGCATCCCGTGACTGGGTTGAGAATATCAATGATACCCACGTCCTTGGCCCAGCGCGTACGGAATGGGAATGGCCCGGCGAGGCGGCTGGTATCGCCATTAGCGCAAAACACCCGCAGGTAAATGTCGTGGGGAAAATATTCGATTAGCCCGGTGAGTTGAGCCTGGTTGGTCATTGTGGATACGGTGCGTCCGCTACCAGGCGTGAAACCGCGCGGACCATACTCCAACTCATAACGCCCTTCGAGGTCGGAGGGCGTCCAGCTAACCCTTGCTGTGAAAGCCCGGGTATCGAAAATATTGATGGTATTAACACTGGGCAAAGGACAGGAAGGGCAACCCACTCGAAATGCAAAGGCGATACCCACTTGTGGCCTGGGCCCGTCAGCGAAGAGGATCGTACCAACTTGGTCGTACAAGACATACCGTATTTCATCGTCAAATTGCCCCGGAGCAAATCGCAGGCTTACTGAATCTCCATCGAGTAACGGAATTTCAATAACACGCCGGCCGCCACCGGGCCCGTCATTCAGGGTATAGGCCGTCTCTATGGCGTTAATCGTTACGGTAAGGGAGGCGCCGTTCCAGCCGTCGGCGGCATCATCGATCAACTCGAGGGTGTAAGTACAGGGCACCGTTTGGGCAAAAAGATAAACCGGCAAAAAAACAAGCGCCATCCATGCGGCAACGACGAAGATCTTTTTCATAATAAGCCATTTTCGATTAACCAGCATACTATCGGAGAGCTCCAGTGCTGGGAAGGAAGCCACCGGCACGTTAGGGAGAAAGCCCTGATATCAAGCTACAGCAGCCCGCTCAATTTAACCAAAAAATCGTTTTTTCCAGGCTTTCTACACGACCGCAAAACACAAGATGCCCCTTCCGTCACATAACTTACAATCCCATAAACCTTTTTTTAAACCCGCTGTTAGGCTGTAGTTATCACCACCGGTATTTCAAGCCGTTGTTTTTTTTCTAAAGCCTTGAAAATAAGGTCCTTCTATTGTGGCGATCTATTCGATAAAAGACTTGGAAAAGTTGTCGGGGATTAAGGCTCATACGATACGGATATGGGAGCAGCGCTACAATATCATCAATCCAAAGCGCACCAAAACCAATATCCGATACTATCAAGATGAAGACTTGAAGTACCTGCTAAATATTGCCCTCCTTAACAAAAACGGCATCAAGATCTCGAAAATCGCGAAGATGTCAAAGCAGGATATCGCAGAGAAGGTTTCAGCCATTTCCGAAATCAATTTCGAATATGCTACCCAACTGGATGCTCTAACCATTTCGATGATTGAAATGGACAAATCGAAGTTCGACCGCATTATCGACACCAATATTCAACAATTGGGCTTCGAACGCACCATGGTCGAAATCATCTACCCCTTCCTCGACAAGCTGAGCGTATTGTGGCTGACCGGATCGATCAACCCCGTGCAGGAGAACTTTATGAGCTTTCTGATCCGGCAAAAAATCATTGTGGCCATCGATCGTGAGCCCTACAACCCTACGCCTGACTCACGCACCTTCATGTTGTACCTGCCCGAAGGGGAAAAGCAGGAACTCACGCTACTTTTCATGCACTACCTCCTTCGTGCCCGCCAGCATAATGTCATCTATTTAGGTCAGGATATTTCACTCACCGACCTCAAAGATGCCGTAGCGATTCAGCCACCCGATTATATCTTTACGCTAATCACCGAGACCTTCAGTCAAGAGCCTGTACAAAAATACATTGACCGCCTGTCGGAAAATTTTTCCGGCTGCGAAATGCTGTTATCCGGATACCAGGTGGTTGCACAACCGGTTAAAACACCGCCTAACGTGCATGTTTTACAGAGCCTGGATCAAACCCTGGCTTTCCTCGGCAGTCATCAGTAATTTGCCCGGCGTTTGCATTCCGTTAGAAAAAATCGCTATTTTTTAGCTTTACACCTAGAGAACTCGTTACCGGATTCCCTGACCCATGCAAATTCGTCGCCTTTTTGATATTCCAGCGTATCAGGAAATAAATTATCCGCAGCGCACTGCCCTTGCCTACCGCGATAGTATGCGCTGGCGTAAGTATGCTACCCACGATATTGCCAATCGGGTTGATACCTATAGCGCCGGACTTCTCGAATTAGGTGCACAGCGAGGCGAGCTTGCAGCCCTGCTGGCAGATTCCGGCCATCCGGATTGGGTCTTTTTGGATTTAGCATTGCAGCAAATCGGATTGGTAGTGCTCCCCCTGCACGCAGATTGGTCGGTCGCGCGTCTGCAAGCTATCCTGGACCGGGAGGAGATAAAGTGGTGCTTCGTACAAAACCGCGAGACGTATGAAAAAATTGATCGCTTGCGCTCAAAGCTGGTTCACCTGCGGGCAATATATGCCCTGCATCCCTTACCCGATAAGCCCAATATCGATCAATTGCGCCAGCCCCCTACCGGAAAACACCTAGAAGCCATTCAGTCACGCCGGGCATCCGTGCATTCGGACGATACCGCTTTGCTCTTCTGTAAGGAAAGTATGGAAGGTGACGATGGCCTGCTAGCTGTGACACACCGCCAAATAATCGGGCAAATTCTGGCTTTAACAGAAGCGCTACCTATCCACTGTGATAATCGGGCGGTGAGTCTGCTGCCCCCCAACTTACTTTATGAACGCATCTTACAGTACACTTACCTCGCCCAGGGTGTCGGTATCTTTTTCAGTAGTCGCCCCAATCGGATACTGGAAGAGATGCGGGAAATCCGACCGCATTTCGCCTTGCTTTCCCCTCCTCAATTAAAGCAATTGTATAGGCGTATCCGCCAGCAAGGTGCGTCGGGCATACACCCGGAAAAGGGAATGGTTCGCTGGGCTGTTAAGCTAGGCGAAGAATACGGCCTGCGCCGGCGCAGTTCCCTTTGGTACTGGCTGAAACTCACGGTGGCCAACACCCTGGTCTACCGATATTGGCGCCAGCGGATGGGAGGTAAAATCGAAGCTTTGCTGGTTGCGGGCGATATGCCTAATCCCTACCTGGTTCGATTGTTTTCGGCCACAGGGCTGGACGTGCGTACGGCGCTTTTTCTTCCCGAATACCGGGGCTTTTTGGCCATGGGCGAGTACGGCAGGCAGACCCAGTCGCCACTCGCCCTGAGCCGTCTGCTACCCGGTTTGAGTCTGCGTATCGCCGCGGGGAATAACACGGGACGCATCGAAATACAAACCCGAATGGAGTCAACCGCAGATTGGCATCCAACCTCACTTATCGGCCAAGAAGACCGGCAAGGATGGATAGTGCCCATTGGGGTCGAATCGGAGTTCATCAGATTGCAAGACGGCAGTATTGTCAATCCGCGTCCCATCGAACAATTGCTTGAACTCCACCCAGAGGTAGAACACGCCCTGGTTGTTGGAGCGGGTCGCCTGCAACCTGCGGTTTTGATCGTTCCTTCAAAAGCCAACACCTTCGAACCTTCACCTGCTTCCTCGGAACTTACCGCGCTCCTGAACGATCATATCGAGAAAATAAATTCCATGTTCGAAAACCAGCCAGCTATCCACGCTTTTCGTATAATCGAAGAAAGTTGGACGATTGAATCCGGAAATCTCCTGAGCAACCAAGCGCCCAATCGGCAATTCATCCTGGAGCGCAATCGTCGATTGATTGAAACCCTGTATGCAACAAACCTTTAAGGAAAAGAATGAAGTCCAATGTTTATCCCCAAAAAACCAAGCGAATCTGGATGCTGGCTTGCCTGCTGTACAGCGGTTTACCGCTTTTCGGTCAACCAGTCCCCGCCGAAGAGGCTAAAGTGCCCTCTGTTTTAGAATATTTCATAGCGCAAAGTGGCGAGGTCCTCGAAATGAAACTGGTGACCGATCTTAAAAGGTTAGACAAGGAGCGAGCCGAAGAACCCTATCTGCCGGCTTTGTTATCAGTACATCTGAACGATCTGGGCGTCGTAAAAATGGAAGTAAAAATTAAAGCACGTGGTAAGACACGGAAAGAACTGTGTGATCTCCCACCTGTCAAGCTCAATTTTCCCAAAGATATGATCAACCTCATGGGAATGGACATGCGCTACGATAAGGTAAAAGTGGTCTTGACCTGCCGGTCCCGGAAAAACTATCCGGCGTACTTGTTCCGGGAGCACCTAGCCTATCTGATCTACAACCATATAGCCCCTGAGCGCAGTCTGCGGGTTCAACTGGTTCGCTTTCAATTAGTGGATCTTGACCATCCTCGACAATCCGAGACACTCTATGGATTTCTAGTAGAAGATGAAGATGAAATGGCCGACCGGCTGGATGCGTCAATCACGAATTCTATTCCCCGCACTCCCAATCCGGTTGATCCGCGTCATTATTTTCGGTTTGCCCTATTTCAATACATGATCGGCAACACGGACTGGAGTCTGAGTAACAGTCACAATGTACAGATCCTGCAACCTAAGGGAGAAGAACAGATTGTGCTCGTGCCCTATGATTTTGATTACTCCGGTATCGTCAATGCCGATTATGCGGTTCCGCACCGGTCGATTCCGATTGAGGCGGTTACAGAGCGCTATTACAAAGGGAACGTGGTATCGAAAGATATTCTCCAGGAAGAGCTTCATTACTTTGCATTAATGGAACCTACCATTAGACAACTCGTTGAGCAATACCCCTATCTTGAACCAGAAGACCGGTCGGCCATGTGGGGTTTTCTTTCGGGCTTTTTCGAGTTGTTAAAAAATGAGGAGGCGATGCGGAAATCGCTGCGTTATTAACGAGACAAAAGCTTACTGAGTAGCGTTTATAAAGTTGAAATTATAGTTGTAGACGTATACTACGAGAATGATAAAAAGCAGAAAGCCAATGATTGCGAACATTAAGCAATATCCTTTCCTGCCTACATTTTGAATCTCAGACATGGCAAATGTTTTTTATCTTTTTTAGCCCTGGCAAATATGCAAAAAAACCGGGATTAAAATGTAGAACGCCGGGGAGCTGCTGCCCCGGCGTTTTACATTTTACAACTGGCTGGCGGATTGGCCAGAAGCGATTTAGTAGAACCGCGATCGGTTATCCTTAATGTCGGCCTCTTCCTTCATAGCTTGCATGAGGTTGTTCCGCACCTGTGAGCGATCCTGAGCAGCCATATTGCGGCGCAGCTCCGGTAGGTTGGAAGCGGAGGATGGCAAAGACTTACGCAGCAATTTAACCACGAAAACGCCGGAATTACCCACAATGGGTCCGGTCATTTGGTCAGTCTGTAGCTGGTAAGCTTCGCCGAGCACTTTAGGCTCGTTTCCCAACTGCGGTACGAAAGAGCTGCTGAATTGAACGCTGCGCACAGTATCGAGCAACTGGTCAAACTCTTCGGCCACCTGTTCCACTGACTTGCCGGCCATGCTTTCCTTTAGCATTTCGCCTTTTTTCTTGTTGATGACCAGGGGCTCGATATCCTCCTTCACGTCATCGACCTTGGGCAGGCCTTTGGGAATAATGTTATCCAGGGTAGCGACCACGTATTTATCGTCGTAGTATTCCTGCCGGTTCTGGTATTCGTAGATCTGTGCGGAAACTTCTCCGATTTTGGCTTCATTAAACGCCCAGAGGATCATATCGCGGGAGGATTGCCCGGCGCCCAGGTTACCGACCGAATAATCGTTGATGCTGAGTGGGCGCGATTTTTCCAGGCTCAGTTCCGGCCGCTCGGAAATACTTTGTTCAAGGGATTCCTGAGTTCTATTATCCCGGACAAATTGCAGCACTTCGTCATAAACCGCCTTCTGGGTTTCGTCAGAAGGAATGATGGATTGAGATAACAGGGCCAGACGTACCCCCTCTTCGTTGTTGATGAATTTTTTATCCGTTACTTCCACCAGGTGCAGGCCAAATTGGGTCAGGATGGTGTAGAGCGTATCTTGGTCGGCGTAGAAGAAAATCAAATCATTGAAGGGCTGTACCATCTGGTTGGGCCCGGCAAAGCCGAGGTCACCCCCTTTGAAGCGCGTACCGTCAGTACCGTAATTGGCCGCCAGAGTGTCCCAGGAATGCGTGCCCGCCTCCAGCAGGTTTTTCAGGCTATCGACCAATTGCTGGGCTGCAATGAGATCTTCCTGGGTCTGCACGGGACGCAGGATATGGCGCGCCCGGACGGAGTCGGGAATCACTTTGCGGTCTATGACCTTCACGGCCCGGTAAGCATTAGACTCCATGTAAGGGCCGTAAACCGACCCGATTTCCATGTTGAATACCGTATCGGAGATGAAAGGGCTGATCTGATCCCGCTTGAGGTATTGTCCGTTGAGTTCGCCGTAATTGCGTTCAATGAAGGCGGTGTCTTCATCGGTAGATTCAAACTCGGGGATCAATTCTTCGATGCTGCTACGCCACAGGGTAGAGTCGGCGCCGGTAGGTTCGACGTCGAACACTACGTAGCCGAGGCGACGTGTCTCTTCTTCTTTTTCGAATCGCTTCCGGTTCTGCTGAATAAAATTTTTGAAATCAGCATCAGATAAGACGACTTCGGTGTTGTCAATCTCGTCATAAGGTACTTTTACGTAAGCCATATCCATGGTGGCCGCCTGTTCTTCGTACTTCATTTGCGCCATCCAGGTGGGCGTGTACATCCCCTTCTGGACGATCGTCATCAGTTTGGTCTGCAACCGGTCTTTAATGATTTCGTTCTCCTGCACCTTCCAGTAAGACCGCATGGTGGGGTCGGTGAACTGATTGTTTTGAATAGCCGTCCGGATTTGATTGAGCTGATTGCGATCGACCTGTCCCGTATTGGGGTTCGTGAAGCGCTGTGTAATAATGGGGCTGGGATTGGGACCAAATTGGAGGTCGATGAGTTCCTCTTTGGTCACGGCAAGGCCCAGTGCCTCCGCCTCTTTTTCAATGATGGCTTTTTCGACGAAATAATTCCACAGGGCATCTCGGCGAGAGAAAACGTCAGTTGTGCTATTGTTGTATAAAATGCTTTCGGTACGATTGAAGTCGTTCCAATTTAGCTTATTGCCCTCAATCTCGCCCATGGTCGACATATTGCCGGCGAAGATGCTTTGCTGGCCGGAGGTCATATCCATTACAATAAACCCACCCAGACCCAGGGCAATCAATACCACGAGTAACCAGGAGTTTTTTCTAATCTTTCCAATCAGCGCCATTATTATTGCTATTGATAAGTTACAAAAGTGCGGACATCGTTTTGGCAAAACGGCCCCCTATGATTCCTTATTCTCAAGAAGATTGCAAAATTAGCTCTTTTCGGTAATAAACGTATTCTATAACCAAAAAATCGGAGCAAAAGTAGGTTTTCCCTGGAGAATATCAAAGGGGAAGAGAATCTTCCACCAGCCGAAAGCCGACGCCATGAATGTTTTCGATACGCAGCCGGGAATCTTGCCGTAGATACTTGCGTAAACGAGATATGAACACATCGAGGCTGCGGCCCAAAAAGTAGTCATTTTCACCCCAAACTTTTTCCAGGATCTGGGGCCGCTCGAGCACCTTGTTTTTGTTGTGGGCGAAAAAACGCAGCAGATCAGCTTCGCGTTGAGTGAGTTGCCGGGACCCTTCCTCCCATTGAAGCCGCAGGTTGGGATAATCAAACCGGTACTTACCAAGCTGATAAATGTCGGGCGGCGCGGGTTCGTGCAAACGCCGGCGCTTCAAAAACACCCCTACCTTAAGTAGTAATTCTTCTATACTAAATGGTTTGGTGAGGTAGTCATCAGCTCCGAGACGCAGTCCGTGAAGTTTGTCTTCCTTCAAAGACTTGGCGGTAAGGAACAGGATGGGAATTTCCCGGTCGTACTTGCGAAGCTCTTTGGCCAGGGTGAAACCGTCAATTTCCGGGAGCATCACATCCAGGATACAGAGATCAAAAGCATCTTTACGAATAGCTTGCAGGGCATCGGCCCCGTTGCTAAACCAGGTAATGCGGTATCCCTGAAGCTCGAGATTGTCCTTTGTAACAAAGCTTAAACTTTCATCATCCTCGACATAGAGTAAGTGCGCCTGCATATTCATGGTATTAATCCCGGAAGACAAGCTCTATGATCGTACCTATTCCGGGCTGGCTATCCAACCTAATGCGCCAGTTGTGCGCCTGTACGATTTTCTTTACGTAATACAGCCCAAGTCCAAACCCTTTCACATTATGTACATTCCCCGTCGGGACCCGGTAGAACTGATCAAAGACTTTGCTCTGCTGCTCTTTGGCAATACCGATACCATTATCAACGATGCGCAAAGCTTTGCGATTGCGCTGGCTGGCGAGTTCTAGCTGAATGCAGGGTGCCCGCCGGCAATATTTGATCGAGTTATCGATTAAAGTATGCAGGACATTCGACAGGTGAAAAGGATCGGCTTTAAGATAAACAGGTTGGGCGGGCAGCTTAAGGTTTACCGCACCCTCCGCTGCTTCAATGCGCAAACGCTCGCTGTCGACCACCTGCCTGATAATCTCTTGTAAATGTAGGCGTTCCGAGTTTAGCTGAAAGTCATCTTTGTCCATTTTAGCGATGTGCAAAATACGCTCTACCTGCTCATCCAGCCGACCGTTCTGCTCCCGTATAATGTCGGCATAGCGCAGCAGCCGGTCATCTTGCTGAATGGCCGGCACACCCTGGATCACATCGGCGGCGATTTTTATAGTAGACAGCGGCGTTTTGAACTCGTGCGTCATATTATTGATGAAGGCCTTCTGCATTTCCGACAGGCGCTTCTGCCGCAGGATGATATACATGGAATAACTGAAAAAGAGGATCGTGATAAACAGCACTATGGAGAAAAAAACCGAGAGTTCCATATTATCGAGCAGGAAGCCGGATCGCGTAGGAAATTTAACCCCGAAATAATAAGTCAGTCCATCTTGACGGGGCAAATCGGACGAGGGCGATACGCTTTGTACATTCGGTGCATAACTACAGTAGCCCCCGTAGACCATCTCGTTGGTGTTGCAATCGAAGACGGCATACTCAAAGTCGATGTTGAGCACCAGGGATTCCAGTTCTTTTTGAAGGTAAAACTCCAGCAGGTTGGCATCGATTTGGTCCTCGATGTTCACAATATAATAGTTGGCGCTACGGCGTTTGATCACATTGCGTGCCGGCAGGGCCGTACCGTTCAGATCGGCCAGGCTGCGGGCTACATTGTAGAGCGCCAGATGGACCTTTTGGTCAAACTCTTCCTGGTGGAGATTCCAGGTTGTGGCCACCCAGTACATTTGACTGACAATGATGCCGATGATGGCAAAAGCGCCCAAAAGAATGAACCTCCAAATATTTCGATCTTTCATGGGTCCGGCTAAAACAGTCGGCGTAAAGCGGCCTGTCCGTGTTAATGATCAAATAAAATTCATCAATTACTCCGGAACTGCAAATGCTTAACAACTCATTAACAAGCCAAGACTGGCCGATAGCGAAGTCAATTCGGTAGCGGTTTTCGCTGACAAATACTTATTTTTGCATTTATTAAAGGTTACCGAGGATATGACTTGGCCGCAGAATATTACCAGTACGATTGCAGGGATAATGCTCCTATGCTGGGTGCAAGGGGTTGCCCAAAATCCCTTTGAGCTTACGCCGCGCCTGAATAAAATCGAAGCGCCGGCAACATTTAGCGACAACCCCTTCGACTTGGTGACCGTCAAGGAGCAAGCATCCAACCCGGTGGTTCCGGTCAGCATTGAAGTTCCACAAGCCACCGACCAAGAAACGGACCTGTTCAACCGCTTTAAGTTCCTTCTGATTTCTTTTTTCTTCCTCTATCTCGCATTCCTGATGACTGCGCTGCGCCAATGGGCCGGAAAGATGTACAGCGCCTTCTTAGGCGACAACATGATGAATCAACTCTTACGCGAGCGCGACGCCCGCGGGCTAGCGCCCTTCATTCCATATTATATTTTCTTCTTTCTCAATGCCGGAGCCTTCTGCTTTTTTCTCTTGCATCACTTCGAAGGAACTCCCGTCATGCCCAACTGGCAGCAGTGGGCCATGCTCACTCTGTCCTTTTCAGCAGCGGTGGTACTCAAGCATTTCCTGCTTGCCGCTATTGGGTATGTTTTTCCGGTACAAAAGGAAATCCACCGCTATAATTTTCTCATCATGGTATTCTGGATCGTACTGAGCTTTGTACTTTTCCCCATCAATATCCTCATGGCTTATCTGCCTGGTGAGGGCATCCAGGCCGTTCTCATTGCTTCAGCCATATTGGGTGGTGGGGTCTACGCCTTCCGCGTGTTGAGAGGTCTCCTGATCGCTAATGGGTACGTATTGATGTATAGTTTTCACTTTTTGTTGTATATTTGCACCGTAGAAATAGCCCCAGTAATGGTGGTCTACAAGTTGATTACAAATCAATTCTGACTGCGCGCTACCTTTTTTTGACAAAAAAATTCTGCTGATGGCAGCAAACGGTAAAGCTAAGGAAGAGGCTTACAAACAGGTAAGAAGCATCCTTATCTCCCAACCAAAGCCTGCTAGATCTCCCTACTACGAACTCGAAGAAAAGTACGGCCTTCAGATCGATTGGCGCCCGTTCATTCACGTGGAGCCAGTCGATACCAAAGAATTCCGCAAGCAGCGTATTCGCCCCGATGAATACACCGCCATCATCCTTACTAGTAAAAATTCGGTCGACCACTTTTTCCGGATCTGTGAGGAGATGCGCATCAAAGTATCTCCCGACATGAAATACTTCTGCTTGTCGGAAGCCATTGCCAACTACCTTCAGAAATTTATCGTTTACCGCAAGCGAAAAGTATTCGTCGGTAAGCGGCGAGTAGAGGACCTTGCCTCGGCTTTCAAGAAAAATAAAACCGAGAAATTTCTGCTTCCCTGCTCCAATTTAGGTGCCAAGGAAATTTGTAAGTTTCTCGATGATCAAGGATTAGACTGGCAAGACGCGCTCATGTATCGCACCGTAAGTAGCGATTTGTCCGATTTAAGTGATGTTACTTACGATATTCTCGTGTTCTTCAGCCCATTGGGTATCACCTCGCTTTACGAAAATTTTCCGGGCTTCCGACAAAACGAGACCCGGATCGCCGTTTTCGGTAACAGTACCCGCAAGGCCGTTGAGGAACGCGGCTTGGTACCCAACATCATGGCGCCGGCACCTGAAGCCCCGTCTATGACCATGGCACTGGAGAATTACCTGCAAAAGTCGAATACGCCGGTCAGCGGTTAATTCCTCCAATCTCGCCCGGCGCGGTTTTTTCGCAACTACCTTGCGGCTCTTGCTGTTAGTTATTCGATATGCTGATCGATAGACTACGAAAAGAACTCCATCGCCCGCTTCCAGGGCCGGAAGCGCAATATCGGATGGCACACGTTGCGCGGCGCAACCCTGCCGCCCCACCTGACCACGCACGCAGAGCGGCTGTAATGGCTCTTTTTTACCCTCAGGGAAAAAACTGGTCGATAGTGCTTATCGAGCGCGTTTCGCACAACTCAAATGATCAGCACCGCGGACAGATCAGTTTTCCAGGCGGCAAAGTAGATGTTACAGATCCCTCGTTAAGATATACGGCCTTGCGCGAAACGGAGGAAGAAATAGGTGTTCCCAAAGAATTGGTTGAAGTTATTGGCCAGATGACGCCCCTCTATATCCCGGTGAGCAATTTCCTGGTGACCCCTTTTGTAGGGTTTATGGAGGAAAAGCCCTCCTTTACGCCCGAAGTCAGCGAAGTGAATGATATTTTGGAAGTTCCCGCCGATGATCTTTTCAACCCTGACCGGATAGGCACGACGAGTATTACCATCAGCGAACACATGGTGTTGCAGCGAGTGCCCTATTACGATTTTGGTGGTAAAGTTGTTTGGGGTGCCACCGCTATGATGCTCAGCGAATTAAACGCAATTGCCCAACCTGCATTAATCCCTGAATAGCTTTTTTTATTTTTGGGAAAAGCCAGCTGTAACCAAATAAAACTACCTGGGTATGAACATGGAAAAAACCAGGCCATACCGCCCCACCCATAAGGTGCGGATCGTAACGGCCGCCTCTCTTTTCGACGGACACGACGCCGCCATCAATATTATGCGGCGTATTATGCAAACTTCCGGCGCTGAAATCATTCATTTGGGGCACAATCGCTCGGTTCAAGAGGTCGTCAATACGGCCATCCAGGAAGATGTACAAGGTATTGCCATCACTTCTTATCAAGGGGGCCATACCGAATACCTCAAATACATGTACGACCTGCTCAAGGAGCGGGGTGCACCTCATATTAAGCTTTTTGCCGGAGGCGGCGGTACGATCCTGCCAGAAGAAATCGAACATCTTCATGCCTATGGTATTACCCGCATTTATTCTCCCGACGACGGTCGAATGATGGGACTACAGGGCATGATCAACGATGTGCTTAAATCTTGCGACTTTCCGCTTGGCGAAGAAGTCGTTAAAGACTGGTCAGCCATTAAGCAGCAAGATGCTCATCTGGTCGGTCGCCTCATTACGGCTATCGAAAATTATCCGGAGCAGCACACCCAGTGGTTCCAGCAACTGGAAAGCCAAGCTGCCCAAATCGGTACGCCAGTGTTAGGGATTACCGGGACGGGTGGAGCTGGCAAATCGAGCCTCGTCGACGAGCTCATCCGGCGTTTCCTAATGGATTTTCCCGACAAGACCATTGGCATCATATCGGTCGATCCTTCCAAACGCAAAACGGGCGGGGCCCTGCTCGGCGATCGTATCCGTATGAATTCGGTTAACCACGAGCGTGTGTACATGCGTTCACTGGCCACCCGTCAGGCGAATTTGGCCCTTTCGGAACACGTCAAAGGCGCCCTGGATATACTGAAAGTAGCCGGCTACGATCTCATCATCCTAGAAACCTCAGGTATTGGACAATCCGATACCGAGATTGTCGATCACTCCGATGTGTCGCTCTATGTAATGACCCCTGAATATGGCGCCGCCACCCAACTGGAAAAAATCGATATGCTCGATTTTGCCGACCTCATCGCCCTGAATAAGTTTGATAAACGAGGCGCCCAGGACGCTCTGCGCGATGTGCGCAAGCAGTACCAACGCAATCATCTGCTATTCGAGCAAGCGGTGGCCGATATGCCGGTATACGGTACTATTGCCTCTCAATTCAACGACCCGGGCACCAACACCCTTTACCGAAAGTTGATGGATAAAATCGTTGAAAAAACGGGAGCCGGCTTGTCCTCGACTTACGAATTGGGCAACGGTATGAGTGAAAAGATTTACATCATCCCGCCGCGCCGGGTGCGCTACTTGGCGGAAATTGCCGAAAACAACCGCCGCTACGACGAATGGGTAGCGAAACAGGAGGCCGTTGCCCGCCAGCTCTTTGCGCTGCAACGCAGCAGGGATTGGCTGGAGCAGCAAGCCGAAAATGGCAACCCGGAGTCGGCACTAGCGCAATTGCGGCAAGCCCAGGAACAGCTTGAACTGGAACTCGACGGTCAGTGCAAGCGGCTGCTCGATGAGTGGGAAGAACTCAAAGCTGCCTACGCGGCCGAAGAATTTGTCTATAAGGTACGCAACCGGGAGATTCGCGTGCCAACACATACGACAACCCTTTCGCACCAGCATATTCCTAAAGTAGCGTTGCCCCGCTTTCAGGACTGGGGCGAAATCTTGCGCTGGCGGCTACAGGAGAATGTGCCCGGCAGCTTTCCTTATACGGCTGGCGTTTTCCCATTCAAGCGTGCCGGTGAGGATCCGACGCGCATGTTTGCCGGCGAGGGTGGGCCCGAGCGAACCAACCGCCGCTTCCATTACCTTTCGCAGGACATGCCGGCCGCCCGGTTGTCTACTGCCTTCGATTCGGTGACTCTTTACGGCGAGGACCCCGACTACCGGCCCGACATCTACGGAAAAATTGGCAATTCGGGCGTGAGTGTGTGCTGCCTCGATGATGCCAAACGGCTCTACTCCGGCTTCGATTTGTGTGACCCAAAGACCTCCGTATCGATGACCATCAACGGTCCAGCCGCAACTATTACCGCCTTCTTCATGAATACTGCCATCGATCAGCAGTGTGAGCGCTACATTCGCGAACACGGCCTGGAGGATCAAGTCGATGCCCGGCTAAAAGCAATCTACGACGATCGCGGGCTGCCACGACCGACTTACCGGGGCGAGCTGCCGCCTACGAATCAAGGGCTCGGCTTGCTTTTATTAGGCATTACGGGCGATCAGGTACTCGAAGAAAGTGTGTACAACGACCTAAAGGCTAAAGCCCTGAGTGCGGTACGCGGAACAGTGCAAGCCGATATCCTCAAGGAAGACCAAGCCCAGAATACCTGCATCTTTTCTACCGAGTTCTCCCTCAAGCTAATGGGCGACGTGCAGCAGTATTTCATTGATCACAAAGTGAAGAACTTTTACTCGGTCTCCATTTCGGGTTACCACATCGCCGAAGCGGGTGCCAATCCCATTACTCAACTCGCCTTCACCCTGGCCAACGGGTTCACCTTCGTGGAGTACTACCTGGCCCGTGGAATGGATATCAATGCCTTTGCCCCCAACCTGTCATTCTTTTTCTCCAACGGCATGGATCCAGAATATGCCGTAATTGGACGTGTAGCCCGCCGCATCTGGGCGAAGGCCATGAAGTATAAGTACGGGGCTAATGAGCGTTCGCAAAAACTAAAATACCACATCCAGACTTCAGGCCGTTCTCTCCACGCTCAGGAGATTGCTTTTAACGATATTCGTACTACTCTCCAGGCGTTGTATGCGATTTATGACAATTGTAATTCTCTGCATACCAATGCTTACGATGAAGCCATCACTACCCCTACCGAGGAAAGCGTACGCAGGGCGGTAGCTATCCAAATGATCATCAACCACGAGCTGGGTACGGCCAAGAATGAAAACCCCAATCAAGGAGCTTTTATCATCGAGGAGTTAACCGATTTGGTAGAAGAGGCCGTCCTAGTGGAATTCGAACGGATTACCGAACGCGGGGGGGTACTGGGAGCCATGGAAACTATGTACCAGCGGGGAAAGATCCAGGAGGAAAGCCTCTACTACGAAACCCTCAAACACAACGGCGACCTCAAAATCATTGGGGTTAACTCCTATTTAAATAAAGAGGGCTCGCCGACAGTCATTCCCGGCGAAGTAATCCGGGCTACGCAGGATGAAAAAGAAGCGCAGATCCAAACCCTACGCAACCTGCACAGCACCCAACAGGAGTATAGCAACCAACGCCTACAACAGCTGCAACAGACCGCCCTGCAAAACGGCAACCTGTTTGAAGAATTAATGAAGGCCACAAAATACTGCTCCTTAGGGCAGATTACCCATGCCCTTTACGAAGTAGGTGGACAGTACCGCCGTAATATGTAATTCAACACGTGCGGTGGGTGAGAAGTGTTTTGCTCCTGCACGTGCTTACGCTTTTGCCGAAAGGCGATTTTTAACTCAACGCGCTTTTTATGGAATACTATTTCAACACGCGCCTGCATCTTCCTTTTGAAGAGGCGGTGGAAAGGGTAAAGTCTGCACTTTCCGCACAGGGTTTTGGCATCATCACCGAAATCCGGATTGACGAAACGTTTAAGAAAAAACTGGACGTGGATTTCCGCAAGTACCACATCTTGGGCGCTTGTAACCCTGGATACGCTCATCAAGCTCTACAAGCAGAAGATAAAATTGGTACCATGCTGCCCTGCAATGTCATTGTGCAGGAAAAAAGCGATCGCGAAATAGAGGTAGCGGCCATCAACCCGATTGCTTCCATGCAGGCTGTTAAAAACCCCGCGCTGGGCGAAGTGGCTAAGGAAGTTACCAGGCGACTGGAGCAGGCGGTGGACCAACTCGCCACGTCTTGATTTTCCAAAACCCGTCCAAATTTGGCTTCGATTTCCCGGCATTTAACCGGCAGGTATCGTAATTTTGCGACCACGCAAAAAAGCGAATCCTCCGTAATGATGATTAAAATTACCTTTCCCGACGGCAACGTACGGGAGTACGAAGCAGGGGTTACCGGATTAGACATTGCCCGTTCGATTAGTGAAGGACTAGCACGCAACGTATTGGCTGCTAAAGTCAACGGTCAGGTGTGGGATGCGATCCGTCCCATTCACCAAGATGCAAGCATTGAGCTACTTACCTGGAAAGACGCGGGCGGTAAACAGGCCTTCTGGCACTCGAGCGCGCACCTGATGGCCGAAGCTTTGGAAGCCCTGTATCCGGGAATAAAATTTGGCATCGGCCCCCCCATTAGCGAGGGATTCTACTACGATGTCGATACCGGCGACCGGCAGCTGACAGCTGCGGACCTACCCAAGATTGAGCAAAAGATGCTGGAACTGGCCAAAGAGAAAAACGAATATCAGCGCCGGGAAGTATCCAAGCAAGAAGCACTGCATTTTTTCGGCAAAAAGGGGGACGATTATAAGCTTGAGCTCATCGAGGATTTGCAAGATGGGGAGATCACCTTCTACGAGCAAGGCAATTTTGTCGACCTCTGCAAGGGACCACACATCCCCCATACCGGCTGGATCAAGGCCGTGAAGCTGACCAATATTGCCGGGGCTTATTGGCGGGGCGACGAGCACAATAAGATGATGACCCGCATCTACGGTATCACCTTCCCAAAGAAGAAGGAGCTAAGCGAATACCTGGAGTTGCTTGAGGAAGCCAAAAAGCGCGATCACCGCAAACTTGGCGCCGAATTGGAGCTATTCATGTTTTCCGAACGGGTTGGAGCAGGCCTGCCGATGTGGCTGCCCAAAGGGAATGCCCTGCGTGAACGCCTAATGAATTTTCTGCGCGACGAACAGGAAAAACGCGGCTACAAACTCGTCACTACGCCGCACATCGGCAAAAAAGATTTGTACGTGACATCCGGCCACTACGAGAAATACGGAGAGGATAGTTTTCAACCTATCCATACCCCGCGCGAAGGGGAGGAATTCCTACTCAAGCCCATGAACTGCCCTCACCACTGCGAAATTTATGCGCATCGGCCACACTCTTACCGCGACTTGCCGATGCGTATCGCCGAGTTTGGCACAGTGTACCGCTACGAGCAAAGCGGTGAGTTGCATGGCCTGTCGCGCGTGCGTGGCTTTACACAGGACGATGCCCATATTTTTTGCACACAGGATCAGTTGAAAGATGAGTTTCTCAATGTACTTGACCTGACCACCGTCGTTTTGAATAAGATGGGCTTCAAAGAGTTCACGGCCCAGATTTCGCTGCGCGATCCCAATAACCCGGATAAATACATCGGTAGCGATGAAAACTGGAATGCTGCCGAACAAGCCATTATCGAGGCGACAGAAGAGGTGAAATTGGAAACCGTCAAGGAGTATGGCGAGGCCGCTTTTTACGGACCGAAGCTCGACTTCATGGTACGTGACGCTCTTAAGCGATCCTGGCAGTTGGGCACCATCCAGGTAGATTACAACCTGCCGGAGCGATTCGACCTGGAGTACATTGGCCCTGATAATCAACCCCACCGACCTGTGATGATCCACCGCGCGCCCTTTGGGTCCATGGAGCGTTTCATCAGCATCCTAATCGAATCGACCGGTGGCAAATTTCCCCTATGGCTTACACCAGAACAGATCGCCTTGCTGCCCATCAATGAAAAAGTCCTACCCTACGCCAAGGAGATCGAGCAAGCCCTGGCCGCTAATGACATTCGGGGCTATATTGATGACCGCAATGAAACAATTGGCCGAAAAATACGCGACACAGAAGTCAAGCACGTACCCTACATGGTGATTATTGGCGACAAAGAGGCGGAAGATCAGACGTTGGCTATCCGCAAACAGGGAAAAGGCGATCTAGGCACCATGACGCTCGACGAATTTGTCGCCTTCTTTGCTCAACAGCTGGAGGAATATTAGTGTTTCAACCTTGAAAAGCTGAAAACAAATCAGCTTTATTTATATTAAAAAATGTTAAATTTATATAAACCTCCTGGATGCGTTTGCAGCCGAGTGGGTTTTAGTGTATTTTAAAAGCAATCGCAGAATAGGTAAAATCACTTGCATGAGGCAAATTATACACGCTGTTTTTATCGTTTTTCTTTTCACTGTACTTCCCGCACTAGGGGCTGCAGAATACGCGGCTCCGCCCATCTCAAAATTGCAAATCATGGATCCCGGTGATGAGCTTATTCAAGTGTTTCCCAACCCGACAACAAGTCATATTGAACTCAGCAAATCAGATGGTGTAGCTCAGATTATCGTCTATAATCTAGTGGGAAAAAAGATGAAGACCTTTGTCAACGTAGCCGACGGCCAGAAATACTATGTTGGAGATCTGCCCAACGGCATGTATCTGGTTCAGCTACTGAGCGCATCCAACGATATCATCACTACGCGCCGCGTTAGTAAGCGCTAAATTACTTGTAATAAGTCTTTAGAAATTCTGGTAAGTGCCGGAGCGCAGCCAGTTCGCGGTACATGGTGCGGGCTTCACCTGCAGGATAGCCAAAAAAGACCTTACCCTCCGCCAAATCTTTCGAGACGCCCGACTTAGCAAGAATCACTACCTTATCCCCTATGCGCAGGTTTTGCGCGATACCAACCTGACCGTACATGACCACATCGTCGCCCACGCGGGTATTTCCGCCGATCCCCACCTGAGCCGCAAATAGGCAGCGCTTGCCTACAACTACGTCGTGGCCGATGTGTACCTGGCAGTCAAGCTTGGTTCCCGCCCCAATAACAGTATCGCCAGAAACGCCTTTATTGATCGTACAACCCGACCCGATCTCTACTCGATCTTCGATGATGACGCGCCCGCCGGAGCGCCAGCGGTGATACCCCTCGTCTGTTTTTTTGAAATAAAAAGCATCCGTTCCGATAATAGCGCCCGATTGAATAAGCACGTGGTCGCCGATAATAGTATGCTCCAAAATGGTGGTATTGGCATGGATATGGCTATGCTTCCCAATTGTCACGTGCGGGCCGATCACAACGTTAGGTTCGATAAGCGCGG
The DNA here is from genome assembly GCA_964530825.1 of uncultured Saprospiraceae bacterium. Lineage (GTDB taxonomy): Bacteria > Bacteroidota > Bacteroidia > Chitinophagales > Saprospiraceae > CAZHCA01. The sequence continues at coordinate 281,955 of CAZHCA010000003.1, forward strand.
TAGGATCAACCTCAGCAGTAGGATGAACCGCTTGCCGCAGCGGCTCGAACGGTCGGTAGTGCAGGACAATGTCGTTGTAAGCCTGAAAGGGGTCATCACACAAGAGCAATGTCTTACCCGCTGGCACTTCCACACGTTCATTGAGAATAATAACGGTAGCCGGCGACTTAAAAGACTTGGCAAAGTATTTTTTGGCATCAACAAAGGTGACATCACCCGGTTCTACCTGATGGATTTCATTAATACCGTGTGCCAGGCGGTCTTCGGCACCGATAATTTCAGCATCAATGCGCTTGGAGAGCTCCTGCACGGAGATGGGTTCAGGGAATTTCATAGCAGCAACTTAAGCTGGAAATATTTTCAAAATCTGAAATATCTGTAAAATTAGAAATGCCTACCGGAATCGTACAATTTTTTATAAAAGAAAAGGGGTTTGGCTACATCCGCGTGCCCGAAACGCGGGAGGAGTATTTCGTCAGCCGTACATCGCTTCTAGAACCTATACGACGCGGCGACCGGGTGCTTTTCACCGTGCGCGAGAATCAGCAGGGCGCCTACGCAGATGAAGTTCGTTGCCTAAAGGCAAGTAACAATGCTACTCCAAACATAGGACGATAACGATCGTTAAGTTAAGTGAATCAAACACTTATGATCAATAATGTCACACAACCCAAAAATAGGCGGTCGTTGGGCAATTTTAGCCATTGCGCTTATCGGCATCTTGGCCATAATCGGTTCCTTTCCAATTTTTCCAGATGGCGAACACAAAGAAGTCGAAACCCTTGACACCCTGAGCATCGATACTAAATATGAGATGGGGTCAATTACAACCTATTCGGGTACGCTGCCCTGTGCTACCTGCGACGGCATTGAAACCACACTTACCATTTTTCCCAAGCGGGAAACCTATCTGCTGAAGAAAGTTTACTTAGGTACCGCAGATTCAACCCTCGTCACGGAAGGGCAATTCCTAAAAGAAGAAGCCGGCCCATTGTACCGTTTCGTACCCGATCCGGGACCGCTTTCTGACACGCTTCACGCCCGTGCAACCCCGGCAGGTTTTCAGCTCACAGATGCCGCAGGATATCCACTGGGAAAGGATAATGATTATTTACTGGAGCGAACCGATAATTCCTAGTGTGCTTCCAGCCAATTGTCGCCCACTCCCGCTTCGACAACAATTGGGACTTTCAACTCCGGAATCGCATCGCGCATTTTCTCCACAATGATGGGCCTCACTTTGTCGAGTTCTTCCTTGGGTACGTCAAAGATTAATTCATCGTGTACCTGCAGGATCATTTTGGTCTGGAATTGCTGGCGCTGCAATTCCCGGTAAATGTTAATCATGGCCAGTTTGATCAGGTCAGCGGCCGTCCCCTGGATGGGGGTATTAATCGCCATTCGTTCTGCATTGCCCCGTTCGAGAGAACTCTTAGAATGGATGTCACGCAATTGGCGACGCCGACCTTTTATCGTTGACACGTAACCGTTTTTACGAGCAAAATCAACTGTATCTTCCATGTATTTTTTTAAGCCGGCATACTGGTCGAAATACTGATCAATCAGTTCCCGAGCCTCGGTACGGCTGATTTCCAGTTGTTGACTGAGGTTGGTAGCTCCTGCCCCGTAGATGATGGCGAAATTAACGGTTTTAGCACGGTAGCGCTGTTCTCGGGTCACCCCCTCGAAGGGTACTCCGAAAACCCGCGCTGCAGTGGCGCGGTGGATGTCCTGCCCTGATTGAAAAGCTTCGAGCATAGCTTCGTCGCCGCTAATTTCGGCAATCAACCGCAGCTCAATCTGGGAGTAATCGGCTGCAAGTAAGGTATAGTTTTCGTTTCTTGGTATAAAAGCTTTACGGATTCGCGCCCCCTCAGGAGTGCGGACCGGTATATTCTGTAGGTTAGGATTATTGGAACTCAGACGCCCAGTGGCGGTAAGGGCTTGATTGAAATTACTATGGATGCGTCCTGTATCCGGATTAACCAGTTTGGGCAGGGCCTCTACGTAGGTGGATTTAAGTTTGGTAAGGCCACGGTGGTCCAGTATCTTTCCGGCAATCGGGAACGCAGCGGCCAGATCCGAAAGCTTTTCCTCGTTGGTACTGTATTGACCGGTCTTGGTTTTACGTCCTTTGTAAGGGATTTCCATCCTGTCAAATAACACCTCACCTACCTGCCGAGGTGAGGCAATATTGAATGCGGTGCCGGCCATTTCGTGGATCTCTTTTTCCAGCTCATTGATCTTCCCGGTCAACTCATCGGCATAAGCACCCAGGAACGGCACGTCGATATTCACGCCTTCGTATTCCATATCGGCCAGTACACGGACCAGTGGCTCTTCCAGATGTTGGTACAAGCCTACCATATTTTCTTTTTCCAGCCACGGCCTCAGGTAGGCTGCCAATTGTAATGTGATGTCGGCGTCTTCGGCGGCGTATTCGGTAATTTCTTGCGGCGGCAAATCAGCCATATTACCTTGCTTTTTCCCTTTTTTGCCAATGAGCTCTTCGATCGAAATCGGCTTGTATTTCAGATAGGTTTCGGCCAGGTAATCCATATTGTGACGCAGCTCGGGCTCGAGCAGGTAGTGCGCGATCATGGTATCAAAAAATGCACCTTTGACAGTTACCCCATAGTGACGCAGCACGATCATATCGTACTTAATATTTTGGGCTACTTTTTCGATCTGCTCATCTGCAAAAAGGTCAGAAAACTCCTGCACGATCTGCTTTGCTGCCTCGAAATCTTTAGCCGGTACGGGCACATAAAAAGCCTCGCCGGGCTGGAAGGCAAAAGCCATACCCACCATACGCGCGCGCACTGGCTCCACGTGAGTAGTCTCTGTGTCAAAACAAAAAGCCTTTTGCCGGCGGAGCTTCTGAATCAAATCTTTCCGTTTTTCCGGCGTATCCACCATCTGGTAATGGTGCTCCGTATTAGAGATATCGTTTTCGGCTACACTGTATTCTGGGGTAGCGCCATTACTGCTATTGCTGTCATTATTGTCGAATAGTTGTCCTTGCTGTCCATGCCCACCGTTCCCGTGCTTATCATCGTGCTCTCCCAGAATATGCTGGGCCAACGTACGGAACTCTAGCTCTTTGAAGAGTTTACTGAGCCGGTCGCGGTCGAAAGGCTCGATCTCGTAGCGTTTAGCATCAAACTGTATGGGCACATCTACTTTGATGGTTGCCAACTCTTTACTCAACAGGCCTTGGTCCCGGTAGGTCTCCACATTTTCTTTTTGTTTGCCTTTTAGTTCGTGGGTATGTTCTAGCAGCCCCTCCAAGGTGTGGTATTTGGCCAGCAATTTGGCAGCTGTTTTAGGGCCAATGCCGGGAATACCCGGGATATTGTCGATCGAATCACCCTGAAGAGCCAGCATATCGATGACCTGCTCGGTGCGGTCGATGCCCCACTTCATACAGATTTCCTTTACGCCCATAATTTCGACGCCCGAGCCTTGACGCGAAGGTTTGTACAGTACGACATTTTCGGTTACCAACTGACCGAAGTCCTTGTCAGGTGTTACCATGTATACTTTGTACCCTTTAGCCTCAGCTTGTTTGGCGAGTGTTCCGATCACATCATCGGCCTCGTAGTTGGGGACGACCACAATAGGAATGCGAAAGGCATCGACGATCTTGGTTACGTAAGGAATCGCGATGGCGATATCTTCCGGCTGCTCTTCCCGATTGGCTTTATACTCGGCATACATATCATTGCGAAATGTAGGTCCTTCCGGATCGAAGACGACCGCAAGATGCGTAGGATTTTGCGAACGCATTAAATCCCACAGGGTGCGGGTAAAACCCGTCACTGCCGAGGTATTGACCCCTTTGGAATTGATAAGCGGGCGATTGATAAAAGCAAAGTGCGCCCGGTAAACCAGGGCATGACCATCGAGCAAGAACAACCGTTTATCTAACATAGCCTTGTATTTTGGAAACCTAAGATACAGGGAATCCCAGTCCCGGAACAGGCCAGGCCCTTTAACCTAGCCCATTCTCAAGAACTGTGGATGATAATCGATTAAACAGCACTTAGAAATTGATGTTGTACTTGATCAGCAACTGCTGGGTAAAACTCACGCGTTTGCTTAGGCGCGGATCGCCATTGGGTCTTACTTCTACCCCTCCCGGCGCATCAAAGTCGGTGACCTGAACGAGCACATCATCATCGTAAAAAATATTGGCCGTAAGGGCGATCTGGAAGCCTTTAAACAGCGAATAAGCCAATTCATTCGTCCAGTCGATATCAATGTTTTGAGGGTTTTCCAGGTAGTTGGAAAAGAGCAATAAGTTCGACGTAAAGAGGAGTTTATCGTTTAGAAACTTATTGGCATAGGTGATCCTGGCCGAAGCACCAAAACCGTAGAAGACATTCTCGAAGCTGGTCACGTTACCGTCGGCGTCGCGCTCAACCGGATTACCGTGGATACCCAGCGCGGCGATATTATCATCTGCTACAACGATGAATTTACTTGCCAGTGGCGAGAAAAAGATCGACAGGTTATCATTCGGCTTGTAATCGATACCGAGCGAAAAGTTGATAGTAGCGGGCGAGAAGAATTTGGAGTTGGGCATGCCATCGCCCGAAACATCACTGAGGAAATTGCCGGGGTAAGCTTCCGTTCCAAAATAGGTCGGCGTAAGCTGGCTGAGAAAAGCTAGGTCGGCCGCGTAGTAAAATTTGGAATCAGGCGAAGTGGCATAACCAGCCTTTGAGGCAAAGCGCAATTCGTCAATAGCTTTCTGGAAGGGGATGTCCTGGCCAGAAGGCAGTGGTCCCGACCCGAAGCGCTGCACCGAGAATTGCAGGCTCCCTACATTATCCCAGGCGAAACGGTTTTTCCGGTATTTACCAAAGACATTTACTGCACCGCCAAAGCCAATACTGTTCTGGCCGGCCCCCTGGCGCGGATTGATTTGCAGGAGTTGGGAAAAGTCGGTCCCGAAGCCCAGGCCGTAATTCCAACCTTCTTTAAGTTGCTCTTCCTCCTCCTCCTCGTCTTGAGCAACGGCCGGTAAGAGCAGGGCAAAAACAAACAGTAGCGATAGTAAGTAATGGATCTTCATGACAATAGATTTTATTTGAATGCTCGACAATAAATACAGCTTAGGTGCACAGACCCTCACGGGTTGTTGCCCTGAAGCACAACACCCCGCCTCCTTTATATTCGATGGGACGGGGTTTTTAGTCGGTAAGGATTTCGTAAATCTCCGATGATAATTTGCTAATCGGTACGATAACCCGGCGTGCACCGCCTTCTGCCTGGATCGTAATGGAGGTATTGTCGATTGCAATAACCTCGCCTACGGTATCTTCTACCCGGATGCGATCCCCCACCTTAACTTTTTCCCGATTGTAGTACGCAGAAAGCAGATTGGCTACGATGGGGCGGGAAGCCAATCCATAGCCAATGGCAAAAGCAAAGACAATACCTCCCAGAATGATGGATAAATTGTCCTGAATGAATTCCGTCTGCACACCTGCCTGAGATAGGGTTATCATCGCCACATTGATGAAAAGAAAGTAAAAAACGAAGTTGGCGATCAGTTTACCAGCCGGCAGGTTGAGGGATCTTGAAGCTGTCTGGACCAGATTTTTTATGGCATCAGCCAGGAAGACACCCAGCAAGAATACAAAGAGCGCGGAAATCAAACGAGGCAAGTATTCAAATACCTGGTACACCATATTGGAGATCGATGGCATACCCAAAACATCCGTGGCCGCCATGAAGGCAACGAACATAATCAGGTAATAGACGATTTTAGAGAAGATCAAACTGGGCTCGAAAGAAAAATTGGCTTTGGAGAATAGCTCAATGGTATTGAGCCGGTCGGCTAGCTTATCGAGCCCTATTTTCTCCAGCAACTTCCGCAATCCTCGCGATAAGAGGCGTGCCAGGATCCAGCCAATGAAGAAAATAGCCAAAGCGCCCAAAAAATTATCCAGGAAGCCGGCAAATTGGTTGAGGAGTTGAATGAGCGGTTCTAAAAAATCTCCCTGGCCCATTTGCAGAAGGATGAGTTTCATAGAGCTATAGGTTTCAGTGGTTCTTCGGTTAGTTTATTGTAGGTTACACATCGGTATCATCAGCAGTTGTGTCGTTATCAGGTACTTGAGATGATGGCCCCGTCATGGCAGATAATAGAAAAATATCAACGGTTTTTGATAGATAAATATCCATTAGGTCTCCTACCAGCCGATAAATGCCCAGATTACCCCAAATGGACTGATTGATACCTTCCACCTGCTCGTCGCCGATGCGATCGATATCTTCCTTCCAGATGGCTTTAAAATTGTTGTTTGCCATAATTTATGCTCCGTTTACGGCGAATAAATCTTCTCGTACTTTTTGTGCTTTGGCTTTGGCGCGCTTGATCTTCATTTTAACGGCACTCTCCGACTTATTTAGAATTTCCGAAATATCCTTAATCGAAAGATCATCCTGGTATTTCATTAATAAAATGGCCTTATCACCAACCGGAATCTCGTCGAGTACCTCCCGCAACTGCCGGACCTCCATTTCAAGAAGGACCGCGTCAGGGACTTCATTATCGTCTGCCGGATCGGGGGCTTTTTCTAACTCGTCGGAAAAAATAGCGCCCCGTCGCTGGCTTTTGCGCAAGTAATCGATACAGTAGTTATAGGTGATAGAGTATACCCAGGTAGAAAATTGGGCTTTTTCCCCAAACTTCGCCAGATTGAGGAAGATCTTGATAAAAATCTCCTGAGTGGCGTCCCGGGCTAGGGCTTCATCCTTTATTAAGGAAAGGCATTTGGCGAATACTTTTTTGGCGTAGCGGTTATACAGCAGGTTAAAGCAAATAGCTGCTTGGGTATCGAGGTAATTATGAATGACCTCGAGGTCTTTCATTTCCTTGTGGCATCCTGCTTTCGACAAGGGGTACGTATTATTTACTACGAATATAAAACGAAATTGAAACTTGCTATACCCTTGTCGAAATTCAGCCTGTAGTTTGCACTTTAGACGTTGTGGGCCGTCAAAGGACACCGTTATTCGACTACTTTTTTAAGAAAATTTTAAGAACGCTTACCTGACAAAACGGGCCGGCAGGTCGATTAAAGCGACCAGCTCGTCGATTGACGCTCTACTTCCAAGCTACGTGATCGACGGTGTAATAGGGTCCGTCGGGAAGTTGGAAGAAAGGCGAACGGTTGACACCGCTAACGCCTATACTGCCGTTGAATTGTAGGAATCCGTTGGAGCGCAGGTATTCGCTGTCAGCCGGCGTATCGGTATTTACGTAAATCGTACGGCACGCTTCCGAATCATCGAGGGCCGTAAGCATTAATGATTCGTGCGGTATCTCGTAGGGGTACCACATCGTTTCCCATTCGAAAAGTGAGTTGGGAACCAATAGCTTGGGATGGTCGGGATACATCTTTAACGTGGCCCGGATATATTCGTGCCGCTGATGGAAAAAATGGAGCTTTTCAACCATGCGATAAGTGCTGAATCCGATGAGGGCTACCGCTACCCATGCCCACCCGGGCCGGCGATTTTCCCGCAGGAAAAAATAGAAAGGTGTGGCCCAAATCATGCCGAATACTGCCAGATAGCCATCGAGTATAATATACACCCGGCCACGCAGGTAGGAATAGGTGAGTATATTAATAACGGTCCAGCCAATCGCTGCGAGAAGAATAAAAGCGCCGGCTCCTACTTTTTTTCGGAAAAAAAGCCATCCTAAGGTTCCCAGAAAAAGGACCGTTACAGGTAAATATTCGGATAAAAAATACGCCTCCAATGCCGTGAAGATGAAATAATCGTCCGGATGGATCCATAAGTCCCGCCATAGTTCTCGGTCAAACAATACACTCATCTTACCCGACTCATAGCTATCGCCCTGTACCAACAAAAACTTCAGGGCAAGAACGGCCAATATGAAAGCCGGCATTACCCACGCACGGAGTGCCTTCCAGCGCCCATTGTACAGGCGCTCGAATACCAAAAAAGTCATTATGGGATAGATCAGCACCGCGTGAGCACCGAACAGGCCAACCAGACAAAGACTGACGACCAAAAAGTCAAGCGGCCGGAGGCGGTAAAGCGGTGCTCGGTGGGCCAGCCAGGCCAACAGTACCGAAGCGATAACGATAGCAAAGGTAATCTCAGAGATCGCAGCGTAAAACTTGTAACGCATCCCCAGGCATAGTGCAAATACCAGGAAAGTACCTCCAGCTACATTGCGAAACCCATAGCTGATCAAGATAAATAATAGGTAGAACCAAACGTAAAAAGAAGCGGAAAATGCCTTTAGGGCATTGGCCAGGGATCCACCTGCCTGAATAGCCACCAGTGGCACCCACTGCGTCAGGTAACTGATGTAGCGATTGTGCTTGATGAAAAATTCTTCGTAGGCGATAATATGGAAGGTGTAGTAAGCTGTATCGAAAGCGAGCAAGCGCTCGCGGAAAAAGAGTATGCAACAACCGATGAGGGCCCAGAAAAAGGCGTGGCCAGTGGCGAGCAGTATTTTTTCAGCCGGGGCAAGGTTCTTCCACATAGTTGACGCTTAAGGATGAAAAATAGGCAAAAAAGCGGAAAATACCGGGAAGTCGTTTTTCGTTCTGCCCCTAAACGACAAAAGCCCTACCCCTTGAAGAGGCAAGGCTTTGTAAGTGTGTGTGGAGTTGGCAGCGACTTACTC